>NZ_VFMR01000001.1:1804448-2405930 GCF_006715145.1 Microbacterium sp. SLBN-146
GCCGCTCCCGGATCGGCACGACCGCCGTCCCGACGCTCCAGTGCGGATCGAGTCCGAGGGCGAAGGTCGCGACCGTGAGCAGATCGCGCTGGCCGATCTGCTGATCGAACCACACCTGGGACACACCGGCGTCTCGGGCGATGCGCAGCCGGGTCTCGACGTCGGACCACCGCGGGTAGACGGCCGGCATCGAGAGCGGAGCCGCGCCCGGCGAGGGGGCGGAAGGGGCGCCGCTCACCGGGCGTCCGCCAGGCTCAACGCCGAGCTGAGCGCCCGCACCGTCGGGAACTCGAAGATGTGCGCGATCGGCACCGAGACCTCGAGGCGTGCGCGCATCCGGGAGGCGAGCTGGACCGCGACGAGGGAGTTGCCCCCAATATCGAAGAAGTCGTCGTCGATGCCGACCTGTGCCGACCCGAGCGCATCACCCCAGATCGCGCACAACTCGCGCTCCACGGTCGTGCGCGGCGCGACATACTCCGTGTCGGTCAGACGCTCGCTGCTCGCCGCGCCGAGGTTCTCTTCGCCGAGGGCATCCTCGAGCAGCGTCGTGGTGAATCCTTCCGACCACGCCATCATCTCGACGATGCCTTCGGGGCACACGAGGACGTGCGGGGCGGCACCCCACTGGATGATCCGGGCGAGTGCCGCGATGCCGAAGGCGGGAGTGATGCTCGCGCCCGTCGTCGTCGTGGCCGTGTCGAGCTCGTTCGCGAGGCCATCGAAGGAGGCGACGAGCTCTCCGCGCACGGCCTTGCGGGTCGTGAACCTCTCGACCGAGACGAGCAGCCTCCCCGAGGCGTCGTAGATGTCGACATCGACCGTGACGACGTCGCCGTCGACATCGTCCAGATGCCGGATGTGGGAGTAGATGACCGGCTCCAGCGGCGCGTGGACGGTGATCCTGTCGAACCCGAGCGGCAGGTGGCTGTCTCCGCGGGCGAGGATGAGCGGGCGTACCTGCGCGTCGGCGACGGCGAGATCCAAGAGCGAGGGATGGATCACGAACTGCGCGCACTCGCTCCAGTACTCCTGGGCCAGCGAGATGCGGGCGAGTTCCTCCTTCTCACCGACGAGGGTGCTCTCGATGCGCCTCCAGTGGGCGCCGAGGTCGACGAGCGTCCCCGGCGCAAGGAGCTCGTCGTCGCCGATCGCACCGCGATCGCATCGCTGTGCGATCGCGTCCAGATCGATCGTGACGGGCACCGACGGCACCGCGACGGGGACGGCTCGGCACACGAGGGCGGTTTGGCGATCCGCCCCGTCCCTCACGACATCGACCGTGCATTCCCAGCCCTCCGAGCCCTTGACCGCGCGGGTGACCAGCATCGTCTCTCCCACGACGGTGACCGGCAGGAGGTAGACCACGTCGCGCAGCTCGACCTCGCCGTCGTGTGCGAGCGCGGCGCGGACGGCCTCGACGATCGCGGCGCCGACGAGGACTTCACGACCGTCGATGCGGTGCTCGGCGTGCGTCCAGTGACCGCCGGGTGCGAGGTCGGTCTCGTACTCGACGATGTCATCGCTCAGCTGCACCCAGCGTGACAACAGGGGATGCTCGACGCTGCGCCCCGCTCCCGTCCGCTGCAGAGCGCGATACGCCTCGGGCGCGTTGGTCTGGTTGTCGACGACCATCCCCACCTCTGACCATCCGCTCCATCCGATCGAGATGATGCGGGTCGCGCCCGTCGCGTGAGTGCGGGCGAAGGCGTCCATGTAGGCGTTGGCCGAGCAGTAGTCCACCATCCCGAACGTGCCGTTGATCGCGGTCGAGGATGAGAAGAGGACGAACATCTCAGCGACCCCGTTATATGCCTCCCACAGGGCATTGGTCGCGAGCACCTTCGGACGCAGGACGCGCTCGGCCTCGTCCGCCGTGCGCACCGCGAGCATGCCGCCGCCGGCGACTCCCGCGCAGTGGAAGACGGCTGTGGGTTCGGGATGCCTTCTGCGCAGTGCCGCGATGGTGTGCTCGTCGGCGATGTCACCGAGGATGATGTCGACCACCGAGCCCGCGGACTCCAGAGCGAGTACCGCCTCGAGACGGTCGCGGACAGCCGCAGGCGTGTCGGGATCGTCCAGCAGCAGGCCCCACTGTTCTCGCTCGGGCAGGGGAGTCCGCGCGACGAGGACGATGGTGGCGCGGACGCTGCGGGCGATCCAGTCCGCCACTGTGCGGCCGATGCCGCCGAACCCGCCCGTGATGAGGTAGACGCCCCCCTCGCGCAGGGGCGCCGTCGCCGTCTCGGGGTCGTCGGGAAGCCCGAACGGAACGTGCTCGCACTCCCACCTCCGCCCGCCACGGAGGCGGACCGGGTGGCTGCTCTGCGGCGCCGCCGACTCTCGGAGGATCGCCACGCCCGACGCGCGACCGTCCGTGTCGACGATCTGCGACGTGACGCCGGCCAGCTCGCGCTGCGCGAGCAGCGTCGGGCCGATCGCGAGCGCCATCGACGGATCTCCGTCCGGGCCGTCCGCCCAGAGGTTCGCTGTCACGGTCGTCACGTGGACCGACGTCCCGTCGCGGCGCGACTCGAGTGCCTGAGAAAGGGCGTGTGCGATGTGGAACGGCGCAGTGAATCGGTCGTGCTCGGTCCGCCCGGCCACGACGTGGACGATCCGCAGCGTTCCGCTGCCGGTCGAGGCCTCCGCGACCGCGCTCGACAGCTCGCTGCGCACCGCGCGTTGTGCCGCCGCCAGGTCCGTCCAGTCGTCGTGACCGACCACGCGGTCGGTCACGACGGCCCCGGCCGATGAGAGGGCCTGCACCATCTCGGCGGACAGTGCGCTCTCCTCGTCGGCGACGATGAGCCATCGCGACCCGGAGAGCTCGGCCCGATCGACCCGGGGTGCCGTCTCGCGCCAGGTGACGAGGCCGAGAGCGCCGTCATCGAGGGAGTGAGCGGCTTCGGGCCGCGCGTCCGCGACGGTCTTCCAGTCGCGATCGGGGTCCACCCAGTACCGCGTGCGCGCGAACGGGTACCCGGGAAGGTGGATCTTCGGGGGCAGCGAGCTCCACAGGCGGCGCCAGTCGACGTCGGCGCCGCCGACCCACATCCGCGACGGTGCCGCCGCGGCATCCTGAGCCGTGTCGTTCTTGCGGAAGGGTGCTGCCTCGGTCGCGTCGGGGCTGATCGCCGCGACGAACCTGCTCAGCGTTGTGGTCGGGGCGAGCTCGACGAACAGCGGTGTCTCCCCTTCGCCGAGCAACGTGCGCACACCATGCTCGAACTGGACGCCCGACCGCATCTGCGCGGCCCAGTACGAACCACGAGTGACGGCGGCATCCGCCCATTCTCCCGTGAGGTTCGACACGAAGCGTCCCGTCGGCGGGACGATCGGCAGTTCGTCGACGATCCGCTCGAACTCTGCGCGCACGCCGTCGAGCGCAGCGGAGTGGAACGCGTGCGACGTCGTGACGCGCACGGCCCCGATTCCCGCCTCCGTCAGCGCTGCCTCGGTTGCCTCGATGAGCGGCGTCGGCCCCGACAGGGTCGTCGAGACGGGAGAGTTGAACGCGGCGAACTCGACTCCCTCGACGAGGTGGGGCGCGATCTGGTCGGGTCCCGCCATGACCGCGAGCATGCTGCCCGGCGCCGCCGTCGACATGAGCCGCGCGCGGGCGTGCACGAGTCGCACGCCATCCTCGACGGCGAGTGCGCCCGCGGCGCACGCGGCGGCGATCTCGCCGACGGAATGGCCGATGGACGCCGTCGGCTGGATGCCGAAGGACCGCAGCACTTCGAGGCACGCGACCTGGCAGAGGAATAGGGCGGGTTGGACGACCCGAGTGTCGGTGGTCGCCGGGGAGTCGGGGTCGAGCAGGAGCGCGCGCACCGCCGGCTCGGTGGGATCGTCGCCGTCGAGCGTGGCCAGCAGAGCCAGCCCCGACTCCACGGCCTCTTTCGCAACCGGAAACGCTTCGGCGATCGCCGACAACATGCCCGGGAACTGGCTTCCCTGTCCCGGGAACAGCGCGACGATGGGGGCACCCGCGCGTGCCTTCGTCGGGGTCAGATTGCGAAGGGCCGCCACGCACTCCTCGATCGTCTGCCCCGCGACAGCGCCGCGGTGGGCGAAGAACGCGCGCCCGGTCTGGGTGACGGCCGCGGCGGCCGGCAGCTCGGACTCGTCGAGTGCCGAGATCGCGTCGGCGAGGTTCTTCGCTGCCGCCTCGAAGGCCTCGGGCGTGCGAGCAGAGACGAGCAGCTGTTGTGTCTGCGCGGGACGACCGGCACGCGCGGGGACCGGAGCCGGCGGTGCCTCGACGATGATGTGCGCATTGGTCCCGCCGATCCCGAACGAGCTGATGCCGGCGCGGCGCGGCCGATCGGCCTCGGGCCAGTCGATCGGCTCGACGGGGATGAAGAAGGGACTCGATTCGAGCTCGAGCCGGGGATTGATCCGTTCCAGGTTCACGGTGGGCGGGATCGTCCCGTGTCGCATCGACATGAGCACTTTCGCGAGGCCCGCCATCCCCGCGGCAGGCCCCATGTGTCCGATGTTGCCCTTGACCGAGCCGATCGGGATCGAGCCGGGGGCGAGCTGGGCATGCGCGTACGCGCGCCGCAGTCCCGCCACCTCGATGGGGTCGCCGACGACTGTTCCCGTGGCGT
The DNA here is from genome assembly GCF_006715145.1 of Microbacterium sp. SLBN-146. Lineage (NCBI taxonomy): Bacteria > Bacillati > Actinomycetota > Actinomycetes > Micrococcales > Microbacteriaceae > Microbacterium > Microbacterium sp. SLBN-146. Next base: position 1,809,065 of record NZ_VFMR01000001.1, read on the forward strand.
GGGCCTCGATGTAGTCGATCGAGCCTGCGGGCACGTCGGCGTCTGCCAGCGCTTCTGTGATGAGCATCGCCTGCCCGCTCACGCTGGGGGCCGTGAACCCCGCGCGGTCCGATCCGTCGTTGTTGACGGCGCTGCCACGGATCACGCCGATGATCGCGTCGCCGGCTTCGAGGGCGTCGTCGAGTCGACGGAGGAGCACGACTCCCACACCGCTGCCGAAGATCGTCCCGGTCGCCTCGGCATCGAACGGCCGGCAGCGCCCGTCCTTCGCGAAGATCCCGCCCTCGCTCCAGTGGTATCCCGCATCGAGGGGAAGCTCGACCTCGACCGCGCCCGCCAGAGCGAAGTCGGACTCGCCTGCGCGCAGCGACTGGCATGCCAGATGGATCGCCACGAGAGCCGTCGAGCACGCCGTCTGCACGTTGACGCTGGGGCCGTGCAGCCCGAGCCGATAGCTCACCGTCGTGCAGAGGTAGTCGACACTGTTGCTCACATCGATCGCCATCTGACCCACAGCGGACTTCATGTCGCGGTTGCGAGAGACGTGGTGCTCTCCGTAGAGGCTGTTGGCCATGCCGCCGAAGACACCCACGTGCGCGTCGAGGTCGGCTGGATTGTATCCGGCGTCCTCGAAGGCGTGGTAGCAGCTCTCGAGGAAGAGGCGTCCCTGAGGATCTCGGATCTCCGCCTCGCGCGGCGAGTACCCGAAGAATTTGGCATCGAAGCGGTCCACGCCGTCGAGTGTCGACGAGACGGGCACGAACTGGGGATCGGCTCTCATCTGCTCGGTGACCCCGGCGGCCTCGAGGGTCTCGGGACTCAGCGTCTCGACCGAGACGACGCCGTCGCGGAGATTGGTCCAGAACTCATCCGCGGAGGATGCACCCGGGAGCCGGATGCTCATGCCGATGATCGCGATCAATTCTGAAGCGTCAGCCACAATTCCTCCCGAAAATTCGCGCTCTTTCACGATGGAAAATCACCGTGAAAGTAGGAAATCTCTCGCGGTTCCGCCGGGAGCCCGCTCGCCACCGCACCGCGACCTCCCGATTCTTGCTCAGGGCCGAAAGCCCCGGCATCTCGCGAGATTGCGGCGATGCTAGCACAGGTCCACGTCGTGTCCAGGAGCCTTGTTCACGCCCATCGATGCCAGGGCGGGCGCGAGAAAACTCGGGGTAGCGCAAGCGGCGTTCTTTGAATAATCTCGTCGTTTATCGAGCCCGGTGTGAAGGGAAAAGATCGAAAATGACGTCGCATTCCGGCAACCCTTCTCGTGTCGCGATCATCGGGATGAGCCTGCGGTTTCCGGGTGCGGACAGTCCCGACGAGTTCTGGCGGAACCTGGTCGAAGGCCGTGAATCGATCGACGAGCTCGATCGCGACAGGCTCCGCGAGGAGGGCGTGTCCGAGTCGTATCTGAGCAGCCCGGACTACGTGCTCCGCAAGCCGATGATCGGGGACATCTCGCACTTCGACGCCTCGTACTTCGGTCTCACGCGACTGCAGGCGCAGATCATGGATCCGCAGCACCGCATTTTCCTCGAAGTGTGCGAGGCCGCGCTCCAGACCGCCAACATCGGCGATCGCGCCCGGGTGCCGATCGGTGTCTTCGGGGGCGCGGCGCCGAACCGCTACATCGAGAAGGTCTACCGAGACGTCGACCTCGTCGAGAGCGCGGGACTCATGGCGATCGAGATCGCCAATCAGCCCGACTACCTCGCCACCCGCGTCTCGCATGTCCTCGGTCTGCGCGGACCCAGCCTGTCGGTCCAGACGGCGTGTTCGACGGCGCTCGTGGCGGTGCACCTGGCCGTCCGGGCCATCGTGAACGGGGAGTGCGACGTCGCACTCGCGGGCGGCATATCGGTCGAGATGCCCTACTGGACGGGAGTCGACTGGACACCGGACTCGATCTTCTCCAAGACCGGGCGGTGCCGGGCGTTCGACGCGGCCGCCGACGGGACGATCTTCGGGGCCGGTGCCGGTGTCGTGGTGCTGAAGTCCCTCGAGCGCGCGATCGCCGACGGCGATCGGATCCGAGCGGTCATCAGCGCGAGCATGACCAACAACGACGCTGCGGACCGCAACGGATTCACGTCGCCGGGCGGACCGGGGCAGGTCGATCTGCTCATGCGGCTGTTCGACAACTCCGGCATCGACAGGGCGAGCATCGGTTACGTCGAATCGCACGGCACGGGCACAGCGGTGGGCGACCCCATCGAATTCGCCTCGCTTACGGAGGCGTTCACCTCGGTCTGGGACGACGACCCGCAGTGGGGGTGTCCCATCGGGTCGGTGAAGACCAACATCGGCCACCTCGGTGCCGCCGCCGGCATCGCCGGACTCATCAAGGCCGTCCTCGCTCTCGAGAACGACTACATCCCACCCACACTCCACTTCGAGAAGCCCAGCGAAGCGATCGATTGGGTCAACAGTCCCTTCCGGGTCTGCGCCGTCGGCGAGGAGTGGGCAGGCCGCGAGCGCCGCCGCGCTCTGGTCAGCTCCTTCGGTATCGGCGGAACGAACGCCGCCGTCGTCGTCGACAAGGCGGATCCCGCCTGGTGGACGTCCTCTCGGTCAGAGAGCGATACCGATACGGATACCGACGGTCTCACGCTCGTGCCGATCGCCGGGCCCACACAGGGCGCCGTCGCGCGGTTCGCCGCCGAGATCGCAGACCACCTCGACGCGCATCCGGACACGAGCCTCGTCTCCGTCGCCAAGACGCTCGCAACGGGCCGTCCGCACGGCCGGTTCCGCCGCGCGATCCTGGCGGGAGGGCGTCGCGAGGCCGTCGACGCCCTGCGGGCGCTCGGCGAGGCGGACGCGATCCGCGCCGTCGACGACGCGCGGTACGTCGCGATGTTCCCCGGGCAGGGCTCGCAGTTCCCGGGGATGGCCGCCGCTCTCGCGCGAGAGTCGGTCGCGTTCTCGGACGCGCTGGAAGAGGCGCTCGACGCGCTGCGCGTAGCGGGCGCAGACGTTCGCGCGGCCGTCCTCGATCCGGCGAGCGACCCCGATGCGCTCATGGCGACGGAGGTCGCTCAGCCGGCCCTCTTCGCTGTCGAGTACGCCCTCGCACGCGCCTGGATCGCCGCTGCGGGCGATCCCGTGGCCGTGCTCGGTCACAGCATCGGAGAGTTCGCCGCCGCGTGCATCGCCGGTGTCTTCACGCTCGAGGACGCGGCGGGCGCTGTCGTGCAGCGAGGGCGGCTCATGCAAGCGATGGCGCCAGGGGCGATGGCGGCCATCACGGGTGAAACGAAGCTCGTGTCGGACATGCTCCCGGCAGAGCTCGCCGTGGCTGCACGTAACTCGCCGTCCTCGACGGTCGTGTCGGGGCCCGAAGACGCCGTCGAGCGATTCATGCGCCGCGCGACGCTTCTCGGGATGAAGGCGACGCGGCTGAAGACGTCGCACGCCTTCCATTCGCCCATGATGCGCGAGGCCCGTGATCGTTTCGCGGAGCATCTCCGAGCCGCGCCCTTGTCGATTCCGCGCATCCCCGTCGTCTCGACGCAGACGGGGCTCGAGCTCACGAACGAGCAGGCCGTGGACGCCTCCTTCTGGGCTGACCAGATCCTCGCTCCCGTCGAATTCATGAAGGCCGTCCGTCGTGCCGTGTCCTTCTCGGGCAGCTTCGTCGAGATCGGTCCCGGCACGGCGCTCACGGTGCTGGCTCGACAGTCGCAGCGCGGCGGGATCACGCGCGTCGATTCGACACCCCTCCTGCCGCGGGGGGACGAGGGTGAGGCCGACTCGCGGTCGTACCTCTCCGCGATCGCCGCGCTGTGGACGCGAGGGCACGCGATCGACTGGACGCAGGTGTTTCCGGCAGAATCACCGCGCACCGACGTCCCCGTCTATCCCTTCGAGCGGGTGTCGCACTGGTTCGACCGTGAGGCGGTCGCGCGCAGCCGTGACCAGGATGACGACGACGGCGACATCCAGTCGGTGGATCGCTCGGTGTACGAACCGACATGGAGACGACGCGAGCTCGTCACCGAAAGCGGCGAGACCCCCGCGCGCTGGTTGCTCTTCGGAGACGGGCGGTCGCTCGGAGCGCTCCCGGACCATCTGGAGGCCCGCGGTGCCGACGTCCGCGTCGTCGACGTGTCGGCGGCGGTCGCGGGCGCCGGGTCTATCGACGAGACGATCCGTGTGCAGGTCGAGAGGATCGAGGACTCCGGATTCGTTCCCGAGGCTGTCGTCTTCGCGTCATCCGAGAGGACCGGCAACGGTCTCGACACCGACTTCTTCGCGCCGCTCGCGCTCGTCACGGCGCTCGTGCGACTGTGGCCGGACGAGCCCATCGCCGTCGCCGCGGTCACATCCGGGGCGCTGGACGTCTCGGGAGCGGATCCGCTCGATCCCCTGCGCGCACTCCAGCTGGGTCCGTTCACGGTCGTGCCTCGCGAGATGCCGTTGTTGAGCGGCGCGCTGATCGATGTGGCGGGTCGCGGCATCGATGCCCGCACCGCCCGGGCGATCGAGGGAGAGTTCGCCGCAGGCCTGCCGACCTCCGTCGTCGCCCTCCGGGGTTCGGCGCGGTGGGTCCGCGACTTCACTCGTGTGCCGCTCCCGGCCAAGGACACGCAGCCGCCCGCCGTCCTGGCGGACGGGGGAGTCTTCGTGATCACGGGCGGGACGGGCGGGATCGGGCTCGCCGTGGCCGCCTACCTCGCCGAGTGGCCCGGCCTGCGCGTGGCCCTCCTGGCCCGCCGCGGGCCCGCCGCGCTCGGCTACCAGGACACACGCCTGCAGGTACCCGACGCGCGGTCGTCCGGCGCTCTGCTGAATCCCGCGCTGCGACGCATGGCCGCAGAGGGCCGTCTGCTGGCGCTTCGGTGCGATGTCGTGGATGCCGAATCCGTGGCATCCGCCGTCGCCGATGTGCGATCGGAGTGGGGCCCCATCACCGCCGTCGTCCATGCCGCCGGCGCGATCGCGAGCGGTCTCGCAGTCGATCGCACCGCCGATGTGTCGCGCGGCGTGCTCGAGCCGAAGGTGCGCGGGGCCGATAACATTCTCGCCGCCGTCGAGGGCGAGGCAGCACTCGTCATGCTCTTCGCCTCGATCGTCGGCGTCACGAGCGACCCGGGGAACGTGGACTACTGCTCAGGAAACGCCTACCTCGACGCGCTCGCCCGGCATCGCGACGGCGCGACGACGCGCGTCGTCGCGATCGACTGGTGCGGCTGGACCGACGTCGGCATGTTGCGTGCGACGACGTCACGCCCGGCGGCGGCGGCGACACCCCTCGGCACACGGCATCCGATCCTCGAGGCCGTGACGAGGTCGGACGATGCCGTGACGGTGACGGGTCGTATGCTGCCCGAGACCTCCGGACGCCTCGACGATCACCGCATGTTCGGGGTCCGTGTGCTGTCCTCCACGACCGTCCTGGATCTCATCCTCACCGCCGCCGGAGAAGCTGCCGGCGGACCCGTGGAGGTGTGCGACGTCTTCTTCGGGAGCCCCGTGCGCGTGGAAGCCCCCACGGACGTGCGGATCGTCGGGACGGATGACCTCGACGGCGAGGGGATGTCGTGGCACGCGCAGTTCCGCACGAGCGACGCCGTGCCCTGGGAGACGCACGGCGTGGCACGTTCGCGGACGCTCGCTCCGGCGCACGACGCCGCCCCCGCATGGGCGCGCGCGCAAGAGCTCGAGACCAGGGCAGCACGTCTCGTCGACTATGACGCCATGACGGCCGTTGAGATCCGCGATCGCTGGCGGGAAGTGGACGCCGTGCACGATGGCGTCCATGAGCAGCTCGTGCGCGTCGGATCGGGGGGTGCGGCGGCCGACGGGTGGAGCGCTGACCCGGTCTCCATGGACAACGCGCTGACCCTCGGCCTGACGATCACGGAAGACTCCCCGGACGGCACCGCGTGGTTGCCCGCCGGGATCGACGCGGTCCGCGTGTACGGGCGCCTCGAAGGGGAGTTGCTCTCCTACATCCGTCGCGTCGATCTCGACGACCGCTCGTCCCTCACCTTCGATGTCACCGTCTTCGACCGTGGAGGACTCCTTCTGGCATCCGCGACCGGCATGCGGCTGCGGCAGGTGCCGGTCGACGCTGCGGCGACGCCCGAAGCCTCGACGGCGGCGTCGACGGACATCGCCGTCAACGGCGACCTGTCCGACTACTTCGTGCGTCCGGAGGAAGGGATCCGCCTGTTCGACGCGATCCTGCGCTTGCAGGGCGGCGACCGCTACGTCATCTCACGCATCGCCCCGGGGCACCTGCTGGACGCCTCGACGTTGCAGCGCCGCCGGTCGACGGACGCGTTCGACATCGCGGCGGAGCACGAGCTCGACGTGGACCCGACGGTGTTGCGCCTCATGCGGATGATGGCCGATGCCCTGGGAAATCCGCGGCTGGATGCCGACGAGGACTTCTTCGATGCGGGTGGCAACTCGCTCGTCGCCGTCCAACTGCTCAGCAGGGTGCGCGCGGAGTTCGCCGTGACCATTCCGGGTACGGCGCTCATCGACTGTCCCACTCCGCGGTCGCTCGCGGGCCTCGTCGAGCGACTCCGGCCCGCCGCCTGAGGCGACGCGGCACCACGTGACCCATCCGCTGTACCCGAAACGAGGAGAGACCGTGCGCGGCTTGTTCGTTCATCTCGACGCGATCAGAACCCCCGAGGATTTCGACCTTCTCGCACGCTGGTCCGCGGCCCCCGGAAGCACGTTCGCATCGGGCGGCCCGAGCTTCATCAGCGGCGACGAGCTGCGCGAGCGACTCGCGTCGTATCCCAACACGATCATGATGATCCGCAGCAACGAGGACGAGAGGGCCGTCGGATCGGTCTCGTATCAGGACTTGGCGTACCACGGCTCCTACACGATCGGGGTCCACATCGCGGACCCGGAGCACTGGGGCGGCGGTTACGGCATCGAGGCCATGAAGCTCCTGCTGACCTACCTGTTCCACGTGCGGAACGCGCATCGGGTGCAGCTGACCGCTGCGGCCTACAACGCCAACGTCCTCATGGTGTTCACGTCCGGTCTCGCCACCGTCGAGGGGCGACTCCGCGACTACCACTTCATGGATGGCCGATACCACGATGCCATCGTCGGCTCGATCCTTCGCCACGAGTTCTACGAGATCATCGACAACTGGGGCACGGGGGAGTCGCCGGACATGCTCTCGGCGGAGACGAAGGACGCCGCCGAAGCGGCGATCCGCCAGCTCTTTCCCGAGGACATCCTGTGACGATCGCGAGCGCCGAGGCGTTCCTTCTCGCAGATGCACGCTACTTCGAGTCCCCCGTGCTCTGGCGTCAAGGCGGCGCGCAGATGCTGGACGAGGATGCGCGATCGGCTCTCGCGGCGGCGGGCTTCGCGCGCCGCTCCCTGGGGGTGTGGACCGTGTGGGATGCGCCGGAGGAAGAGCTGCCGAATGCGGGATGGAAGATCCACCTGTCGGCGACGGCGGGATCTGCGCGGGAGGTCGTCGCCGCCGCGGCAGCCTACTGCGCTGAGGAGGGCGTGTCGTTCAAGCACCTCATGACGGTGTCCGCGGCGCGCGCCTTCAACCTCAAAAATGCTCCGCGCAGCTCCAGCGGGAAGGTTGTCACGATCTACCCGCGGGCCGAAGATCTGGTGCGTCACGCCGATGCGCTCGCCGAGCGACTGCAGGGGTTCGTCGGACCGCGTATCCTCACGGATCTGCCGTGGGGTGACGGGATCGTGGGCGTGCGCTACGGCGCATTCCGCAACGTCGTGCGGGTCGATGCGACAGGACGGATCCGCAACTACTTCCGCACGGAGGCAGGCGGTCTCATCCAAGACGAGCGCAACCCCTGGTTCGAGGCGCCCGACGACATCGAGGTGCCCCCCGCACCACCCGCGCGCGCGTCGGCGGGTCCCTCCCCGCTCGAGGCCTACCGCGACTACTCCGCGCTGCACTTCTCTAATGCGGGCGGCGTCTATCGCGCATGGGACCCGGCGGGCGAGCGCTGGGTCGTCATCAAGGAGGCGCGGCCTCACGTGGAGCCTGGAGCAGAAGGGGAGTCCGCCGACGCTCATCTGCGCCGAGAGCTCACGGCACTCGCGGCGCTGCGGGGGACGAGGGGCGTGCCGCCGCTCATCTCGTCGTTCGAAGACGAAGGCCACTTCTTCGTCGTGACGGAGCTCGTCGAGGGTGAAAGCCTGCAGCGTTGGCTGGCCCTCCATCATCCCCTCGTGCTCAGCGCGTTCCCCTCGGCCCGCGACGTCGACGACTATGTGACCCGCGCGGCACGGCTGTTCGAGCGCCTCGAGCGACTCTCTGACGCTGTGCAGGCCCGCGGATGGGTGCACGATGACGTGCACCCGGGGAACATCCTCGTCGATGACGACGATGAGGTCGCCCTCGTGGACTGGGAGTGCGCCAGCGAGATCGAGGCCGCGGCGCGCTGGGCTCCACTGCGTCGCCAGGGCTTCGGGTCGGCGCTCGTCGCTCCGCGCGAGCGGGAGCGGCAAGCGCTCGATCGCATCGCCTTGTGGATGTTGGCCCCCTATCAGCACGTCGTCGCCCTGGCACCCGAGCTCGAGCATGTCCACATCGCGTATGCGCGCCGGCGGTACGGTGCCCTCCCGGAGCGGCTCGAGCGGGCGCTGGTGCGGCTCTCGACGGCACAGAGCGCGGAGCGGGGCGGTCCCGTTCCGGTCGACCGATCCTTGACGCGTCGTCTTGCGACAGGCGTACGCGCGTCGATGCAGCCCGCACGCGCCGATCGGCTCTTCCCGGGTTCCCTCGAGCAGTTCTCGCTCGGCGGAGCCACCTATGCCTTCGGCGCGGCGGGAGTCGTCCACGTCCTCGAGCGCCACGGCGGGGGTGCGCCGCGAGAGGCCGTCGCATGGCTCGAGAGCGAGTGGGTGAAGGGCGTGCCCGCCTCGGGGCTCATGGATGGTGAAGCGGGCGTAGCCCTCGCCCTCGCGGACACCGGCACGATGGTTCTTCCGACGCGCGACGTCGGTCCTGCGCATCCCGACGACATCACCTACGCCACGGGAGCTGCGGGCCGTGCGCTCGTCGCCCTCGAGCTGGGCGACAGGACAGGAACGGCCGAAGCGACGGCTCGCGCGTTCGCTGCGGCGGAGCAGATCGCCGCGATGCTCTCGCACGACGACGTCCTCCCGTCCGCGGGCTTGCTGTACGGGTGGAGCGGCCCCGCGCTCCTTTTTCTTCATCTGTTCCGTCGTACGGGCGACAGCGTGTGGCTGGACCGTTGTGTCCGAGCCGTCGACATCGACGTGAGCAGGTGCGTGGACCGTGGAGCCGGCGGTCTGCAAGCGCTGGGCGAAGGGTCGCGGGCCATCGCGTACCTCGCGCACGGATCGAGTGGTATCGGACTCGTCATCGACGAGCTTCTCGACGTTGTCGATCTCCCCGAGCTCCGAGCGCGGCTCGAACCGATCACCGCAGCCTGCTCGCCCGAAGTGGTCGTCCAGCCGGCGCTCTTCAGTGGGCGTGCAGGTCTCGCGCTCGCTCTGCACCGGCTCGTTCCGCGGCTGACCGGCGCGCCGGCGGAGCGCGCGCGCACCGCTCTCTCGCGCCACCTCGACTGCCTTCCGCTCACGCTCATCGACTCCGGTGCGGACGACGTGCGCGTGCCGGGCGATCACTGTCTCCGGCAGTCGATGGACTTCGCCAACGGCGCGGCCGGACTGATCGCCGTGCTGGGCGAGATCGCGTCGGGGACGCCCGCGGTCCCGTTCCTCAGCAGACGAACCGTGCCCCGCGACCGCGGGGCCGGCGTGCCAGCGTTCCTGGTGCCATCCGGCATCGCGGACTCGTCGAGGTGAGAAAGGAGGAAGACACGCATGAAGATTTCGTCCGTCACGGAGCTGCAGGCGCTCGTCGCGCCGGTGGCCGACGCCGAGCTGCTCGGCAGCAGCGTCAGCTACAACTGTGGCTGATCAGTCCACCCCTGTCCCTTCGAGAAGAAGAAAGGAGTCCCGCATGACGATTCACTCTCCTCGTGACCTGCAGATGCTCACGAGCCCCGTGGCCGATCTCGAGATGGCCAACAGCTCGGCGAGCTGGAACTGCGGAGGCTGATCGACGTTTCGACCGGCGGGATGCGGGTCTCGGCCCGCATCCCGCCCCTGGCAATCTCACCCCGATCGATCAGAAAGGACCGCCATGCGGATCACATCCGAACCCGTCGGACAGGTCATCCCGCTGTCGACGGCCGCCCGCCACCGTCTTTATCAGGTCGAGCGGATGCCGCGCCCTCTTCATCTCGAACACTGCGTCAACGTGACCATCGAGAGTGCGAACCCGATTTCCGCGGGCGCCGCACAGCGCGCATTGTGCGACGTCATCGCGGCACATCCCGCCCTGCGGTCGACGGTGGACACCGCAGGATTCTCGACCGCCGAACACCCTGCGGCGATCGATATCCCGGTTTCGCACGCTTCGAGCAAGCAAGCGGCGTACGAGCGCGCTCGTGTTTCGAACGTCGGCCTCATTCCTCCAGACAGCCCCGTCCGGCTCCGCGCCGAGATCGTTGAGTTCGACGGCTCCGCGATCCTCGTCATCGCGGTGGATCCGCTCGTCTGCGACGCATGGTCGGCCAACATCATCGCGGCGGAGGTCATGTCGGCCCTTGCGGGGGATTCCGCTACCCGCTCAGCACCGGACGAGTGGAGCGCGAGCCTCGCGCATCGTGTGGAGTGGCTAGAGTCCGACGAGGGTGCAGTAGCACGCGCGAGTGTCGCGGCGCGCGCCGAGGGCGCCGATCGCAGGTGGTGGCGGGGAGACGAGTTCCGACTCGGCGCCACCGACACCTCCGCCGACGCGCGACTGGACCTCGACGACGACGACGCGCGCGCACTACTCGACGAGTGTCGCCGTCGCCGCGTCTCGATCTTCCACGTGGGGATCGCAGCGATGGCCCTGCTCGACCCCGAGCCGAGGCCGCGGCTGCTCACCTCGACATTCGCCGCCCGCTCGACCGAGGACGAGTTCGGCGCGGTTGGGCACTTCGCCACTGACGTTCCCATCATCGTCACGCCGCACGAGGGCTCGTTCTGGGACCTCGTCCGCGGCATCCGCTCCGAAGCCTATGCCGCGCTCGAGGCGCAGTGGATCGACGTCGCCGACCTCCCTCCGGCCGATCCATCTGACACAGCCGGGGCATCAGTGTCCCTGCTATTCCTTCCTTCGACCCTCACGGGCGCAGGCGGTGAGAGCGAAGACGGTGTCCTCACGCGCGGAGTCGTCGACATATGCCCGAGTGGAGCGGATGTCGACTTGTTCATCATCGAACGTCCGCCCGCTGACGGCGAAGGGGCGTCGCCCGTCATCAGGCTGTGCGCTCTCGTGTCCGGCGGCGATCTCGACGCTTTCGAGATCGTCGACAGGTGGGGCGCCGCGCTGCGGGTGGCGGCGCGGGGGGATTGGGACGCCATCCCGGCGCGAGAGCCGGAGGCCCTCCGGATCGATCCGATCGACGCAGGAAAGGACGCATGACATGAAGAGCACAGCCGAGCTCGAGGCAGCCCTGATCGAAGTGTGGACGGAGGTTCTCGGCACGCCGGGCATCCGCCCGGGCACGTCGCTCTTCGATGCCGGCGGCACATCGCTGACCGCCGTCCGCATCAGAGCGAGGATCAACGCTCTGCTCGATGAGGACCTCGTCGTCGGTGACGTGCTGGAGAACTCGACCCCCGAAGAGATGGCCGAGTTCATCCGTGCGAGATGACGGTGGCGCGGGGTCGGGGTTTCGCATCGAGCACGACGACCGTATCCACGGCTCGTCGCGCGTGGCGCGCGATATCGACGTTGTCGCCTCGCGTCTCGACGAACGCGGCGTCGCGTCTCGCGGCGTCGTCGGCGTCGTCGCCGGCCGCTCCCTCGACTGCGTGCGGGCGATCGTTGCGTTGCTGCACTCGGAGCGCACCGTCGTTCTCTTCGACGCGGTCGGATTCTCGTCGGGACGCGCCGAGAGCGTGCGCAGACGCATCGAGGACAGCCCCCTCGATGTGCTGCTGAGTGATGACGTCGTGCGCGACGGAGGGTCGAAGCACCCGGTCCTGTCGCTCGCCGACGTTCTGGTCGATGAGCCGGGTGCCGTCACGGCGCGCGGTTCGCGCCCCGGTCGCATTCCCGTCGAGGGCAACGCCTACTACATCCACACATCGGGGTCGACCGGTGCTCCCAAACTCGTAGCCGTATCCCGACGGTCGGTGCGTGTCGCGGCGAGGGACTGGGTCCAGGCGCACGGGCTCGATGGCCGGTCGCGGATCCTGCAGCTCGCCGCGATGTCGTTCGACGTTTTTCTTCAGGACATCCTCCGCGCGCTGACCGCTCAGTGCTCCCTCGTCCTCGCGGCGGACGACGCGCGCATCCGCCCCGCGATGTTGGCGGATGCTATCGCGCAGGCGCGCGCGACGTTCCTCGACACGACCCCGTCGATTCTCGCGGGGCTCGCGGGGATCGGGGAGGACATGGGCCCGGAAGAGGCTGCGCGACGGCGGACGGCGCTGCAGTCGCTCCGCACGATCGCCGTCGGAGGCGAGTCGCTCTCCGCATCCGTCCTCGATGCCACGATGGCCCTCTCGCCGGGCCTGACGGTCCTCAACACCTATGGACTGACCGAGACGGCAATCGACAACATCGGCGGTCGCGCTCGCGATCTCGCGGGTGACATCGTCCTCGGGCGCCCCTATCCGCACTGCGAGACCGCACTGCTGCACCCGACACGTGACGAGATCGTCGAGGACGAGGGGGAGTTGTGCATCATCGGCGACTACGTCGCGTCGGGGTACGTGCGCTCCGACGGCACCATCGACACCGGACTGTTCCGGATCCCCGCGCTGTTCGCAGACCGACCGGCATTCCGAACGGGTGACCTCGTTCGCCGTCGCGGCGAGGGGTACGCCTACGTCGAGCGGCTCAACGGGAGGGTCAAGATCCACGGCGAACAGGTCTCGCTCCCGCGGGTCGCCGAGATCGTGTCGCGTCTTCCCGGGATCGGCACGGCCGTCTGTCTGGCAGACCCTCCTGCGGGCCTCGTGATGCATGTGACGGGCACCGCCGGCGACGACGTGATCCGACGCGCAGTCCGCGCCGCAGCAGGTCCGCTCGCGGTGCCTCGCCGCATCCATCGGCACGCGAAGCTACCCCTCACCGCGAACGGCAAGATCGACACGATGGCGCTCGCCGAGTCGTTCCGCCCGGCTGAGGAGACCCCCGTGCTATCCGACGGCCTCGCGGCCCTCCTCTCGGACCTCTTCGGTGCCGTCCCTGCCCGCGACGATGACGTGCTGGCGGACCTCGGCATCGACTCGCTGCGCGCTGCACGGCTTGCCGTCGCACTCGAACGTCGCAACGGGGCGGCGCTCGCTCAGCGCGTCACGCCGCTCACCTCGATCGCCGAGCTGCGCGCGCTCTCTGCCGGCCCGGCACTCGACCGGCAACCCGAGCCGGTGTCGCAGGGGCCGATCTTCGCATCGACCGCCCAGACCGGGGTCCTCCTCGACGAGCAGACTCGCGACTGCGCGGCCGACTACACCGTGTCAACGGCGTTCCGAATCGACGGTCCAGTGTCGAAGACGGATCTCGCCGAAGCCATCGAGCACGTCGTCGACCGTCACGTCATGCTGAGAGTGCGTGCCGCAGAAGAAGGCGACGGGTGGAAGTTCCTCCCCGACGAGGGTGCGCGCCTCGCGGCGCGGCTCAGGGTGGTTGCACCCGCAGACAAAGAGTGCGATGCCCTCGTCGCGCGCGAACTGACCCGGCGGATCGACATCCTGCACGAAGGGTCCTTCCGATCCACGCTCGTCGATGCGGGATCCCACGCGACTCTCGTGCTGGCGGGACATCACACGGCCGTCGACGACCACGCGCTGGGGCTCATCGTCGACGCCCTCTGCGCGCGGAGGGACTCCCGGCCGGACACCCTTCCGGATACCGACCACGTTCGTTCGCTCCTCCGGTACACGCCTTCGGAGCATCACGTCGATTACTGGCGGCGGCGTCTCGCCAGCGGACCCGACATATCTCCCGCTCCGTCACCGCGCACGTCCCACGTCGAGTCGGCGACCGCAGCGCTTCCCCACGGTCTGTGGAAGCGCGTGCGGTCATACGCAAGTCGTGAGCGCACGACCGCGTTCGCGGTTCTGCTGGCAGCGGTCGCGGTGTGCGAGACGCGGTGGGAGCACAGCGGAGCGTGCCGCCTCGGTTACCCTCGTGCGCGCAGAGAGACCGCCGCCGCCGTCGACGCCGTCGCATTCCTCGTCGACACCCAGTTCGTCGATGCGCGCGTCGACGGCGTATCGGCCGTGTGCGAGATCGTCCGGTCGATCGCCCGGCAGCTCCATGAGCACTCGCTGGGGGATCCGGGAGCAGCGGCGGAAGCGCTCGCGGACGTCCCCGGCGGGGCGCGCGGCGTCTTCCGCACCTGGGTGAACGATCTCGGGCCGGTGCGTGCGCCCTCCACGTTCGGCGACGCCGTCGTCTCCGAGCTGCCCGGCTCGGAGACGTCAGGCGCGCTGTTCTCGCGGAACATCTACGTACGTCACGACGACGACGACGCCACGATGAGGGTGCTCGTGCACGATCACGACAACGGCATGGCCGCAATCATCCTCGACCGTGTCATCGAGACGCTGACGCTCCTCGTCGACGACCCGGATCGTTCCGCCGCCGCGCTCGCAGCGGCCGCACGCGGCATGCTCATCGAGGGCCCGCGAGGCTCGACGGATCAGTCCGTGTCCCCCCTCGCCCTGCTCGCCCGCCGCGACCCGTGCGACGCGCTCCTCGTCGGCGAGCGAACCGTGAGCGTCGCCGAGTTGCTCGCGGCGGCGAGGGCGCAACGCGATCCGAAAGGCCTTCGACCGATCCGGCTGCGGCGAGACGTCGACTCGGCGCTCATTCTGCTCGCAGGTCTGCTGGGGTCCGAGGACATTCTCGTGCCGCTCGACTCCGACGACCCGTCCCCTCGGAACGAACGCATCCTCGCGGCCTGCCAGGAGCTCGCGGGGAACGCCGCCGCGGGCGGCGGGTACGTTCTGGCGACGTCGGGAACGACGGGCGCACCCCTTCCTGTCTTGGCGCCGCGGGCCGCGCTCTTCGCGGCTGTCGGGGACATCGCCCGGCGTCTCGCGTGCGGCCCCGCCGATCGCTACCTCCTGCTCGCAGGGCTCTCGCACGACCCGCTGCTGCGTGAACTCCTGCTGCCGGTGCTGTCGGGGGGAGTCCTGGTCGTCCCCGACGCCGGCATCCATCGCGATCCGGCGGCTCTGGCCGCTGAGATCGTGCGCGCGGAGGCCACGGTGCTTTTCCTGACTCCGCCGCTCGCGCAGCTCCTCGTCAGTACGCACATGCCCTCGTCGCGAGTGCGTGCGATCGTCCTCGCGGGCGACCGTACGAGCAGGGCTCTGCTCGCGCGGCTCCGTGAGGCCTTCCCGGTGGCGGAGATCTACAACGGCTACGGCGCGACGCAGACGCCGCAGCTGCCGCTCTTGCGCCGCGTGGCTCCCGACGAAGACGAGGCGCTGCTCGGAGACCCCGCCCCCGGGGTCGATGTCGTCGTCCGGGGGCGGGACGGAGCCGACAACGCGCCGGGCGAGCCGGGGGAGATCGTCCTCATCACCCGTCGTGTCGCGACGCGCCTCGGCGGCGGTGCGCTGGGCATCCGTCGGACGACCGGTGAGGTCGAGTACCGCACGGGCGACCGTGCCGTCCTGCTCCCGTCGGGAGCGATGCGTTTCCTGGGCAGGATGACACGCGGTGCGAGCGTCGACGGCGTCCACGTCGACCCCTCCGAGATCGAGGCCGCGCTCGAACACGACGCGCGTGTTCTCGCCTGCCGCGCCGAGGTGCTTTCGCCCGAGGGCGATGGCGAGGACGAACGGATCCGCATCGTCCTCGTCGTCCGCGCCGCGGACGACGAGTACTCCGAGTCTCACGTGCGCCGTCGCCTGCGCGCCGAACTCCCGGCGGCCTTCATGCCGCACCGCATCATCGTCGCGCGCGACCTGCCGCTCACTCCGAACTCCAAGATCGATGCGCGTCGCGTGATCCAGGAGGCAGCGCAGCCCCCCGTCACCCGTCGTCCGGTCGCACGCGCCTCGGTCGTCAGGGCCGCGTGGGAGTCGGTCCTCGGCCGTGTCGATCTCGACGCCGACGATCACTTCTTCGATCGGGGCGGCACCTCGATGCTGCTCCTCGCGGTCCAGCGTCGAATCCAGGCGGCATCCGGGTGGGCTCCCGCGCTCATCGATCTCTACCAGCGCCCGACATTGAGGGGGATGGAGGAGCTGTGCGCGCAGCCCGCCGGTGTCGACGTGGGACGCACCCCCGTCGCCGCTCGTTCGCGCTCGCGCGCCGACGAACGACGCCGACGTCTCGAGGCGCGGACGTCAGCCTCGGGGGGAGGTCGGCGTGACGTCGGTTGATGTCCTCTGCCTCCCCGCGGCAGAAGAGCTCTGCGCTGATGCGCCCCTTCTCCTCACACGCGCGCAACTCGAACGTGCCGCCCGGTTCCACCACGATTCCGACCGCAGAATGTATGTTGCGGCACGCGTCGTGGCGTGCCGCGTCGTCGCGCACGGACTCGGTGTGCCCTGGTGGCGGGTTCGCGCGGTGCAGTGCTGTCCGGACTGCGGAGGGGCGCACGGTCGACCTTCCATGTGGGTCGACGGGCACCCGGCACCGATCGGGGTCTCCTGGAGTCACGCGGACGACCACATCGCCGTCGCATGGTCCCGCGACGGTGCCGCCCTCGGCGTCGATGTCGAAAGGCGCGACGCGGTCACCGCACTCGACGTCGGCGCCTTCAGCCCCGAGGAGCGCGCGGCGATCGAGGGGGGAGTCGACGCGGCGATGCTGTGGACGGCCAAGGAGGCCGCCGTCAAGGCGTGGGGCACGGGGTTCGCACACGACCCTGCCGAGTACCTGGTGTCGTCTGACCGACACGCCTCGCGCACGGGAGGAGTCCGCCACGGCCGACGTACCGCGCTCTGGCGGAGCGTCACGGTATCCGACGGCGTACACGTCGTGACGGTCGCTACCGTCGACGACGTCGTGCCGACGGTGACGGCTCATTTCGAGATGACGCCGTCTTGAGCGGCGGCGTCATCGGGTTGCCGCGACGTACTCCTCGAGGATCTGCCGGGGAAGCCTGCCTCGGGCGCCGACATCGAAACCGTGATCACGTGCCCAGCGCCGCGCCATGCGGAGGTCGGCATCTGAGATCGTCAGGTTCTTTTTCGGCGGAGCGGCGTTTCTCGCGGCGTTTATGAAGGGGTTCAGGGCGTCGCGCAATCGAGAGATATTCTCGTCACGGAGATCGATCGTGTAATCCGTACCGTCGAACGAGAAGTGCAGCGTCCTGCCTTCGCCCTGCCCGATTCCCAGCCCGTCGATGTCATCGACGAGTTCCCTCAGAATTCTTGTCGCCATTTCTCCTCCTCGACTTCGGGTACGAGGATAATTTTATTCCAGCTTCGGCCTGTGGATATCGTACTCCTAAAAGGCCCGTCGCAGAGCAGAGATTCTGCGCGGCGAGAGACTCCCGTCACGCTGTCCGCATCGCCGCTTCCGCGGCGGGCGTACCTATAGCTTCTCCGAGAGCTCCGCACCAGTCCTCGTCCTGAGGGAGCGAAGTCCGTAGCGTTGAGGGATGGCGCGCGACGACTTCCGGCCGGAGGACCTCTACACCGGCCCTATCGACCTTCCCCTCATGGACACGATCGAGGACGGGGACGCGGACTCCGAGAAGAGCGAGATCAGCTACGACGAGCAGCGGTACCCCGCTCGGCCGCGGCGTCTGCGCCCCCGGGACCACATCCGCGGGAGCAGCGTGCGGCGCATCCGTACCGATCCGCGCACGGCGAACGGCACGAATCCCGCCTACGTGGAATGGCTCGTGCGGCAGTCGATGCTGAGGGATGCCGATGTGCTCGCCCGCCAGCTGTCAGGACAGCCGTCGATGTGGCGCAACCCCTACGCGCGTCCGGATGCGCGGCGCGCGATCGAGACGAGCGACGTGTGGTTCACGGCGTATCCGATTTCGCTCATCACGCGGCCGGGGCAGTCCTTCCTCGCGGCGCTCGGCGACGACGCACTGTGGTCGGCGTTCGAAAGGGTCGGCATCACGGCCATCCATACGGGTCCGGTCAAGAGGGCGGGCGGGATCGCCGGATGGATGGAGACCCCGAGCGTCGACGGTCACTTCGACCGGATCAGCACGTCGATCGACCCCGCGTTCGGGACGGAGGACGAGTTCCGCGCCCTGTGCGATGTCGCCGAGAGTCACGGCGGCAGCGTCATCGACGACATCGTGCCGGGTCACACGGGCAAGGGTGCCGACTTCCGCCTCGCCGAGATGGGGTTCAAGGACTACCCGGGGATCTATCACATGATCGAGATCCCGCGGGAGGACTGGGCTCTCCTTCCCGACGTGCCCGACGGCGTCGACAGCATCAACCTCGACCCGGCCACGGAGCAGGAGCTCGCGGAGCGCGGGTACATCATCGGTGCCCTCCAGCGCGTCATCTTCTATACGCCGGGCGTGAAAGAGACCAACTGGAGCGCGACGGCTCCCGCGATCGGCCCCGATGGCGTCACGCGCCGGTGGGTCTACCTCCACTACTTCAAGCAGGGCCAGCCCTCGATCAACTGGCTCGATCCGACGTTCGCCGGCATGCGCCTCGTCATCGGCGACGCGCTCCACTCGCTCGGCGAGCTCGGCACGAGCGCTCTGCGCCTCGACGCGAACGGCTTCCTCGGCGTGGAGAAGAGCGCGGAAGGCCTTCCGGCGTGGTCGGAGGGGCACCCGCTCTCGCACGCGGCGAACCACATCATCGCCGGCATGGTCCGGAAGGTCGGTGGCTTCACCTTCCAGGAGCTCAACCTCACGATCGAGGACATCCGTGACACGGCGGCCGTCGGCGCCGACCTCTCGTACGACTTCATCGGGCGCCCGGGGTATCAGCACGCCCTTGCGACGGGGCAGACGGAGTTCCTCCGCCTCGCGCTGACGACATCGCTCGAGCTCGGCGTCCAGCCGGTGCAGCTCGTGCACGGCCTGCAGAACCACGACGAACTCACCTACGAGCTCGTGCACTGGGCGACCCGCCACGAAGACGATCGCTTCCGCTTCCGCGGGCGCGAGATCTCCGGTGGGCAGCTCGCCGAGGAGGTGCGGGCCGACCTCACCGAGCGCCTCACCGGGACGGCGGACTTCAACCGCGTCTTCACCCAGAACGGCATCGCCTGCACGACGACCTCGCTCATCGCGGCGACGCGGGGAGCCGAGCGCCTCGATGACATAGCGGATGCCGATGTCCCGGCCATCCGCGATGCCCACCTCCTGCTGTGCGCCTACACGGCATGGCAGCCGGGCGTCTTCGCGCTGTCCGGATGGGACCTCACGGGCATGCTCACCCTGCCGTCGAGCGAGGTCGCCGACCTCCTGTCGGCCGGCGACACCCGGTGGATCGAGCGGGGCGCGCACGACCTCCTCGACGTCGACCCGAAGGCCACGCGGTCCGCTGCGGGCATGCCGCGCGGGCGCGCGCTGTACGGCCCGCTCCCCGCGCAGCTCGACGACCCGTCGTCGTTCGCTTCGGGACTCGCCGGCATCCTGGACATCCGTCGCGCATACGACATCGCGACGGCCACGCAGATCGACATCCCCGAAGTCGCGCACCCCGCGATGCTCGTGCTCGTCCACCTCCTCGACCACGGCGACGCGACGGCCGATGCGCGCATGCAGGTGACGGTGCTGAACTTCTCGGCAGAGCCGATCGAGGGCACGGTCCGGTCGGAGCAGCTCGTTCCGCACAGCGCCGTGACGGATGCCGGCTCGGGCGACACCGTCGGTCGTGTCGACGACCTGCAGAGCTTCTCGGTGTCGCTCCCCGCTTACGGGGCGCTGTTCCTCCTCCTCGAGCCGGAGGAGGAAGCCGCCGAGTGAGTCAGGCGAGGGCCGCGTCGATGCCGGCGAGCGGCACGGCGAGCCAATCGGGGCGGTTCCGCGCCTCGTAGATCGACTCGTAGACGGCCTTGTCGAGGACGAACGCCTTCAGGATCACCGGATCGAGTTCGATCGCGCCGTCCGCACCGGTGTAGGCGTCGAGGAACGCCGCCTGGCATGCCGCTGCCCATTCCGCAGCGCCGGGACCGTCGCCGACCGCCGCCGCGTAGTCGAAGGACCGCAGCATCCCCGCGATGTCCCGTGGTGGAAGGTCGGGGATCGCGCGCTCCTCCATCGGGCGGAGGGGCTCGCCCTCGAAGTCGACGATGCGCCAGCCTCCGTGGGGCACGGCGAGCACCTGGCCGAGGTGCAGGTCGCCGTGGATGCGCTGCAGCCGCGGCCACGGACGCTCGAGAGCCTCGCGGTAGAGGGCTTCGCTCGCGTCGAGCCGGTCGGCGACCGCGGGCACTTCGGCGGCCGCGATCGCGAGCCGGCGACGCCAGGCGATCGCGGTCGAGGCGACGTCCTCCGGTCGGGGCTCTGCCGTCCCGAGCGCCGCGCCGAGAGCCGCATGCACGCCGGCCACGGCCGTCCCGAGGTCCCGCGCCGCGCCGGTGAAGTCCTGGCCCGCGCGCGCCGCGTCGAGGGCGATGCTCCACCCATCGCGCACACCGGGAAGGAACTCCTGCGCGAAGGCGAGGGTTCCCCGGGCCGTGCCCGAGTCGCGTCCGACGTCCGGCCACTCCGCGTCGAGACTGCCGAGGAATCGCGGCACGAACGGCGACCCCGCCTCGCTGAGCGCCCGCTGCACCGTCACATCGGGATTCTCGCCGTGGTGGAGCGTGCGGAAGAGCTTCAGGATGATCGTCGGCTCCCCGTCCTCGTCGAAGACGATCGAGGTGTTCGACTGCTCGCCGGTGAGGACGCGCGTCCCCGTGATGCGGCTCACGTCGAGACCCATCTCGGCCAGCATCCCGATGGCGAAGTCCGCGTGCCGCGTCGCGTCGACGAGGAAGCCGTCGGCGTCGCGATCGATGACCTCGTCGCCCTCGGCGGGCGTCGCGACCCGGGTCAGCGGCACGTTGTAGAGCATGGGCGGCGACCCCGCGTCATCCATGAACAGGTAGCGCGTGGCGGCCGGGGCCGGCTGGGCGTCGAGGACGCGGAATTTCGGCTCATGGCTCTTGCCCGCGTACCACCGCTGGCGCGCCACCCAGGCGCTGGGGTCATTCGTGAACTGCTGCACGCTCCACTATCCCCCGATCCGGACGGAGGAGGAAAGGGGCTGGACGCGACCCGCGCGAGGGGCGTAAGGGCGACCCCCGCCTTCCCGCACACCGCCCTATCCCAGCTCACTTGTCTCAAAAGGTGGGGTGCGAGGGGTTGAGCCAGCCCTTTGGGACAAGTGAACGGACGGATGCCGCGGGGCTGGGAATCCCCGGTCGCATCGGTACGCTCGAGGCGTGCGCGCCGACCGGCGGGGCGCCCTCGCGTCGGGAAGGTGCATGACCACGTCGTCCGATCCGTCCGATGGTCTCGCGGGCCTCGCGGAGCTCCTCCGCCAGGATCCCGCCCCCGAGGCGCCTTCGCCGACCGAGCGCGACTCCGATGAGGTGCGACGACGTCGGCGGCGGCGGCGCATAGGGCTCATCATCACCGCGATCGTTCTCGTCGTCCTGATTGCGGTGCCTGCGGGGTACGCCGCGTGGGCGCTCACGGCGCCGCTGGCATCCCCGATCGAGACGTCGCAGGCCCCGCGCGTGCCACCCGGCGAGCCCGTCGCGCTCCGCCTCCCCTCCGAGGGGGCGTCGGCGATCAGCGTCGCGGGGGCGGACGAGTATCTCGGTCCGGATGCCGCGGGGATCTGGGCCTCGAGCGGAGGCGACGAAGCGCGCCCCATCGCGAGCATCAGCAAGCTCATCACGGCCCTCGTCGTGCTCGACGCGAAGCCGCTCGCGGGCGTCGACGATCCCGGCCCCACGATTACCTTCAGCGAGGCCGACCACGACCTCTACGACACCTACTACGTACAGGGGGCGACGATCGCCGCGATGCCGGCGGGAAGCTCGATGTCGCTGCACGACGCGCTCGCGACGATGCTCATCCCCTCGGCGAGCAACTACGCCGAAGCGGTGTCGACATGGGCGTTCGGCTCGCAGCGGGCATTCCTGAACGCGACGCGCCGCTGGCTCGAGGCCAACGGGCTGACCGGCACGACGATCGTCGAGCCCACCGGCATCAGTCCGCGCAACATGAGCACCCCCGCCGACCTCCTCGCGATCGGCAAGCTCGCCGCGGCGAACCCGGTCATCGCCCAGATCGTCGCAACGCGGTCCCTCTGGCTGCCGGTCCCCGGTCCGATGGCGAACACCAACACGCTCCTCGGGATCGACGGCGTCACGGGGCTCAAGACGGGGAATCTCGGCGAAGGGAGCCACAACCTCGTCTACACCGCGACGTTCGAGGTCGGTGCTGCCGAGCCTCTCCGTGTGACAGGCGTCGTCCTGGGCGGGTTCTCGCGCGACACCGTCAACACCTCCGTCGTCGCGCTGCTCGACAGCATCCGGTCGGGGTTCCACGACATTCCGGTTGCGACCGCGGGGCGCGACGTGGGGGAGTACTCGACGCCGTGGGGGTCGACGGCGAAGATCGTCCTGGCGGAGGACGCGTCGATCTTCACGTGGTCGGACACCCCGATCGTCGTCACGATGGAGACGCTGCCGCCCGAGACCTACCGTGATGGCGAGGTCGTGGGAAGCATCACGTGGACGGCCGGACCGCAGTCCACGACGGTGCCGCTAGAGATCGAGGGCAGCATCGAGGACCCCGAACCGTGGTGGCGCCTCACAAACCCCGGCGAGCTAGGGCGTTGATCCGCCTCATCCTCGTCGAGTAACCGGCTTCTCGCCCACACACCCCGTTGTTGCACGCAAACAGCGGGGTGAGTGGGCGACAACCCGGTTAGTCGACGGAAGGTGCGTCGGCCCGGGGTTTACCGAGGCGCGGAGGGAGCGCCGATCGAACCGCGATCCTTGATGCGCATGGGGATGAGGACGTCCTCGGTGGGCTGGCGCGCGGCCGTGAGGATCTCGATGGCGGTCGCCCCCATCGCCTCGTGCGGGATGGCGATCGTCGTCAGACCCGGATGCAGCGCCGCGGCGATCTCGTCGTCGTCGAACGACACGACGGAGACATCGTCGGCGACGCGCTTGTCGGCCTCTCCGACGGCCTGATACGCGCCGACGGCGATGCGGTCGTTGAGGCACAGCATCGCCGTCAACCCGTCGAGCCGGAGGGCCTTCTGCGCGGCCTGGTAGCCGAGTTCGGGCTGCCAGTCCTCGCAGCCGAACTCCCCGACGAGCCGCATCCCGCGCTCGTTCATCTCGAACGCGATGCCGTCGAGCCGCCGCCGCGCCGTGAGCGCGAGAGTCGGATCGTCGCCTGGAGCGAGATCGTGGCCGATGAGCGCGATGCCGTCGCGGTGCCCCGCCTCGGCGAGGAGGCGGACGGAGTCGCGACCGGCGTTGAACTCATCGGGGAGGACCGAGACGGCGCCTTCCGTGTTCGACAGGTTGACGTACACATGGGGGAGTCCGGCCGGCAGCGTGTAGGGGCGCGGGATGCGGGACTTCATGGCGGCGAAGATGATGCCGTCGACACCGCGGTCGACGAGAGACTCCACGGCCCTCCGCTCCCTGTCGGGATCGCCGCCGGTCTCGGCGATGAGGAGGAGGTGGTCGACCTCGTCGGCAGCCGACAGCGCGCCTCGCAGCATGCCCGTCGCGAAGCGCGTGATCGTGACGCTGTCGGAGACGAAGCCGAATGTCTCGCTCTTGGCCATCCGCAGGCTCCGTGCGACGCGGTTCGGTCGATAGCCGAGCTCTTCGACAGCACGATTGATGCGCTCCCGCGCTTCGCTCGAGATCCGAGCCTGCGGGTGTTCGTTGAGCACTTGCGATACGGCCCCCGGCGACACCCCGGCTCGCTCGGCGACCTGCGCCAGCGTGACTCGGTTGGTGTTCGGTGTGGTGGCCATGCTCCGTGACTGATCGAGTGCCCGACAATGTGCGGTCAGTCTACTCAGACGCACACTCCACCACTCGTTCTGCAGTCGGGGTCGAGGGGGGACTCGGGCTGGCCCCTCCCCTCGACCCCGACTGGTCTCAGCCGCAGACCCGTTCTGCGTAGGGGACGGTCACGGTCGTCGTCGCGTCCGCCCCCATCAGTTCGCCCGTCGCGGCGATGGTGACCGACCCGCTCGGCATCGTCGTCTGCCGGGTCGTGAACGCGTGGAATGCGCTCTTGCCCGATGCCATGCCGGCGACGCTCTTCGTGCCGTAGGCGGAGGTGAGTTCGACGTCGATCGGGACGCCCGTCGCGCTCGACGCCGTCACGAGGAGGAACGCCTTGCCCGCGATGCAGCGCGATGTCGCGCTCGTGGTGATCTCGGGATGCGGCGTGAGGTCGGTCTGCTTGTTCTGCGCCAGCAGCCACTGCAGGATCGTCTCGTCCTCGTAGGTCGGAGCCGCGGCGAGGTGGCGGTCGAGATACTCGAACGACGCGTCGCCGTACTCGGTGAACTTCAGCACGCGGTCGATCTCCGCGTCGGACAGGCCCCGTTCGGCATAGGCCGCCCGGAATGCCGTGTGCGCATTGCGGATGCTGTTGATGTTGAGCAGGTGGTCGCCCGTGCCGTGCGTGATCCAGACGGGCACCTCCGCTGCGGCGATCGCCGTGCGCTCCGCGGCACTCGACGCGAAGCCGCCCGTGATGAGCGCTCCGGCGATGAGATCCGGACGGTTGGCCATGATGTTCCACGCGAGCCGGGAGCCCCACGAGACGGTGCTGAGGTAGACCCGGTCGGTGTCGACGGCGAAGGTGCCGCTGAAGTGCTCGATCAGTTCACGTGCTTGGGATGCCTCGTTCGCCACTCCGATGCGCGGGCTCTGGATCGCCAGCACGATGACCTTCTCGTCGGTGCCCGTCCATTCCTCCTGGAACCATGCGGTCGCGGGGATGTCGGCCACGATCTCCACACGGTCGTTGACGCCGTCGTATCCCATGCCGTTGCCGGGGAGGATCACGACGAGCGGGTACTCCTCGTCGGGGTCGTACCCGTCGGGGAGCCGGTAGTCGTAGGGCACGTTGCCGGCGGGCGCCGTGGCGGCGAAGGTCGCGCGCACGAACTCGTCGACTTCGAGGTTCACGGCGGGGCGCGAGAGGGGGTGGGCGACCTCGGGTGCGGCGGCACTGAGCGTCGCGCCCTCGGTCGATCTCACATCGCCCAGCTGGAACACCCGGGTGGGCTGTGCCGGGTTGATCCGCACATAGCTCGTGTTCGTGGAGGTGCGCACGGTCCATCCGCCGGGGGCGGCGCTGGAGAGTTCGAGGATGACGTAGGTGCCCGCCGCCGAGGTGCCGTCCTCACGCAGGTTCGCGACCGAGTTGGTGTAGGCCCTGGTGATCGGGCGGTCCACCAGATTGGCCAGGGCGCTGATGTTGTCGAAG
Source organism: Microbacterium sp. SLBN-146 (assembly GCF_006715145.1). NCBI lineage: Bacteria > Bacillati > Actinomycetota > Actinomycetes > Micrococcales > Microbacteriaceae > Microbacterium > Microbacterium sp. SLBN-146. The sequence continues at coordinate 1,834,501 of NZ_VFMR01000001.1, forward strand.
CGGAAGTTGTAGCTCGAGTCCTCGACGGTGAAGTTCTGGGGCACGGCGCTGGCCGGATCGACGGTCGCGGCATATTCGACGGCCACCGCGGTCACGCGCTGTCCGAACGCGGACACCTGGGTGATGGGGGTGACGCTCACGACGCCTTCTTCGGCGGCGGATGCGGACTGCGCGACGGTCGTTCCGGCGAGCAGCAAGCTGGCAGTGATCGCGGCTGTGACGAGTGCTCTCGCCATCCGCTTCAATCGCCCGGTCTCTCGGGTCATCTCGATCTCCTTTGATCCGGCGCCTCTGGGATAGGTCGCCAGACCCGAGGATAGGACGTTTTATCACGACGCGATAGAGACGTGCGCGAACGCGGTCGGACGGATGCCGCGAGGGTGCGACCGATGACCGGGGGTCTTGACCTGTGCGTGAGCCGAGAGCTACTCTCCAGACACGCTAAGTCGATTTAGCACTGGCGGTGCGACAGAACGATCCCCCTTCCCGAGCGCCGCCGCACGACCCCGCGAGACGGTCAAGGGAGACCGATGACGCGATGACGCGTCGGCAGCTCGTGGGACATCGATGAAGAGATACAAGGAGGTCATCTCGTATGAAGAAACCACGCAGAAGACGCACCGCCAGCCGTGCTGTCGCGGTGCTGACAGGAATGGCACTCGGGCTCAGCGCCCTCGTGGCGGCACCCGCCGCGCTCGCCGATGACGCCGACGTCGTGCAGGGCCCGACGCTCGTCGAGGACCCGAATTCCCCCACGGGATACACCGTCACGTTCGTCTACAACAACCCCGATGCGACACAGGTCCGTCTCGCGGGAGACCTGACGCTACGCGGGATCGGCGAAGGGACCACTCGCTTCCAGCCGGAAGAGTGGCAGACCGGCCGCTATCACGCGGGCGGCACGGAGTTCCTCCGCGATATGACGAAGGATGCCGACGGCAACTGGTCCGTCTCGGTCCCGCTCCACGCGGGTGGACTGAGCTACTGGTACCGCGTCTGGGATCCCACGCAGGAGTGGGTCAACAAGAGGATCTGGGACCCGGCATCCGACAAGCCGCGTCCTGCGGGCGACTCGTTCCGAGTTCGCAACAATGACGTCCTCGACGCCGTGTACGTGCCGTACGCCGAGAAGCAGAACGATCCGCTCCTGGCCAGCCGGGCTGCGTACGAGCTGCCGGTCGCGGACGAGTCCCAGCGCGGAAGCCTCAGCTACATCGAGTACACGACGATCCTCGGGGACGACGGGCACTATCTGGGCGTCTACCTGCCGGCCGGCTACGACCCGAACCGCGCCGAGCCGTACAAGGTCGCGTACCTCGCGCACGGGATCTTCGGCGACGAGACGGACTTCATGGTGCCGGTGGGTGTTCCGAACATCCTCGACAACATGACGGCGAAGCGCGAGATCGAGCCGACCGTGGTCGTGACGATGGGCAACCACTTCACCGGCACGAGCCTCGGCTTCGCGTCGTACAACCAGACGAACGCGGCGAACAACCTCGTCCAGACGATCCTCCCGCTCATCGAGAACCAGTACAACGTCTCCGACAAGCGCGAGGATCGCGCCTACGCCGGCTTCTCGTACGGCGGAATGACGAGTGCGCACGTGCTGCGGGGCTACCCGACGACGTTCAGCTACTTCGGTCTGTTCTCGGGCAATCCGTCGCTGACGGCGGCGGAGTACGACACGATCGCTGCCGCTGTAGGCGACGAGGACCTGTTCGTCTTCGGCGGCAACGGTGTCTTCGAGGGCAGCCTCGCCGCGACCGACGCGGTCGCGAACAACTTCCGCAGTCGCGGCATCCCTGCCGTGACGACGCAGGTGCCGGGCGCGCACGACGGCATGACGGCGGCCCAGCTGTTCACGATCTTCGCGAAGAACTACCTGTGGCAGGACCCGCTCGAGGTCTCGGCTTCGGTCTCGCACCGCTGCATCGCGGGCAAGGTCTTCCTGACGGTGACGGCTCCGAACGCCAACGACGGTGCGGTGGATGTCCAGTTCACGACCCCGTACGGCACGAAGTCGTTCGCCGGTGTGACGGCGGGGAAGAACTCCTTCCACGGCTTCACGACACGCGCGACGGCGGTTCCATCCGGAACAGTGACGGTGACGGCATCCGGCACGTTCCACGGTGCCGCACTCTCGGAGACCATCGAGGTCCCCTACGCAGCGGTGAGCTGCAACTAACCCCCCCCGGGTCGCTGAGGGCGGCGCTGCCGCATTCCCGATAGCGCGTCGAGCGTCGCCCTCAGCACATCATTCACGACACATCTCCGCCGACCTCTGTGCCGGCGCACACGATTGGAAGAACAATGAACAAGACCACGTGGGTCAAACTCGCCGTGGGAACAGCGGGAGCCGCGCTCCTCGTCGGCGTCGCGGGTGTCGCCGTCGCCGATGACAACTACGGCGACAGCGACGTCGACGTCAGTGTCACGATCGAGGAGCTCGTCGAGCCGGGCGTCCTCGCGATGACGGTCGAAGGCACCGAGGCGAGCCTGACGGAGAACGGATCGGACGAGATGATCCGGCAGTTCACGGGATCGCTTCCCACCGTCACCATCACGGACACGCGAACCGCGGACGAGATCCCCGAGGGCGCGGCATGGTACGTCCTGGGCTCGGCGTCCGACTTCGTCGGCGACGCGGATCAGCCGGACATCGGCGCGGAGCATCTCGGCTGGGCGCCGCGCCTGATCGATGGTGGCGAGTCGGGTCTCGTCGCGGCGGGTGACGAGGTCGAGACGGTCCTCGACGCGCCCCCGTCGAACGTCGGCCTCGTCGACCAGGAGCTCTTCGCCATGGCGGCCGACTCCGGGGCGATCGCGGGGGAGGGATCCTGGACGGCCACGGCCGACCTCTTCCTGCGGACGCCGGCGAACATCGCCTCCGGCAGCTACTCGGCGACCGTCACCCTGTCGCTGTTCGAATAGGCCCTGCCCGACGGTGCGGCCGTGTGCGTCTGAGACGCGCGCGGCCGCATCGTTCTCTGCCCGGAGGAGTCGGCGGTGCTCTGCGCGTCGAGGACGGACGGTGATCTACCGCAGGCCGTTGCTCCGGCGAGGATCGAGCAGGCGCTCGAGCCATCGCGCACGCGCCTCTCGGGCATCCCGGGAGAGCACCGCGTCGGGGACGAGCGCATCGAAGCCGTGAACCCCGCCCGGCCAGACATGGAGCTCCGCGTCGCCCCCGGCGGCCCAGATCCGCGACGCGTACGCGACGTCCTCGTCGCGGAAGGTCTCGGCCGACCCCACGTCGATGAAGGTGGGCGGAAGGCCCGACAGGTCGGTCGCGCGGGCAGGGGATGCGTACATCGGGACGGCATCCGGTTCGAGATCGCCGATGTAGGCCGCCCACGCCGTCGCGTTCGCCGTGCGATCCCACGCTCCGTGGCCCGCCATCTGGTGCCCCGACGCCGAGTCGTTGCGATCGTCGAGCATGGGGCAGATCAGCATCTGCCCGAGAAGCGGCGGGCCGCCCCGATCTCGTGCGAGGAGCGCCGCGGCGGCCGCGAGGCCCCCGCCCGCGCTCACTCCGTCGATGATCGTGCGCTCGGCATCGACGCCGAGTTCCTGTGCGTGCGCGGTGAGCCAGGTGAGACCCGCGTACACGTCCTCGACGGCAGCCGGGTAGGGATGCTCGGGGGCCAGGCGGTACTCGATCGAGGCGACGGCGGCGCCGATGCGGTCGGCGAGCACTGCCATCGTGGGGAGCACATCCACCGCGGTGCCCAGGACGAGCCCGCCTCCGTGGACGTGGTAGATGACGGGCGGATTCTCGACGCCCTCGGGGCGGATGAGAACGAGATCGAGCTCGTTGCCGTCTGGTCCCGGCACGACGTGGCGCGTGAGGTCGAACCGTCCGTCGAGCGTCAGTTCGGCGTCGCTGTACGTGATCGCCCGCGTTCGCAGCTCGAAGATGTCGTCGTGGCTGAGGGTCGTGACGATGTCGTCGCGCACGTCGAAGGCACGGGCGACGTCGGGATCGAACGCGGGTCGCGGGTCGCGGACCAGTCGATCGGCGCGGGTTACCTCATCGTCAAGCTGCGACATCTGTGTCATCTCCCCAGGCCGGTATGTGCGGTGCTAAATCGGGTTAGCACACTCATGGTCGAGGACAGGGGTCAGGATGTCAAGTCTGCGATCGCCCGAGCGCTCGGCGGCGGCGGGCGATCCGGCGTGCGCTCGTGGTCAGGGCGCGGACGAGCCGGGAAGCGGTGCGGGGTCGTCGATCGTGCGCACCGAGTCGCGCACGCGGACGGGCAGATGCAGGCGCTCGACCGTGGGATGCGGGTGCGCGGCGTCGTCCAGCAGGATCTCGATGGCTCGAAGTCCGAGCTCGCGGTGCGGGATGGCGAACGTCGTCAGGCCCGGGTGGAGCCAGCCGGCGAGCTGGTGGTCGTCGAATGAGACGATCGAGAAGTCGCCCGGGATGGAGAGTCCGGCTTCGGCGATCGCCTGGTAGGCGCCGAAGGCGAGCCGGTCGTTGAACGTGATGAGAGCGCCGCTGCGGACACCCGACGAGATGAGGGAGGACGTCGCCTTCCAGCCGTCGAAGGGCAGCCAGATCGGAGACCGGTGGCCGCTCGCCGGCGCCAGCCCCACCGAGTCGAGCTCGGTCAGGATGCCGGACAGTCGCTCGTCTCCCGCGATCGTGTCCGCCGGCACGTCGGCGGCTGTCGGGCCGGCACCGATGAGGTGGATCTCGCGGTGCCCCGCGTCGAGAAGGAGCCGCACCGCTTCGCGTCCCGCCGTGAACTCGTCGGGGATCACGGCCGATGCCGGCGGTCCGTCCGCACCGGGGACGGTGTTGAGCAGAACGACGTGTCGACCCGAGAGCGATGTGGGGAAGGACCGTTCCCGTGTGAACATCGACGCGATGACGAGACCGTCCACCTGGCGGTCGAGCATCGCTTCGGCGAGAAGCTCCTGCTGCCGCTCGTCACCCTCGGACTCTCCGATGAAGAGCATGTAGCCGTGTCGTCGTGCGCCCTCGAGAGCGCCTTTGATCATGTCGCCCGCGAGCTGCGACGTCGCGACGGTGTCGGAGATGAAGCCGATCGTCCGGCTCGTTCCACTGCGCAGGCTCGCCGACAGCATGTTGGGGCGATAGCCCAGCTCCGCCGCGACGCGTCTCACGCGGTCCTGAGACGCCTCGGAGATCCTGAGTTCGGTGCCGCGGTCGGACAGGACGAGCGACGCCGTCGTCCGCGAGACGCCCGCGGCCTCCGCGACGTCTGCCAGCGTGACGCGCTTCCTGCTCACCGTTGTGCCTCCTTCCGTGATCCTACTGACGACTTCCGTCGTCGCCCATTCGTTATCCTCGGCGGTTGACATCGTGGAGGAACGTGGCGCATGATGACCTTGCTAACCCGATTTAGCATGCGATCGACTGCATCGGCGATCGTATTCAGACAACGCGGTTTCTGAAAGGAGACACAGGTGTCTCACATGCAAACAAGGCCCCTTCGTCCGCTCGTCCTGCTGGGTGCCATGGCCACGGTCGCCATCGGTCTGACGGCGTGCGCGCCTCCCGGCGGTTCGGCCACGCCCGACGCCTCGGGAGGCTCCGCAGGCACCGGAACGGCCACGTGCGGCGACGAGGACATCGTCCTCGACGGCTACTTCGAGACGGGCTTCCCGCTCCCCACAGCACTCACGGAAGAGTTCACGAAGCAGTTCCCGAACGTGACGTTCGACATCCGCGAAGACCAGTTCGCGGTCATCACGCAGAACGCCCCGCGCGTGCTCCAGGACTCGCCGCCCGACCTCATGCGTCTCCCGCAGATGTCCGAGCTCGCGACCGACGGCCTGCTCCTCGACCTCGACCCCTACGCCGAGCAGTTCGGTTGGACGGAATGGCCGGCGTCGCAGCTCTCCCAGCTCCGTGTCGACGACGAAGGACGCCGCGGTGACGGCCCCCTCTACGCGCAGGGCCTGAACTACTCGATGACGGGCGTGTTCTACAACCGGGAGCTCGCTGCTCAGATCGGCATGGAGGAACCGCCGCAGACACTCGACGAGTTCGACGCGGTCCTGCAGGCGGCGAAGGATGCCGGCATCGTTCCCATCGTCCAGTTCAACGGGGGAGCAACCGGCGGTCTGGCCTTCCCGCTCCAGGGCCTCATGGCCTCGTACGGTGACCCCGCCGCGATCAACGACTGGATCTTCCAGCAGCCCGATGCGACCATCAACACCCCCGAGAACGTCGCCGCGGCCGAGCACCTGCAGCGCTGGATCGACGAGGGCTACTTCGCCGAAGACATCAACTCGATGGACTACGCACAGATGATGAGCCGCTTCATCGGCGGCGAGGCGCTGTTCATCTTCAACGGCGACTGGGAGTCCGGCACCCTCGACGCGCAGATGCCCGGCAACGCCGGCTTCTTCCTCGTACCCCCGCTGGAAGAGGGCGGGCAGATCGGTGCGATGTCGGCGCCGCTGACGTTCGGTGTCGCCGCTGCGGCCGAGAACCCTGACTGCGCCGCGTTCTTCCTGGATTGGACCGCAACGAACGACGAAGCCCGCGCGCTCACCGTCGAGGTCGGCGGATCCCACCCCATGGGCCCCGCTGACGCCTTCATGCCGGCCATCGAAGAGGGCTCGACCACCGAGGCGACGCTCGCCGCCGGTGCGCAGATGGCCGAAGCGAACGGGTCGATGGACTTCATCGCGAACGCGACCGGTGCCATCTACGCGCAGAGCTGGACGCCCAACCTCCAGAAGATGGTGGCGGGGGAGCAGACGGCTGCAGGAATGCTCGAGTCGGTGCAGGCTGACTACGAGAGCCAGGTCGGGAACTAACTCTCCATGACCGACGTTCGAACCGCTGCTGCGCCGGTGTCTGGTACCGGCGCAGCAGCGCTCTCCCCTGACGCGCTGCTGCGCCGTCGCCGCCGCCGGCGGGCGATCCGCAATCTCAGCGCCTATCTCCTGGTCCTGCCCGCTGCGGCCTTCTACGGATTCTTCGTGCTGCGCTCGATCATCCTGTCGGCGCAGTTCTCCTTCTACGACTGGAACGGCATCTCGCCGGCGACGTGGGTGGGGTTCGCCAACTACCTCGAGGTCTTCAGCAACCCCAAGCTCGTCGGCGCGATCCTCAACGCGTTCGAGCTGATCCTGTACTTCAGTGTCATCCCGGTCATCATCGCCCTCCTGGCGGCCAACGTCATCCGCGCCATCGCCGAGAGCAAGCTCGCGGGTGTCGCGCGTACCGTCCTGTTCCTCCCGCAGGTCATTCCGCTCGTGGCCGCCGGCATCATGTGGAGCTGGCAGCTGTCGACCGACGGTCTGGTGAACCAGATTCTCCGGCTGATCGGGTTGGGCGGACTCACGCGCGCGTGGCTCGGCGACTTCACCACGGCGCTCCCCGCCGTCGGCGTCATCGGTGCGTGGGTACTGGTGGGCCTCTGCCTCGTGCTCATCCTCGCCGGCATGACCAAGATCGACCCCTCCCTCTACGAGGCGGCGCGCATCGACGGCGCAGGACCGATCCGCGAGTTCCTCACGATCACGCTCCCGGGCGTGCGTCAGGAAGTCGCCGTCTGCGTCACCGTCACCGTCATCGCCGCCCTCGCGAGCTTCGACATCGTCTACATCGCGACGCAGGGTGGGCCGGGCGACAGCACCCTCGTCCCGGGTCTCCAGATCTTCTATCTCGCCTTCTATCAGCGCGAGATCGGCATGGCTTCCGCGTTCGCGATCGTACTCATGTCGCTCGTGCTCATCGTCGTCCTTCCCCTCCAGCGCATCCTCCGAGGCAAAGAATCATGATCGTCAACGCCCGCGAGAAGTGGACGGGACGCGTCGTCCTCGTGATCCTCATGGTCATCACGATCCTCCCGTTCATCAGCCTCTTCGTGACGGCTCTCCACGAGCCGGGAACCTATCCCCGCGGACTCGAGTGGCCCGAGGAGCCGCACTGGGGGAACTTCCTCCTGGCCTTCCAGTCGGCCAACATGATCGAACTGCTCATGTCGAGTGCGCTCATCGAGCTCGGCGTCGTCCCGATCGCCGTGCTCATCGCGACGCTGGCCGGCTTCGCTCTCGGTCACCTCAAGCCGTGGGGGAGCCGGGCCGTGTTCATCGTCTTCCTCTTGGGGTTGACGCTGCCGTTCGAGGGCATCATCACGCCGCTCTACTTCCAGATCCGTGAGCTCGGCATCCTCAACACGCGGTGGGCGATCATCCTGCCGCTCATCGGATTGTTCATGCCGTTCGCGGTCATGTGGATGCGAGCGCACTTCGTGACGATGCCGGCGGATCTGTCCGAAGCGGCGCGGGTCGACGGTGCGACGACATGGCAGCTGTTCTGGCGGATCCACGTGCCGCTGTCCATTCCGGCGCTGTCCTCACTGTCGATCCTGCTGTTCCTGTGGACGTGGAACCAGTTCCTCTTGGCGATCGTCCTCGTCGACGACCCGGCCAAGCGGACGATGGCCGGTGCGCTGGGTGCGTTCCAAGGACGTTACGGAACCGACATCCCCCTCCTGTGCGCGGGTTCGCTGCTCATCCTGACCCCGACCCTCATCGTGTTCCTCATCTTCCAGCGCCAGTTCGTCACGGCGCTCATGCAGGGATCGCTCAAGGGCTGAGACGAAGACTGCCCGGGATGCCGCGGCAGATCGCGAGCGCGCGGGGGAGAGCCTTCCCACCCGCGCATGGATTGGAGAACCGAATGGCGTTCCGCCTCGACAACCACTGGGTGTGGGACTTCTGGCTCGCCGACGATGGGACGGACTTCCACCTGTTCTATCTGCACGCGCCGAAGTCGCTGGGCGATCCCGAGCTCCGCCACCGCAACGCGCGGATCGGACACGCGACCTCATCGGACCTCATCGCGTGGACCGATCACGGAGAGGTGCTCGGTCCCGGACCGCGCGGGAGCTTCGACGAGAGCGCCACGTGGACGGGTTCCGTCGTACGTGCCGACGACGGGACGTGGCGCATGTTCTATACGGGCGCTGTCTTCTCCGCAGAGGACAGTGCCGTCAACGTCGAGTCGATCGGGATGGCGACATCGGACGACCTCTTCACGTGGACGAAGCGCGACGGATTCGTGCTGCGCGCGGACAGCGCCTTCTACGAGAAGCTCGGAGATACGGTGTGGCCCGAAGAGGCCTGGCGCGATCCGTGGGTCTTCCGGGACCAGGGCGGCGACGGATGGCACATGCTCATCACGGCGCGGGGCAAGGGCGGCGACCTCCACAGCGGCGGGGTGATCGGTCACGCGTGGTCTGCCGACCTCGAGTCGTGGAGCGTGAAGCCACCCCTCAGCGCGTCGGCGACGACCTTCCCGCACTGCGAGGTCTTCCAGCTCGTCGATCTCGGTGACCGGGAGATGCTCGTCTTCTGCGGACCCCGTACGGACCCGCGCGCATCGCGATCGGCGGTCCCCACCGTCGGCATCTGGGCGGTGACCCTCGACGGCTTCCCGCGGGGGGTCGACCTCGAGGAGGCCGAGCTCATCGCCCCGGCCCCGTACTACGCGGGACGGATCGTGCGCGACCGTTCAGGAGCGCCCGCGCTCCTCGCCTTCGTCGGCGCCCCGGGGTCGGAGTTCGACGGCAGCATCTCCGATCCCCTGATGCTCGCGACGCTCGCATCATGAGCGCGACCGCGGCCGACGTTCTCGTCGTCGGCGAAGCCCTCATCGACATCGTCCGCGACGACGCGCGCGCGACGGAGTCGGAACACGTGGGCGGGTCGCCGGCCAACGTCGCGCTGGGTGTCTCCCGGCTCGGCGCCACGACCCGGCTGCGCACGGCTCTCGGCGATGACGCGCGCGGCCGGCGAATCGCCGGTCACCTCGAGTCGTCGGGTGTGCTCATCGACCCGGCATCCTGGTCGCTCGCGGAGACGTCGACGGCTCACGCCACCATCCGACCGGACGGCGCGGCCGACTATGTGTTCCGGGTGGAGTGGCCGCGCATGGACATCTCGACGGAGGGCGCCGAGCGGGTCCTCCACATCGGTTCGATCGCGGCGGTCGGCGAGACGGGATTCGAGAGCGTACGAGAAGCCGTCGCGTCCGTCTCCGGCCGCCTCATCGTCTCGTTCGATCCGAACATCCGCCCCGCGCTTCTCGGAGATCGCGCGAGCACGGTCGACAAGGTCGAGGCGCTCGCCGCGCTGTCGGACATCGTCAAGCTGAGCGATGACGACGCGGCGTGGCTGTACCCGGGCCTCGACGTCTCCGACGTCCTCGTGCGGATGCTCTCCCTCGGCGCTGATGTCGCGGTCGTCACGCGCGGCGGCGACGGCGTCACCCTGGCATCCGCTGTCGCCCGTGCCGACATCGGCGCCCCGTCGGTCGAAGTGCGCGACACGGTCGGCGCGGGGGACAGCTTCTCGGCGGCGCTCATCGACATGGTCGTCCGCGATCCGTCGGTCCTCGTGCACCCGGAGCGCGAGGTCCTGCAACGCCTCGGCTACTATGCCGCGACGGCAGCCGCCATCACGGTGCAGCGCGAGGGCGCCGATCCACCGTCCCGCCGCGACCTCGACCGCGTGCTCGGCGTCCCGCCCTTCGTCGACTAACCGCGATCTCGCCGAGTGACCCCGTCGTTGCGCGCAGATAGCGGGGTGCCTCGTCGACAACCCGGTGAGTCGACATCAGGAGGGCAGGGCGTGAGGGGGCGAGGCGGGGCGGGGCGGGGCGGGGCGTGAGATGACGGATGCCGCGAGTCGGGGTGACTCGCGGCATCCGTTCCTCACGGGATGGGCGAGGGTCAGTTCCCCGCGAGGGTGAAGGTCAGCGTCGTGGAGTTGCCCACGACGTCGTACACCGTCAACTCGTTCACGCCCCGCTTCCCCCCGAACGCGCCCGGAGTCACACCGTTGAGGTCGGACCAGGTGTTGTCGGTCAGGTTCTTCTCCACACCGTTGAGCGTCAACCGGTCGATCTTGTACTGATCGAACAGCTTGAACGACACCCGCGCATACGACCCGTTGCCCGTCGTCACCGTCTCACCCCGCCCGGTCTTCACCGTCACCGTCGGCCCCGTGACATCCAGAACGAAGCTGACCGTCGTGACATTGCCCGCCACGTCGTACACCTTCAACTCATTCACCCCGGACTTACCCCCGAACACCCCCGGCTTCACACCGTTCAGATCCGACCACACATTGTCGACGAGATCCTTCTCGACACCATTGAGCGTCAACCGGGCGATCTTCCCCGCATCGAACAACTTGAACGACACCGACCGATACACCCCATCCTTCCCCTGCGACTCCGGCTTCACCGTCACCGTCGGCGCCGTCACATCCGGCCCCTCCGGGATGACGATGTCCGTGCGCTTCGACGGCAGCGGTGCCTCGTCGCCGAGATAGAAGCTCGCGAACCCGACCTGGTCGTATCCGGTGTTCTTGTTCGCGACACCGTTGCGGTACATCGGGTCGTGCATGAGGGTGCGGATGCCGTACTCGGTGGGCGCGAGCGTCGTGACGATCGCGAGCCGGTTTCCGCCAGCGCGCAGCACGACCTCTTCACGCCAGTCCCCGAGGAGGTCGGCCTTCAAGGTCGGCGTTCCCTTGTTCCCCGTCGACGTCATACCGGTTGCGAGGTACGACGTCGTCGCGAACGTCAGGTCGTCGACGGCGTTGATGTTCGCACCGGCCGCAGCCATCGCCGTGAGGCCGCCGCCGAACCAGATCGCGTTCTGTCCCTGGGCGATCCCTCGCGGTGTGTTCGTCGTCGTGAGGATCTCGCCCGTGACGAGACTGCGCACCTCGCGGGTCGCGCTCGCGGAGCCCGCCTGAGCGCCGGGCCAGCGGTTCGAGAAGTTGCCCGCAACACTGCCCTCGTCGTCGCTTCCGGCGTAGACGCCGTAGACGAGCGCATTGTCGTAGACGACCTCGCCCCGCTCGTCGAGACGCTTGCCCTTCAGGGGATCGTGCGCCTCGGGACCGGGGATCCAGCCGCTGTGCACACCCGTCCGAAGGTCGTCGAGGAGATGCTCCTCGCTGCCCGACCACATGCGGATCGTGTCGTCCTTGTCGACCGGCAGCAGCGCGCTGCGGTCGCCATGGCGGAGCGGAGCCCACACGTTCTCGGGGTTGTCGCGCACGGCATCCGTTGCGAACTGGAACTGACCCGCGACGGGCGGAACTCCGTCTTGCCCGTCGATCGTCGGCATCGTGTCGCCGTTGATGACACGGGGGAGGATCTTCGTCCCGTCGTCGTTGAGGCCCAGCACCATCGCCTTCATGACGATCTCGTCGCGCCCGTCACCATCGAGGTCGGCGGAGTCGGAGAAGTGGTTGCCCCGGTTCTGGTAGTCGTAGGCGCTTCCGCCGAGCGACCAGAACTGCGGATCGGCCGAGTCGAACGTCGCCTGCAGCTGCACATCGCCGTCGACGATATGGAAGGCGGCGAACGTCGTCCGCGCGTAGTAGCCGCGCTGCGAGACCGCATACGTGTGGGCGCCGTCGAGGTTCGCGACGACACCGAGGTAGCGGTTCGCGCGGTTGCCCTGCGCGTCGCCCCACGAAGCCTGCTTCCACGGGTTCTCCAGCCAGTAGGCCTCCTTCTCGGCCATGATCTGGGCCTTGTAGTCGCTCGTCGACGTGCCCGCGCCCGGGCCGGGGAAAGCCAGGTAGGAGTAGTTGCCGCGCTGCGTCGCCGGAGTCATCGCCCAGTTGTCGCCGTCCACGCTGCCCTCGTACGTGTGCGGGTAGCGCGCGCTGTCGACGAGGACACCCGCGCCCTTGTCGGCATCCCATTCGAAGGCGGAGAAGAACTCCTGGTCGTCCTTCGCGGGACCGATCGGACCCACGTGGTACGTCTTGATCCAGCGCTTGAGTGCCGGGTCGTTGACCCCGTCGTTGCCGTTCGCCGCGACGGGGCTGCGGTAGGAGATCGTGAAGCTGTTCAGCAGCGACCAGTAGGTGTCGAGCGCCTCCTCGTCTCCCTCCGCGAAGTACTCGCGGAACTTGTCCTGCGTCGCGTTGAGACCGTCTTCACCGCCCACGACGGTGTCGAGGGTGTTGGCGTAGACGACCGACTGCGACGCGTCATCCCAGTTCCCGATGCGCGTCCCGAGGGCCGACTTCAGCATGAGCTCCGATCGACCGTCGGCATCGAAGTCGCCGGCCATGAGCGTCGTCTCGTGATCGTTCCCGGCGCGGACGTTGTATCCCATGTCGACGCGGAAGAGGAGTGTGCCGTCCAGCTTGTAGACATCGACGTACTCGGGTGCGGTCGTGGTGTTGCTGCCGCCGAAGATCGGCTCGGAGTACATCGGGTCCTGCTGCGTGCTGCGCCACTTGACGACGATCTCGTATTCGCCGTCGCCGTCGAAGTCGCCGACCGTCATGTCGTGCGTCGAGTACGGCGCGCTCTGCGACGTGTAGATCGCACCCGAGTCGGTCGTGGCGTACGGGAGCGAGGTGCCGCTGTCGAGCTGCTCGACGTATGTGATGAACTTCGCCTCCAGCTCGGCGAAGAGGGCATCGCCGATCGTGCCGTCGGCGTCGAGCCCTGCGGTGGGCTGCCACGACTCGTCGTTGTGAGCGTTGAGCGCGTCCACCCATCCGGCGAGATCTGCCGCGGTGATGGGCGTGCCGTCGTCGTGCGCCTCGCGGAAGGCGCGGAGCAGATCCATGTCGACCGTGTACCAGTGCTGGCCGTCGGTGCCGGGGATGACCATGTTCGCGGCAGTGAGGTTCGTTCCCGGGCCGAATCGCTGGTCGCGGTAGGTGAAGTGGGCGAGCGGCACAGGGTCGGGAGCGGGCTTCAGCGGGATGTAGTGCGCCGCGCCGCGTCCTGCCTGCCCGGACTGCCCCGCGATCGAGGACAGCATCGGCGCGCTCATGCCTTGTCGGGCGCCCTCCTCGCCGTCGATGACGGGAGCGATTTCGTAGACCGAGGCGAGCGTGCCGTCGAGGTCGGTGTAGTTGGTGGGAGTGGTGTCTTCCTTGACGATGCCGGGATTGGTGTCGTAGTCGCTCTCTGGCTGCACGTCACGGGGGGCGATCGTCGTGATCTTCGTGAATCCGGTGCCGTCGTCGTCGCGGTAGACGTTCCACGACACGCGGTCGGGTTCGTCGCCGAGGTAGCGCCAGCTGAGGAAGATCCCGTCGGTTCCCTGCGCGGCGACGAGGCCGCGGGTCAGGTACTCCATGGGACGCAGATCGGATGCCGGATCGGCAGCCGCTGCGGATTGGCTGATCCCGAGGCCGGATACGCCGACGGCAAGTGCCAGCGAGAGCGGTCCGAGTCGGCGGAGGGTACTTCGCACGTTCGTTCTCCTCATTGAGTGGTGGGTGGAGTTCTTTCGGCGGAGAGGCGCGCCGAAGCACCGGCCTCGCGGGCAGGGGAGTGCCCGACCGGGGGTGCGGTACGCCTCGGGGATGTGTGTGATTCCACGGCGCGTCCCCGTCCTTGGGGAAACGCTTTCCGAGATCCATCTTCGCGCAATGTCACAGAGTGCGCAAGCCCCCACACCCCTCGCGCCTCTGCGTCGAGACACCGGGTTGTCGTCGAGTGACCCCGTTGTTGCGCGCAGATAGCGGGGTGGGTGGGCGAGAAGCCGGTTAGTCGACAAGGGGTAGTCGCGTCAAGACCGGGCGAGGGATGTTGGAGGCGCAATAGGGTGAGAGGCTCCACCCGCAATCCGCTGCAGACGTGTCTCCTGGGGCCTTCGACACGCGCTTCTCGTTGCAAGGTCGTCCGGCGATCCGTCCAAGCGTGCCCGAGAGGACGGCCGCATGAGCATCTCGCGTCTGCGCTACTTCGTCGCGATCGCGCAGGAGCGGAGCTTCGTGCGGGCCGCAGCGCGTCTTCATGTGACGCAGTCCGCACTGAGTCAGCAGCTCCGCCGGCTCGAAGAGGAGATCGGCCGGCCCCTCGTCGTCCGGACGCCGCGCGCCGTGACGCTGACCGACGCGGGGCGGGCCCTCCTGCCGGAAGCCCGCGACATCGTCCGCCGCTACGACCACCTTCCCCGCGTCGCAGAGGATGCCGCGCGCCGGGCATCCGAGGTGATCAGGCTGGGCGCCGTCCCGTCCGCGCTCATCGGGCTCGTGCCCGCACTGAGCGCCGACTTCCACGCGGAGATGCCCGAAGCGGAACTCGTCGTCGAGGAAGTCTGGACCCCCGAGCAGATCGACCGCCTCCGGGCGGGAACACTCGACGTCGGCATCTTCCGCAGTCTCTACGACCCCGACGGTTTCGACTCGATCGACCTCGACCCGGACGACTACTGCGTCTGCCTCCCCGAGTCGCATCCGCTCGCCCGGGCCGCAACCGTCGCGTGGAGCGACCTTCGAGGGGAGAAGATCGTCCTGCCTCGCCGAGACATCGGCCACGCGGAGTTCGATGCCGTCGTCGCGGCGTGCCACACTGCCGGATTCGCGCCGGACATGCTTCCCGTGACCGTCTTGGGCTTCCACTTCGCCGCCTGGGTGGCGGCAGGGTCCGGCGTCGCGATCCTGCCCGCCTATGCGACACGGCAGCGGCAGGCCGGAACCGTCGTCCGTGCGCTCGAGCCGCGCATCCCGACCATCCCGTTGAGGATGGCCATGCCGCGGATGGGCTCCACGCCGGCAGGCCGCGCTTTGGCGGCCCTGGCGACGCGCCTCTCACCGCCTCGCCCGCTCTGAGGCCGTGGCGCTGATTAGTAGAGCTAATCCCTAGCAGTGCAATTGCACTCGGTCGGCAACGATTCCCCTGCCCGATGGCAACGTGCGCGAAACACGCCGCCGCGAGCGTGGGGTGTGCGCCTTCGGGCGGCGTAGATGCCGCCATCCGAGTGCGTGATCCCGAGAACCATCCCTGGCTTCATCCTTGAACGGAGAACTCGTGACATCACCCACCATCCACCGCCCGCGACGCACCGGCCTCGCCGCTGTGTCGCTTCTGGGGAGCCTCAGCCTCGCTGTCGCACTCGCCCCCGCCGCATCCGCGGCGCCGACCGAGGTCGCCCCTCTCGCGGTCTCGAGCGCCGAGCCGTTCACCGGCATCGACCCGACGAAGCTCACCATCACGCAGACGCTCGACCTCCTCGCCGCGGGCGAGATCTCGACCGTTGCCCTCGTCGAGGACTTCCTCGCGCGCATCGATATGTACGAACCGGCATACAACGCCTTCACGCAGATGAACCCCGACGCGCTGGCCGACGCCGCGGCATCCGATGCCCTTCGCGCCGCAGGCGCTGCACCCCGGCCGCTCGAAGGGGTGCCGCTCGTGATCAAGGACTCGCTGGACGTGAAGGGGATGCCGACGACGTCGGGCTGGCCGCTCACGTCGCCGGTTGCGGGGGGCCTCGCGCTCATTCCCGAGACGGACTCGCCCGTCGTGAAGCGACTGCGGGATGCCGGTGCCATCATCATCGGCAAGACGAACCTTCCGATCCTCGCCGGGAGCGGGTCCAACGCCAACAACAGTGCGTACGGTCCGACGTACAACGCGCTGAATCAGGCCTGGGTGCCGGGCGGATCGTCGACGGGCTCCGCGACGTCGGTCGCGGGCGGCTTCGCCGTCACGGGCATCGCCGAGGAGACCGGCGGATCCATCCAGAACCCCGGCGCGGCGCAGAGCCTCTTCGCCGTCAAGCCGACCTTCGGCCTCATCCCGAACGTCGGGAACTTCCCGCTCCAGGGCATCACGCGCGACGTCCTCGGACCCCTGACGAAGACCGCGGAAGATGCCGCGATCATGCTCGACGTGCTCGCCGGATACACGCCGGAGGACCCTAAGACGGAAGGGGCCGTCGTTCCGGAGGGCGGCTATGCGGCGGGCCTGTCGACGACGGCGCTCGAAGGCAAGCGCATCGGCCTGTGGGGTGACGGATGGCGGATCGGCGCGAACAGCGAGCTCTCACCCGAGACGGCCGAGCTCTACGCGGAAGCCGTCGCCAAGCTCGAGGCGCAGGGCGCGATCGTCGTGGCCGATCCGTTCGCCGGATCCGGGTTCGACGCGCTCCGCGGTGCCGGCGGGGCCACGGGGGGCGGCAACAACTGGGCGATCCAGCAGTACCTGCTGCGCCTCGGCCCGAGTGCCGCTGCCAACTCCGTCGAAGAGCTCAACGCCTGGGCCGACGCCAATGGCTTCGAGGGTGACACACGCATCAACAACATGCTCGCGGGGGCCAACGAGGTGCCGGACCTCACGGCCTTCAACGAGAACCGCGACAACTACCTGCGGATCTATGACGCCGTCATGGACTCGCTCGACCTCGATGCCCTCGTCTACCCCCAGCAGGTGCGCGAGATCGGTCCGATCGTCGGCGGCTCGTTCGCGGCGAGCACGGTCTCGGAGATCAACATCGCACAGCTCCCGGGAGTCGTCGTGCCCGACGGCGCCTACGCGAGCGGCAAGCCGTTCAACCTCATCGTCATGGGCAAGAAGTGGACCGAGGCAGACCTCCTCGCCTACGCCTACGACTACGAGCAGGCGTACGGCGGCCGGCTCTTCCCGACGCTGACGACGACGCTTCCTGACACGACGGCGCCGACGATCACGGTCAAGCCCGAGTCGATCGGCAAGGCCGGCGTCTACTCGAACGTCTCGTTCAAGCTGTTCGATGCCGGGAAGGTCGCGCGGCTCGAACTCAACGGTGTCGAGAAGGACTTCGTCGATGACGTGTGGTCGGATCTGAACGGCGTCGTGCCCGGGCAGTTCGGCGCTGTCGAAGGCACCAACACGCTGCGGCTCTTCGACGTCTACGGCAACTCGAGCGTCACGGAGTTCACCTTGGACACGACGGCGCCGACGGCGACCGTCAAGGAGGGCACGTCGTACACGACGCCGATCGCGGGCGGCTACGGACAGGTGTCGTACAAGCTCTACGACGCCAAGAAGGTCGACAAGGTCGTCATCAACGGGGTGACGAAGGACCTGTCCGACAACATGTGGTCCGACGTCAACTTCATCAAGCCCGGCACCTTCGGGGCCGTGCTCGGCGCCAACACGATGCAGCTGTACGACATCGCGGGCAACGTCACGACGGTGACCTTCACCCTCGGCTGATCCCCCCCGCGCTGATCGCCCATCCTGTCGAGACACCGGCTTCTCGACGAGTGACCCCGCTGTTGTACGTAGACAGCGGGGTCACTCGGCGAGAACCCGGTTAGTCGACGAGGGGTGGGGTCGGTGGGGGTGGGGGTGGGGTGGGTGGGGGGCGCAGGGTTACGGGAGGAAGTTGTCGCGCGCGAGGGGGGCGACCTCGAGGTCCGCGGCGTCGGCGCGCGTGATCCACCGCAGCTCCTCGATCTCGGCGCCGATCGTCGGGATCTGCGCCCCGATGTCGGCGACGAAGACATCGGCGACGACGAGGAAGCCGGGCTCGTTCGCGGCATCCGCGACGAACCGGCCGAGCGGATGCAGCGCGTCGGCCTCGACGCGGAGCTCCAGCTCCTCCGCGAGCTCGCGGCTCAGGGTCTCGCTCGCGGATTCGCCGTGCTCGGGTTTGCCGCCGGGCTGCATGAACGCCGTCGTCCCGGCTTTCCGCACGAGCAGCAGTCGTCCCTCGGCGTCGTGGATGACAGCGGCGGAGACGTGGATGCGGCGGGGCTCGTCGTTCGTCACCCTCGCACGCTAACAGCGCGGCAGCGGGGGTGCGGGCGTCCGACGTAGAATCTCGTGTGCCCGCCGAGACCCCCTCCCCGTCCGCCCTGCCGCCGAGCGGCATCGATCCGGACGATCTCGCCGCAGCTCTCCGCGTGCTCGACGGCATGGCGGGTCTCGACGAGACGCACCCCGACTTCATCGCCGTCCGGCAGGCGACGGCGAAGATGTTCAAGGCCGTCAAGCGCGAGCGACGCCGCGAGATCCGCGCTGCCAACGCCGAGGCCGATCGCTCGGTCGTGGCGGCGACCGCGACGGGAGCGGCCGACCGGATCGACGACGAGACGCGTGGCATCCCGATCAGCACATCGACGACCACCCCGACGGCAGGAGTCCTGCGGAAGGCGCACGACTGCTACATCTGCAAGCAGCCCTACACACTCGTCGACGCCTTCTATCACCAGCTCTGCCCCGACTGCGCCGCCATGAGCCACGCCAAGCGCGACGCCCGCACCGACCTCACCGGCAAGCGCGCGCTGCTGACGGGCGGGCGCGCCAAGATCGGCATGTACATCGCGCTGCGGCTCCTCCGCGACGGCGCCCACACGACGATCACGACGCGTTTCCCCCGAGACGCCGTCCGTCGCTTCAGCAGCCTCCCCGACGCACCGGAGTGGATCGACCGCCTCAAGATCGTCGGCATCGACCTGCGCGACCCCGCGCAGGTCATCGGCCTCGCCGAGGACGTCGCCGCCGCGGGAACGCTCGACATCCTCATCAACAACGCGACGCAGACCGTCCGCCGCTCGCCCGGTGCCTACCAGCCCCTCGTCGATGCCGAACTCGCGCCGCTCCCCGACGGACCGCTTCCCGAACTCGTGACCTTCGGTCACACGAACGACCAGCACCCGCAGGCGCTGGAGCGCTCCGTCTCGGCCCACCCCATCCTCGCTTCTGCGGCGGAGCGCGCGGACGAGCTGACGGAGCAGGCGATGGCGGCCGGGTCGAGCTCGCTCGAACGCCTCGCCGCCGGTACGGCGATCGATGCGGGCGGTCTCATCCCCGACCTCGCTCAGGTGAACTCGTGGACGCAGCGCGTCGACGAGGTCGATCCGCTCGAGATGCTCGAAGTGCAGCTCGCCAACACGACGGCGCCGTTCCTCCTCGTGTCGAAGCTGCGGCCCTCGCTCGCCGCGAGCCCTGCCCGTCGCACGTACGTCGTGAACGTCAGTGCGATGGAGGGTGTCTTCAATCGCGGATACAAGGGGCCGGGGCATCCGCACACCAACATGGCGAAGGCTGCCGTCAACATGCTCACGCGCACGAGCGCCCGCGAGATGTTCGAGACGGACCGCATCCTCATGACGAGCGTCGACACGGGCTGGATCACCGACGAACGGCCGCACCCGACGAAGGTGCGTCTGGCAGAAGAAGGCTTCCACGCGCCCCTCGACCTCGTCGACGGCGCGGCGCGGGTATACGACCCGATCGTCCGCGGCGAGGCGGGCGAAGACCTCTTCGGCGTCTTCCTCAAGGACTACGCGCCCGGAAAGTGGTGACGCCGCCCCGCATGCCTCCCGCCCGGTAGCAGGACGAGGGACCTGCGACAAGCCCCGCGCGCCGCGGGAGGGGTGCCGCGACAATCGGACCGGACGGATGCCGCGAGATCCGCGGCGCGGAGGGACCGATGTCGAGCGAACGCGGAGAGACGGTGGCGCCGGACTGGCCGCATCCTTCCCTCGGGAACGACCTGACCCCCCGCGTCGCCGCGGCGCTCGCCGCCGCGATCGACGTTCCCGATTTCGGGACCGATGTCGACGCGACCCTCGCGTGGGCCGTCGCGACGGGCGCGGACGTCGCGACGGCGCCTCTCGCGGAGGCGTGGCAGCTCCTCGCGTCGACGGCCTTCGTCGACGTCGGCGCCGCGCGCATCATCGAGCCTCACCTCGACGCCCTGCGCATCCTCGCCGAGGCCCAGCGCGACGGCGTCGCAGCCGACCTCTCCTCCCTCGGGGCCGACGAGTCCTCCATGTGGGGCGTCTTCGCCGCTGAAGGATCCGGGATGCGACTGACCGCCCGCACCTCGCCGGGGGGCTGGACCATCTCGGGGACCAAGCCCTGGTGCTCCCTCGCGACATCTCTCACGCACGCTCTCGTCACGGCCTGGATCGACGACGACACACGGGGGCTCTTCGCCATCTCCCTCCGCGGTCCCGACGTCGTCTGCCATGAGGGTCCCTGGCACGCGCGCGGTCTCTCGCAGGTGGTCAGCGCGCCCATCGACCTCGATGGGACACGCGCTGTCCCCGTCGGCGGACCCGGATGGTACTTGTCGCGGCGGGGATTCGCGGAGGGCGGCGTCAGCGTCGCGGCTGCCTGGTGGGGTGCCGCGTGCGCGCTCCTCGTGCCCCTCCGTCATGCGGCGCGGACCGAGCGCGCCGACCAGATCGCCCTCCTCCACCTCGGTGAGGTCGATGCGGCGATGTGGTCCGCCCGGGCGAGTCTCATGGCTGCCGCCGAGGAGTTCTCCCACGACGGCGGCGACACGCTCGTCGCGTCACGTGTCAGGACGATCGTCGCCCACGCCGCCGAACAGGCGCTCCGGAGCTCCGATCATGCACTCGGTCCCGCTCCTCTCGTCGGCGACGCGGCCCACGCGCGCCGCGTCGCCGATCTCGGGCTCTACCTCCGCCAGCACCACGGAGAGCGGGACACGGCGCGGATCGGACGCGACCTCGTGCGGGGTCCGGCATCGTGGTGAGCTTCAGCCATCTCGACGAGGGCACTCCCGAGGCCGTCTGGGCCGAGGCTTTCGCCGACGTGGAGCTTCCCCCGTTAGAGATCGATCACGACGAGCTGGTCATCGTGGCGGCTCACCCCGACGATGAATCGCTCGGCGCGGGGGGACTCGCGCACGACGCGGCGCGACGTGGCATCCGTGTCCGGGTCGTCGTCGTGACCGACGGCGAGAACTCGCACCCTGCATCGCGCACGATCGCTCCCGTCGACCTCGCCGCCGTGCGCCGGCGTGAAGTGTCCGCCGCGGTCCGCGAGCTGAGTCCGCACGCCACGGTGGAGTTCCTCGGGATCCCCGACGGCGGCATCGAGGGCGAGAGCATGCGCGTTGCCGCATATGTGCGGCGGATCGTCGCGGATGCCGCGGCCGCCGCCCCGCGCGTCCTCGTCGTCGCGCCCTGGGAAGGCGATGGCCACCGCGATCACCGTCTCGTCGGGCGGGTTGCCCGGGAGGTCGCCGAGGAGCTCGGTGCCGACTACCGCGGCTACCCGATCTGGCTCTGGCACTGGGGGACCGCCGCCGACGCCCCCTGGGCCTCGATGGAACGCGTCCGGCTCGACGACGCGGCGTGCGCGGCGAAGCGTGCCGCGCTCGCCCGGCACGAGAGCCAGAACGCTCCGCTGTCACGGGAGCCCGGCGACGAGGCGATCCTCCACGACGGCATGCGCGCCCACTTCGCGCGACCGTTCGAGATCCTCGTCCGTCCCGACGCGCGGCCGGCCTCGCGCGAGCACTTCGACGCGGTCTTCCGGCAGAGCGACGATCCGTGGGGATTCGAGTCCCGCTGGTACGAGGAGCGCAAACGGAGTCTTCTCCTCGCAGCGCTCCCGCACGAGCGATACGGCGCAGTCCTCGAGCTCGGCTGCGCGACGGGCGTCCTCACGGAGCGACTCGCAGAGCGCTGCGACTCCGTCGTCGCGATCGACTTCTCCTCGACGGCTCTCGCGCATGCGCGCGCACGACTCTCGGATCGTCGTCACGTCGACCTCCGCGTCGCGGAGCTTCCGCGCGAATGGCCCGACGGCCGCTTCGACCTCATCGTCTTCTCCGAGATCGGGTACTACTGGGATGCGGCCGCCCTCGACGAGGGGATCGTGCGGATGGCCGCCTCCCTGACGCCGGGGGGACACCTCGTCGCCTGCCATTGGCGGCATCCGATTCCCGAAGGGCCGTACACGGGTGACACCGTGCACGCGGCGCTTCGCGCGAGCAACCTCGATCGCGTCGTCCGGCACGACGAACCGGACTTCCTCCTCGACGTGTTCTCGAGGCGCTCGACCGACGCCGACGCGACTCCGCCGGGAACCCTGCCATGAGGCGCCCACACGTCGCCGTCGTCATCCCCGTGCACGACGAGTCCGACCTTCTCGCCCGATGCCTGCGGTCGGTCGTGGCAGCAGCGGATGCCGCGCGACATCGTGCACGGACGTCGATCGTCGTCGTCCTCGACGACTGCAGCGACGACTCCGCGCAGATCGCTGCGCGTTTCCCCGTCACGACGCTCACGATCGGTGCCGGGCGGGTGGGAGCGGCGCGACGCGCGGGAGTCGAGTGGGCTCTCGCGCGGTTCCCCCTGGCGCAGGACGCCGGCATCTGGCTTGCTCACACGGATGCCGATTCCGTCGTCCCCGCGCACTGGCTCACCCACCAGCTCGATCTCATGGACGCGGGAGCGGGGCTCGTGATCGGCACGGTCCGGCCGGACTTCGCCGATCTGACGCCCGCTCACCGCGCACAGTGGCTCGCCACCCACCACCGCGGACGGCCCAACGGGCACGTGCACGGGGCGAATCTCGGCATCCTCGCGGAGGTCTACCGGGCCGCCGGCGGCTTCCCCGATGTCGCGGAGCACGAGGACGTCCTGCTCGTGCAGGAGGCGGTGCGCGCCGGTGCCGCCGTCGTGGCGAGCGACGACGCCGAGGTGGAGACGTCGGGTCGCCTGGTCGGCCGCACTCCGGGTGGCTACGCGGGGCATCTGCGCGCCCAGGCGGACGCGATCACGTCGCAGCCCGCCTGACGCCTCACGACGCCGAGGTCACGGTGTCGGGATCGGCGACCCATCGCCCGTCCCGTCGTCGGAAGGTCACCTGCACGGCACTGAGACCGAGCTCGGCATCGCTCCCCGCTCGCCGCAGACGGCCGCGCACCGTCACTCGGACGACATCGTCTCGCTCGCTCGCGTTCGACACTTCGAGGTACGCGAGATCCTCCGTCTCCCCGCCGGGTCCTTCGACATCGATCGTCGTGAGTTCCGTCCCGAGAGCAGCGCCCGACAGCGAGCCGGGGAGCCCCCGGCTCGACACGAGGATGGCGTCGTCGCGCCGGAGGAAGTCGAGATCGGGGAGGTGGACGACCGTCCCCGATCCTGGAAGGGGTGCCCCTCCCAGGATCGAGTCGACGACGGCCTGGTCGAGCGCCAGAAGGTCAGCGTCGTCAGCCACGCTCGGTCATCCGAACCATCGGTGCCACAGCGCGTTGTCGGTGCCGCGCGCGAACACGTCGACGCGTCCCCGGCCCCACGAGACGGCGTCGGGGTCGGACGTGATGACGCCACCGAGCGTCTCCCATCCGCTCCAGCTGCGATCGAACCACTTGTGCCAGAGGGCGTTGTCGGTGCCCCGGACGAAGACGTCCAGTCGTCCGGATGCCCAGGAACTGGCCCCCGGTCCCGACGTCAGGACGCCGCCGAGCGACTCCCAGCCGCGCCAGCGTCCGTCGAACCACTTATGCCAGAGGGCGTTGTCGGTGCCGCGGACGAACACGTCGATCCTGCCGTTGCCCCACGACACGGCCGCCGGGTCGGAGGTGAGGACGCCGCCGAGGGATTCCCAGTGGCTCCAGCGGCCGTCGAACCACTTGTGCCAGAGGGCGTTGTCGGTGCCGCGGACGAAAACGTCCAGCCGCCCCGATGCCCACGAGCTCACCGCGGGACCCGAGGTGAGGACGCCGCCGAGGGATTCCCAGTGGCTCCAGCGGCCGTCGAACCACTTGTGCCACAGGGCGTTGTCGGTGCCGCGGACGAACACGTCGATGCGACCGTTCGACCAGGAGACCGCCGCCGGGTCCGACGTGAGGACGCCGCCGAGCGTCTCCCAGTGGCTCCACCCCCCGTTGAACCACTTGTGCCACAGGGCGTTGTCGGTGCCGCGGACGAACAGGTCGAGCCGCCCCGACGCCCACGAGCTCACTCCGGCACCGGAGGTCAGCACGCCGCCGAGCGACTCCCATCCACGCCACCCGGTCCGGCTGCCGTAAAGGGCCTGGATGCCGGCGATGTCGTCGGCCTCGAGGGTGCGGTGCGCACCCGCGTAGAACGGGGCCATGACGGCTCCCGCGACGGCGGAGTGGGCCAGGCCCAAGGAGTGGCCGAACTCGTGAAGTGCAACGCTCACGAGGTCGACGCCCGTCGGCGGAGTGTTGACCGTCCACGTCTCGGCTTCGTCGAAGTGCAGGTCGCCGGCGATCGCTCCGCCGTTCGGCGGTGGATAGAAGGCGTGAGCCAGCACCCCTCCCGCCCCGTCGAACGTGCTCCCGTCTCCGTGGTCGCCCGTGACGAAGCGGACGATCATGTCGGGGCTCGCCGCCGTCGGTATCTCGGTGAAGGTGAGCGGCGTGACGGCACTCCACTGCGCGAGCGCCTGCGTGAGCGCCGTGCGGACAGCGGCCTGAGACAGATCGGACGAGAAGTTCTGATACCCGAAGGTGAGCGCCGTCCGCCCCCACTTGTTCCCCTGCAGTGTGAATTCCGCGAGGTCGGGGAATCCGCACCGCGGCCTGTGCATGAGGGCGACGGTGTCCTCGTCGAGCTCGCCCGTGACCGGCAGGTTGTTGAACTCCTGGAACCCACGGAGGGCTTCGGCGGTCGTGGCGTCGAACACACCCTCGACTTCGCCTTCGGCGGCTGCGCGTCCGCGCGGGACGCCGAACGCTTCGAGCGTCTCGCTTCCGAGATACCCGAAGGTCTTGAGATAGTCCTGGAGCTGGGAGACGGTCTTCCCCTCGTCTCCCTCCCGGAGCCCCGCGTGCTCCGGCACGGAGGGCTTCCTCGTCGTGAGCTCGATGAGCTCGGCCGGGCTGACAGCCGCCAGCTTGTCGTCGTGTGCAGTCATCGCAGTGTCCTCGTTCTCGTTCACTTCTCCGTGCCCGGTTCCGGTGTGAGGGTGAGTCGCCAGAGACCGGGGATCTCGACGACCCCCGGCGCGGATGCCGCACCCGACGCCGCGGCATCCGTCATGGATCCGGTCGGCATTCCCCCCGGCCCTGCCGCGGACCCCTCGACGGAACCGGCCGCCGCGAGCTCGCCGTCGAGGCTCATGCCCCCGCTCGGCATGGCGGTGTCCTCCGAGGGGGTTGCGTCCGCCATGGCGCCCATCGGCATCTCATCGCCGGGAGGCTGCGCCTCCGGCATCTCGTCCTGCTCGGCATCCTGCTGCGCGTCCATCGCTGCTCCCCAAGGTCTGGACCGCGTGGTCCGCGGTCGATTCGCCCCCACAGTGCTCGTCGAGCGCGGATGTGCGATACGGGGGAATCCCTGCATTCGTGCAAATAGAGGGGTCGCTCGCATCACGACGCGGGGTCGAGGGCAGACGTGAGAGCGAAGCGCACGAGTTCCGTCCGTGACCGGATTCCGAGCTTGCGGTAGACACGCGTGAGGTGCGCCTCGACGGTCTTGGGCGACAGGAACAGGGTGCGGCCGATCTCGATGTTCGTCATGCCCTGGGCCATGGCGTTCATGACTCGTCTCTCCTGCCGGGTCAGCGGCACGGGGAGCGGGGCCGCCGCGACATGCACGGCGATACGAGGCGCCATCACCGGGGTCGGGGGTGCCGCCTCCCGCACGACCGCGGGCATTCGCGCGCGGGCGAGCGAGCGGAGCAGCGGATGCTCGACGAGGATCGCGTTCTGCCGGCGGACGACGAGGCCCGCGGCCTCTGCGGGGGTGAGAGCGGCCATCGGCACTCCGAGGCGCCGCAGCGCCGTCGTCACGCTCTCCTCGGTCGGGTCGTGCGCCGTCGCGACGACGGTCACGGCGATGCGGGTCGATTCCTCCCACCGGCTCCACAGTCGCCCCCAGGCACGATCGAGCGACTCGGGAAGCCCCTCCGCGATGCGCGCCAGCGGGTCGATGGTGCCGTCGGAGCCCGCACGGAGGCACCATCGCACGGCGAGCGGGTTGCCTCCCGTGATCGCCTTTAGCGCCGTCGCGTCGTCGGAGGTCAGCTCGTGGCCGAGGAGGGCCGCGAGCCGGCGGCATCCATATTCGTCCAATCCGCCGAGGGGGAGCGGATCGACAGGCAGTCGCGTTGTCGGCGAACCGGGCTCCCTCCGCGCGGCGATGAGCATCGCCACGCGCGAGCCCACGAGTCGGTGCGCGACGAAGCGCAGCACGCGCGCAGACTCTGCATCGCTCCAGTGCAGGTCGTCGACGAGGACCGCGAGCGGTCGAGTCGCCGACGCCCTCCGGACGAGGGAGAGGGTGCCGGCGCACACGGCCATCGTCTGTTCGCCGGTTCCGCGGCGGCGCGCGCACGCGACCTCGATCGCGTGGCGCTGATGCGCGGGGATCTCGGGGAGCACGTCATCGAGCTGAGCGACGAGGGTGCTGAGGACGGCATAGCGCAGCTCGCTCTCATCGTCGAAGCCCGCCACTCTCACGACGCGCATCCCCCCGGAGGATGCCACCCGTGCCAGGGCGGCGAGCATCGTCGTGCGCCCGATGCCGGGATCTCCTGTGAGCGCGGCAACCGCTCCGGTCCGCGCGCCGCTGCGAAGTGCGGACGTCAGTGCCGCGAGCGGCTCCGCGCGCCCGACGACCCCCTCGCCGGCCGCGCGGGCGGCGGTCCCGGTGCCAGGCCCGTCACGGAGCTGGACGAGACTCATCGACGATCATCGCCGAGTCGCGGCCCGCCTTCGCGAGCATCCGACGTCTCTCGTCACCAGTCATGTGCGCCTCCGAGATTGGTTGCTGTGAGGAGTGCCGACGCGAGGCGACTGATACTGCGGGTGAAGTCGGTGCGCAGAGCATCCGGAAGATCCCCGGATGACTGCGCAGATCACCTACTGCGCCGCGGTGGGGGAGTGCAATACGTTCGACACGGGGTGGAAACCTGCCATCCCTACCGTTGAGTCGCGCTCTTACTGGGGGAGCGCGCAATGCACCCGAAGGAGCACGCCATGACCACACAGACTCCCTCTCGGCGAGCGGTACGGAGGGGGCTCGCCGCCCTCACCGTTCCCCTCGTCATCGCGGCCGGCATCGTCGCCACGCCGCTGGCGGCCAGCGCCGCCGACGAGCCGATCGACGGCGCCCGCACGTCGACCGACCCGATGTTCCCGAATGTCGGCAACGGCGGATACGACGCTCTCGACTACGACGTCAACATCGCATGGACCCCTGATGCCGTGCAGTCCGGTTCGACCATCGCCGGCTCGATCGTCGCGACGAGCACGATGACGGCACGTGCCGATCAGCCCCTGCGCAGCTTCTCGCTCGACTTCGAGGGCCTCGAGATCGACTCCGTGACCGTCAACGGTGTGCCGGCCGCGTGGACGCGCGACGTCGACCCCGCCGCGATCAAGTTCAAGCTCATCGTGACGCCCGCGACCCCCGTCAGCGGCGAGTTCACGACGACCGTCACCTACCACGGCGTCCCGAGCGCGCACGTCGATCTCGACGGCTCCTTCGAGGGATGGAATCGCACGACCGACGGGGCGACGATGCTCGGTCAGCCGATCGGCAACATGACGGGGTACCCCCACAACAACACCCCGGCCGACAAGGCGACGTACACCTTCACGATCGACATCCCCACGACGCTCAACAACGTCGCCGGGACGGCTCCCGGAGCGGGCGCCGCCGTCAGCAACGGCGAGCTCATCGCCAAGACGCCCTCGGCAGACGGCACCCGCACGACGTGGGTGTGGGATCAGACCCTCCCGATGGCATCCGAACTCGCCGTCATCTCGATCGGCAAGTACGACGTCATCGAGTCGCAGGTCGCGATCTCGGGCGGACGGACGATCCCGTCGTGGTCGTTCATGGACTCGAACCTCTCGGCCACGAACAAGGCGACGATCACGAACCGCGTCGCCCAGCTCGGCACGATCATCTCGAACCTCGAGACCCTCTACGGCCCCTACCCGGGCAAGAGCACGGGCGTCATCGTGGACACCGTCCCGAGCGGCATCAACTACGCGCTCGAGACGCAGGACCGCTCCTTCTTCCCCTCGACCAACTCGGTGGCCGGGAACACCCTCATCCACGAGCTCGTCCACCAGTGGTACGGCAACAACGTCGCACCCACGACGTGGACAGACATCTGGATCGGGGAAGGAATGGCCACGTGGGGTCCCACGTACTACAACTCCTCCGAGGGCTTCGGAACCGGCGCGAACCCGTCCGAGCTGACCTACTACAACTCCTGGAACAACACCGCGCCCACGAGTGCGAACTGGAACACCCCGCCGGGAGCGCAGACGAACTCCGCGATCCTCTACGGCTACCAGACCTACACGCGTTCGGCGCAGTTCTGGGCGGCCCTTCGCGTCGCCATCGGGGATGACGCGTTCTTCGCGCTCATCAAGGAGTGGCAGGTGCGCTACGCCGGCACGAGCAAGACGACGGCCGACCTGAAGGCGCTCGCCGAGGAGATCTCGGGCCGTGACATCACGGCGCTGTGGAACGACTGGATCCTCGAGCCCGGCAAGCCGGCGTGGCCCGACAAGCTGAGCCTCGCCCTCGCGGCATCCGCGCCGGAGGCTCCGCTCGAGCGGGGCGACGTCGTCACCTACACCCTGACAGCGACGAACACGGGACGCTCGTCGCTCTCGTCGAGCGTCGTGACGGTCGACGTCAGCAGCGTCCTCGCTCAGGCGTCGATCGATCCGGCGACCCTGCCGGCGGGCGTGACCCTCGACGGCACGACGCTCACGTGGACCGTTCCGGTGACGCCGACGACGGCCCCCGTCGCGACGGTGTCGTTCGCGGCGACCGTCGCGGCATCCGCTCAGGGCGGTCCGCTCACCGCGACCGCCCAGGTGGCGACACTCGGCGGGACGTGCACGGCGTGCGAGTCGACGCTCGCCGTCCGCGACTACGCCAAGCCCACCGCGACGCTCGTGTCGCCGACGACGGCGGGACCCTTCCCGGTCCTGCAGCTGCAGGTCGACGCGACCGACAACCTCGGGCTGAAGCGCATCGTCGCGAACGTCTACCAGGGAGCGACGCTCGTGAAGTCCACGCAGACGGCGATCGCCGACGGCGCGCTCACCGGCACGCACTCGGCCACCGTGACGCTGCCCGACGGCGCGTACACGGTGCGCTACAACGCCGAGGACCTCGAGGGCAACGTCGCCACGACGGGAACGTTCGCGTTCTCGATCGACGCGACCAAGCCCACGGCGACGGTCAAGGACGGATCCTCGTTCACGGTCGGATCGGGCGGGGTCTACAGCCTCGTCTCGTTCAAGCTGTACGACGCCCAGAAGATCGACAAGGTGACGCTCAACGGCAAGGTGAAGGACCTGTCGAACAACCAGTGGTCGGACATCAACTTCGTCAAGCCGGGCACGTTCGGAGCCGTCGCGGGGCAGAACACCCTCGTCGTCTACGACGTGGCAGGCAACACGCAGACGTACACGTTCACCCTGAACTGACGCTCTCGACACTGTTCACCCGGAACGCCCCGGTCGGCCCCGTGCCGCCCGGGGCGTTCCCCCTTTCCGTCGACATCCCGGTCACTCGCCGAGACACCCCGTCGTTGCGCGCGTATGACGGGGTGTCTCGGCGACATCGCGGTGTCTCGACGGGTGGGCGGGGTCTCGACGGGTGGGCGGTGACGCCGCGAGGTCGAGTCGGTGAACGTTGTGGGCGGAGCGGCCGGGGGCGGCGGCAGCCTGCATAGGTTCGGGAGTGGGCACACGCCCGACTCGCTCTCGAACACTCACACTGGGGAAGAACCACCATGCGACTGGAACACCGCTCCGTCATCGCCGCGGCATCCGCTGCCCTGATCGTCCTCGTGGCAGCGCCGCTGCCCGCGCTCGCCGACGAGACCTCCGCGACGGGCGACCTCACCGTCACCCGCTTCGACGACCGCTACGCCGACGGGCTCTTCGACACCAGCAAGACGTCGCCCGCGGGTGATGTCGACCGTCTCAACACGTCGCTCGCGGCGCAGCTCATCGATGTCAACGGCACGCGTCACTACAAGAGTGCGGATGCCGATGGCCTCTACCGCTTCACGGACGTTCCGGTCGGCCCCGCCACCCTCTACCTCGGTCACCCGAACGATCCCGCCAACGAGGTCTTCTTCGACGCGACCGGTGCCACGAGCGCCGCCGAGATCCGTCGTATGGAGACGACGCAGTACTTCGGTGCGCAGGGAACGCTGCCGGTCGTGATCGACGAGGATGGCGAAGAGCGCCTCATCGGCATGACGGCGCTCGGCGTCGTCGCGAAGGTCACGAAGACCGACGGCAGTGTCGTCAGCGGACTGACCTCGATCGAGTTCGGCTCGGGCGGTCAGTGGTTCCCCGGCAGTGAGTACGCCGGTCTTCCGGGCGGCTACGAGGCGCAGACGACGGGCTACCGTGTCATCCGTCACCTTCCCGGCGAACTCGGCATGCGCATCACGGCCCCCGAGGGCTACCGCGTCGCTTCGGTGACGGCCGCGACCGGCAGCGCTCCGATCAGCTACCCCGACATCCCGATGACGATCACCGAGCGCGACGGCGCTTACTGGGTCGACTCGGCGGCTGTTCCGCTGTACTTCTTCAGCGCCGCGTTCCACGTGACGCTCGAGGAGCTGCCCGACACGACGCGCCCCACGACGACGCTCGTCGCACCGACGACCGCGGGCCCCTTCTCCTCGCTGTCGTTGCAGGTCGACGCCTCCGATGACAAGGGTCTCCAGCGCATCGTCGCCAACGTCTACAAGGGAGGAGTTCTCGTGGCCTCGACGCAGACTCCGGCGAACGGCGCCCTCTCGGCATCCCATGTCGCAACGGTCACGCTGCCCGACGGCGCCTACACGGTGCGATACAACGCACAGGACCTCGCGGGGAACATCTCCGCGACGCGCACGTTCGACGTGACGATCGATGCCACGAAGCCCGTCGCGACGGTGGAGACCGGCGCGCAGTACACCGTCGGAGCGGATGGCGTCTACGACCTCGTCAGCTTCAAGCTGTCTGACGCGGGGAAGATCGACAAGGTCGTGCTCAACGGCGTCGTCAAGGACCTGTCGAACAACGCCTGGTCGGACGTCAACTTCATCAAGCCGGGCACGTTCGGCGCTGTCCGCGGAGAGAACACCCTCGTCGTCCACGACGTCGCCGGCAACACGCAGACGGTGACCTTCATCCTCAACTGATCCCTCCCCATGACCGTGACCCCGCCGGTCTCGCACGATCGTCGTCGAGATCGCGGGTTCTCACCGAGGCACCCCGTTGTTGTGCGTCAACGACGGGGTGCCTCGTCGACATCACGGAGTGTCGACGGGGACGGTGCGGTCGACAGAGGAGGCGGGGCGGGGGATGCCGGGGAGAGGCGGATGCGGACGGCGAGAGCTGCGCACGCGATGACGGCGAGGCCCCCGACCACGGTCGGCCACGTCAGCCGTTCGTGGAGGAGGAGGGCGGCCCAGGTGATCGTGAGCACCGGCTGCACGAGCTGCGTCTGGCTGACGGTCGCCATGGGGCCGATCGCGAGTCCGCGGTACCACGCGAAGAACCCGAGGAACATGCTCACGACGGCGAGGTAGGCGAACGACGCCCACTGCGCGGGGTTCGCCTCGACGGGATGCTGCGCGACGGATACCGCCGTCAACCCGAGCATGAGGGGGGATGCCAGGACGAGCGCCCACGACACCGTCTGCCACGAGCCGAGCTCGCGCGCGAGGAGGCCGCCCTCCGCGTAACCCCCGGCCGCGGCGACGACGGCGCCGAAGAGCAGGAGGTCGGCCCACGTGATTCCGCCGAGACCGCCGCCCTGCAGGAACGCGAACGCGACCGCGGCGGCAGCACCACAGGATGCGGCGATCCAGAAGCGACGGGGCGGGCGCTCACGCCCGCGGAGCACGGCCGCGACGGCCGTCGCCGCCGGGAGGAGCGCGATGACGACGGCGCCGTGGCTCGCATCCGCCGTCGTGAGGGCGAACGATGTCAGGAGGGGGAATCCTGCGACGACGCCGGCTGCGACGACGCCGAGCCGAAGTGCCTGGCGCCGGGTAGGACGGCGCTGACGCGTGGCGGCGAGAGCGATCCCGGCCAGTGCCGCGGCCACGACGGCCCGGCCCGCACCGATGAAGAGCGGCGGGAGGGCTTCGACGGCGATCCGGGTGAACGGCACCGTGAACGAGAAGGCCAGCACACCCAGGAGGCCCCAGGCGATGCCGGCACGAGTCGAGAGCGTCGGGTTCATCCCCCGAGTGTGCCGGGCGCGGACCGCCTGCGGCCCCTCAGGGCCACGGGCCAATCAGAGGCGTCTGGACCGGGGCGTCAGCGAGGTGTCGTCGCGTCGGCGTGTTCGGGTGCCGTCGTCGGGGCAACTGTCTGCAGCGGGGCGGGAGCCGCGGCAGCGGGAGCCACGGTCGTCGCCGCGGGAGCGTCCTCGGCCTTCATCGCCTTCATCTCGCCCTTGAAGGCGCGAGCGGACTGGCCCATGCTCTTCGCCAGCGCGGGGAGCTTCGCGGCGCCGAACAGCAGGAGGATGACGGCGAGGATGATCAGAAAGTGCCAGCCGGTGAGTCCTTGCAGCATGTCAGCCCTCCATTGGGTGCGGCGTGTGAAGCATCCGGCGAAAATGCGGATGCTGACAATCAACTTTTGCTTGTCTCATGGAAAAAGTCAACGGCCGGCCTCGACGCGGCCCCGGCGTCGGACGCCGATGGCGACGAAGACGCCGGCGATCGCGACGGCGATTCCGCCCGCGAGAGCGAACGGCCAGATGGATGCCGCAGCGCTGTCTGCGCTCGCGAGGGTGACGTCGGACCCGCCCGTGACGTTCACCTGCACGGGGTCGGGCACCATGCCGTCCTTGCCGTGCTCGGTGTAGCGGACGGTGAGGCTCCAGCGACCGTCGGGGAACACATCGCTCGGGCTCTCCCAGCGTCCGGGCGACGTCGTGCTCGCGACGAGCTCGATCGGCCCGACTTTCTGGTCGTCGAGCGTGCCTTCGACCGTCGCGCGTGTCACGTCGTCGACGGCGTGCAGGTCGCGCTCATAGAAGATGTAGACGTAGACGCCGCCACCGCCCGTGGGCCCTGCTTGTGCGCCGACCGGCCCGCCATGACCGGATGCCGGGAGTGCCCCGAGAATGACCGAGGCGACGAGGACGACGCTCGCGATCAGGAACATCATTCCGCGGCTGGGGCGTGTCAGGACGCTTTCACGCGAATAGTCTTGGTTCAACATCAGTCACCTTCATCGTCGAAGTGAGAGGCGCGGGAGAGGGCTCTCGCTCCTCGTTCTCCTGCACCCGCCAGCAAATGGTACCTCGCTCGCCGCCAGGATAGTAACCACCTTCACGCAACTTTTGATTGACGCGTGGCAAAACCTCAGCCAGTATGTCGATTGCCGGTCATCCCAGTGCCGTGCCTCGGTCGCCGCGAAGAGGGGCGCCCGTCAGACCAACACTCGAAGAAGAGCGGAGGACGAGCTGTGAGGCCCCCAGCGGGCCGACTGCCGACAGCACGATCGGGTCGCCCCTAGAGATGCACGCGACCCGACCGTGGTGACAAACCCTGATCAAACTCGCAATCCAACCAGGAGATGTGTCACATGAATGATACTTCCCGCAGGCTCGCGCTCCCTCAGAGAGCACTTGCCTACGCGACCGCCGCGGTACTCGCCGTGGCGGGCTTGACGTTCGCGCCCTCGGTGTCCCAGACACCCAGCGCGAGCGCCAACGAAGCCGAACCCGCCCTCGCGTGGGGCAACTATGAAAAGTCCCTGCTGACCAAGGACATCGGGGAGCCGATCGGCTTCACGATCTTCCCCGACGGAAAGCTGCTCCACACCGCTCGCAACGGTGACGTGCGCCTGACAGATCCCGCGACGGGCGTCACGAAGATCGTCAACCAGCTGCCCGTGTACCTGAACTCCGAAGACGGACTCCAGGGCATCGCGGTCGACCCCGACTTCGAGGACAACGGCTGGGTCTACCTCGTGTACGCGCCGCTCGATGCCGACGGCGACGGACAGCCCGACACCCCGACCGGCTCTGCTCCCAACTCGCTCCCCGCGGGCGCGGACGAGAGCTACTGGGACCAGTGGAAGGGTGTCAACCGCCTCGCCCGCTTCACGTGGGACGGCAGCAAGCTCGACATGGCCTCGGAGAAGACGATCCTCGAGGTCGAGGTGCAGCGCGGACAGTGCTGCCACGTCGGAGCTGACATCGACTTCGATGCCGACGGCAACCTCTACCTGACGACGGGCGACAACACGCCCGCCTCGACGCCCGGTGCGGGCGGCTTCGCCCCCAACAACGACGCGCCCGGCATGAACCCCGGCTTCGACGCTCGTCGTGGTGCGGGCAACACGAACGACCTCCGCGGCAAGATCCTGCGCATCACCCCCCAGGCAGATGGCTCGTACACGATCCCCGAGGGGAACCTGTTCGCTCCGGGAACCGAGGGAACGC
Source organism: Microbacterium sp. SLBN-146 (assembly GCF_006715145.1). Lineage (NCBI taxonomy): Bacteria > Bacillati > Actinomycetota > Actinomycetes > Micrococcales > Microbacteriaceae > Microbacterium > Microbacterium sp. SLBN-146. The sequence continues at coordinate 1,869,451 of NZ_VFMR01000001.1, forward strand.
GTCCCGAGATCTTCATCATGGGCGTGCGCAACCCGTTCCGCTTCGATGTCGACGCCGAGACCAACACGATCTCGTGGGGCGACTACGGACCGGACGCGTCGAAGGCCGCCGCGGCCAGCGGCGTGCGTGGCCCGATGGGTCTCGTGGAGTGGAACATCGCGAGCCTCGACGACCCGCACAACTCGGGATGGCCCTACGTGCACGGCCCGAACGCCGCGTACAACGACTGGGACTTCGCGACGGCGACGGCGGGCGCGTTCTTCGACCCGCAGAACCTCGTCAACGACTCGCGGTGGAACACGGGTCTGACGAACCTCCCGCCGGCACGTGAGGCGACGCTGTACTACGGCGACAACCCCGGCGACCAGCCGTGGGACGAGCTCGTCAACTTCGGTTCCGGCTCCGGCCAGGGCCCGATGGGTGGACCCATCTACCACTTCGACGAGACCAACCCGTCGACGGCGAAGTTCCCGGCGTACTGGGACGGCAAGGCGTTCTTCGGCGAGTTCTCGCAAGACTACATCGCGGCGTTCACGTTCAACGAGGAGCTCGAGGTCACCAACATCGAGGACTTCCTGCCCAACGTCGCTCTGACGGCGGCGGCGCAGCCGATCCACGACAACCCGATCGACATGGAGTTCGGACCCGACGGTTCGCTCTACGTGCTCGAGTACGGTGACGGCTTCTTCCGTCAGAACCCCGACTCGGGCTTCTACCGGATCTCGTACGCCGAGGGCAACAAGTCGCCGCAGGCTCGCGTCACCGCGACGCCCATCTCGTCGTCGACGGCTCCGCTCACGGTCTCGTTCGACGCGACGGCCTCCACCGACCCCGACGGCGACGCACTCACCTACGAGTGGGACTTCACGGGTGACGGAACGTTCGATGCGACGGGTGCGACGACCTCGTACACGTACACGGAGCTCGGCGCCTACACGGCTCGCCTCCGCGTGTCCGACGGCAAGGGCAAGTTCGCCCTGACGTCGCGCGTCATCTCGGTCGGAAACCAGGCGCCGACGGTCAATGTCGGGTTCCCCGGCAACGGCTCGTTCTTCGACTGGGGTCAGGCGATCCCGTTCAGCATCACGACAGCGGATGCGGAAGACGGAAACGCGACCGTGTGCTCGCGCGTGGCATGGACCTACGGTCTCGGTCACGATGAGCACGCTCACCCCGAGGTGGCAGGCACGGGCTGCACGGGCGCATGGCGCACCGACCCCAACTCGCCTCAGCACGGCCCGGGCGCGCTCCTCTACGGCACCGTCGTGGTGACATACACGGATGCTGGTGCCAACGGCATCCCGGCGGCACAGGGTGAAGCGGCTCTCCGCCTCAACCCGAAGACGCAGGAGGCCGAGCACGCGATCCAGCGCAGCGGCGTCGTCATCTACGGTGACGAGTCGGCATCCGGCGGCAACGCCATCCGTGGCCTCGGCAACGGTGACTTCCTCCGCTACGACCCCGTGAACTTCGCGGGGATCGACGGAGCGGTCGTCCGCGCCAACGGTGGCGGGACCGTGCAGCTGCGCTGGAACTCGGCGACCGCCGAGCCCTTCGCAACGGCGACGATCCCCGGTGGCTCCGGATGGAAGGACGTCACGGTTCCGTTCACGAACAAGCCGACCGGCACCGGTCAGCTGTTCATCACGTCTGCAGACGAGCTCGCGGTCGACTCCATCCGGATGACCGGTGCGGGTGTCGGCGACGTGACGGCTCCGACGGTCGCGCACACGCTCGCTCCGGCTACCCCCACGGGCGTCGGCGGCGTGTTCAACGAGCCGGTCCGCTTCTCGGTGCAGGCCACCGACAACGGAGCGCTCGCGAGCGTGCAGTACCAGCGCGACGGCGGCAACTGGACGAACCTCGCAGCCAACCAGCAGTACGGCGTGACGTTCAACCAGAACGGCGTGTACAACCTCTCCTACCGGGCGACCGACACGGGCGGCAACGTCTCCGAGGTCAAGACGGTGTCGTTCACGATCGACCTGGACGCTCCCAACGAGCCGACAGTCGACTCGCAGACGTTCGTGACGCTCGCTTCGCCGCGCGTGACGTACGGCGCGACGGGATCGGTGGGCGTCCGCGTCCTGGGCGAAGGCGGAACCCCCACGGGTGACGTCGTCCTCACGGTCGGCGAGACCGTCATCGGCAACGGCACCCTCGGTGCCGACGGCACGGTCCAGATCGACCTGCCGGACGATCTGCCGGTCGGAACGCACACCATCCGCGCCACCTACGGTGCCGATGAGGTCTTCAAGACGTCGGCGGGCATCGCTCGCCTGACGATCTCGCAGGCCAAGTCGTCGTCCGAGGTGTCGGTCGCGCCCAACCCGGTCAAGCCGGCGGTTGCCGCGAAGGCGACGATCACGGTCGAGTCCTCGACCGGTATCGCGCCGACGGGCTCCGTCACGGTGACGGTCAAGCGCGGTTCGTCCACGGTGGCAACGGTTCAGGGCACGCTCGACGAGGCCGGAAACGCCGTCGTCACTCTGCCGAAGCTCGGCACGGTCGGCACCTACCAGGTGCAGGCCGCCTACAACGGGTCGAGCGGAGTGGCCAAGAGCACGGCCACGACGAGCCTCGCCGTCAAGCAGTAGATCGCAGGTGGTGGGGTCGGCTCCGGCCGGCCCCACCACCCACCCGAAACCGATCCGGGACTCCGGTTCGGATGCACCTCGAAGGAGAGAGATGAGTCACCACCACGATCATGGGCACCCCACGGTGTCGGCCAAGCCGATGTCGCGCCGGTCGCTTCTCAAGGCGCTCGCGGCGTCATCGGTCGCGATCGGAGCGGGGGCGGCTCTGACAGCACCCGTTGCGGCCTCGGCCGCCGGCACCGCCCAGGCGGCATTGCCGACCGTGAGCTCGGGCCGCCGGCTCGTTCCCATCAACCGCATCGGCATCCAGCTCTACACGATCCGCGACAAGGTCAGCTCGCTGGGCTTCCGCGCCGTGTTCGAAGAGCTCGCGAGCATCGGCTACTCCGAGATCGAATTCGCCGGCTACACGCAGAACCAGGTCGGCCCGATCACGCCCGCCGAGATCCGCCAGCTGCTCGACGACAACGGCCTGCGGGCGGTCGGCGCGCACAACAACCTGAACCCGAACAACATCGACGCGCAGATCGAGACCGCGAACATCCTCGGGATGCCTCACCTCGGCCAGGGTGGCCCCCTTGCCGGCGGATACGGCGGACCGATTCCCCGTTCGCAGTGGATGACGGCGATCGAGACGTGGAACCAGATGGGTGAGAAGACGAAGGCTGCAGGGCTCAAGCTCTACACCCACACGCACTCCCAGGAGTGGGGTTTCACGACGGACACGAACGAGCGCGTCTACGACCTGTACCTCGAGAACCTCGACGCCGACAAGGTGTTCTTCGAGATGGACGTCTACTGGGCGTTCGTCGGACAGTACCGCTTCCCGGGGTTCGAGCCCGTCGACTACGTCAAGCGGTACCCGCGACGCTTCCCCCTCCTGCACCTCAAGGACGGAAAGCTCAACCCGGCGAACTCCAACGGCTACGACATCATCGAGTTCGGCGCCGGCGACATCAATTACACCGAGTTCCTCTCCCAGCTGGGCGACCGTGGTCAGAGGTTCGGTATGTACGAGCAGGACAACGCTGCCACGGCGGCGGTGCCGCCGAACCCGCTCAACTCTCTGGGCAACGCGGACCGTAGCTATCAGAAGATCGCCGCTCTCCGCGGCTGACCCGGATCAGGAGAACATCAATGAAGAATCGTTGGAAAGCATCCGCTGTTGCGGTGCTGGTCGTCGCGGGTGGGGCCATTGCGGTTCCTGCGTATGCGGCGGATCTGAGCTGCTCGGGTGATCTGGGCGACGTCACGGTCGATGGGAACCTGATGGTCGCGGGTGGCGCGGATTGTGTCCTCGGTGGCGCGACGGTCACGGGCGACATCATCGTCGATGCTGATGGTTGGCTCGACGCGACGTCGGTCACGGTCGGTGGCGACGTCGTCGCGACCGACCCGTATGGTGTGTCGCTGGATGGGACGAGCGTTGCGGGTGACATCAGTGTCTACTCGATCGAGAACGCCGGGTTCCTGTACATCAACGACCTCACGGTCGGCGGGAGCGTCGCGGCGGGTGGTCTGGATGTCGAGATCGTCGACGCGACGATCGGTGGGTCGGTCCTGACGCAGGAGGCCAGCTATGTCGACCTGATCCGCACGTCGGTCGTCGGTGACGTCGACATCCAGGACTCCGACTTCGGTGTCTCGGTGAGCGGTGCGATCGTTCAGGGCAGCATGTCGGTGAGCGGGAGCTCGCGTGACGTTCTGATCGGTGCGGACTCGGATGGTGGAGCTGACGCGTTCGGCAACAAGATCGGTGGAGACCTTTCGCTGACCGACAACACGGCCAACCTCCGTGTTGCCGGGACGACGGTCTACGGTGCGATCGCGTTGTCGGGCAACGACCCCGTCGCTGCGTTCGGTGCCGGAAACGCGGCCGGTTCGGTCACGGGCGACTTCACGGGCGACGCGCCCGGTACCCCGCCCGCGGGTGACCAGTCGATCGCTGTCACGGTTCCCGAGCAGGCTGCGGGCGAGCTGTCGTGGTCGCTCGAGGGCACGTCGGACCTCGTCGACCTCGGTGTCGCGACGGAGGAGCTGGACTACTTCCTCGCGGAGGGTTCGATCGTCCCGATCCGTGTCCAGGACACGCGTGCCGGTAACCCGGCGTGGTCGGTCACCGCTCAGGTGTCGGACTTCACCGCCGGTGGTCAGACGGTCTCCAGCAAGTACCTCGGCTGGATGCCCGAAGTCCTCGAGAACGAAGGCAGCGCTGTCGCCGGTGCCGCTGTTCCCTCGGGCTTCGACAGCGGTGACGGACTGTCGGTCGCTCGCACCCTCGCGAGCGCTGACACCGGTCACGCACGTGGAGCCTCTGTCGTGGGCGCCGATCTGGAGCTGAAGCTCCCGCTCGACACCCCGCAGGGAACCTACTCCGCGACCATCACGCTGACCGCGCTCAGCTGATCCCCCCGTCCGCCCGGACCCCGGTTCACGTCGAGGTCCGGGCGGACATCCCCCCGTCCATCCACGTAGGAAAGCACGCCGCATGCCGCCTGAGTCCCGACTCGCACCAGCGTCTCAGAACGCGCAGAGCGAGTCCGGAGGTGCCCCGTGACTCTTCCTCAGCCCACGACGAGCCTGACCGTCGTCAACACACAAGTCGCAGGTGGTGGGCCGGCTCCGGCCGAGCTGCCACCCACCCCAAACCGAACCGGGACCCCGGTTCGGCTGCACCTCGAAGGAGAGAGATGAGTCACCACCACGATCACGCGCACCCGACGGTGTCGGCCAAGCCGATGTCGCGCCGGTCGCTGCTCAAGGCGCTCGCGGCGTCATCCGTCGCCGTCGGCGCCGGGGCTGTCATGGCCCCGACCGCAGCATCGGCGATCAACGGCTCGGCCGCCGCGGCCGTTCCCACCGTCAGCGGGGGAGCGCGCCTCGTGCCGATCAACCGCATCGGCATCCAGCTGTTCAGCGTTCGCGACAAGGTCAGCTCGCTGGGCTTCCGTGCCGTGTTCGAAGAGCTCTCGCGCATCGGCTACTCCGAGATCGAGTTCGCCGGATACACGCAGGGTCAGGTCGGTGCCATCACGCCGACCGAGATCCGGCAGCTGCTCGACGACAACGGGCTGCGCGCCGCCGGCTCGCACGTCAACCTGAACCTCAACAACATCGACGCACAGCTGGAGACGGCGCAGATCCTCGGACTGCCGAACCTCGGCCAGGGTGGCGCCGTCGCGTCGGGCCGGACGTCGGCTGCGTGGCTCACTGCCGCCAACAACTGGAACATCATGGGCGAGAAGGCGAAGGCTGCGGGCATCAAGCTCTACATGCACAACCACGCCGGCGAGTTCAACTTCACGACCGACACCAACCAGCGCATCTACGACCTGATGTGGGAGAACGTGCAGCGCGACCTGGCGTACTTCCAGATGGACGTGTACTGGGCGCACGTCGGCGCCTACCTGTACCCCGGGTTCAAGCCGATCGACTACATCAAGCGCGACCCCCGCCGCTTCCCGTTCCTGCACCTCAAGGACGGAAAGCTCAACCCGGCGAGCTCCAACGGCTACGACATCATCGAGTTCGGCGAGGGCAACATCAACTACGCCGAGTTCCTGGGAGCGCTCCGCGACAAGGGCCAGCGCTACACGTCGTGGGAGCAGGACAACGCCAGCTCGACGGCCGTCGCACCGAACCCCGTCAACTCGTTCGGCAACGCCGAGCGTAGCTATCAGAAGATCGCCGCTCTCCGCGGCTGACCCGGATCAGGAGAACATCAATGAAGAATCGTTGGAAAGCATCCGCTGTTGCGGTGCTGGTCGTCGCGGGTGGGGCCATTGCGGTTCCTGCGTATGCGGCGGATCTGAGCTGCTCGGGTGATCTGGGCGACGTCACGGTCGATGGGAACCTGATGGTCGCGGGTGGCGCGGATTGTGTCCTCGGTGGCGCGACGGTCACGGGCGACATCATCGTCGATGCTGATGGTTGGCTCGACGCGACGTCGGTCACGGTCGGTGGCGACGTCGTCGCGACCGACCCGTATGGTGTGTCGCTGGATGGGACGAGCGTTGCGGGTGACATCAGTGTCTACTCGATCGAGAACGCCGGGTTCCTGTACATCAACGACCTCACGGTCGGCGGGAGCGTCGCGGCGGGTGGTCTGGATGTCGAGATCGTCGACGCGACGATCGGTGGGTCGGTCCTGACGCAGGAGGCCAGCTATGTCGACCTGATCCGCACGTCGGTCGTCGGTGACGTCGACATCCAGGACTCCGACTTCGGTGTCTCGGTGAGCGGTGCGATCGTTCAGGGCAGCATGTCGGTGAGCGGGAGCTCGCGTGACGTTCTGATCGGTGCGGACTCGGATGGTGGAGCTGACGCGTTCGGCAACAAGATCGGTGGAGACCTTTCGCTGACCGACAACACGGCCAACCTCCGTGTTGCCGGGACGACGGTCTACGGTGCGATCGCGTTGTCGGGCAACGACCCCGTCGCTGCGTTCGGTGCCGGAAACGCGGCCGGTTCGGTCACGGGCGACTTCACGGGCGACGCGCCCGGTACCCCGCCCGCGGGTGACCAGTCGATCGCTGTCACGGTTCCCGAGCAGGCTGCGGGCGAGCTGTCGTGGTCGCTCGAGGGCACGTCGGACCTCGTCGACCTCGGTGTCGCGACGGAGGAGCTGGACTACTTCCTCGCGGAGGGTTCGATCGTCCCGATCCGTGTCCAGGACACGCGTGCCGGTAACCCGGCGTGGTCGGTCACCGCTCAGGTGTCGGACTTCACCGCCGGTGGTCAGACGGTCTCCAGCAAGTACCTCGGCTGGATGCCCGAAGTCCTCGAGAACGAAGGCAGCGCTGTCGCCGGTGCCGCTGTTCCCTCGGGCTTCGACAGCGGTGACGGACTGTCGGTCGCTCGCACCCTCGCGAGCGCTGACACCGGTCACGCACGTGGAGCCTCTGTCGTGGGCGCCGATCTGGAGCTGAAGCTCCCGCTCGACACCCCGCAGGGAACCTACTCCGCGACCATCACGCTGACCGCGCTCAGCTGATCCCCCCGTCCGCCCGGACCCCGGTTTACGCTGGGGTCCGGGCGGATACCACCGTCGCACGCCCAGAAAGCTCTCCCATGCCGCACGCAGCACCCGTCACGACCGCCCCGCGCCCGCGGGGCTTCCGCGTCCTCCGCTGGACCATCGCGCTCGCCCTCGCCACAGGGTCGATCAGCGCGGGTGCGTCCGTCGCCGTCGCTGCACCCGCCGAGGACGACACGACCGTCTCGTGGAGCGCGCGACCCGCCGACACCGCACAGGGGAGCGGTCGCCCCAACTTCTCGTACGAGGCATTGCCGGGGGCGATGTTCTCCGACGCGATCCTCGTCACGAACCGAGGCTCGAGCCCCATCACGCTCGAGGTGTATGCCGCGGACGGATTCCTCACCGCCGACGGATCACTCGACCTGCTCGCCCGCAGCGAGCCGTCGACGGAGCTCGGCAGCTGGATCGATCTCGGACAGGATTCGATCACCTTGGCCGGCGGCGAGACGACGGAGGTGCCCTTCGAGGTCGTCATCCCGTCTACCGTCCAGCCCGGAGACTACGCGGCAGGTGTCGTGGCATCCATGAGCGTCGAATCCGACAGCGGCGTCATCACGGAGCGGCGGCTCGGGTCGCGGATGCATCTGCGCGTCGCTGGTGACATCGTGCCGTCCCTCACTGTGAGCGACGTGCGCATCGACTACCAGGGCGAGCTCAACCCGTTCGCCGCCGGCGCCGCGACCGTCACCTTCGCCCTCACCAACACGGGGAACGCTCGCATCGCGCCAGGGGGCTCGGTCGACGTGTCGGGACTGTTCGGGTGGGGAGCGACGACGGTGTCCCTCGCCGACGTGCCGGAGCTCCTCCCCGGAAGCTCGCTCGAGCGCACGATCGAGGTGGACGGAGTTCTGCCCCTCTTCTTCACAACCGCCGACGTCTCGGTGGGCGGCGATGTCGTGCAGCGCCCCGGCGCTCCCGTCGGCGATGCGCTGGCCGTCACGGCTGTCGCCGCATCCGCGTCGACGTGGACCATCCCGTGGACGGCTCTCGCGGTCCTCCTCGTCGTCATCGGGCTCGTGGTGTGGTTGATCGTCTCGCGGCGCCGTGCCAAGCGCACACGTCAGCGTGAGGTCGACGAAGCCGTCGCCGCAGCGCTAGCGGCGCGGGATGCCGCGGATGCCGACGCGCCCGCCGATGCGTCCGCCGATGCCGACGCGCCCGTCAACGCCAACGCACCCGCAGAGCAGGCAGCCGACCGGGGCGTCTGAGCTCAGGCGGTCGTCAGGCGAGGAGTGCCGGTTTGGCCGGCTTCCTCGGCGCACTGTCGGGGCTCCCGTGCAGTTCTCGGTGGAGACGCTCCATCTTCGCGTCGAGTTCTGCCGCGGTGTCGGCCGCCGCCTTGAGCTCGCCGAGCAGTTCGGCCGGGACGAGGCTGTCGTACTTGTAGTAGATCTTGTGCTCGAGGCTCGCCCAGAAATCCATCGCGATGGTGCGGAACTGCACCTCGACGGGGACCGCGATCCGACCCGTGGAGAGGAAGACGGGAACTTCGACGATCACGTGGAGGCTCTTGTAGCCGTTCGGCTTGGGTTCGGCGATGTAGTCCTTCACCTGGAGGACGCGGATGTCGTCCTGCTGCGTCAGAAGGTCGAACAGACGGTAGGCGTCGTGGATGAAGCTGCAGGTCACGCGGACGCCGGCGATGTCGGTGATGTGCGCGCGGATGCTCTCGAAATCGGTCTCGATCCCTTTGCGGCCGACTTTTTCCACGAGGCTGTCCGGTGACTTGACGCGACTCGTCACGTGCTCGATCGGGTTGTAGTCGTGGGTCAACTGGAATTCCTCGCGCAGGATCGCGAGTTTCGTCTCGACCTCGCGGAGGCCGAACTGGTACTCCAGGAGGAAGCGTTGGAACGCGTCGCGGAGCGTTCGCAGTTCGCCGGGTGAGAAGGTGACCGACTCGTCTGACTGGTGCAGGATGCCGGCGCTGTCGACCATGGGATCGACGCTATCGGCGCTCCCTACGAGGCGACTGGGAAGACGGGATGCCGCCAGGCGTCCCGTGCAGGGATCTCAGGCCGAGACGAGTGAGGCGAGAGTGTCGGGGGAGAGGGCGTGCTCGATGGCGAGCATGCTCGCCCCGAGGACGGCGGCGTTCTCGCCGGCCGCGGATTGCACGATCGCGAGGTGCTCGGTCGCGAGCGGGATCGAGCGCGTGTAGACGACCTCCCGCACCCCGGCGATGAGGTGCTCGCCGACACGCGCCATGGATCCTCCGATCGCGATGACCGACGGATTGACGAGGCTCACGCACGTCGTGAGCACTTCGCCGATATCGCGTCCGGCCTGCCGCACCGCCTGGATCGCGTCGATGTTGCCGCGCTTGACCAGCTCGACGACGTCGTTGCCGCTCTCGGCCGGGACGCCCTGCGCGCGGAGAGTCCGGGCGATCGCCGGACCCGAGGCGAGCGCTTCGAGGCATCCCTTGTTGCCGCAGTGGCAGGGGACTCCGGCGCCGCGCGCCACCTGCACGTGTCCGATGTCACCCGCGATGCCCTGAGCGCCGCGCTGCAGGAGGCCACCCGAGATGACCCCCGACCCGATGCCCGTTGCGACCTTGACGAACATCAGGTGCTCGACGCCGGGCCATGCGATGGCCCGTTCGCCGAGAGCCATGATGTTGACGTCGTTGTCGACGAGGACGGGGACATCGAGGTGCTGGCGAGTCCACCCGGGGACGTCGAAGCGGTCCCAGCCCGGCATGATCGGCGGATTGACGGGCTGCCCCGTCGAGTGCTCGACGGGGCCTGGGATGCCCATGCCGATCGCGGCGAGGTCGGACGTGCTGCGCCCGATCCGCGCGAGCAGATCGCCGGCGCGCTCGACCATCCACGTCAGGACGGGCACAGGACCCAGCGTGACGTCGAGGGGTTCGCTGTGCTCGATGAGGATCGATCCCGCCAGATCCGTCACGGCGAGCGTCGCGTGCGAGGCCCCGATGTCGGCGGCGAGCACGAGGCGCGCCCCCGGATTGAGGGCGAACTGCGACGGAGGACGTCCGCCCGTCGAGACGGTCTCTGCGATGGGAGTGATGAGCCCCATTCGCATGAGCTCGTCGACGCGGGCGGCGATCGTGGAGCGAGCGAGCCCGGTCGATTTGGCGAGTTCCGCGCGGGTGCGCGGGACTCCGTCGCGCAGGAGCTGGAACAGCTGTCCTACGCCCGATACTCCGGTCGAGTCGATGCTCATATCGTCACACTTCAGTCTTCTTATTGTGGTTCGCCGTCAGAAGTCGACGGACTTATGACGATTGTGGCATCGGCTTCCTGCATATCCGTCGATAGACGGCCGTGCAGAAGCGCAAGTTTTCCTCAGGTTCGGCCGCCGGGTCGGGCGAATCGCTGTTGGAGGAGGACGGCGACGACGATGATGACGCCCTTGGCGACGGCTTGGACGGATGAGGTGAGGTTGTTTTGGACGAAGACGTTGGTGAGGGTGGCGAAGATGAGGACGCCGAAGACGGTGCCGACGATGGTGCCGCGGCCGCCGATGAGGAGTGTTCCGCCGACGACGACGGCGGCGATGGCGTCGAGTTCGTAGAGGAGGCCGTGGGTGGAGGTTCCGGCGGTGGTGCGGCCGAGGATCATGACGGCGGCGATGCCGGCGGTGAGGCCGGCGATGGCGTAGAGCCACATGGTGTGGCGTTTGACGTTGATGCCTGCGAGGCGTGCGGCTTCGCGGTTGCCGCCGATGGCGACGGTGCGGCGTCCGAAGGTGGTGCGGTTCAGGACGATCCAGCCGAGGATGGAGACGATCGCGAAGATCCAGATGAGGATGTCGACGCCGAGGAGGTTGGTGTTCATGAAGTCGATGAAGTCGCGGCTGTTCACGACGAGGGTGCGGCGTTCGGCGAGGATTTCGGCGAGGCCGCGTGCGGCGACGAGCATGGCGAGGGTGGCCATGAAGGCGACGACGTTGCCGTAGGCGATGACGATGCCGTTGATGAGGCCGGCGGCGACGCCGACGGCGAGGGCGATGAGGATCATGAAGATCCAGTGGGTGTCGCGGACGACGTCTTGGATGACGGCGAGGGTGGCTGCGACGGAGGCGAGGCCCATGACGGCTCCGACGGAGAGGTCGATGCCGCCGGCGATGATGACGAGTGTCATGCCGATGGAGATGACGCCGATGATGGAGGCCTGGCGGAGGATCGTGAGGAGGTTGGAGACGCCGAGGAAGCTGTCTCCCGCTGTCACGGCGCCCACGATGATCAGGAGGATGAGCGCGACGACCAGGCCGAGGTTGCGTCCCACGGAACCGGACAGGATGCGGCGGAGGGGAGACTTCGGGGTCTCGATGGCGACACTCGACGTGGTGGGGGGCGCCGTCGAGGCTGTGGGGGTGGTCTGCTCGCTCACGCGGCGGTTCCTTTCATGACGAGATCGAGCACGCCGTGCTCATCGATCTGCGAAGCGGGGAGGGTCTTCAATACGCGGCCGTCCGAGACGACGAGGACGTTGTCGGCGAGGCCGAGGACCTCTTCGATCTCGCTCGAGACGATCACGACGGCGTTGCCGTCGGCGGCGAGCTGGCGGATGAGGGCGTAGATCTCGGCGCGAGCACCGACATCGACGCCGCGAGTCGGCTCGTCCAGCAGCAGGACTCGTGTCCCGTGCACGAGCCAGCGCGCGAGGAGGATCTTCTGCTGATTGCCGCCGGAGAGAGTGGCAGCGGCTCGATCGGGGTCGGCGGGGCGCAGCTCGAACGCCTCGATCTGCTCCCGCGTGGTGGCGCGTGCTGAGCGGTCGTCGAGGAAGCCCGCCTTGGCGAACCTGCTGAGGGAGGCCAGCGTGACATTGACGAAGATCGGTTCGGTGAGGACGAGGCCCTGACTCTTCCGTTCTTCGGGCGACAGTCCGATGCCGGCATTGACGGCGGCGACGACGGAGCCGGGACGCAGGCGTTCGCCTCCGACGCTCACACGACCCGAGGTCGCCCGGCGCGCGCCGTAGACCGTTTCGAGGATCTCGGATCGACCGGAACCGACGAGACCTGCCAGGCCGACGATCTCGCCGGCGCGCACCGTGAAGGACACGTCCTCGAAGAGGCCGGAGACTCCGAGCGACTCGACTTCGAGCACGAGCGGCGCGTCGTCGGGGATCGGGACGGCGGGCGGGAAGACGTTCTCGACCGAGCGTCCGGTCATGAGCTTGATCAGCTCGCTCGTCGGAGTGTCCGCAACGGGGAGGCCGGTCGCCATCGTGCGTCCGTCCTTCAGGACCGTGATCCGGTCGCCGATCTCGCGGATCTCCTCGAGTCGGTGCGTGATGTACACGACGGCGATGCCCGCCGACGTGAGTTCTCCGACCACGTGGAAGAGGTTCTTCACCTCCTCGGTGTCGAGAACGGCAGACGGCTCGTCCATGATGATGAGCTTGATGTCGTGCGAGAGAGCCCGCGCCATGCTCACGATCTGCTTATTGGCAGCAGACAGTGTGCCGACCTCGGCGTGGGGGGAGAGGCCCTCGTGGCCGAGGCGGCGCAGGAGCTCTCGGGTCTGCTTCGCCGCCTCCGAGCGCCGGGTGAATCCGCCGCGCGCCAGTTCATGGCCGAGGAAGATGTTCTCGGCGATCGTCAGGCCGTCGACGACATCGAGCTCCTGGTACATCGTGGCGATGCCGAGCTCGATCGCCGCCTCGGGAGTCGCGATGTCTACGCGTTCCCCCTGCCAGGAGATCTCGCCACTGTCAGGCTTGTGCACGCCCGCGAGAGTCTTGATGAGCGTGGACTTGCCCGCGCCGTTCTGCCCGAGCACGCAGTGCACCTCGCCCGGAAGGATCTCCAGATCCACTCCGCGCAGCGCGCGCACACCCCCGAAGGACTTCGTCACGCCTCTGACATCGAGTAATGCCGATGGATGGTCAACTTTGATCACCCGCCGAACATAACACGAGTTGAAGGGCCGTGTGCAGTACCAATCTCACGGCGCATGACGGACGGTGCAGGTGCAGAGTCGGCGGGAAACGCGGCGACTTCGGCTGATAACTAGAGGATTCGGTACTTCTGACGACTGAAAATCAAAAGATGACAAATCCGCGCACACTTCTGCTACGGTGAGTGGCGTCAGCGTGGACACCACGAGTGTGGGCGGCTTCCCCCTCGGGTTCACCTGTCGAAGCTGCATCACATTCAAGGAGGAACTAGAAATGCGCTCACACATCACAGCGCGATCGCGACTCGTCTTGGCGGGCGTCGCGGCAATCGCTTCGATCGGCCTTCTCGCCGGCTGCACCAGTGGTGCGACGGAGGAGGAGGTCGTCGATCAGGGCACGACGAGCGAGGAGAATGCGGAGGCTGGTGAGACGGTCGTCATCGGCTTCTCGGGTCCTGCTGCCGATCATGGTTGGCTCGGTGCGATCAACTCGGGTGCTCTTGCCGCTGCGGAGAGCTTCGACGATGTCGAGCTGCGTCAGGCGGAGGGGACGAACGACGCCAACGCGCAGATCGCCGCGGTGGAGACGTTCATCAACGAGGGCGTGGACGCGATCGTTCTGCTCCCCACTGATGGTGCGGCGCTCACCGAGGTGGCGATCAAGGCGATGGAGGCGGGGATTCCCGTCGTGAACGTCGACCGTGAGTTCTCCAGCCCGTTCGCTGCGCGCGCCACGATCCTCGGTGACAACTACGGCATGGGTGTTTCGGCGGGTACGTATTTCTGCGAGCAGTTCGGTGACAACCCTGACGCGGTCATCGCGGAGATCGCCGGGATCGACTCGCTGCCCCTCACGCAGGACCGTTCGGCGGGCTTCGCGGACGCGCTCAGCGACTGCGGCCTCGAGGTCGGCCCGCGTGTGGCGGCGGACTTCACTGTTGCCGGTGGTGAGGCTGTCACGTCGCAGCTGCTGTCGGCCAACCCGCAGATCGATGGCATCTGGAACCACGACGACGACCAGGGCATCGGTGTGCTGGCTGCGATCAACGCGGCCGGTCGTGACGAGTTCATCATGATGGGCGGCGCGGGGAGCCGTAACGCGATGGAAGCCATCGAGGCCGACGACTCGGTCCTGAAGGCGACCGTCATCTACCCCTCGACGCAGGCCGCTGACGGTATCGCGCTGGCACGCCTCATCGCCCAGGGCAAGACGATGAGCGACCTCATCACCCCGTCGGTCCCGAACCGGATCGTGCTCGACGCTCCCGTCGTCACGAAGGACAACGTCGCCGACTTCATCGGCCTCTCGTTCGATTCCTGACGACACACCACCGGGGCGTCCGTCCATCCGGGCGGGCGCCCCGTTGCCCTATCCACGAGAGGATCTCGCGATGACAGACTCACCCCGCGATCGCCCGCTGCGCGTCGCCATGATCGGCCACGGCTTCATGGGCGCAGCCCACTCCCAAGGGTGGCGCGTCGCCCCCCGATTCTTCGAACTTCCGCGCCCCGTCGAGATGAGCGTCGTCACCGGACGCGACGCCGACAAGGTCGCGGCATGCGCACGTAAATGGGGGTGGGACGAGAGCGCGACCGATTGGCGCGAGGTCGTCCAGCGCGACGACATCGACGTCGTCGACATCGTCACCCCGGGTGACACCCACGCCGAGATCGCGATCGCCGCTCTCGACGCGGGCAAGCACGTCCTGTGCGAGAAGCCCCTGGCCAACACCGTCGAAGAGGCGGAGGCGATGACTGCCGCCGCCGAGCGCGCTGCGACCCGCGGCGTCCGTTCCATGGTCGGATTCACGTACCGCCGGGTCCCCGCCACGACGCTCGCCCGCGACCTCATCGCGGAAGGGCGCATCGGCGAGGTGCGCCAGGTCCGCGCGGAGTACCTGCAGGACTGGCTCATGGATGCGAATGCGCCGCTCACGTGGCGCATGAAGAAGGAGCATGCCGGATCGGGTGCCCTCGGTGACATCGGCGCCCACGCCGTAGACCTGACGGAGTACATCACGGGCCAACGCGTGACGTCCGTGTCGGGCATCATCGAGACGATCGTGAAGGAACGCCCGCTCCTCGGCGAGGGGCAGGGTCTCTCGGGCACGGCGTCCACCGAGCGCGGCGAGGTCACGGTCGACGACATCGCCCTCTTCACGGGCCGTCTCACGTCGGGAGCGCTCGCGTCGTTCGAGGCGACCCGCTTCCGCACCGGCCGCAAGAACGCCCTGCGGATCGAGATCTCCGGATCGGCCGGTGCGATCTCGTTCGACCTCGAGCGCCTCAACGAGCTCGAGTTCTATGACGCGACGCTCCCGTCGACGGGTCAGGGCTTCCAGCGCATTCTCGTCACGGAGCCCGACCACCCGTATCTCGCCCCCTGGTGGCCGAGCGGTCATATGCTCGGCTACGAGCACGGGTTCTCGCACCAGGTCTACGACTTCGTCACGGCGATCTCCGACGGCACGCAGCCGCACCCGTCTTTCGCCGACGGACTGCACGTGCAGCGGGTCCTCGACGCGGTCGAGAAGTCGTCCGAGGCGGGAAGCGCCTGGACCCCGACGGGCGTCTGAGGTCCGCAGCATCCGCAACGACACGCAGATTCCGAAACGTCACAACGGAAGGACAACGCAATGACGCGACCGATCACTCTCTTCACGGGTCAGTGGGCCGATCTGCCGTTCGAAGAGGTCGCTCGGCTGGCAGGCGAATGGGGCTACGACGGCTTGGAGATCGCCTGCTGGGGCGATCACCTCGACCCGTGGCGATGGGACGACGACGCCTACGTCCAGGGCAAGCTCGACGTGCTCGAGCGCAACGGGCTGAAGGTCTGGACGATCTCGAACCACCTCAAGGGTCAGGCGGTGTGCGACGACCCGATCGATCAGCGTCACCGCGACATCCTGTCCGACCACGTGTGGGGCGACGGTGATCCCGAGGGCGTGCGCCAGCGTGCGGCCGAGGAGATGAAGAACACGGCACGCCTCGCCGCCAAGCTCGGTGTCAAGACAGTGACCGGCTTCACGGGCTCGTCGATCTGGAAGTACGTCGCGATGTTCCCGCCCGCATCGCAGGCGATGGTGGATGCCGGTTATCAGGACTTCGCAGACCGGTGGAATCCGATCCTCGACGTCTTCGACGAGGTCGGTGTGCGTTTCGCGCACGAAGTTCACCCGTCGGAGATCGCGTACGACTATTGGACGACGGTGCAGACCCTCGAAGCCATCGGGCACCGGGAGGCGTTCGGACTGAACTGGGATCCGTCGCACATGGTGTGGCAGGACCTCGACCCGGTCGGGTTCCTGTGGGACTTCCAGGACCGGATCTACCACGTCCACTGCAAGGACACGAAGAAGCGCCTGAACAACGGACGCAACGGTCGCCTCTCGTCGCACCTGGCATGGGCCGACCCGCGTCGCGGATGGGACTTCATCTCGACCGGCCACGGCGACGTGCCGTGGGAGGACGCCTTCCGCATGCTCAACGCGATCGGTTATGAAGGTCCCCTCTCGGTCGAGTGGGAAGACGCGGGCATGGACCGTCTCGTCGGCGCTCCCGAGGCGCTCGCGTTCGTGCGGCGGCTCTCGTCGTACAAGCCGTCTGAGGCCGCATTCGACGCCGCCTTCTCGACGAAGTAGGACGTCGAGGTCATGGGGTCCGCATGCCCGCGGGTACGCTGACCCCATGACCTCGATGCCGCCCGGATGGTACGACGACGGACACGGTGCCCTCCGGTGGTGGGACGGATCGGCCTGGACGGAGCACGTCGCGAATCCGGATCCCACCGCGGATTCCGATGCTGATCGCGACACCGACGTGCCGCCCGAGCTCGCCGACTTCGCCGAGATGGCGGATGCCGCATCCCCCGATCATCAGGGCGGTGCCTTCGTCGCGGCCACGCAGCCCGAGCGATCCAAGGTGTGGATCGTGTGGGTCGTGCTGGGCGTCGTTCTCCTCGGGATCGTCATCGCCGCCGCGGTTCTCATCCCGCTCCTCTTCCTCAACCTCGCGACGTCGTCGTCATCGCCATCGGGCGTGGCTCCCCAGACCGATGACGAGCGGGCTGCCGTCGCGGTCGTCGAGCAGTACAACGACGCGTGGCTCGACGGCGACTGCGACGAGTACTTCGCCGTCACGAGCGAGGACATGCAGCTGTTCGAGCAGATCCGCGACTGCGACGGCTTCGAGGAGTCCTCGCAGTACTTCAGCGACTCCGTCGAGGACTACAGCCTGTCGATCACCGGTATCGAAGACGACGGTGCATCGTTCGTCATCGACACGCTCGAGAGCTACGACAGCTACATCGATGAGAACGGCGAGCTCGTCGAAGAGCCGACGCCCTTCGCCGACCGATGGACCTATGTCGTGGTCCCGTCCGGCGATGGCTGGGTGATCGACGAGGTCCGTTCGTGACGGGTGCCGCGTCCCGGTCACGCAACGCCGGCTACGTCTTCGCGTGCATCGGGATCGGCTTGGCGTCCGGGTTGCTCTCGGGGCTCTTCGGTGTCGGCGGCGGCACGGTCATCGTGCCGCTCCTCGTCCTCATCCTCGGCTTCGACCAGCGCCTGGCGGCAGGATCGTCGCTGGGGGCGATCGTCCCCACGGCGGCGATCGGTGTCATCTCGTACGGTGTGCACGACTCGGTCGCCTGGATCCCCGGCCTCATCCTCGCCGCCGGCGCGGTCGTGGGTGCGCAGATCGGCACCTGGCTGCTCCCGAGGGTTCCGCTGACGGTGCTGCGATGGGGTTTCGTCGGCTTCCTCGGGATCGTCATCGTGAGCCTCTTCGTCGTCATCCCCTCGCGTGACGCGGAGCTCGTCCTGACGTGGCTCACGGGCGCGGGACTCGTCGTGCTCGGTGTCGTCACGGGTATCCTCGCGGGGCTCCTCGGTGTCGGGGGAGGCGTCGTCGTCGTGCCTGTCCTCATGCTGCTGTTCGGCGCGAGCGACCTGATCGCGAAGGGGACGTCGTTGCTCATGATGATCCCGACCGCCATCTCGGGCACGATCGGCAATGTGCGCCGCCGCAATATCGACCTCGTCGCGGCGGCGATCGTCGGCGGCGCAGCGTGTACGACGACGGCGCTCGGTGCGTGGTTGGCGACACTGATCGACCCCCTCACGGGCAATATCCTCTTCGCCGCCTTCCTCGTCGTGATCGCCGTCCAGATGGCGATCCGTGCCGTGCGCGGACGCTCGCGCTGACATGATCCGCGCGCGAGCCCGCGCGTAGGATGAGACGGTGCCAGTGAACCCCGAACTCGTCGAGCGCGACTTCGCTCCGACGGCGCCGTATCTCGTCGGTCGTGAGAAAGTGCGCGAGTTCGCCCGCGCGGTCTTTGCGGATGACCCGTCCCACGTGGATCCCGCGGCCGCGCAGGCACTCGGATACCCGGACGTCGTCGCCCCGCCCACATTCGCGATGGTCGTCCAGGATCTGACGCTCCAACAGCTGCTGGCGGAGCCGGACTCCGGCATCGAGCTCTCGCGCGTGCTGCACGCCGAGCAGCGCTTCACCTATTCGCGTCCCATCGTCGCGGGCGACGAGCTGACCGCGAAGCTCGCCGTCACCGGCATCCGCACTCTCGGTGCGAACGCGATGGTCACGAGCGATGCCGTCGTGACGGATGCCGCCGGGGCCCACGTCGTCACGGCGACATCGGTTCTCCTCGTCGGAGGCGATTCATGACCACGCACGATGTTTCGGCTGTTCCGGGCGCTCCCGCCGTCGGCGATGTCGTCGCCGAGCGCACCGTCCACCTGACGCGCGAGTCGCTCGTTCGGTACGCGGGAGCATCGGGAGACTTCAATCCCATCCACTATCGCGACGACGTCGCGGCGGCGGTCGGTCTTCCGGGTGTGCTCGCCCACGGCATGCTCACGATGGGGCTCGCGATCGGCACGATCACGCCGTGGGTCGGCGACATCGCGCGACTGGTCGACTACGGCGTGCGCTTCACGCGACCCGTCGTCGTCGATCCGGAAACGGGCGCCGATGTCACCGTCGTCGCCAAGGTCGGTGCCGTGGACGAAGAGACGATGCGCGTCGATTTCACGGTGACCCATTCGGACACGACGGTTCTCGGCAAGGCGCAGGCGCGCGTACGTCTCGTATGACGTCCGAGATGCTCGAGGTCGAGCCTGTCGCGCTCGCTCAGCTCACGACGCTGAGAACCGGCGGCGTCCCCGACCGCATGATCGAGGCCCGCACGTCGGACGACCTCGTGAAGGCTCTCCGCGACGTGTGGGGGAGCGGTGACGCTTGGCTCGTCCTGGGCGGCGGGTCGAACCTCTTCGCCGGCGACGACCCCTTCGAGGGGGTCGTCGTGCGGATCCTCACGTCGGGCATCGAACGGCTGCCGTCGCCGCGCGCGGGCTTCGTGCGCGTGCGGGTTCAGGCGGGGCACGACTGGGACGCGCTCGTCGCGTACGCCGTCGAAGAGGGGCTCGCGGGAATCGAGGCCATGTCGGGCATCCCCGGCACGGTGGGCGCCGCCCCCGTGCAGAACGTCGGCGCGTACGGGCAGGAGATCATCCAGACGCTCGTCGAAGTCGAGCTGATCGACGAGTCCGACGGCGAAGTGCGCACTGTTTCGGCCGCGGAGCTCGCGCTGGGCTTCCGCACCTCCGCGCTCAAGCGGCATTACGGATCCGTTCCGGAGCGTTCGGCCGTCATCCTCTCGGTGACGCTCGAGCTGGCCGAGGTGGGGGATGCTCCGCGCCCCATCGCCGGTGCGCAGCTCCGCTCGGCCCTCGGGCTGGCGGAGAGCGATGCCGTCACGGTGGCCTGGATCCGCGATCACGTGCTCGCGACGCGTGCGCGAAAAGGGATGGTGCTCGATCCCGACGACCCCGACACGTACAGCGCCGGCTCGTTCTTCCAGAACGCGATCGTCTCCTCATCGTTCGCGGCATCCCTCCCTGCGGAGTGTCCGCGATGGCCTGTCGCGCCCGATCTCGATACCGTGCTGGTCTTCCCGCTCTCGACGTTCGACGGCTATGTTCCCGCGCCCGTCGAGCAGGAGACGTCGGTCAAGGTGAGCGCCGCGTGGCTCATCGAGCACGCGGGGCTGCGCAAGGGGTTCCGCCTTCCACGCTCGAGGTCGGCGCTGTCGACCAAGCACGCGCTGGCTCTGACGAACCGCGGCGGTGCCACGGCGGCCGAGATCGCCGAACTGGCTCGTTTCATCCAGGGGCGTGTGCAGGCGGAATTCGGGCTCATCCTGCAGCCCGAGCCTGTCCTGGTCAACGTCGAGCTGTGAAGAGTATCCGCCGGGTGAAACCCGCCGATTCCGCGGTGTGTTGAGCGCCTGCGCGCAGGCGTTCGACCGGTAGTTTCGCAGAGCGAGAGAGGGGACCGCACGACCATGGCATCGCGCATATCGAAGAAATCGGCTCTGCCGCGGCACGGACGGGCCCACGTCACGATGACCATTCGTGACTCGAACGGGTTCCTCCACCATTTCGGTGACATCGACACGAGTGTCGGGGCCGTTCACGAAGCGCTCGCGATCATGCAGTTGCAGTCGCCCGAGATGGATGCCGCGCAGCCGGGCCACGAGCAGCTGGCCTGAGATTCGGACTTCGGGGTTCGGTCCGGCGGTGTGGTCCGCTGCTGCCGTCCGGTGCGGGGCATCGCGGGTCCTCCCTGCGGTGTCAGGGTTCGGTCAGAACGGCGCGCGGGCGCGACTGTTCTGCATATCGTCTGAGTTGTCGACAGCGACGGCGTGCCAGTCGGTCGGCACGAACCTCACGGTGCTCGGTGGTCGATCACGGTAGGTGCGTGACGTCGGCGAGATCCACTCGATGATTCCTCCCGGTCGTTGTCGCACCCGCCACGCCGTGTGGTGTTTCAGCGTGTGGTGTCGACGACAGAAGTGGGCAAGATTCGTCTCGCTCGTCGGGCCGCCCTTCGCGGCATCCTTCGTGTGATCGATGTCGGAACGCCTCGCGGACCGGCGGCATCCGGGCATGCGACAGTGTTCGTCACGTGCGCGCAAGTGGCGCCGAAGGCTCTCGTCGGGACGGTAGCGGTCGACCGCGAGCACAGCACCCGTGTGCGGGTGAGTCAGGACGCGATCCCAACCCGACGCCTTGCCCGCGAGCCGGAGAGCCAGCGTCGTTTCGATCGGACCGTATCCTGCGAGCAGGCAAGGTTCCGTGCCGACACCGGCGGCCGTGAGCACGGGCACCGTGACCTGCACGTGCCCCGTGACGGCCCCGAGCGCGCCGTCCCCATGCGCGGCGGGCGCTCCCGCAAGAAGCAGGTCGGCGAACACGTCGGCGCGCAGCTGGTCGATCGTGCGCGTATCGGCGATGGCGGACTGCGAATCGGGAACGCCCAGGTCGTGGCCGGCGTCGCTTCCTTCCTGTCGCAGCTTCGTCGGTCCCGTCACGAACGCGGGTTCCGCCGCATCGCCGCGCGCGCACTCCGCGGTCGTGCCCGCGCCCGCATCCTCTGCACCCGCGGCCGCACCCTCCGCGTCGTCGAGCCCAGGCTCGGCGTCCGACGCTCCACGCACCTCGCGCGCCAACTGCGTTAGGCGGTCGAAGATCGCGTACGCGAGCGGTGCCGGCTGATCGGCGATGATCCGAGCGAGACCGTCGTCGAGATCGATCAGTCGGACGAGCCGGTCGTCGAGGGCGCGGCGTTGGCGGTCGGCCGTCTCTTCCGGATCGAGCCGCGCTGCGACGGCACGAGCGAGCGCCCGAAGACGTGCGGGGGCTTCGGTTTCTGCAATACCGAGCGCCGTCGCTTCGAACTGAGCGAAGACAGCATCGTCGGAGATCGCGGCACCGATGTCGAGGATGATGCGCGCGTGCGCCGCGGAGATCCGCCCGTCTTCCCACGCGCACAGAGTCGCCTGGAAGCGGGACGTCAGACTCGCGGCATCGCCCATGCGTGACTGCACCGTACGGTCGGACACACGCATCGCGGCGCCGAGTTCGGCGGCGACCTCTCGAATCGCGAGGTCGCCGCGCGTCATTCGTCGCCCCGCCGCCCGCGCCTGTGCGGTCCGAGCGATCGTGAGGTCGACAGCCTCCGACAGGAGGCGCTCCTGTCGCGCTTCGAAAGCCGCGATCTGCCGCCGTGTCTCGATCATCCCCGTGACGAGGTCATCGAGCGCGTTCGTCCACCCCTCGTCGGTGGTCAGATTGTGGCTCATGCATATAAGCGTAGTACGAACATACGACACAGATCGAAGAGGTGTCGAATCTGTGTACTATTCAGACGTCTGGGGGGATGTGGATTCACCGCGCGACCGAAGGCCGTTCGTAAGATCGAGGCATGGCGAACGATTCCGCAGCGGGTGTGCCCAGGTGGGTGAGGGTCGCGGTGTGGAGCATCGCACTCAGCATCGCGGTGCTGGGGATTGTGTTGGCGATCGTGGCGAACAGCTTGTGGCCCCTGATTGCTTTTGCGGGCTTGGCTATTCCGATGTTCCCGATCGGGTCGCCTCGAACGTCGGGTTCCCGGTCCGCTGACGTGTGATCACGCGATCAGGCTGCGAGTTCGCCGCCCGCGACACTCGTCAGTCTGAGAACAGATCCTGCAGGCGGCGCACACCCTCGAGCAGCGCGTCGTCGCCCAGGGCGTAAGAGAGCCGGAGATATCCGGAAGGCCCGAACGCCTCGCCCGGCACGACGGCGACTTCCGCCTCGTCGAGGATGAGGTCCGCGAGCTCGAGCGAGGTCTCGATCCGCTTCCCGCGCCACTCGCGCCCCAAGAGGCCCTGAACGTCGGGGTAGGCGTAGAACGCGCCCAGCGGATCGGGAACCGTGACTCCCGCGATCTTCGACAGCTCCGCGACGATCACCTGGCGCCGTCGGTCGAAGGCCTGCCGGAACTCCTCCGCCTCGGTCTGGGGTCCCGTCAACGCCGCGAGCGCGGCGCGCTGAGCGATGTTGTTGACGTTCGACGAGAGGTGCGACTGGAGGTTCGCCGCGAGCTTGATCGCGTCGGCGGGTCCGACCATCCAGCCCACGCGCCAGCCCGTCATGGCATACGTCTTGGCGACGCCGTTGACGAGGATCGTCTGGTTCGCGGCATCCGGAACGGCCTCGACGATCGACACGGCGCGTGCGCCACCGTAGACGAGGTTCTGGTAGATCTCGTCCGAGATGATCCAGATCCCGTGCTCGACCGCCCACTCTCCGATGGCCTGCGTCTCTTCGGGCGTGTAGACCGAGCCCGTGGGGTTTGACGGAGACACGAAGACGAGAGCCGTCGTTCGGTCCGTCCGCGCCTGTTCGAGCTGCTCGACCGTGACCTTGTAGTCCTGATCGGCCCCCGCGAACACTTCGACGGGAACACCGTCGGCGAGCGCGATCGCTTCGGGATACGTCGTCCAGTACGGGGCCGGGAGGAGCACTTCGTCGCCGGGGTTCAGGACTGTCTGGAATGCCTGGTAGACCGCCTGCTTTCCCCCGTTGGTCACGACGACCTGCGAGGCGGACACCTCGAGCCCGGAGTCGCGCAGCGTCTTGGCGGCGATCGCCTCCCGGAGGACGGGCAGGCCGACCGCTGGTGTGTAGCGGTAGTTCGCCGGATCGTGCAGGGCTTCTGCTGCCGCGTCGACGATGAACTGCGGTGTCGCGAAGTCGGGCTCGCCGGCGGCATACGAGATGACGGGCCGGCCGGCGGCTTGGAGGGCCTTCGCCTTGGCGTCGACCTTGAGGGTCGCCGATTCGGCGATGGAGCTGAGCTTGCGGGATAGAGGGGCGCGTTCGGTCACGCCTCCGAGCGTACTCGGGCGGAGCGTGAGCCGCGGGGCAGCCCCGGCGGAAAGTCGTGCTGGTCGTTCGCAGCTTCGGGTAGCAAGCTGGGGGGATGGAATCGACTGCGGTGCGCGTGAAGAACCTGCGCAAGACGTACGGTGATCGCGCGGTCGTGGACGACGTGTCGTTCGACATCGCCCGAGGAGAGACGTTCGCTCTGCTGGGGCCGAACGGTGCGGGGAAATCGACGACGGTCGAGATCCTCGAGGGCTACCGGAGACGCACGGGTGGCGAGGTGTCCGTCCTCGGTGTCGATCCGCAGACGGGCGGGCTGGACTGGAAGGCGCGGCTGGGCATCGTGCTCCAGTCGGCAGGGCAGGCGGGGCTCGTCACGGTCAGAGAGCAGCTCACCCTCTTCGCCGGCTTCTATCCGCGCCCGCGCGACGTCGAAGAGGTGATCGCCGCGGTCGGACTGCAGGACCAGGCGAAGACGCGCATCGCCAAGCTCTCCGGTGGGCAGCAGCGTCGCGTCGACGTCGCACTCGGGATCATCGGCCGCCCGGAGCTGCTGTTCCTCGATGAGCCGACGACGGGATTCGACCCGCACGCGCGCCGCGAGTTCTGGGACCTCATCCGTCGACTCCAGACGGAGGGCACGACGATCCTCCTCACGACCCACTATCTCGATGAGGCGGCGCAGCTCGCCGATCGTGTCGCCGTCATCTCCTCGGGGCGCCTGCAGGCCATGGGTCCCGTCGACGGGTTCGGTGATCCCGAGTCGCGGATCCCGATCGTGCGGTGGCGCGAAGACGGGATGCTGCGCGAGGAGCGCACCGACGAACCGTTCGCGTTCGCGCAGGCTCTCGCCCGACGGTTGGGGGAAGCTCCGCCGTCGCTGGAGATCGTTCGCCCGAGTCTCGAGGACATCTATCTCGCGCTCGTGGGCGAGGAGGCGGTTTCATGACGACGACGGTGCGGACGAGGACCCTCACGAAGCGTCGCAGCATCGTCGCCATCGGACTGTGGCGGGCGCGATTCGAGATCCTCCAGTACTTCCGCTCCGGCGACTCGCTTTTCTTCACCTTCCTCTTCCCGATCTTCATGCTGGGGCTGTTCAGTGTCGCGTTCGGCTCGGATGGTCAAGTCCAGCTCGACCCCGGTGTTCCTCCCCTCTCAACGGCGGAGCTCTACCTCCCGGGGATGATCGCGGCGGGGCTGCTCCTCTCGGGCTTCCAGAACCTCGCGATGGACATCGCCGTCGAGCGGTCCGACGGCACGCTCAAGCGGCTCGGGGGAACGCCCCTGTCGCCGGTCAGCTATTTCCTCGGCAAGTTCTGCCAGGTGGGTGCGACCGGTGTCATGCAGGCTGCGCTGATCCTGCTGTTCGCGACGGTCGTGCTCGGTGCCGAGCTTCCGACCGATCCGCAGCGCTGGCTCATCTTCTCGTGGGTGTTCGTGCTCGGTATCGCAACCTCCGCCCTCCTCGGGATCGCCCTGTCCGCCCTCCCTCGCTCGGGAAAGAGTGCGACGGCCGTCGTCGTGCCGATCGCGCTGGCCCTCCAGTTCGTGTCGGGGGTGTACCTCGTCTTCTCGCAGCTGCCGGAGTGGTTGCAGAACGCCGCGGGGATCTTCCCGCTCAAGTGGATGGCGCAGGGGATGCGCGCCGTCTTCCTCCCCGAGGACTACGCCGCGCTCGAGCAGGGCGGAGAGTGGAACCTCGGCGGGGTCGCGATCGCGCTCGGCGTGTGGCTCGTCGTGGGCCTCGTGCTCGCGCGACTCACCTTCCGCTGGATCCGCCGCAGCGCCTGACCACGGGTTTGTGAGGATGGTGCTTCCGGGGCGCGCGAGCGAGTGCGCGCGTGTGGAATCACGTCTGCGGGAAGCGGCGGGCGATCGGGTCATGCTGTTCCTCGAGGGGCCGATCGGGGCGGGCAAGACCGCGGTGCTGCACGCTGTCGTCTCGGAACTGGGATGCCGCGTCGTCCGCACCGGTCCGGTCACGATGGGCACGGATACGCCGCTGCAGTCGATCGAGCGGGCCTTGCACGCCCTGTCGATCAGTCCCAACCCCGCCGACGAGGAGCACTCGCTGGCGGAACGGATGGCGCGAGCGCTCGCCGAGGAGCCCACGGTTCTCGTCGTCGACGATGTCCATTGGATCGACCACGCATCCCTCGGCGTCCTCGTCTCGTTGCTCCTCCACGCCCCTCAGCTGGCGCTGCTCGTGGCTCACCGTCCGACGCAGGTGCCCCACGTGCTTCTCGAAGCGGCGCGCCGTTGCGGCATCCCCCTGGATCGTGTGCGCCTCGCGCCGCTCGCGCCCGACGCGCTGCGCCGCATCGCCGGAGACGCTCCGCCGGAGGCCCTGGACTGCATCGTCGAACGCTCCGACGGCAACCCGCTGTTCGCGACCCTCTTGACGCAGCTGTGGTGGGAGCGCCCGAGCGTCGATGCCTTCGAGGCTGCGCTGGACGGAGTGCGGCTCGACGAGATGCCGAGCGTGTACGGGGCGCTCCGCTCCGACATCCGCTCGCTCGACGACGACACCCAGGCGGTCCTGAGAGCCGTCGCGATCGTCGGTCACCTGCACGTCGAAGCCGTCGCCGCATTGACAGGTCTCGACCCTGCCGACGTCTCCCGGTCGGCCGACGTGCTGCGAGGACGTGAACTGCTCAGTCCCTCACCGCACGGACTGCGCATCTCGCATCCCCTCCTTCGCGCGTCCGCCTATCGCGGCGTCGACGCTGCGGAGAGGCTGCGGGCACACCGGATGCTCAGCGGCATGAGGGATGCCTTCTCGCAGCTGGAACGCGCCGAGCACCTCCACCTCCTCGGCGGAACCCAGACCCCGGACGACATCGAGGCGATCGTGGCGGCATCGGCGGTCGCGCTCGCAGACGACCCCGGGGCGGCCGTGCGCTGGCTCCGCTCGACGACGCACCGCCGCGACGCGGAACGCGATCTGCTCCTCGCCCGCGCACTCATCGTCTGCGGCTCGCCGGAGGACGCGGTGGACGTGCTCGACCGAGCGCCTGAGCACGGCACGGGTGAGGCGCTCGCCCTCCGGCTCCAGGCGCTGCGCATGGCGGGTCGACTGGACGAGGCGCACGAGCTCCTGGACACCGCTGTCGCGGTCGATGACCTCGCGTTCCAGATCGAACGCGCGTCGCTCGCCATCGCCCGTGACGCGTGGGACGAAGCGCTGGACACGCTCGAGCTCTTCGCCCGCGCTCACGCGAGCGGTGAGGTCTCCGCCGCGGCGGACATCGCGGTGCGGTCGCTGCGCACGCTCGGTCTGCTGAACGCGGGCGACATCGTCGCGGCGCGCGAAGAGTTCTCCTCCGTCGCGAACGTGCTCCGCGATGCCTCCGCCGCGCAGTGGCGCGACGTCAGCGAGGTGTGCGCGGATCTCGGCTGGGCGGCCTTCGTCCTGGAAGAGTACGAGACGGCATCCTGGATCGTCGACAGAGCGATCCGCGTCGCCCGGGACACGGGGAGGGTGCAGGCGCGAGCGGCTCTCCACTCCGTACGTGCGTTCACCATGGTGGCATCCGGACGCCTCGACGAGGCCGCTGCCGCCGCGCGAGCGGCCGGAGACGACGCGCGGCGGTACGCGGGGCCCGATGCCGTGTCGATCGCGGCCGCTGCGCGCCTGTACGTCGCCGAGTGGCGCGATGAACCCGAACGCCTCGCCGAAGCGATCGCCCTCCTGCGGGAAGCGGGGCTTCCGGCCGACACCTGGTGGCGCCGCACGGTGAGCACCCTCCTCCGTCGCGCCGAGGCGCGTCTCGCCCCTCCGATCTCGGCGCCCATGGTCGATCTCGCGCCCGATGCGCTGCTCACCTACAGGTTGCTCGACGCCGCCACCATCCATCTCTCCCTCGGGGCGGGGGAGGAGGCGACTCGCCTGGTCGCTCGGGCACGCACCGAGAGCGCGGGGTCGGGGCTCCGTGCACAGGAGGCGCACATCGTGATGGTCGAAGCACGGATCGCCGCCGACGTCGACGCCGATCCCGAACGGGCTGCCGCACTCGCGCTCTCCGCGGCAGGCGTGTTCGAGGAGCTGGGGATGCCGCTCCACTACGCGCGGGCCAGCCGTCGGGCACGCGCGTACCACGCACGACTCGATGGCGCGCTCGTGTCGCGCCTCACCCCGCGCGAGCGGGAGATCGCGCACCTCGTGGCGCGAGGGCTGGCGAACAAGGAGATCGCGACGCAGCTGTCGATCAGCCCGCGAACGGTCGAGGAGCACGTCGGTCGCGTCGTCGCAAAGCTCGAAGTCAGTTCGCGCGCGGCCGTCGGACTCGCTCTCGTGGGGTGAGCACCCCGGGATTTCCCGGGTACCCGCTTCTCTCGTGCTCTGGCTGGATGGATTCAGGCCGGGGATGCTCGGCCGCGATTCCGAGCAGGAGGAGACGACATGAAGAAGACGACACGCACCCTCGCCACCCTCGCGGCGGGCGCGCTCGCCACGGGGGGTATGGTCTTCGGCACGGCGGGCGCCGCCTTCGCCGCGCCCGAGTGCGTCGGCGGCGGCATCAGCCGGACCGTCGGCGCCGACGGAGTCCCGATCTTCCAGAACGATCCGAACTGCGGCGCGGTCTACCAGTACGAACAGCAGTACGAAGTGACCGTCCCGGAGCCGGAGTACGTCGACCAGACCGGGAATCCGTGGAACTGCCAGGGCGTCGTCGCAAGCATCGTGTGCCGTCATGCCGGAACGCAGGAGTGGATCGAGATCGACGGCAACTACTACTACAACCACGACTACGTGCCGCCGGCACCCATCGAGGAAGAGGTTCCCGAGGGGAACGTCGAGGTCGGTGAGCTCGAAGTGATCCACGTCACGCCCGAGAACAGCGGTGGCGGCGGGGGCTTCTTCGGTGGTGGGGGCTTCTTCGGCGGATTCGGCGGAGGATCCAGCGGCACTCCGTCCGTGACCGTCGGCGAAGTGGAAACGGTGCAGGAGTAGCGGCCACTCGGGGGGAAGCGACGACCCGGGCCGCATCTCGGCGGTCCGGGTCGTCGTCGTGGACCCTCTAGTCCGCGTGCGCGAGGTACCGGCTGTAGGCGGGCAGCGTCAAGAACGCGGGGAAGTCGCTGCCGAGTGCGACGTCACGGAAGACGGCCGCTGCATCATCGAAGCGGTCGCCCTCCGAGCGCGTCACCTCGCCGAGCACCCGCTCGATGAGGCCCTCGACGTACTCGCGCGTGATGCGCTCGCCGTCCTCGGTCGTCCGGTCCTGGTGGATCCACTGCCAGATCTGCGATCGGCTGATCTCGGCCGTCGCGGCATCCTCCATCAGGTTGTCGATCGCGACGGCGCCGAGCCCTCGCAGCCACGCCTCGATGTAGCGCACTGCGACCGACACGTTGCCGTAGACGCCCGCTGCCGTGACGGGGAGTCCGATGTGCACGTCGATGAGATCGGATGCCCGCACCTCGACGTCGTCGCGCTGGCGATCCACCTGATTGGGGCGCTCGCCCAGCACGGCGTCGAACTCCGCCATCGCGACCGGGATCAGGTCGGGGTGGGCGACCCACGTGCCGTCGAACCCGTCACCGGCCTCGCGCTTCTTGTCGGCAGCGACCTTCTCGAACGCGCGTTCCGTCACTTCGGGGTTGCGGCGGTTGGGGATGAAGGCGCTCATGCCGCCGATCGCGAAGGCGCCGCGCTTGTGGCACGTCTTGACGAGCAGGTCCGTGTAGGCGCGCATGAACGGGACCGTCATCGTCACTTCGCTCCGGTCGGGCAGGACGAATCGCGCGCCGCGTCCGCGGTAGTTCTTGATGATCGAGAAGATGTAGTCCCACCGTCCCGCGTTGAGTCCCGCGATGTGGTCGCGGAGCTCGAAGAGGATCTCCTCCATCTCGAACGCCGCGGGGAGCGTCTCGATCAGGACGGTCGCGCGGATCGTCCCGTGCGGGATGCCGACGTAGCGCTCGCTGAAGCTGAAGACGTCGTCCCACAGCTTCGCCTCTTCGCTCGACTCGAGCTTCGCGATGTAGAAGTAGGGCCCGTGGCCGTTCTCGATCAGGCGCACGGCGTTGTGGAAGAAGTACAGCCCGAAGTCGACGAGGGATCCGGATGCCGCGAGCCGGCGTCCCGCGCGATCGGTGAACTGCAGGTGCTCCTCGACGAGGTGCCACCCGCGCGGGCGCATGACGATCGTCGGGGTCTCCTCGGCCGTCACCTCGTAGCGCTTGCCGTCGGGGCTCGTGAAGGAGAGCTCGCCGCGGATCGCATCCCGCAGCGACAGCTGCCCTTCGATGACGTTCTTCCAGGTGGGGCTCGTGGCATCCTCCTGGTCGGCGAGCCAGACGCGGGCACCCGAGTTGAGCGCGTTGATCGTCATCTTGGGGTCGGTGGGACCCGTGATCTCGACGCGTCGGTCTTCCAGGCCCGGGCCGGCACCCGCGACGCGCCAGTCCGGATCCTCGCGGATGTGCGTCGTCTCGGCGCGGAAGCTCGGATCGTGGCCGTTGCCGACCTCGAAGCGGCGACGCATGCGGTCGGCGAGCCGGTCGTAGCGGCGGCCGGCGAAGCGGTCGTGCAGCTCCGTGAGGAACGCGAGCGCCTCGGGCGTGAGGATCTCGGCGTAGCGGTCGCGGAGGGTGCCCGTGATCTCGATCGAGGGTGCGTGCGTCGACGATCGGGACGAGGTGGGGCGAGTGGGCGCGATGCCCGTGGCGGTGGTCATCATGTGCTCCGGTCGGTGAGAGGTTTCAGCGGATCAATGGAATTGCGCGGCTTCGGTGGAGCCCGCGAGAGCGAGGGTGGCGCTGTCGGGGTTGAGCGCCGTCGAGACACGGTCGAAGTAGCCCGTGCCGGCTTCGCGCTGGTGCTTGGTCGCGGTGTAGCCGCGGGACTCGGCGGCGAACTCCGCCTCCTGCAGTTCGACGTAGGCGCTCATGGCGCGTTCGGCGTAGCCCGAGGCGAGGTCGAACATCGAATAGTTGAGCGCGTGGAATCCGGCCAGCGTGATGAACTGGAACTTGTAGCCGAGGTCGGCGAGCTCCTGCTGGAAGGTCGCGATCTGCTCGTCGTCGAGGTGGCGCTTCCAGTTGAACGACGGCGAGCAGTTGTACGCCAGGAGCTTCCCGGGGTACTCCGCGTGGATCGCCGCGGCGAACTCGCGCGCCAGCTCGATGTCGGGCTCTCCCGTCTCGACCCAGATGAGGTCGGCGTACGGCGCGAACGCGAGGCCGCGACTGATGACGGCATCCAGGCCAGGACGAACACGGTAGAAGCCTTCACTCGTGCGCTCGCCGGTCGTGAACTCGCGGTCGCGCTCGTCGACGTCGCTCGTCAGCAGGTCGGCGGCCAGAGCATCCGTCCGCGCGATGATGACGGTCGGGACCGCCGCGACGTCGGCGGCGAGACGGGCCGCGTTGAGCGTCCGGATGTGCTGCTGCGTCGGCACGAGCACCTTGCCTCCGAGGTGTCCGCACTTCTTCTCCGACGCGAGCTGATCCTCCCAGTGGATGCCCGCGGCACCCGACTGGATGAGCGACTGAGCGAGCTCGTACGCGTTGAGCGGTCCGCCGAAGCCGGCTTCGGCGTCGGCGACGATCGGCGCGAGCCAGTCCTGCGAGAGCTCGCCCTCGGCGGTCTCGATCTGGTCCTGGCGCAGGAGCGCGTTGTTGATGCGGCGCACGACAGCGGGCACCGAGTTGGCGGGGTAGAGGCTCTGGTCGGGGTAGGTCTGGCCCGCGAGGTTGCCGTCAGCGGCGACCTGCCACCCCGAGAGGTAGATCGCCTTGAGGCCTGCGCGCACCTGCTGCACGGCCTGACCGCCCGTGTACGCGCCGAGCGCCCGGATGTAGTCCTCCGTGTGGAGGAGGTTCCAGAGGTTCTCCGCGCCGCGGTGGGCGAGGGTGCTCTCTTCGCGGACCGAGCCGCGGAGCGCGATGACGTCCTCGGCGGTAAACGTACGCTGGATGCCATCCCATCGCGGGTCGGTGTCCCAGATCTCCTGGAGCTCGGCGGCCGTCTGCGTCTGGTCTCCCGCGCGGAGCGGCGGCTGGCCGGGTGTGGAGTGGATCGTCATGTCGTCCTCCTGGTTCGGGATGCTGCGGCGGGTGCCTCAGCGAGGTATGACACCACTTTGCGGTGAAGAAACGGGTCGATCCCTACGAAATCGGGTGTGAACTTTGTCCGTATTTCACGTTTCGTGACAGAATCCGGGTATGACGACGTCCCCCGCCCGCGATCCCCTCGTCGATGACCCGGACGATGGAGAAGTGGATGCACTGACGATCGGCCGCCGGATCCGGCAGCTTCGCACCGAACGCGGAATGACCCTCGAGGAACTCGCCGCCGCGGTCGACCGCGTCCCGAGCCAGCTCTCGATGATCGAGAACGGTCGGCGTGAGCCGAAGCTCACGCTTCTGCAGTCGATCGCGCGTGCGCTGGGCTCCTCGCTCGACGCGCTTCTCGAGTCCGAGCCGCTCGATGAGCGGGCGACCCTCGAGATCGCGATCGAGCGGGCGATGCGCGGGCAGACGTTCCAGGCGCTCGGCATCCCTCCGTTCCGCATCGGCAAGACGGTGCCGACCGAGGCGCTCAAGGCGCTCCTCGCGCTGCAGGGAGAGATCGAACGCCTTCGCGACGAGCGGGCGGCGACCCCGGAGGAAGCTCGGCGAGCCAACGTCGCACTGCGCCGGCTGATGCGCACCCAGAACAACTACTTCCCGGAACTCGAGGAGCACGCGCGGGCGATCCTCGAGGCGGTCGATCACCCCGGTGGACCGCTCACACAGCGGACGGCCTCGGACATCGCCGCACACCTCGGGTTCACGCTCCACTACGTTCCGGATCTTCCGCAGACGACCCGCAGCGTCGCCGACATCAAGAACGGTCGTCTGTACCTCTCGAGCCGGCTCGCGATGAAGGGCGACCCGCGCACCGCCGTGCTGCAGGCGCTCTCGAGTCGCATCTTGAGCCACCGTGAGCCGACGTCGTACGCGGAGTTCCTTCGCCAGCGGGTCGAGACGAACTACCTGACCGGGGCTCTGCTCGTGCCGGAGGCGCACGCCGTGCCGTTCTTGCAGGATGCCAAGGCAGACCGCGCGATCTCGATCGAAGACCTGCGCGACGCGTACTCCGTGTCGTACGAGACCGCGGCGCACCGGTTCACCAACCTCGCGACGGTGCATCTCGGCATCCCCGTGCACTTCTTGAAGGTCCACGAGTCGGGCACCATCACGAAGGCGTACGAGAACGACGACGTCAACTTCCCGACCGATCGCCTCGGGGCCATCGAGGGGCAGATGTGCTGCCGCAAGTGGACCTCGCGCGTCGTCTTCGACGTCGACGACCACTTCAACCCGTACTACCAGTACACCGACACCGGCAACGGAACCTACTGGTGCACGGCGCGCGTCGAGCTGTCGAGTGAAGGCGCCCACTCGGTCTCGGTGGGGGTGCGCTTCGACGACACGAAGTGGTTCCTCGGGCGCGACACGTCCAATCGCGGCGTGTCACCGCACTCCGTCGAGGTCTGCTGCCGCCGTGCCCCGGTCGAGCTCGAGACGTCATGGCGCGAGAACGCCTGGCCGAACGTCCGGACGCCCCGCACTCTCCTCGCGACCCTCCCGACCGGCGCCTTCCCCGGCGTCGACACGACCGACCTGTACGAGTTCCTCGAGGCCCACGCCCCCCGCTGACCCCGCCCTCGCGGCATCCGTCCTCCCTTTGCCGAGAAGACCCAAACCGTTCGTTTCCGGCTGCAAGCACGACGTTTCGGGTCTTCTCGGCGTGCTGGGCGGCGACGCTGCTCCGGGAACGCGACTCCCGCGCCTCGGGAGCGCTGCCGTCGCGGCATCCTCACCCTCTCTGCCGAGAAGACCGAAACCGTTCGTTGCCGGCTGCAAGCACGACGTTTCGGGTCTTCTCGGCGAAGAGGAGGGGAGGCTCGGCGGAGAGGCGGGGAGGCTCGGCGGAGAGGCGGGGAGGCTCGGCGGAGAGGCGAAGAGGCGGGGAGGCGCGGCGAAGAGGAGGGGAGGAGCGGGGAGGCGGGGGGACGGATGCCGCGGGTCAGCGCCCCGCGACGAGGTCGGCGAGCCGTGCGAACGCGGAGGTGCGGGACCCGCCGCGGGACTCGGCGCGGTCGGCAGCGCGGTAGGCGCCGTAGATGGCGTTGACGGCGGTGAAGCGGAGCGGTTCGGGCTCCCAGCGCTTCGCGCGGTGTCCGACCCACGGCAGACGTACGAGGTCGGTGTCGCGCTCGAGGACGAGATCGGCGAGCGTACGACCGGCGAGGTTCGTCGCGGTGACGCCGGTGCCCACGTAGCCGCCGGCCCACCCGATCCCCGTGCGCCGGTCGAGGCCCACGGTCGCTGCCCAATCCCGGGGCACGCCGAGCACGCCCGCCCACGCGTGGGCGATCGGGACGTCCGCGGCATCCGGGAAGAACTCCCGCAGCAGCTGCGCCAGTGAGGCGATCGTGCGTTCCTGCGTCGTGCCGTCGGTGTCGACACGCGAGCCGTACCGATACGGCACACCGCGACCGCCGAACGCGATGCGGTCGTCGGCCGTGCGCTGCGCGTACATGTACACGTGCGCGAAGTCTCCCAGAGTCTCCCGGCCGGTCCACCCGATCGCGTCCCACACGGCGGATGGCAGCGGATCGGTGACGATCATCGACGAGTTCATCGGCAGCCACGTGCGGTGTTCGCCCGAGAGGTTCGCCGTGAACCCCTCGGTCGCGCGGAGGACGTGCGAGGCCCGCACGACGCCGCGGTCCGTGATGGCCCGGCCCGGCTCGATCCGCTCGACGCGCGTCGACTCGTAGATCGCGACGCCCATCCGCTCGACGGTGGCAGCGAGCCCCGCCGCGAGTTTGGCGGGGTGGACGCGCGCACAGTGCGGATGCCAGATGCCGCCGACCGCGCCGGCGATCCGGATCCGGGATGCCACGGCTGCGGCATCCAGCACGTCGACATCCGTATGCGGCCAGGACTGCTCCTCGTCCGCTGCGGCGCGCAATCTCGCGAGCTGGGCGGGGCTGCGGGCCACCTCGAGTTCTCCGCCCTTCACGATGTCCGCGTCGATGCCCTCACGGGTCGTGACGGCGATGACCTCGTCGACGGACTGGTTGAGCGCGGCCTGCTGGCGAGAGCCGGGTTCGCGTCCGTAGCGAGCCCGGCCGCCGGTCACCGAGTTCGTCAGCCACCCACCGTTGCGGCCCGACGCTCCGAAGCCGGCGAAGCGCTGCTCGAGCACGGCGATCCGCAGGTCCGGCTGCAGAGTCTTGAGGTAGTAGGCGGTCCAGAGTCCCGTGTAGCCGCCGCCGACGATCGCGACGTCGACATCGATCCCACCGGGGAGCGGTGCTCTTGACTCCGGGCTCCCGCCGAGCTGCCGCCACCACCACGAGACCTCGCCGTTGTGCATGCGCCCATCCTCTCCCGGCATCCCGATGAGCGGCTCGGCCGATTCGTCGGGAGTCTGCGCGTCGACGGACAGACCCGCCGCCGAGGTCAGGCGTCGAGGGCGCGCAGCGCCGCCCAGAGCTCCGCGCGTGTCGCGAAGGACGACAGATCGCGCCCCAACACGCGCTCGACGACGGCGAGGCGCGTGCGCATCGTGTGGCGATGGACACCGAGCGCCCGCGCCGAGGCCTCGTGCGAGCAGTCGTTGTCGAGCCAGCCCTTGAGCGTGTCGACGAGCTGCGTTCCCTCGGCCGCATCGTGCGCGATGAGCGGCCCGAGCTCCGCCCGAGCGAGCGTACGCGCGTCGCCGGACAGCGCCGACAGCACCCCCGATCGCGCGACCGCTGCGAAGTCGGTGACCGCGCTCGTCCCGCGGTCGCGTGCGAGCCGGGCCTGCTCGACGGCGCCGCGGAACCCGTCGTAGGTCGTCGGCTCCGACACGCCGAGCCGGGTGCCGAACCGGTCTGCGACCTCGTCGATCGCGCGCCGGTCGCCCGCGGGCGCGACGATCACGAGTCCGTCGTCCGTCCGGCCGAAGAAGAGCGCTCCGCGGCGTTCGTCGGCGCGCAGTTCGAGCAGCTCGGCGAGTCCGTCACGGCGAGCGGATGCCGCATCCGTCACCGCCACGAGGACCGGCGCAGACGGAAGCGATCCCCAGAGGTCGCGGGCGACCCGCCGCGCGAGTGCCGGGTCGTCGGTCAGAAGCGACTGCACGAGGCCCGCCCGCAGGGCGTTGCGCGCCTTCGCAAGGCCCTGGTGCTGCTCCAGCGCGAGCCCCGCCATCGCGATGACGGCGGTCACGACACCTCGACCTTCCTGGTCGAGGTCGCCCGCCGCGATCGCGATGACGCCGCGGAGGTGACCGCCCCGGCCGAGCGTCTGCAGCGTGAAGGGCAGCGGACCGATCCGCAGTGACGAACCCGCGCGGGCACCGCGCCGCAGCACGCCGTCGACCTCGGCGCGCAGGGCGTCGGCGCTGGACGGATGCAACGGGGCGGGGTGCTCGCGCACGAGCTCGCCCGCGGCGTCGAACAGGCCGACCCACGTGTCCAGCTGCCGCGCGAGCTCCGCCACGGTCGCTCCGAGGCCGTCCGGGCGGAGCGCTGCGAGCGCGATCGCGCGCTGCGCCGCGAGCGCCCAGCTGCGCCGCGCGTACGCCTCGGCGGCGATCGCCTCGGCGTTCGCCCGGGCGACGGCGATGAACGGCGTCCGGTAGGGCACTTCGAACAGCGGCAGGCCGACGGCGGCGCACGCCGCGGAGAGTTCGGGGGGGATACCGATGCGCACGACCTCCGTGCCAAACCCGAGGCCCACGACTCCGCGCGCCGACAGACGCTCGACGTACTCGACGTATCCGGTCGCGTCGGGGAACTGTGTTCCTGTCGTGAGGAGCACGAGCCCTTCGGAGAGGAACGGCGTCGGGTCGGCGAGATCGCTCGAGTGGACCCACCGGATGGGGGCGTCCAATCCCTGCGGTTCCCCTTCGAGCCGGAGGTGGAGGTCGCGTCGCGCGAGGAGGGCGCGCAGCGTGGGCGTCTCGACACCGGCATCCATGACATCACTCCTGTACGACTGGTATAGGCTCCATCGCAGAATGTACACGCCGGCAGGTGTGCGGGTGTTCGCGGTCGCCCTACGCTCCCGATCATGACTGCGATCGACACCGTCACGACACCCCTGGGCGGACCCTCCCTCCCACAAGAGCGACGACTGGTCACGAGCATTCCCGGCCCGCGCTCCCGCCAGCTGCTGGAGCGCAAGGCGGCAGCCGTCGCGGCGGGTGTCGGGCACACCGCACCGATCGAGGCCGTCGCCGCCGGCGGGGGCGTCATCGTCGACGCCGACGGGAACTCGCTCATCGACCTCGGCTCCGGGATCGCCGTCACGACGGTCGGCAACGCCCACCCCAAGATCGTCGAGGCCGTGCAGGCGCAGGTCGCGCAGTTCACGCACACGTGCTTCATGGTCTCGCCGTACGAGTCGTACGTCGCGGTGGCCGAAGCGCTCAACAGGGTCACTCCGGGCGACCACGTCAAGAAGAGCGCGCTGTTCAACTCCGGCGCCGAGGCGGTCGAGAATGCCGTCAAGATCGCCCGTTCGTTCACCAAGAAGCAGGCGGTCGTCGCGTTCGATCACGGATACCACGGCCGCACCAACCTGACGATGGCGCTGACGGCGAAGTCGATGCCGTACAAGAGCGGCTTCGGTCCGTTCGCGAGTGAGATCTACCGTGCGCCGATGTCGTACCCGTTCCGCGACGGACTCTCCGGAGCGGATGCCGCGAAGGCGGCGATCTCGATCATCGAGAAGCAGGTGGGGGCGAGTAACCTCGCTGCCGTCATCATCGAGCCGATCCAGGGTGAGGGCGGCTTCATCGTGCCGGCGGAGGGGTTCCTTCCCGCGATCGTCGACTGGTGCCGGGCGAACGGCGTCGTGTTCATCGCGGACGAGATCCAGAGCGGCTTCGCTCGCACGGGCGAGATGTTCGCGAGCGACCTGTTCGGCATCGTTCCCGACCTGATCACGACGGCGAAGGGGATCGCTGGGGGGCTCCCCCTCGCCGCCGTGACCGGGAGGGCCGAGATCATGGATGCCGCGCACACGGGCGGCCTCGGCGGGACGTACGGCGGCAACCCCGTCGCGTGCGCTGCCGCGCTCGCGGCGATCGAGGCCTTCGAGACCGAGGGGCTCATCGAGCGGGCGCGCGAGATCGGTGCAATCCTCACCGATCGGCTCACGGGCCTCCAGGCATCCGATCCGCGCGTCGGCGACGTCCGCGGGCACGGCGCCATGGTCGCGGCGGAGTTCGTCGACCCCGAGACGGGAGAGCCGGATGCCGCGCTCACGGCCTCCGTCGCCAAGGCGTGCATCGCCGAGGGTGTCATCGTCCTGACATGCGGAACCTTCGGGAACGTCATCCGGTTCCTCCCGCCGCTGTCGATCCCCGACGCACTGCTCCACGAGGGCCTGGACGTCGTCGCGGCAGCGCTCGCCGCCGCTTGACCCCAGACGCTCGCCGAACGAGCCGCTGGCCACGAGACAAAGGAGTTGAAGTGACCGAGATCACTCGGGATGTCATCGTCATCGGTGCGGGGGCCGCGGGCCTCACCGCCGCCAACGAATTGAAGAAGGCGGGCCTGTCGGTCGTCGTGCTCGAAGCACGCGACCGTGTCGGAGGGCGCCTCTGGACGGACGTCGTCGACGGCGCGATGCTCGAGATCGGCGGACAGTGGGTCTCGCCCGATCAGGAGGCGCTCAAGGAGACGATCGCGGAGCTCGGCCTGGAGACCTACCAGCGCTATCGCGAGGGCGACTCCGTCTACATCGACCGTCACGGATCGTTGACCCGCTTCACGGGAGAGATCTTCCCCGTGCCGCCCGAGACCGAGAAGGAGATGGTGCGCCTCATCGAGAAGCTCGACGCGCTCGTCGCCGAGATCGATCCGGACGCGCCGTGGGAGCACCCCGACGCCGAAGCGCTCGACCGCGTCTCGTTCGAAGCCTGGCTCGCCGCCGAGACCGAGGATCAGGAGGTGCGCGACAACATCGCGCTCTTCATCGCCGGCGCGATGCTCACGAAGCCCGCCTACGCCTTCTCGGCGCTCCAGGCGCTTCTCATGGCCGCGAGTGCGGGGAGTTTCACGCATCTCGTCGATGCGGACTACATCCTCGACGAGCGGGTCGTCGGAGGACTCCAGCAGGTGCCCCTCCTCCTCGCGGAGCGGCTCGGCGACGACGTCGTGCTGGACCAGCCGGTCAACGAGGTGCGCACGACCGAAGACGGCGTCACGGTCGTCACCGACAAGGGCCTCACGGTGCGCGGCCGGTACGTCATCCTGGCGCACGCCCCGATCCTCTACCCGTGGATCGAGTTCGATCCGCCTCTCCCGCGGCTCAAGCAGCAGCTGCACCAGCACTTGTCGATGGGCTTCGTCATCAAGGTCCACGCCGTCTACGACCGACCGTTCTGGCGCGAGAAGGGCTTGTCGGGTACGGCGTTCAGCCCCTACGAACTGTCGCACGAGGCGTACGACAACACCAACCACGGCGATGAGCGAGGAACCCTCGTGGGCTTCGTTTCGGACCGCAACGCCGACGACCTGTTCCGCGTCTCGGCCGAGGAGCGCAAGGCGCGGATCCTCGAGTCGCTGTCGCACTACTACGGCGACGAGGCGAAGAACCCCGTCGTGTACTTCGAGAGCGACTGGGGCGCCGAAGAGTGGACCCGCGGAGCGTATGCCGCGAGCTTCGACCTCGGCGGGCTCTACCGCTACGGCGCCGACCTCCGCACGCCCGTCGGCCGCATCCACTTCGCGTGCTCCGACATGGCAGGAGCCGGCTATCAGCACGTCGACGGGGCGATCCGCATGGGTCGCCTGGTGGCATCCCAGATCGTGGAAGAGGCACGCGCATGACCCGACACATCGTCGTCGGCTATACGGCGACTCCGAATGGGAAGGATGCCGTCGCGGTCGGCGCGCGACTGGCGGTGGCATCCGGGGCGACCCTCCACCTCGTCGTGATCCTGCCGTCGGAGGAGCGGAGTGTCATCACGCCGCCCGACGCGGGCTACGACCGTTATCTGCGTGGGCAGGCCGCCGAGTGGCTGGGGGACGCTGCAGACGGCCTGCCCGCCGGTATCCCGCACGAGACGCATGTCCGATACGGCGAGTCGTTCGCCGAGGGGCTGCAGGCGACGGCGACCGAACTCGGCGCCGGCTTCATCGTCGTCGGTGCCGCCAACGGCGGCCTCCGCGGGCGTCACCGGCTGGGCACCGTCGCGACGGAGCTGCTGCACTCCTCGGAAGTGCCCGTCGTCCTCGCACCGGAGGGTACGCGCGACGTCGATCCGAGCGCGGGCGTGACGCGTGTCACCGCCGCGATCGGAACGCGCCCGGGCGCCGATGTCCTCCTCGATGAGGCGATCGCCCTTGCGACGGCGACGGGAGCGGGTCTACGGCTCCTGTCGCTCGTGACCGTCGATCTGCCGTCGAGCGTCGACACCGGCGTCATCCGCATCGTCGGCGAGAGCCACGCGGAGCAGGTGCTCGCGCAGACGAAGGACCGTCTCCCCGCGAGCATCGACGCCGAGGTCGTGACCGCCCAGGGCGAGAGCATCGAGGATGCCGTCTCCCACCTCAGCTGGCTCCCCGGCGAGGTCGCCCTCGTCGGCTCCAGCAGGCTCGCCCAGCCGCGGCGCCTGTTCCTCGGCTCGACGGCGGCGAAGATGCTGCACGAGCTTCCCGTACCGATGATCGTGGTGCCCCGCACCCGCGCCCTGGAAGGAGCCGTGCGATGACGACAGATGGACGCGGCGCGCCGCCCGCCCCCGCCGCCCTCGACGGAGGCATCTCGAAGAAGGGCCTGAGTGCGGGGACGGTGGGCCTCATCGGCGCCGTCGTCATCGGCATCTCGTGCATCGCGCCCGCCTACACGCTCACGGCCGCCCTCGGCCCGACCGTCTCGGAGGTCGGCTTCCAGGTCCCGGGAATCATCCTCCTCGGCTTCATCCCGATGCTGCTCGTGGCGTTCGGGTACCGCGAACTCAATCGCCTCATGCCCGACTCCGGCACCTCCTTCACCTGGGCCGCGCGCGCGTTCGGACCCTACGTCGGCTGGATGGCGGGCTGGGGCCTCGTCGCGGCGACGATCCTCGTGCTGTCGAACCTCGCCGGCATCGCCGTGGAGTTCCTGTTCCTCCTGATCGATCAGATCGCCGGCAGCCCCGGCACGATCGCCGAACTCGCCTTCAATCCCTTCATCAACGTCGCGGTGTGTCTGCTGTTCATGCTCGGCGCGACCTTGATCTCGTATCGCGACATGCAGACGACGCAGAAGCTCCAGTACTTCCTGGTGACGTTCCAGGTGCTCGTGCTGCTGGTCTTCTCGATCACGGCCTTCGTCCACGTCGCCAACGGCTCGGCCTTCGATGCGAGCGCCATCGACCTTTCGTGGTTCAACCCCTTCGTCGTGACGCCGGCCGTCGCGATCGTCGCGGGCCTGTCGCTGTCGATCTTCATCTTCTGGGGGTGGGATGTCACGCTCACGATGAACGAGGAGACGAAGGACCCCGAGAAGACGCCCGGTCGGGCGGCCACCGTGACGGTTGTCACGATCGTGACGCTCTATCTCCTGATCTCCGTCGCGCTCCTCGCGTTCGCGGGCACGGGGGATGAGGGGCTCGGACTCGGAAACCCCGACATCCAGGCCAACGTCTTCTTCTACCTGTCCGGCCCGATCCTCGGACCCCTCGCGTTCCTCGTGTCGCTCGCGGTCCTCACGAGCTCGGCCAGTTCCCTGCAGTCGACGTTCGTCGGCCCCGCACGCACGCTTCTCGCGATGGGGCACTACGGAGCCCTGCCACCCGCCTTCGCGAAGGTCTCGCCGCGGTTCTTCACGCCGGGGTACGCGACGATCGTGTCGGCCGTCGTGGCATCCGTCTTCTACACCGTCATGCGGTTCGTCAACGAGAACGTCCTGTGGGACACCATCACGACGCTCGGCATGATGATCTGCTTCTACTACGGCATCACGGCGTTCGCGTGCGTCTGGTACTTCCGCAAGCAGTGGTTCGACTCGGTGCGGAGCGCCGTCTTCACGCTGTTCTTCCCGCTCATCGGCGGCATCATCCTCGTGACGCTGTTCGTGATCACGCTCGTGGAGAGCC
Source organism: Microbacterium sp. SLBN-146 (assembly GCF_006715145.1). NCBI lineage: Bacteria > Bacillati > Actinomycetota > Actinomycetes > Micrococcales > Microbacteriaceae > Microbacterium > Microbacterium sp. SLBN-146. The sequence continues at coordinate 1,911,782 of NZ_VFMR01000001.1, forward strand.
TCGACCCGGACTACGGCAGCGGAACCGAGTGGTTCGGCGTCGGCAGCGTGTTCGTGCTGGGGGTCGTGATCATCGGGCTGGGCCTCGTCATCATGATCTGGCAGCGCATCACGCGCCCCGCCTTCTTCCGCGGCGAGACGCTGTCCCTCGACGCGCCGGAGAGCCTGCGCCGCACCCGCCGGTGACGGCAGACTTGACCCACGAATCCGATCGGAGAGCACAACATGAGTGACTACGCCGTCGTCAATCCCGCAACGGGCGAGACCCTGGCCACCTACCCGACGATCAGCGACGATGCCCTCGAGACGGTCGTCGCACAGGCGGATGCCGCGTACCGCACGTGGCGCGACGTCCCCGTCGCCGAACGGGCGGCGAAGATCCGGCGGGTCGCCGAGCTCCACAGGGAGCGTCGCGACGAGCTGGCGGCGATCATCGTGCGCGAGATGGGCAAGCCTCTCGCCGCCGCGGAAGGCGAGGTCGACTTCGCCGCCGACATCACGGAGTACTACGCCGATCACGCCGAGAAGATCACGGGCGACACCCCCATCGACATCGACGGCGACGGGACGGCCGTCATCCGCCGTACGCCGCTCGGTGTGCTGCTGGGCATCATGCCGTGGAACTTCCCGTACTACCAGGTCGCCCGATTCGCCGCTCCCAACATCGTCATCGGCAACACGATCCTCCTCAAGCACGCACCCCAGTGCCCCGAGTCGTCAGCGGCGATCGCGCAGATGTACGCGGATGCCGGGCTCGAGGGCGTCTACGCGAACATCTACGCGACGAACGATCAGGCCGCGCGGATCATCGAGGACAAGCGGATCCAGGGCGTATCGGTGACGGGCTCGGAGCGCGCGGGATCCGCCGTCGCCGAGATCGCGGGACGCAACCTCAAGAAGGTCGCCCTCGAACTGGGCGGGTCGGATCCCTTCATCCTGCTGTCCACCGACGACCTCGACGGAGCCGTCTCGGCAGCCGTCGAGGCGCGGCTCGACAACACGGGCCAGTCCTGCAACGCCGCCAAGCGGTTCATCGTCGCGGAAGGGCTCTACGACGCATTCCTCGAGAAGTTCGTCGCGGCGATGGCGGGCGCGAAGGTCGGCGACCCGTTCGCCGACGACACGGTCCTCGGGCCCCTGTCGTCGCTGACGGCCGCCGAGCGGCTGCAGGAGCAGGTCGACCGCGCCGTCGCGCAGGGGGCGACCCTCGCGGCCGGCGGCACGCGCGATGGGGCGTACTTCCCCGGGACGGTGCTGACCGACGTGACGAGCGAGATGGACGCGTACCGCGAGGAGTTCTTCGGGCCCGTCGGCGTCGTCTACAAGGTCGCGGGCGAGGACGAAGCCGTCGCCGTCGCGAACGACACCCCGTTCGGTCTCGGTTCCTACATCTTCACGACGGATGAGGAGCAGGCCGCGCGTATCGCGGACAAGATCGACGCCGGCATGGTGTACGTCAACCTCGTCCTCGCCGACGAGCCGGGCCTGCCGTTCGGCGGCGTCAAACGCTCAGGCACGTCGCGCGAGATGGGGCTCCTCGCCGCCGACGAGTTCGTCAACAAGAAGCTCATCCGCATCGGCGCCTGACGACGGCGGCGCCGGGCGTCTCCGGCATCCGCGCTTCCGGCATCCGCTTCGCCGAGACAGGGGACGTCGCCGAGACCGAGTGGGATGCCGCTCGGTCTCGGCGCGATGCCCGGTCTCGACGTGCTGTGCACGGCCGGGGAGCTACCGCGGGAGGCCCTTCAGCGAGAGGATGGAGGCATGGCAGAGACAACCGAACCGGTCGCCTACCTCGCCGCCGAGGAGTGCTGGGAGCGCCTGCGCAGTCAGGAGCTCGGACGCCTCGTGACGCGCGTGGGAGACGTGCTGGACATCTTTCCCGTGAACTATGTCGTCGACGGCGAGGGAGTGCTCTTCCGCACCGCGCAGGGGTCGAAGCTCTTCGAGCTCACCGTCAACGACGACGTGCTCTTCGAAGTCGACGAGTACACCGACGAGAACGCATGGAGCGTCGTCGTGCGCGGCCATGCGCGAGTCCTGGACACATCGGAAGAGGTGGAGCGCGCGGACGGGATGGGACTCACCCCGTGGATCCCCACGCTCAAGTACACCTACGTGCACGTCGATGCCGCGTCTGTGACCGGTCGCGCCTTCGCACGGGGCCCGGAGCCCGACCGCTACGGCGTCCAGCAGTACTAGCCGGGTTCGCGGGGCCCGACCCCATGGCGTACACTGGATGGTGCAGTTGAAGTCTGCATTCTTTCGCCGTGCCCGCCGGTCGGGAAACCCCGTTCACTCAGGTCATGGTTCGAGCGTGCAGCATCCCGAGATCTCCGAGATCTCTAGGGCGGTAGCTCAATTGGCAGAGCAGCGGTCTCCAAAACCGCAGGTTGCAGGTTCGATTCCTGTCCGCCCTGCGCGTCAGCGTCGTCGGTACGCGCGCCGACAGTTACTGACACACGGAAGGTAATCAGGTGGCATCGATGGTCCAAGACGAGCCGGGCGGCGAAATCGTCGCATCGGGTGGTTCCCGCGAGAAGAAGCCGAATGTCTTCGCTCGTATCGCCATCTTCATCCGGCAGGTCTTCGCAGAGCTCCGCAAGGTCGTCACTCCGACCCGTCAGGAACTCCTCAAGTACACGGCCGTCGTGCTGGGATTCGTCGTCGTGATGATGGCGATCGTCTACGGGCTCGACCTGCTCTTCGTCTGGGTCACGACCGTCGTCTTCGGCATCCCGGCCTGACCTGATCTACGGGGGCGGCGATCTTCGGGCCCGCCCACGGAACGGAAGAAACACAAGTGTCTGAGAGATACAACGACGACGCCGACTGGGCGACCGCCGCAGAACAGTCCTCGGAGGATGACGAAGCCCAGGAGGGCAACATCCTCGAAGCCGAGCAGCGCGCGAGCGAACCTGCCGAGCACCTCGCGATCCACGTCGTGGACGACAGCCCCGAGCAGGACGACGCCGAACTCGACGACATCGACATCGACGACCCGGAGGCGGATGCCATCGTGAACGACGCCCTGAACATCGACGAGGCCGCCGAGGCCGAAGCCGCCGCTGAGGCGCTCAACGAGTCCATCGCCGAAGAAGAAGCGGAGTACGTCGAAGAGCACGCCGGCGACATCACGCCCTACGACGGCCCTGACGTGAACGGCGACGAGGACGAGCCCGTACTCGACGACGATTTCGTCGCCGAGGTCGACGCTGCCGCAGCCGTCGTCGACGAGGTCGAGGCTTCGGTCTCTCCCGCCGATGCTGCCGACGCATCCGAGGCCGCCGACGACTCCGACGAGGATGACGAAGACGACGAGGAAGACCCGTTCGAGGCCTTCCGCGCCGAGCTGCGCACCCTCCCCGGCAAGTGGTACGTCATCCACTCCTACGCGGGCTTCGAGCGCAAGGTCAAGGCCAACATCGAGCAGCGCAAGTCGACGCTCGAAGTCGAAGAGGACATCTACCAGATCGAGGTCCCCATGGAGGACGTCGTCGAGATCAAGAACGGACAGCGCAAGATGGTCACGCGCGTCCGGATCCCCGGCTACGTGCTCGTGCGCATGGAGCTCAACGAGGACACCTGGTCCGTCGTGCGGCACACGCCCGGCGTCACCGGCTTCGTCGGCAACGCGCACAACCCGACGCCCCTGCGCTTCGAAGAGGCCTTCACGATGCTGAAGAGCCTCGTCGAGATCAAGGAGACGGCACCCGCCAAGGCCGGCGCCGTCAAGAAGGGTGCGGCTCCCGCCTCGCGTGTTCTTCCCGCCGAGGTCGACTTCGAGGTCGGCGAAACGATCACGATCAAGGAGGGCTCGTTCGCTGGTCTTCCCGGCACGATCAGCGAGATCAAGCCCGAGAGCGGCAAGCTCACGGTCCTCGTGTCGCTGTTCGAGCGCGAGACTCCGGTCGAGCTCTCGTTCGACCAGGTCACGAAGCTCTAACGGGCTCGAGACCCCCACAGACACCGCACTCCGGAACGGCCGGAGACGCGGGAGAGACGGTGCGAAAACAGGTCACTGAGCCTGTCGAAGTGCCGCTCGACGAAAGGAAAGAGAATGGCACCGAAGAAGAAGGTGACCGGCCTGATCAAGCTTCAGATCAACGCCGGTGCCGCCAACCCGGCGCCGCCGATCGGGCCCGCGCTCGGTCAGCACGGCGTCAACATCATGGAGTTCTGCAAGGCGTACAACGCCGCGACCGAGTCGCAGCGCGGCAACGTCATCCCCGTGGAGATCACCGTCTACGAGGACCGCAGCTTCACCTTCATCCTGAAGACCCCGCCGGCAGCCGAGCTCATCAAGAAGGCCGCAGGCCTCCAGAAGGGCTCGAAGACGCCGCACACCGTCAAGGTCGGCAAGCTCACCAAGGATCAGGTTCGCCAGATCGCAGAGACGAAGCAGCCCGACCTGAACGCGAACGACATCGAGGCCGCCTCGAAGATCATCGCCGGAACCGCCCGCTCCATGGGCATCACGGTCGAGGACTGAGGGGGATAGGAACAATGGCTACCAAGTCCAAGGCCTACAGGGCCGCAGCCGCCAAGATCGAGGCGGACAAGTTCTACACGCCGACCGAGGCCGTCTCGCTCGCCAAGGAGACCGGCTCCGCGAAGTTCGACTCGACCGTCGAGGTCGCGCTCAAGCTCGCTGTCGACCCCCGCAAGGCGGACCAGATGGTGCGCGGCACCGTCATGCTCCCGCACGGCACGGGCAAGACCGCCCGCGTCATCGTGTTCGCGACCGGCCCCGCGGCCGAAGCGGCGATCGCGGCGGGTGCCGATGAGGTCGGCGGCGCCGAGCTCATCGAGCGCGTCGCCGGCGGATGGACCGACTTCGACGCGGCCGTCTCGACGCCCGAACTCATGGGTCAGGTCGGACGCCTCGGAAAGGTCCTCGGACCCCGCGGCCTCATGCCGAACCCGAAGACCGGCACCGTGACCCCCAACCCGGCCAAGGCCGTCGAGGAGATCAAGGGCGGAAAGATCGAGTTCCGCGTCGACAAGCACTCCAACGTGCACTTCATCGTCGGCAAGGCATCGTTCACGGCCGACCAGCTCGACGAGAACTTCGCCGCCGCTCTCGAAGAGATCGTGCGTCTGAAGCCCTCGAGCGCCAAGGGTCGCTACATCCAGAAGGGTGCGGTGTCGACGACGTTCGGTCCCGGCATCCCGCTGGACGTCAACGTCCTCTGAGTCATCGAAATCGACAGGGGCTCCGCCTTCGGGTGGGGCCCCTGTTGCGTTGCCTGTCGCGGGTGAGGGCGAGTCGTTGTGTGACGGCCCGCGTCGCCCGATGCCGGTATACCGCCTGCGCGAGGTTAGCGTAGGACCTCGGCCCATCCGGCCCGCACCACCCCCCGGCACACCCGCCGCCGCATCACCAGGAGTCCCCATGCCCCGTCGTCGCCTGTTCGCCCTCACCGCCATCGCTGCGATCGCTCTTCCCCTCGTCGCGTGCAGCACGGGCACGGCCGAGCCGGGAGCGTCGGAGAACGGTGACGACTTCGGTCTCGTGACTCCCGGCACCCTGACGGTCGCGACCGAGGGCACGTATCGGCCCTTCACGTTCCACGACGAGGGAACCGGCGACCTCGTGGGCTTCGACGTCGAGATCATCGAGGCCGTCGCCGACAAGCTGGGACTCGAGGTCGAGTTCCGTGAGACGGAGTGGGACGCGATCTTCGCGGGCCTGGACTCGGGGCGCTTCGACGTCATCGCCAACCAGGTCTCGATCAACCCCGAGCGCGAGGCCAAGTACCTCTTCAGCGAGCCGTACACCGTCTCGCCCGGCGTCATCGTGGTCGAGGAAGACGACGACTCGATCTCGAGCTTCGACGATCTGGCGGGCAAGACGACGGCGCAGTCGCTCACGAGCAACTGGTACGAACTCGCGCAGGAGTCCGGCGCCCAAGTCGAAGCCGTGGAGGGCTGGGCGCAGGCCGTCGACCTGCTTCGCCAGGGTCGGGTCGACGCGACGATCAACGACAACCTCACCTTCCTCGACTACGAGAAGACGAACGGGCCCACCGGCCTCAAGATCGCCGCCGAGACGGACGACCCCGCCTACAACGCCTTCGCCTTCACGGAGGACAAGATCGCACTTGTCGCGGCCGTCGACGAGGCGCTCGCCGAACTCCGCGAGGAAGGCGTGCTCGCGTCGATCAGCGAGACCTACTTCGGCGCCAACGTCACGCAGTAAGCTCGCGCTGGAGGTGCCGATGGACCTGTGGAACCTCTTTCTCACGTCGTTCTGGCCGATCTTCCTCGCCGGACTGACGGGGACGATCCCGCTCGCGCTCGCGTCGTTCGCGATCGGACTCGTGATCGCGCTCGGTGTCGCGCTCATGCGCATCTCGAAGAACCGCGTCGCGTCGAATCTCGCCCGGTTCTACATCTCGGTGATCCGGGGCACGCCGCTCCTCGTCCAGCTGTTCATCATCTTCTACGGGCTGCCGTCGATCGGACTCGTCGTCGACCCGTGGCCGAGCGCAGTCATAGCCTTCTCGCTCAACGTCGGGGGATACGCGGCCGAGGTCATCCGCGCCGCCATTCTGTCCGTCCCGAAGGGGCAGTGGGAGGCGGCATACACGATCCGGATGTCTCGCTCGCAGACGCTCGTGCGGATCATCCTGCCGCAGGCGGCGCGCGTGTCGGTACCGCCGCTGTCGAACACCTTCATCTCCCTCGTGAAGGACACGTCGCTGGCATCCCTCATCCTCGTGACAGAGCTCTTCCGCGTCGCGCGGGAGATCGCCGCCTTCAGCTACGAGTTCATGCTCATCTATCTCGAGGCAGCGCTCATCTACTGGATCTTCTGCCTCGTGCTCTCGAGCGGGCAGGGCGTTCTCGAAAGGAGGCTCGATCGCTATGTCGCACAGTGACGATCCGCTCGCCCCGAAGGCGGGGAGCACCGGTGAAACGCTCCTCTCGGCCCGCGGTATCCGGAAGTCCTTCGGCGACAACGAGGTGCTGCGGGGCATTGATCTCACACTCGCGCGCGGCGAGGTCGTCTTCCTGATCGGTCCGAGCGGGTCGGGGAAGACGACGGTCCTCCGTTCTCTTAACGGCCTGGAGACACCGGATGCCGGGACGCTCGCCGTCGATGGTGGACCTCAGATCGACTTCTCGCGACCCGTGCGCAAGGAGGACAGATACGCCCTGCGGGATCGCTCGGCGATGGTGTTCCAGCACCACAACCTGTTCCCTCATCGCACGGTGCTGCAGAACGTCATCGAGGGGCCCGTCCAGGTGCAGCGGGTTCCGAAGGCGCAGGCGATCGAGGAAGCGACCGTCCTCCTGGAGCGCGTCGGTCTCGCCGAGAAGCGCGACGCCTACCCGCACGAGCTGTCGGGCGGGCAGCAGCAGCGCGTCGGGATCATCCGTGCCCTCGCGCTCAAGCCCGATCTGCTGCTCTTCGACGAGCCGACGAGCGCGCTCGACCCCGAGCTCGTGGGGGAGGTCCTCAAAGTCATCAAGGAGCTCGCCGAGGAAGGGTGGTCGATGGTCCTCGTGACGCACGAGCTCGCCTTCGCTCAGCAAGCCGCGGACCACGTGCTCTTCCTCGATCACGGTGTCGTCGTCGAAGAGGGTCCGCCGTCGCAGATCTTCACGGCGCCGCGCGAGGAGCGCACACGACGCTTCCTCGACCGCATCCTCCGTCCGTTCGACTGAGTCAGGCCGTCGCGCGTACCTCGAACGTGCGCGAGCCGGTGGGTGCGGCATCCGACACGGAGGCTGAGTCGACACGCGCTCCGGGTGGCCCCTCGGCCATCCATGCGAGCACCTCGTCGACCTCCGCGGCGGTGCCCTCGAGCTCCGCTTCGACGCTGCCGTCACGGAGGTTCCGCACCCACCCCGCGACGCCGGCCTCGTCGGCGACCAGCCGCAGGGTGTAGCGGTAGCCGACCCCCTGCACGACGCCTCGGACGACGACATGCACGCGCTTCATCGTTCCATCGTGCCCTGAAAGAGGAGAATGCCGTGCATGGGCACCGTCGACGACCTTCTCACTGACCTGGATCCCGCAGATCGCGTGTCGATCGCGCGCATCTACGACATCGCTCGCGAGGAGGTGCCCGAGGCGGAGCAGGGTCTCGGCTACGGCATGCCCGCGTTGCTCTATCGCGGCAAGCCGCTCCTGTCGGTCATGCGGGCCAAGAAGCACATCGGCGTCTACCCGTTCAGCCCCGCGAGTGTCACCGCGGTCGCCGACGCCGTCGGGGGCGTTCCGCTCACGAGCGTCGACAAAGGGACCATCCGCTATCAGCCCGAGGAGCCCCTGCCTGACGACATCGTCCGCGCGCTCGTGATCTCCCGGAAGAACGAGATCGACGGCTGATCGCCGAGTGGGGTCTGGGCGGGCAGCGTCAGTGGGGGAGCACGAGCGAGATCCCGATGCCGATCATGACGGCCGCGATGACGCCGTCGAGGATCCGCCACGCGCGGGGGGTCGAGAGCCAGCGGCTGAGGTAGCGCGCGCCGATCGCGAGCGCGAAGAACCAGACGATGCTCGCCACGACCGCTCCCGCCGCGAACCACCACCGCGTGTCGCCGTGGGTGTTGGCGACGCTGCCGAGGAGGAAGACCGTGTCGAGGTAGACGTGCGGGTTGAGCCACGTGAGGGCGAGCACCGTGAGCACGGCGGGAAGAGCGCGTGACTTCGTCGCGACGGTGCCGACAGTGCCGGATGCCGTCGCTCCGCGCGCGACGGGCGTGTCGTCGCCGCGGAGGGTCTCGCCCGACGGACGCCAGGCACGGCGCGCTGCGAGGAGCCCGTAGGTCACGAGGAAGATCGCGCCCGCCCAGCGCACGACGTCGACGAGCCACGGCACCGCCTGGAGGACGAGTCCGATGCCCGAAACACCGAGCACGATGAGGACCGCGTCCGACACCGCGCAGATCGTCGCGACGAGCAGGACGTGCTCGCGGCGGAGACCCTGACGCAGCACGAACAGGTTCTGGGCGCCGATCGCGATGATGAGCGAGAAGCCGAGTCCGAGGCCGGCGACGAGGGAGGGGAGCACACGTCGACGCTATGACGCCCTTGGTCCTCAGTCCAGCTCATGATTCTTCAGGCGCATTAGCATGACTTATGATGCGGATTCCCTTCGACCTCGCCGAGACCCTCGCCACTGTCATCGACGAGGGGACGCTGGATGCTGCCGCGCGCCGCCTCTACGTGACGCCATCCGCCGTGAGCCAGCGCATCAAGGCCCTCGAAGAACTCGTCGGCCGGACGGTGCTCGTCCGGACGAAGCCCGCGCGCCCGACGGAGGCCGGGGTCGCGATCATCCGACTCGCACGCCAGACCGCTCTCCTCGAGCACGACACTCTCGCCGAGCTCGGAGCGGGAGAAGATCCGAACGTGCGCACGTCGATCCCGCTCGCGGTGAACGCCGACTCTCTTGCGACGTGGTTCCTGGAGCCGCTCGCACGGCTCGCCGAGCGGCATCCCGTCGTCTTCGAGCTGCATCGCGACGACCAGGACTTCACGGCAGCGCTTCTCGAATCGGGCACCGTCATGGGGGCCGTGACATCGCGCGAGGCTCCCGTCGCGGGATGTCGCGTGAGTGCGCTGGGCGCCATGAGGTACGAGGCGGTCGCGACGCCCGCCTACGTGGCGCGGTGGCTGCCCGAGGGAACGGATGCCGCGGCGCTCGCCGCTGCCCCCGTGATCGACTTCGACCGGCGTGACGACCTGCAGCGTCGCTGGCTCTCGGCGTTCGGGGTCGGCGGCGACGCACCCCCGCGACACTTCGTGCCCGCATCGAGCGACTTCGCATCGGCGACGATGCTCGGGCTCGGATGGGCTCTCCTGCCGGGCTTCCAGTCGGATGAGGCGCTCGCCCGCGGAGACCTCGTGCGCTTGGGTGGTGCGGTGATCGACGTTCCCCTCTACTGGCAGCAGTGGAACCTGCGCTCGCCGCTCCTCGACGCGATCGCCGAAGAGATCGTCACGGAAGGCCGTCGTGTGCTGGCGGTCAGTCGTCGCTGACGCGCAGTACGACCTTGCCGCGCGTGTGCCCTTCCTCGACCGACGCGTGTGCCGCCGCGGCGTCCGAGAGATCGAACACCTTGTCGACGTACACCTGTACGGCCCCCGAGTCGAGGAGTCGCGCGATCGTCGCGAGCGCGCCGCCGTCGGGGATGACCTTGAACGACGTCGCACGGACTCCCGCCGCTTCGGCCGCCGCCGCGAAGTCCGGCCACGAACCCGTGGGGACGAGGATGTACAACCCGCCGGGCCTCAGGACCTTCATCGAGCGCGTGCCCGTGTCGCCGTGGACGTTCCCGACGAGGTCGATCACGACGTCGACATCGGCGATCACCTCGTCGAAGCGGGTCGTACGGTAGTCGACGACGACGGATGCCCCGAGTTCGCGGAGCCACGCCGCGTTGGGCCCCGATGCGGTCACCGTGACATGGGCGCCGAAGTAGGCCGCGAACTGCACCGCGAAGTGGCCGACGCCTCCGCCCCCCGCGTGGATGAGGACGCGCTGCCCCTCATGCGCATGGGCCGTCTCGACGACGAGCCCCCACGCCGTCAGGGCAGCGAGGGGAACCCCCGCAGCCTCGACGTGCGACAGCGACGTCGGCTTGCGCGCGACGGAAAGGGAGGGGACGACGGCGTACTCGGCATACGTGCCGCCCGATCGAGGAAAGGGCACCGTGCCGAACACGGGGGTCCCGGGCGGGAGCGGGTGGCTCTCGTACGGTGCCTTCACGACGACGCCGCTGAAGTCGAAGCCCAGCGTCGAGGGAAGAGACGGTAGCTGCGCCGACACGCCCGCGCCTGAGCGTGTCTTGGCGTCGATGGGGTTGACCCCGGCCGCGACGATCCGCACGAGAAGTTCGCTCAGCACGGGCGTCGGCACCGGCACGGTCGATTCGTGCAGGACCGCGGGCGCACCGACGTCATCGAAGACGACGGCACGCATCGCAGGCGGAGGGTCGGAGGCAGGGGCAGGCTCGGTGACGGAGGTGGGAGCATTGCCGCGCAGCGGTCGGAATCTCACAGCTCGTTCCTTTCCGCGAGGCGCCGTCGTCGGCGGGTGGGACTTTGTGATCGCCAGTCAACCTGGTGTTTGTCTCGCCCGTGTTACGCGGGTGCTAACAAGCGAGGGCACCTGTCACGCGTCGGGAGCGGGCGCGTCGGCGTCCGTCGGGACGGTCCCTGCCGTCAGGGCATGGAGAAGCCGGGTGAGGTCGTGGATCTGGTCGATGTCCCACGCGTCGAGGGCTGCCAAGAGGGAGTGCTCCTGAGGAGCGCGGGCGATCGCGAGCCGTTCGAGCCCGGACGCTGTCGGGGCGAGAAGGTGCGAGCGGCCATCGTCGGGGTCGGGCGTGCGGCTCACGAAGCCCAGCTGCTCGAGCTCCCGCACGGTCCGACTCAGCTGCCCTTTGTCGGCCATGAGGGAGTCGGCCAGAGCGGACAGTGTCACGCGCTCGCGGCGCACGATCGTCGTGAAGACCTTGTAGGCGCCGGGGAGCATGCCCGGGCTCATGCGCTCCGCGTTCTCTGCGAGGAGGCGCCGCACTCGGCTGATGAGTTCCCCGAACTCCGCCTCGAGGGCGCGCACGGCACGCGTGCGCGCCTCTCCGGGCTGGTCGGATGACATCGGAGTCGACACTATCGGCCGTCGCGCGAGAGGTTCGAACCGCTCGGCTCGGCAGAGCGGCCGCCGCGGGTACGGGTGAGCTGCGCGGCATCCGGTTCGTCAGTGTCGTTCGGGAGCGCATCCGTCATGCCCTCTTCGGAGACGATCGTCGCGAGGTCGAGGTCACCGGCCTGCAGGCGCTCCTGCGTCGTCATGCGAGTGAGCGGAACGTTGGGCAGGAAGGCGATCGCGATGAGGCTCACGACGGCGAAGGGCACGGCGATGAGGAACGAGTGTGCGATGCCCTGCGCGTAGATGTCCTCCACGATGAGCCGCACCGTTTCGGGGAGCGCGTGGACGGCGGGGAGCGTCCCCGACTGCAGCTGCTCTGCGACGGCGGCCCCGTCGGCTCCGAGACCAGCGATCGCCTGCGTGAGCGCCTCCTTGTTCGACGCGAAGAGATCGGTGACGGAGGCGGCGAGTGTCGCCCCCATGACCGAGACCCCGACCGTTCCGCCGAGGCTGCGGAAGAACGTGACACCCGACGATGCGACACCGATCTCGTCCGCCCGCGCCGTGTTCTGCACGATCAGCACGAGGTTCTGCATCGTCATGCCGATGCCGGCACCCATGAGGAACATGTAGAGCGAGACGAGTACGAAGTTCGTGTCGTAGTGGAGCGTCGTCAGCAGGCCGAGTCCCGCGATGAGGAGGATCGAGCCGACGACGAGATAGCCCTTCCACTTGCCGAACCGGCTGATGAGCTGACCGACGACGATGGATGCCACGAGTAGGCCGCCGATCAGCGGGATCGTCATGAGACCTGCTTCGGTGGGCGTCGCCCCGCGCGCCATCTGCATGTACTGGCTCAGGAAGACCGAGGCGCCGAACATCGCGATGCCGGTCGCGATGGACGCCAGCACGGCGAGGGTGAAGGTGCGGTTGCGGAACATCCGCAGCGGAATGAGCGGTTCGCGAGTGCGGAGTTCGACGACGATGAAGAGCACGGTCGCGAGGATCGCACCGCCCACCATCAGAACGGTCGTGAGGCTCCACCAGTCGAAGTCCTTGCCCGCGTTCGTGACCCAGATCAGCAGAAGCGACACGGCAGCCGAGAGGAAGACGATTCCCAGGTAGTCGATGCGGACAGTGCGCTTCTGCTGCTTCGTGTGCAGCGTCATCTGGAGGAGGATGAGGGCGACGATGGCGAACGGGATCGCGATGTAGAAGTTCCAGCGCCATCCGAGCGAGTCCGTCACGACGCCGCCGAGCAAGGGACCACCGACCGTCGCGAGCGCCATGACGGCGCCGAAGAGACCCATGTAGCGGCCACGTTCGCGGGGACTGATGATGTCCGCCATGAGGATCTGGCTGAGCGCGGCGAGACCGCCCGCACCGAGGCCCTGCACCGCCCGGAATGCGATGAGCGTTCCCGGGTCCTGCGCGAATCCCGCCGCGGCGGTCGCGAGGACGAAGATGCCGAGCGCGATCTGGATGAGGAGCTTGCGGTTGAAGAGATCCGCGAGCTTTCCCCAGATCGGGGTCGAGATGGCGGTCGTGAGGAGGGTCGCGGTGACGACCCACGTGAAAGCGGCCTGGTCTCCGCCGAGGTCGTGCACGATCACCGGGAGCGATGTCGAGACGACGGTCGAGGCGAGCATCGAGACGAACATCCCGAGGAGGAGCCCGGAGAGCGCCTCGAGAACCTGGCGCCGGGTCATGCCCGATTCCGTGAGGACGGGAGTGGAGGTTGCCATGTGGCGTCCTTCCGTAGAGCTTCGAGAAGGCGACGACACTGGCGCGAAAGTTGACAAGGGTCAACTATATGCCTGTTGTTGACGCACGTCAACTATCCCTCGATGCGAGAGGGTGGGCCTCGAGCGGGGCGTGTGCGGTCGGCGAGGGGGCGCCGGGTCACTCCGCCAGCGCGAGGGCGCGGAAAGGCTCGCGCGGAGAGCGAGTCCGCGGCATCCGCTCTTCGACGGGCGGTCGCTCGGCGTCAGGGCGTCCGCGGAGGTGGCGACGGTGAAGCTCGTCGATCAGGGCCGTCGCGAGGTGGACGAGCTTGTCGATCTCGGACTGGTCGCGGTCGACCCACGCGCATCGAGGCTCGTCTCCGACGGGGACGAAGCCGTCGTGCTGCTCCCACGCGACGAGGGTGCGCTCGGCTCCGAGCACGTGCTGCTGCCAGAAGATCTGACGGAGGTAGGTGCGGGGAATGCTGCGCCACGATTTGTTCGTCGTCTTGATCTCGGCGAGGGTCACGCGTCCTGCGGAGTCGACGGCGATGCCGTCCGGCGTCGCCAGGTGGCGCTTCTCGACGACGGCGTGGAAGAGTGCCGACGACGGCAGGATGCCGTGCGTCGCGGCGACCCAGGCGGCGATCTCGGGTTCGCGCTGACGGCCGTGCGCCGTGTAGGCGTTGCCGGAGAACCCCGAGCCCATGAGCTTGGCGTCGGCGGCGCGGTGGATGGCGCGCTCGGACGTCAATGCCGCGACATCCGTCGCCGTGATCCCGCGCGACCGTGCCCTGACCCACGCGACCCGATCGCGGGAGTCCGCGACGATCCGGGCAGCGAGTTCGGGAGTCACCCCTCGAGGTTAACCCGCCCCGCCGACGCGCACTGCTCGCGACACTCGCACGCGCGCTTGCGGCATCCCCTCTTCTGTCGAGACCCCGGCTTCTCGCCGAGACACCCCGTGAGTGCGCGCGTGTATCGGGGTGTCTCGGCGAGATCGGGTTTCTCGACGGCAAGGGGGTAGGCGGGCGAAGTGCGGCGACTCCTCCACAGGTTGGTCGCGGCGCGAGCTTTCCACGAACGATGCGGCCGCGTGATCCGGGGGGCTTCCGGGACTGGGAGGGTGCGACGATGAAACGCCACGTCAGCTTCGCCCAGGCCCGGTCTCTCGTGCTCACTCGTGCCGGACTGGAACGCGAGCGATGGACCGACCGTGCGATCGCGCGCGGCGTCCGCGAGGGGACCCTCGTCCGGATCCAGCGGAATCGCTACGTCTTCGCAGCGGAGTGGGATCGCCTGTGGACCGAGTCCCGGCACCGGATCGAGGTCGCGGCGGTCGTCGGCGAGATGCGCGGCGGTGCGACCGTCCTCGCACGCGAGTCCGCCGGGGTGCTCTGGGGACTGCCGCTCTACCGACACGTTCCGACGGCCGTGCACGCGATACTTCCGCCCGACACGCACATTTCGGGACGAGAGCGGCTGCGGCTCCATGCGGACGAGCTCTCGGATGCTGACGTCGCGCTCGTGGACGGCGTCGTCTGCACGTCACTCGATCGCACCGTGTTCGACCTCGTCCGCATGCTCGACTTCGACGCCGCGGTCGTTGTGGCCGACGCCGCGCTGCGGCTCGTGGCATCCGTCGATGGGGAATACGACGAACAAGTCGCCGAGGAGTGGAGGGAGCGGATGCTTGCGCGCGCCGCAGCCGCCGCGGGGGCGCGGGGAGTGAGGCAGGCGCGGGAGGTCCTCGCCTTCGCGGACGGCCGCGCCGAGTCGCCCGTCGAGAGCGTCGCACGGGTCCAGCTCATGCGGCTCGGATTCCGAGACGTGCGACCGCAGGTCGAGGTCGGCGCCTACCGTGTGGACCTCTGCATCGAGGACGTCGGCGTCCTCCTCGAGATCGATGGAGTCGTGAAGTACGAGGACCAGGGGATGCGCGCGGGACGCAGCGTCGAGGAGGTGCTCCTCGACGAGAAACGTCGCGAGGACTGGATCCGTGGTGCCACGCAGCGACGCGTTGTGCGGCTCGAGCCGCGTCACGTCGCGACGCCCGAAGCCCTGTCTGCGCGCCTCGAGTCGTTCGGCATCCGCGTCCCGTTCGCGTGATGCGTGCACTCCGCTGTCGACATCCCGGTCACTCGCCGAGCCACCCCGTCAATGCGCGCCAACGACGGGGTGACTCGGCGAGAACCCGGTGTCTCGACGAAATGGGGCGGGGCGGGACGTGGCGGGGTGGGACGAGGGGGGATTTGGTGCGCGGGCGGGGATCGCGTAACCTGGTCGGTAGCCGAAGACCGCTGGTCATCGTCGTGCGCGAGAGTGCAGGCGATCGAAGCTCTGTGAAAGCAGGGGCCCGCGCAGGTGTACGAAGGAACTCCAGGGTTTCAGCTCCGTGCGCTTGCGCCGGAGCTTTTTTGTTTTCCCGGGCCCGGAGAGACCGGATGCCGTCGGCTGACGCCCCGCCTCCGCGGAGCGTCTCGCATACACAAGGAGTGGCCATGGCGCAGAAGGATGCATCGGTCGCCGAGCTCACGAAGAACTTCGAGGACTCGACCGCCGTTCTGCTGACCGAGTACCGCGGTCTGACAGTTGCCGAGCTCAAGGAGCTTCGCAACAGCATTCGTCAGGACGCGGAATACGCCGTGGTGAAGAACACGCTGACCAAGATCGCCGCGGGCAACGCGGGGGTCACGGGACTCGACGACGACCTCAAGGGTCCGTCGGCGATCGCGTTCGTGCACGGTGACCCGGTCGCCGTCGCGAAGGGTCTGCGTGCCTTTGCCAAGGCACACCCTCATCTCGTGGTCAAGGGCGGCTACTTCGACGGTGCCCCCCTGACTGCAGAAGAGGTCAACAAGCTCGCCGACCTCGAGAGCCGTGAAGTCCTGCTGGCGAAGCTCGCCGGCGCGATGAAGGCCTCGCTGACGAAGGCGGCCTACGTCTTCAACGCACTGCCGTCGAAGGCCGTTCGCACGGTCGACGCGCTGCGTGAGAAGCAGGAGTCCGCGGCCTGACATCGGGCCCGGCATAACAAACCAATCGGTTATCGAGTAGGCCGCGCAGCGGCCGTATCGAGATACAAGGAGAAACATCATGGCAAAGCTCAGCACTGAGGAGCTGCTCGACGCGTTCAAGGAGCTCACGCTCATCGAGCTCTCGGAGTTCGTCAAGGCGTTCGAGGAGACCTTCGACGTCACCGCCGCCGCCCCCGTCGCCGTCGCCGCTGGCGCACCGGCCGGTGGCGCCCCCGCCGAAGAGGTCGAGGAGAAGGACTCGTTCGACGTCGTTCTCGAGGCTGCAGGCGACAAGAAGATCCAGGTCATCAAGGTCGTCCGCGAGCTCACCTCGCTCGGCCTCGGTGAGGCGAAGGCCGTCGTCGACGGTGCCCCCAAGGCTGTCCTCGAGGGCGCCAACAAGGAGGCCGCCGAGAAGGCCAAGGCCGCTCTCGAAGAGGCCGGCGCGACCGTCACCCTCAAGTAATCTCGAGATCTCGAGGAAAAGCCCCGGATGCCACGGCATCCGGGGCTTTTCGCATGTCTTCGAGAGGGTCAGCGCCGCAGGCGCAGCGTCAGGAGGCCGAATGCGCGGTCGTCGATCGTGACGCGTCGGTGCTCGGGTTCCACCGTGATCTGCACGCCCTCGAGGGCTGCGGCGTCCGAGGGCAGAGGGCTCTCGTGCAGGTCGACGAGCGCTGCGTCCGTCCATGAGAACGATGTCGACAGGATGCCGCGACCTCGGCCGCCTCGCGATTCGGAGACCCGCACGATGACATCACCGCTGCCGTCGTGGGCGAGCGTGACGCTCTCGCGGATGAGCGTCGCGGACTCGAGGGTGACGAGCGGCTCGACCGCGCCGCCGCCGCGCACGGGCGTCAGCGCAGCATCCAGGCTCCGTCCCAGGCGCACGGCGTCGCCGATCGACGCGCCTGCCCGCATCGCGAATCGGAACTCGTGGTGGCCGCGATCGGATGCCGGGTCGGGGAACTCCGTTCCGCGGAGCAGGCTGATTCCGACGTCGACCCCCGCGCGCGCGTCCGATCGGACGGCGAGGCCGTAGGTGGTGTCGTTCGCGATGGCGATTCCGAAGTCCGGTTCGCCCACGTGCATCCACCGGTGCTGGCACACTTCGAAGCGCGCTTCGTCCCACGACGTGTTCTTCGCGAGAGGCCGCATCACGTGCCCGAACTGCGTCTCCGTGGCGAAGAACGCGGAGCGGACGTCGAGCGGCAGGCCGAGTTTGAGCAGGAGCCCGCGCTCCTCCCAGTCGACGACGACGCGCAGCTGCAGGCAGCCGTCGTCGAGCGACCAGGACTGACGGAACGACGAATCCCCGCGCTGCCATGAGACCGTGACGATGCCCTCGGCGACATCGATGGATGCCGGGGGGCCGAGGTTCTCGACGGATTCGTCGTAGTGACGCTCGACGTCCCACGCATCCCACCGCGCGGGCCGGTCGGGGTGAAGGCGCAGGGTGCCCCACGAATCGCCGGCGGGCACCACCTCGCGTCCGCTCGCGAGGTCGACGAACGAACGTACGGCGCCGGTGCGGTCCCACACGACGCGTGCACGGTCGTCCTCCAGCACGATCCCGTCCGGAGTGTCGCGACCGGTCGCGATGGTGCGCGATGTCGCGAGGGACACCGCGCCTGCCGCGACTTCGTTCACCTCGACGGCGCTCGCGTTGGCCAGGAGCTCCTGGTCTCCGTCGCCGACGAGCGCCGCCAGAGCGGCGGCGATCTCGCGCTCGAGCGTTGCCGTGACCTCCGCGTGCGCCGCCTCGGCCTGCTCGTGCACCCATCCGATCGCCGATCCCGGGAGGATGTCGTGGAACTGGAGCAGCAGGACGGTGCGCCACGCGTCGCGCAGCAGGGCGAGCGGATACTCGCGGCCCGTTCGCACGGCGGCCGTCGTGCACCACAGCTCGGCGGCGAGCAGAAGTCGCTCGTTCCGTCTGTTCCCCGCCTTCGTGCGGGCTTGCGACGTGAGAGTTCCGCGGTGCAGCTCCAGGTACAGCTCGCCCGCCCACTCGGGGGCATCGGGCTGCTCGTCCATCGCGGCGACGAAGAAGTCGTCCGGAGAGACGACGCGAACGCGGGGGAGTCCTTCGAGATCCGCCGAGCGTCGTGCCGCGGCCATCATCCTGCGGGTGGGCCCCCCGCCCCCGTCGCCATGGCCGAAGAGCATGAGCGACCGTGAAGAGGAGGCGTGCTCTGTGAACTGGCGCTCCGCGAGGTCGAGTTCAGCGGGCGTCACGTGCGCGCTGTAGGTGTCAGAAGGCGGGAAGTGCGTGAATATGCGGGAGCCGTCGATGCCCCTCCACCAGAACGTGTGGTGCGGCATCCGGTTGGTGTCGTTCCAGGACAGCTTCTGCGTCAGGAACCAACGAGCGCCCGCCGCGACGGCGATCTGGGGCATGCCCGCCGAGTAGCCGAACGAGTCGGGGAGCCAGGCCCCTGCTGCGTCGAGCCCGAAGGCGTCCCGGAAGTACGCGGCTCCCTCGGAGAACTGGCGGACGAGCGACTCGCCGCTCGGCATCATGGTGTCCGATTCCACCCACATTCCGCCCGTCACGATCCACCGCCCCTCCGTGATCCGCGCGGCGATGCGCTCGTGCAGCTGCGGATAGTGCTGCTCGATCCACGCATACTGCTGCGCGGACGAGCACGCGAAGACGAACTCGGGGTCTTCCTCCATGAGGTCCAGGACGTTGGAGAACGTGCGGGCGCACTTGCGGATCGTCTCGCGGACAGGCCAGAGCCAGGCCGAGTCGATGTGCGCATGTCCCACCGCGTCGACCGTATGGGCGGAAGCGACGGCGGGCTGGGCGAGCACCTCCGCGAGCGGGACACGCGCAGCGGCAGCGGTCTCGGCGACGCGGCGCGGGTCGAGCGCCGCGAGCATGTCGGACAGTGCTCGCCGCACCCGCGCTGAACGCGGACGGTCCTCGGGAAGCACGTCGATCAGTCCCCGGAGCACCCGCACGTCGTCGAGGAGGTCCTGGACGACGGGGTCCCGTTGCACGAGGTCTGCGCGTGTGAAGACGTACAGCGGCGTGCTCCCCGCCGTCCGCGGGTGCCCGAGTGGAGTCGGAGAGAACGTCTCATGGCGCAGGATGTCGGGATTCGCGGCAGCCTCGACGAGGAGGTGGACCTCTCGTCCGGATGCCGAGGGGAGACGCACATGCGTATTGAGCGGCTCGATCCCCTTCAGGATGACGCCGTCGGGGTCGCAGACGAGACCCTCTGCTTGGAACCCGGCCCATCCCTGTTCGAATCCGAGGTCGATGTCGACTTCGACGGGCGCATCATCCCACTCACGCGGCACTCTGCCGGTCACGCGGAACCATGCGGTCGACCACGGCGGGCCCCACGGTGTCCCGGGCGCGATGGGCGTGAACTCCGCGTTCGCGACGGCCGAGAACGGGAGAGGCTCTCCCTCGATCGCCCACACCGCTGTCGTGAGCGGCGCGCGCCGCGCGACGGTGGCAGGCTCGATGACGTCCGAGATCGCCCGGTCGAGGCGGACGCGCAGTCGTCCCACGTCGAGGTCGGCTCCCATGTCAGGCCCTCGTCGCGCGGGCGGCCGCGCTGACCCCGAGCGCCTGCGTCGAGCCGCGCACGATGAGACGCGCCTTCATGTTCACCGTGACGGCGGGTTTGCCAGGGTCGCCGATGTGGTCCAGCAGCAGCTCGACGGCGGAAGAACCCTGAAGCCGCGGGCGCTGCTCGAGGGTCGTGAGAGAGAACATCTCGGCGTACTCGTGGTCGTCGATGCCCGTCACGCTGAGTTCGCCGGGAACCTGGATGCCCAGTCGCCGCGCGGCGATGATCGCCCCGACCGCGACCTCGTCGCACACCGCGACGAGCCCGGTCGGACGGTCGCGCGCAGCGAGCGCGTCGACGGCGGCCGAGTATCCTCCGGGCAGCGACACGGGGGAGTGGATGTGGGCGATCGAGTCGGACAGTCCCGCGTCCGCCATCGCGTCGCGGTAGCCGGCGAACCGGTTGCGATCGACCTGCGGGGAATCGGCACGCCCGTCACCGCCGATGAAGGCGATGCGGCGGTGGCCCAGAGCGATGAGGTGTTCCGTCGCGCGCCGCACGGCGTGGTCGTCGTCGATCGCGACGACGCTCGCGCGCGGCGATGATCCGACGATCGCGACGAGAGGCTTCTGCAGGGCGCTCAGACGCTCCCACTCGGGATCCGTCGGCTCCAGTCCGACGGCGATGAGCCCCTCGATCCGCTTGCGGACGAGGAGTTCGCGGAGGATCTTCTCCCGGGCCGCCGTCGCGGGCGGTGCCTGATAGAGGGTCAGATCGAGGCCCCGCTCGAGAAGGGCCGCCTGGATGCCCTCGAGCACTTCGGCGAAGAACCATCGCGAGATGACCGGCATGAGGACGCCGATCGTCTTGGTGCGGCCCGTCGCGAGGCCGACGGCATGGGTAGAAGGTACGTACTGCAGCTGCTCGGCAGCATCCGTCACTCTCGCCCGGGTCGCTTCCGACACGTACCCTGCGCCGCTCAGCGCCCGACTGGCGGTCGCCTTCGAGACACCCGCCAACGCAGCGACCTCGGCGATCCCGGACATGACCCACTGTTCCTCTCCGAACTAGGCACTGTTCCTCTCTGAACTAGGCAGACACTACCTCCTCCACCGCGAATGTGGAACCGATTGCAGACGTCGCTTCCATCGTGGGAGGGTTCCCACGGGTCCCGATCGGGGGTTATCAGATCGTTGATTGTGCATCCCCGGGTCATGCTTTACCGTGGTGTGGAATCGGTTCCGGGGAAGATCACATGCACCCCGTGATGGAGCCGTGTCTCTGCATCACTCGAGGAGGAGGATCACATGAAGAGCATGCGAAAGAGCAGGCTCGTCATCACCATCGCGGCCGTCGGCGTCGCGGGGATGGCGCTCGCCGGCTGTAGCGGCGGTGGCGACAACGGCGGGGGAGACGCCACAGACGCCGACTGCACCGAATACGAGCAGTACGGAACGTTCGAGGGTGACAGCGTCGAGGTCTACACGACCATCCAGGGCGTCGAGCTCGACCAGATGGTCCAGACGTTCGACGCCTTCCAGGCCTGCACGGGCATCCAGGTGGATGTCGTCGGCACGCAGGAGGCCGAGACGCAGATCAACGTGCGCGCGGCCGCGGGCGACGCGCCCGAACTCATGATCATCCCGCAGCCGGGTCTGCTGCAGCGTCTCGTCGGCGACGGCTACGTCCTGCCGGCTGCGCAGTCGGTCGAGGACAACGTCGACGAGTTCTGGTCGGAAGCCTGGAAGGGCTACGGCACGGTCGACGGCACCTTCTACTCGGCTCCCCTCATGGCCAGCGTCAAGGGGTGGGTCTGGTACTCGCCGGCCGACTTCGAAGAGCGCGGCATCGAGGTCCCCGAGACGTGGGACGAGCTCCTCGACATCACGGAGCAGCTCGCCGCCGACAACGAGTCGGCGACGTACCGCCCCTGGTGCGTCGGCTTCGGCTCCGGTGACGCGACCGGATGGCCGGGCACCGACTGGATCGAGGACATCGTCCTGCGCACCGCCGGCCCCGAGGTCTACGACCAGTGGGTGACGGGCGACGTCAAGTTCTCCGACCCGGAGATCGTCACGGCGTTCGACGAGGTGGGCAAGATCCTCCTCAACCCGGACTACGTCAACGGCGGCTTCGGCGGCGTCGAGTCGATCGTCTCCACGACGTTCAACGACGGCGGCCTGCCGATCCTCGACGGGAACTGCTCGATGCACCACCAGGCATCGTTCTACGAGGCGCAGTGGCCCGAGGGTACGGTCGTCGCACCCGACGGTGACATCTGGGCGTTCCTGACCCCGAAGGCTGACCCGTCCGCGGGCGACGCCGTCACGGGCGGTGGCGAGTTCGTCGCGAAGTTCGTCGAGGGTGAGGCGGTCGACGCCGTTCAGACCTTCATGGCGAGCGACACGTGGGCCAACCTCCGCGTCGGCCTCGGCGGCGTCATCAGCGCCAACAAGGGTCTCGACCCCGAACTGGCCGGTAGCGAGCTCGGTCGCGCGGCGATCGAGATCCTGCAGGGCGAGGACACGGTCTTCCGCTTCGACGGATCCGACCTCATGCCCGCCGCCGTCGGAACGAGCTCGTTCTGGACGGGCATGAACGACTGGGTGGTGGGAACCAGCGACACCCAGCAGGTCGTGGAGTTCATCGACAGCACCTGGCCGTAAGCACCCATTCCGGCGTCCGCCCCGCCTTCGGACGGGGCGGACGCCGCCTACTCTCGATGCGTTCCAGCGATCTCAGTGAGGAGTCTCCTGTGTTCCCATCCCATCCGTCTCGTCAGCGAATGCCACTCCAGTGAGGGGCGACGATTTCTGGGGGTCCTTCGGCGAGAAGTTGGGGGTGCTGGCGATCGGGCTGGCAGCCTTCGCTGCCGTCGTCGGTCTCGTCCTGTTCCTCGCCGACCGCGCGCCCAAGAAGGGCCGCGATGTCATCCAGCTGATCGCCTTCCTGGCTCCGGCGGTCATCCTTCTCGCCGTGGGCCTCGTCTACCCCGCGATCCGCACGACGCTGCTCTCCTTCACCAACCGTCGCGGTGAATGGGTCGGCCTCGACAACTTCTTCTGGATCTTCACTCAGCCCAACACGCTCGTCGTGCTCGGCAACACGGTCCTGTGGGTGATCCTCGTTCCGACGGTGTCGACGCTCGTCGGCCTCGCGTATGCGATCTTCATCGACAAGTCCAAGGGCGAGAAGACGCTGAAGTCCCTCGTCTTCCTGCCGATGGCCATTTCGTTCGTCGGCGCCGGTGTCATCTGGCGGTTCGTCTACGAGTACCGGGCGGAGGGCTTCGAGCAGATCGGAATCCTCAACCAGGTCGTCGTCTGGTTGGGAGGTGAGCCCCAGCAGTGGCTCATCAACTCGCCGATGAACACGATCTTCCTCATCATCGTGATGATCTGGATCCAGACAGGTTTCGCCATGGTCCTCCTGTCGGCTGCGATCAAGGCGGTCCCCACGGAGCGGATCGAGGCGGCGAAGCTCGACGGGGCGAACGCCTGGCAGCAGTTCACCAACGTCACGGTTCCTGAGATCCGTCCGACCGTCGTCGTCGTCGTGACGACGATCACGATCGCGACGCTGAAGGTCTTCGACATCGTCCGCGCCATGACGGGCGGCAACTTCGGCACGAGCGTCATCGCGAACGAGATGTACACGCAGGCGTTCAACCGGGGCGAGTTCGGTCAGGGCTCGGCGCTCGCCGTCATCCTGTTCATCCTCGTCCTGCCCATCGTGATCTACAACATACGAGTCATGCGCAAGCAGAGGGAGGTGCGCTGATGAGCGTCGCACCGGTCGATCTTCCCGTCTCGAAGAAAGAGGACGCGTACCAGGAGGGCTGGCGCGGGACGAAGATCTCGCGTGTCAAGAAGAGTCTCACGTCGCCATGGGCGACGGCAGCGGCCATCGTCATCGCCGTCGTCTGGACGATTCCCACCTTCGGGCTTCTCGTCAACTCGTTCCGTCCGGCGGATGACATCCGTTCATCCGGCTGGTGGACGATCTTCACGAACCCGTCGTTCAGCCTCGAGAACTACGAAGAAGTGCTGTTCTCGTCGGGGGCGTCGAGCGCCAACCTGGGGTCGTACTTCGTCAACTCGTTCATGATCGCCATTCCCGGCGCGATCTTCCCGATCGTGCTCGGGGCGATGGCCGCGTACGCGCTCGCCTGGATCCCCTTCAAGGGAGCGGGCTGGATCTTCATCACGATCTTCGCCCTCCAGATCGTGCCGCTGCAGATGGCGCTCATTCCGCTCCTCCAGATCTTCAACCAGGTTCTGGGGATCAGCGGGACGTTCCCCGCGGTATGGATCGCGCACACGATCTTCGGTCTTCCGCTGATGGTGTTCCTGCTGCACAACTTCATCTCGCAGATTCCCCACGATGTCCTGGAGGCCGCGCGGGTCGACGGCGCGAACCACACGCAGATCTTCTTCCGCATCATCCTTCCGCTGTCGGTTCCGGCGCTCGCGAGCGTCGCGATCTTCCAGTTCCTGTGGGTGTGGAACGACCTGCTCGTGGCCCTCGTGTTCTCGGGAGGCACAGCGGATGTGGCGCCGCTCACGCAGCGCCTGGCGGAGATGGTCGGCAACTTCGGCCGGAACGCCAATCTGCTCCCTGCCGGCGCGTTCATCTCGATCATCGTTCCGCTCATCGTGTTCTTCGCGCTGCAGCGGTACTTCGTCCGAGGTCTTCTCGCAGGGTCGACGAAGGGCTGATCGTCCTCGACGGGGGTGGGGTGCAGGCGCTGCGCTCCACCCCCGTCGTCGCGTTCCGGGAGCACGCGCATGCGCCTCACTAAGGTGTGACCATGGATGCCGCATCGATCTCGCCTGCGAACGTCGACGATGCGGTGTCCGCACCGCGCATCGACGTCGATCCCGCGACAGGCCTCAGGGCCGCAGATGTCGCCGAACGCGTCGCGGCGGGAAAGACCAACGACTACACCGCCGACGCGAGTCGCAGCGTCGGTAACATCATCCGCGCGAACGTCTTCACGCTTTTCAACGGCATCGTCTTCGCGTGCTTCTTCGTGCTCCTCGTGCTCGGCCGGTGGCAGGATGCCATCTTCGGTCTCGCGGCGTTCGCGAACTCGATCATCGGGTGCTGGCAGGAGTTCCGTGCCAAGGCGGCCCTCGATCGCCTCGCGCTGCTGAACACGTCTCCGACGCGCGTGCGCCGCGACGGCGCCGACGTCGAGGTGCCGCCGAGCGACGTCGTCGTGGACGACATCCTCGTGCTGCGTGCGGGCGACCAGGTGCCTGCCGATGCCCGCATCGTCGACTCCCGCGCGCTCCAGATCGACGAGTCGATGCTGACGGGCGAGTCCGACGCCGTCGACAAGAAGCCCGACGACGACGCGCTGTCGGGATCGATCGTGGTGGCGGGCGAAGGTGACGCGCAGGTCACGCGCATCGGTGCCGATTCGTACGCCAATAGGTTCGCGGGTGAGGCGAAGCGCTTCTCTCTCGTCTCGAGCGAGCTCCGCACGTCGATCAACCGCGTCCTGAAATGGGTCGGGTGGGGGATCGGCCCGATCGGACTCCTCGTCCTGAATGCCCAGATGATGGTCGCGGGCGGATGGGAGACGGCCGTCAGCAGCGGGACGTGGGTCCAGGCGGTGGTCAACACGATCGCTTCGCTCACGGCCATGATCCCGCTCGGACTCGTGCTCATGACGAGCATCGCGTTCGCCGTCGGTGCCGCGAAGCTCGCTGCCAAGCAGGTGCTCGTCAACGAGCTGCCCGCCGTGGAAGGCCTCGCGAGGGTCGACGTCATCTGTCTCGACAAGACCGGCACGCTCACGATGGGCGAGATCGCCTTCGACGACGCGCATCCGCTCGACGCACCCCCGACGGCGTGGGAGGAGTCCCTCGCATGGTACGGCGCGGCCCCCGACGCCAACGCGACGGCGCGGTGCCTCGCCGAGCCGTATCCTGTCCAGACCGCGCGCACCGCCGCGCGATACATCCCCTTCTCGTCACGCCGCAAGTGGAGCGCCGTGTCGCTCGATGGCCTCCCGGGCACCTGGGTTCTCGGCGCGCCCGAGATGGTGTTCGGCGACGCCGCGACCGACGCCGGCACGGCGTTCGGCTCCACCGTGACCGAGCTGGCGGGCACGGGGCGCCGCACACTCGTCCTCGCGCACTCCGACGAGGAACTGACGGATGCCGATGTGGAGGAGGAGCGGCTACCGGCCGGGGCCGCTCCGGCCGTCGTGCTCACCTTCCGTGAGCAGGTGCGACCCGACGCCGCGCAGACGTTGGCGTACTTCGCGCAGCAGGGTGTCGGTGTCCGCATCATCTCGGGCGACAATCCGCGCACGGTCGCCGCCATCGCCCGCGAGGTGGGCCTCGACGTCGACGAGGGCTTCGACGCGCGGCGTCTTCCGGAGGATGAGGCGGAACTGGGTGGCGTCCTGGAGGAGCACCAGGTCTTCGGGCGGGTCACGCCCGAGCAGAAGAAGGGCATGGTCACGGCGCTCCAGGCCCGGGGCCACACGGTGGCGATGACGGGCGACGGCGTCAACGACGCGCTTGCGATCAAGACCGCCGACATCGGTATCGCGATGAACTCGGGGTCGGCGGCGACGAAGGCCGTCGCGCGTCTCGTGCTCCTCGACGGCAAGTTCTCGCACCTTCCCGATGTCGTCGCGGAGGGTCGCCAGGTGATCGCCAACATCGAGCGGGTCTCCATGCTGTTCCTGACCAAGACCGCTTACGCGACGGGTTTGGCGGTCCTCTTCGGCCTCCTGGTGATGGAGTTCCCGTTCCTGCCGCGCCAGTTGTCGATCACGGACGGGCTCACGATCGGCATCCCCGCGTTCTTCCTCGCCCTCATGCCGAACACGCAACGCTACGTGCCGGGATTCCTCCGCAGATCGCTGAGCTTCGCGATCCCCTCGGGCATCATCATCGCGATCGCTCTGACGCTCTACACGCGCGCCGCGATGGCACTCGGAGTCGACGAGGCCGAGCTTCGGACAGGGGCCACGATCATCCTCGCGATCGTCGGCATCTGGGTGCTCACGGTGCTCTCGCGCCCCGTCACACGGCTCAAGGTGCTCGTCATCGGTGCGATGTTCGCGGCCCTCGTGGTGATCTTCACGGTGCCGCTCGCGGGCGAGTTCTTCCAGTTGGTCGATCCGGGACGGGATGCCGCATGGCTCCTCACGGGCGTCGTGATCATGACGATCGGGGGGATCGAGGTCGTGCGCTTCTTCCACCGACGCTTCGTCGCGAAGAGCCTCGCTCAGGCGGGAACAGATGCCGCCGCGGGCCGCCGCGCGTAGAACGGGGCGCCTGGCGGCAGCCAGAGCGCCGCGATGATGAGGGCGTCGATGACAGCCTGGATGGCCGCCGACCAGTCCCAGACGTCCGTCGACACGATCGTCGTGACGTGCAGACCGATCGAGATCACGAGGTACACCGTCACGAGGTTCCGCGCGAACCGGCTCCCGCGGGAGAGTCCCGACGCCAACGCGATCATGAGGAGCCCGAGCAGGATCACGCTCGCGCCGAGGAGGGAGACGAACAGGACGTCATCGGTCGGGACGTCATACCGGCTGAGCAGGACGAGGATGCCGAGCGCGAGGCTCGCGAACGCCGTCAGGTAGATCAGGACGATGGCGATCGTGACCACGACGGGGCGACGTGGAGCGGACGCGGAAGCCTCGGACACGCGATCAGGCTAGCGTGCCGCACCGTCAGTCGGTGCAGGCCAGTCGACTCTGCATCGCCTGCATCGCATCGATCTCGGCTGTCTGACCGGTCTTCATGCTCTGCGCGACGGCGAGCGCACGCTCCTCGCTCCCGAGGTCGAGGAGCGCTTCGGCCATCGGGATCGCGCCCTGATGGTGCCGGATCATGAGGTCGAGGAAGAGGCAGTCGGCCTCGTTCCCCGTGGCCGCCGACAGGTCGGCGAGTTCGGCGTTCGAGGCCATCCCCATCGCGACCCGCGCCTCTTCCGCCGTGAGGACGCCGCCGTCGCCGTGCGCGTGGCCGTCGGCATCCTGCATCCACTGCATCATGGGACCGCCCGACTGGGGGAGACCCCACTTGACGAGCCAGTCGTACATCTCGCCCTTTTGGCTCGCTTGAGCCGTGGCGATGTCGTACGACAGGATCCGCAGCTCTTCGTCGTCGGTCTTGCGATAGATCTCCATCGCCATCTCGATCGCCTGCGTGTGGTGCACCTGCATGTCGCGCGCGAAGCCGGCTTCGGGCGACGACGTGCCCGGAAGAGCGACGGAAGCCGCCGGCGCGAAGGTCGAGAAGCGACCGATCGCGAAAGCCAGTGCGCCGATCGCCAGTGCGACCAGTACCCACAGGATCCAGCGCGATCGGGAAGGCGCCGGGGCGGTCGAGCCGCCCGTCATCAGCTCTGCTTGCCGGGACCGTCGATCGCGCCGGAGCAGAGCGCGCCGGGCTCGGGGACGTCGTCAGCGCGCCAGTGCGCGTTGAAGAACTCCTCGAACCGGGGGTCATCGACCTCGTCGAGCGCGAGCTGGTGGTTCCAACTGCTGAGCGTAAGCGGGGCATCCATGCCCTCGAACGGCGAGAGGATCACGTAGCTCGACGGGAGCTTGGCCTTGACGGCGTCGAGGTCGGCGCCCTGGATGCGTTCGGGGTCGTACGTCACCCACACGGCGCCGTGCTCGAGCGAGTGGACCGCGTTCTCGTTCACCTGCGGCTCGCTGTAGACGCCGCAGTTGAGCCACACCGAGTTGTGGGGGCCGCCCGCGGGCGGGGTCTGCTCGTAGTCGACGGTGCCCTCGACGTGCGTCGTGACGTTCTCGAACTCTTCGACGCCCTCGACGACCGCGCCGTTCCCCCCGGCGGTGTAGGTCGGTGGGGGCGGCGGTGCGAAGACGACGGATGCCACGATCGCTCCGATGATGACAACGGCCGCGGCGGAGCCGACCGACCACCAGACGATCTTCCCGCGCTTGCGCTTGGCGAGCTGCTTCTGATACTCGGCGAGCTTCTCCTGGCGCTTCTGCTCACGCTGCTGCTTGACCGTCAGGTTGATCTGGGCCTGCGTGGCGGGATTGCCGCTGGCACGCTTGTCGGCGGGGGGCGTCGGGGTCATGATCGCGGTCTCTGCTCAGGCGTCGGGACGACGTCGGGGGCGGGTCAGGTCAATCCTATGCGCGGGTATGCGATGAATACGCTGGGAGGAGCCCCGCAAGGAGCCCCATGTGCGCGTGCGGCATCCGGTATCATTGTCTCGAATCGATTCGATTCCCACAGCTTTGCCGGTTCCTCCGGCCCATCCGTGCGTGAGCCGTGCATCACCGACTCCGACACCCGCCGCAGAACGAAACGAAGATCCCCGTGCTCGACACCGCGTCCATTCCCGTCGTCCCGACCGAGACCTCCCCGATCCGCATCCCTCACCGCGGAAGCCCCACAGGGGCCATCCGCACCCTCGGATCGAACCCCGCCACGGCGCCGATCGTGCTGCATCCGGGAGACGCGATCCCCACGCGCAAGCGGGTGCTGTACATCATCCTGCTCGGGGCTCTCACCGCCCTCGGCCCGTTCACGATCGACCTCTACCTGCCGGCGTTCCCCGTCCTCGAGAGCGACTTCAACACGACCGCCGCCGCTATCCAGCTCACCCTCACGGGCACCATGATCGGGTTCGCCGTCGGGCAGCTCATCGTCGGCCCCCTGAGCGACAAGGTCGGGCGTCGCATCCCGCTCATCAGCGTCACCGCGCTCCACGTCCTGGCCAGCACCGCCGCGGCTTTCGCCCCGACGCTCGAGATGCTCATGGTCACGCGCGTTCTCATGGGTGCCGGTGCCGCGGCCGGGGGAGTCGTCGCCGCCGCCATCGTTCGCGACCTCTTCGGCGGTCGACGGCTCGTCGTCATGCTCTCTCGACTGGCGCTCGTGTCGGGTGTCGCGCCGGTCCTCGCACCGCTCCTGGGGTCCGCTCTCCTCCTCGTCATGCCGTGGCGCGGCATCTTCCTCGCGCTCGCCGTCTACGGCGCGATCATGCTCGTGTCGACCGTGCTCCTCATCCCCGAGACGCTTCCGCGGGCGCGCCGAACCGAGAAGGGGACGACGACGGTCTGGCAGCGCTATCGGAGCGTCCTGAGCGATCGCGTCTTCATCGGCGTCCTCATCATCGGTGGCATGACCTTCAGCGGGCTCTTCTCCTATCTGTCGGCGTCGTCCTTCCTCTTCCAGCAGACGTACGAATTCAGTCCGCAGGTCTACGGGATGCTCTTCGCAGCGAATTCGCTCGGTGTCGTACTCGGCGTCCAGGCGGCATCCCGACTCGCGGCACGCTACGGACCGCAGTGGGTCATGGCGTTCTCGACGGGCGTGCTGGTCGCGGCATCCGTCACGATCATCGTGACCGATCAGCTGGGACTCGGACTGTGGGGAACCGTCATCCCGCTGTTCTTCTTCATGACGGCGTGCGGCTTCACCTTCCCCTGCGTGCAGGTTCTCGCCCTCGATCGCCACGGTAAGGCGGCCGGAACCGCGCAGTCCATCGTCGGGGCGACGAACTTCGGCGTCGCGGGGCTCATCTCGCCCCTCGTCGGGTGGATCGCACGCGACGCCGGCATCACGGCGACGACGATGGCCTCCGTCATGGTCGGATGCTCGGTCATCGGGCTGCTCTCGCTCTGGCTCGTCGTCCGCCCCAAGACGGTCGAACGGCTCGCTCCGTAGTCAGCCCCGCACGGGCTGGAGGCGGAACAGCCGAACCGTGCGCCCCGATGCGCGCTCGTACGAGCGGTATCCCGGCCACTGCCTCTCGATGCGCGCCCACGCGGCGTCGCGTTCGTCGTCCGGGATGAGGCTCGCCCGGACCGGCATGCGGCGGCCGTGGACGGTGATCTCCGCATCGGGATGTGCGAGAAGGTTCGACGTCCACGCGGGATGCCGCCCACCGGCGAAGTTCGTCCCCGCCACGATCGCACGGCCCTTTCCGTCGGGTGTGTACATGAGCGCGGCATCCCGAGGCTCACCGGACCTCGCGCCGGTCGTGTGCAGCACGAGGGAGGGGACGAGAAGTCCGCTCAACGGCACCCCGCCGCCGGTGACGACGGCGAAGACCCGCTCGAGGCGCGGCATCAATCGAGGCCCGAATCGCCGGAACGCGCGAGTGCGCGTCAGGGGGGCGATCATGGCGCGGACGACATCCAGCACGCGGGTCATGGCGTCATCCTCGCAGGCCTTCGTGCACAATGGTCCGATGCGTGCCAACGGAGCGACGACGGACACCGCGAGACTGCGAGCAGTTCCGCTCATCGTGTGGGGGCTCGTGCTGGTCGTGCTCGCGACGGGGCTGGGTGCGTGGGTGTATCTCCGCGGGAGCGGGCCCTTCGTCGTCGACGCCTGGTGGGAAGGCGTCATGTCTCAGGCATCCGCGCCCTTCCTCTCCGGCCTCTCGCTTGCGATGAACTTCCTCGGCGGAGGCTGGTTCGCCGTCTTCGTCGTGCCGATCGGGGGCACGATCGTCTTCCTGATCCTGCGGCGGCCGTGGACCGCCACGTACTTCCTTGTGGCCCAGGCCGTTTCTGCGGGGCTCGTGCAGGTACTCAAGAGCACTTTCGGTCGGGCTCGTCCTGAGGGCATCCTGATCGTCAGCGACTTCGGGTCGTTCCCTTCGGGGCACGCTGCGGGAGCGGCGACCCTCGCGACGATCTTCGTCGTGCTCTTCCCTCGCACCGTCGTCGTCCTCATCGGTGCCGCGTGGGTGCTCCTCATGTCGTTCAGCCGCACGTATCTGCTCGCGCACTGGTTGAGCGACACCCTCGGCGGAGTGCTCGTCGGCGTCGGCGCCGCGCTCGTTCTCGCGGGAGCGATGTCCAGGCCGCTCGGTCGCGAGCTCGAGTCGCTCCGCGCGACGCGGTAGCTGCCTGCCGAAACGACACGATCCGCGACGAAGCGACGCGGTCCGTGCGCACGCGGAGTGGTGTTTCGCGCGCATCGTGTCGCTTCGCGAAAAGCCCGGGCCAGGTCGGATGCGGGTGGCTAGGCTGAGCGCATGACCGAGCACGACGCTGCTGTCGCCGCCGCGGAAGCCGAAGTCGCGCGTCTCCGCGCGGAAGCGGAGGCAGCCGAGGCGCTCCTGAAAGCCGCGCAGGCGAAGGCCGCGCTGGCGACGGCAGAGGCGGATGCCGCGAAGGCGCGGCTCGCGCAAGGGTCGCCCACCGCGCCGCCGGTCCCCATGCCGCCGGTCCCCGTGCCGCCGGACCCCGTGCTTACGGACCCCGTGCCCGCGGATGCGGCGCGCTCGGACACGGAAGCTGGGCCGCTCGACGCGTCGGCGGTCGAGGCGATCATCGCGGGATACACGTTCGACGCCGCGACGCTCGACCTCGGTGCCCTCGTGAACACAGACCCCGTGCGCGACGCGCAGATCCGGATTCCGCTCAGCATGATGAATCGCCACGGTCTCGTCGCGGGCGCGACCGGCACGGGTAAGACCCGCACGCTGCAGGGTCTTGCGGAGCAGCTCGCCGCGAAGGGCGTGCCGGTGTTCGCGGCCGACATCAAGGGCGACCTGTCGGGCGTCGCCACGCCGGGGGAGCAGAGCGAGAAGCTCCTCGCGCGCACGAGCGCCATCGGCCAGGAGTGGGAGCCCGCGGCATCCGTCACCGAATACTTCGCGCTGGGCGGGGTCGGCAAGGGGGTTCCCGTGCGGGCGACCGTCTCGGGATTCGGTCCGCTCCTCCTGAGCAAGGTGCTGGGGCTCAACCAGACGCAGGAGTCGAGCCTCGGGCTCGTGTTCCACTACGCCGACAGGAACGGACTCGCCCTCGTCGACCTCTCCGACCTGCGGGCCGTCCTCACGTACCTCACGAGCGACGAGGGCAAGCCCGAGCTGAAGGAACTCGGCGGCATCTCAGGGGCGACGGCGGGCGTCATCCTGCGCGAGCTCATCACGTTCGCCGACGACGGCGCCGATGTGTTCTTCGGGGAGCCCGAGTTCGACGTGACGGACTTCTTGCGGACGGCGCCCGATGGTCGCGGCGTGATCAGCCTCCTCGAGGTCCCTGGCGTCATCGACAAACCCGCGCTCTTCTCCACGTTCCTCATGTACCTCCTCGCGGAGCTGTTCGAGATCCTCCCCGAAGTGGGAGATCTGGATGCCCCGAAGCTCGTGTTCTTCTTCGACGAAGCGCACCTCCTCTTCCGCGACGCGTCGAAGGACTTCCTCGCCGCGATCACCCAGACCGTTCGGCTCATCCGTTCGAAGGGTGTCGGGGTCTTCTTCGTGACCCAGACGCCGAAGGACCTTCCGGCGGATGTGCTCGCACAGCTCGGGTCGCGTATCCAGCACGCGCTGCGCGCTTTCACCCCGGATGACGCGAAAGCGCTCCGCGCGACCGTCGGCACCTACCCGCGATCGGGCTACGACCTCGAGCGCGTGCTCCAGGAGCTCGGGACCGGCGAGGCGATCGTGACCGTCATGAGCGAGAAGGGTGCACCGACGCCCGTCGCGTGGACGAGGCTGCGGGCACCGCAGGGGCTCATGTCGCCGACGCCGGACCCTGCGATCGTCGCGGCCGTCCGCGCCTCGCCGTTGCAGGCCAAGTACGGGGCGTCCATCGATCGCGAGTCGGCCCGCGAGATCCTGACGGCGAAGATGCGTGCCGCCGACGAAGCCGCGGCCGCCGAGGAGGCCGCGCTCGAGAAGGCGAAGATCGACGCCGAGCTCGCGAAGCAGCAGGCGGCGATCGACAAGGCTCAGGCTGCCGCGGACAAGAAGGCGCAGCAGGAGTACGAGCGGCTCCTGAAGAAGACGGCGGGCACGAGTCGCACCTCGAGCCGTACCCCGACGTCGACCATCGAGAAGATCCTCGGTTCGCGGTCGACCGAGAAGATCCTCGACGGCGTCATCCGCGGCGTCTTCGGCATCGGTCGCCGCTGACGCACACCCTCGTTCGCGCCGAGACCGGGCGTTTCGCCGAGCCAGGGTGGTGTGCGGCTCGGTGTCGGCGGGATCCCCGGTCTCGACGATCGGGGCGGGTCGGGTCGCGGGGCGGGTCGGGCGCCGGGCGGGGTCAGCGGCCGGCGGCGACGGGGAGGGCGAGGGATGCCGCGGCGTCGCGCAGCGCGCTGACGTGACGTGCGGCGAGCGAGAGGCGGGCGATCGAGGTCGAGAGGGTGACGGCGCCGACCACGCGCTGTGTATCGTCGGCGACGGGGACGGCGAGGCACCCGCGGTCCGGAGCCAGGAGCGCGACCTGCTCCGTGTACCCGCGAACGGCGTACGCCTCGGCGATCGCCTGCCGCATATCGCTCGATGCTTCTCCCCATCGGCGGTCCGAGCGGTCGGCATCGCCGTACGTGATGAGCCACAGATGCCCGACGGCCGACGCCGTCGGATCGGCTGTCATCGCCGCGCGATCGCACAGCGGCGAGGCGGGGTCCTCGTCGAGCACCGTGAACCCGCTTCCGTGCAGGGCGAACAGGTGCACGGCCTCGCCCGTCTCGGCGCGCAGCCGGTCGACGACGGGGGCGTGGGCCGGACGGACGGAACCCACGAGAGCCGCGAGTTCGAGGACGCGTGCCCCGAGGAGGAACCCCGAGAAGTCGGCGCGGCGCACGAGGTACTCGTCGCGGACGAGCGAGTTGACCACCCGGTAGACCGTCGCGCGCGGTGCGCCCACGGCGCGGGCGATGTCGGCGGCGGATGCTCCGCGGTCGTCCCGCGCGACCTGCTCGAGGATCTCCAGCGCGAGCCCGATCCCCTTCTCGGGCAGGCGGGACACCGTCTCGCTCACGGGCGTCCTCCCGCGTCGATGCAGTCCGTATCGATGGGGGAGTCGTGCATCCCCACGCGGAGGAAGATCGCGGGATGCCGCGCGAGCCGCACCATCCCCGCGGCGACGAGGGCTCCGAGGATCGCGACCGTGCCGGCGAGACCGAGGGGATTGGCGAGCGCCGTCTGCCGCACGAAGAAGACGAGGACCGCGAGGAGAGCCACGAGCGGAACCCCGGCGAGCAGGACGGGGCGCCACGTGAGCTCGCCGATGCGGGAGAGGAAGACGGGCGCGGCGAGGCAGACGAGCGCATAGGCGAGGGCGAAGCCGATGAGTGCGGCGGGGCTCGTCAGCATCCGCAGTTCCTGCCTCGTGCCACCGAGGGCGAAGACGGCGACGGGGATCAAGGTCACGACGCTCGTCAGCACGAGAGCTCCCGCGGCGGGGACGCCGCGCGCGGAGGTCCGTCCGAAGACCGAGGGGAGAAGTCCTTCGCGGCTCATCGCGAACGCCACGCGCGACGCCGCGTTCGTCATCGCGAGAGCGCACGCGAGGAACGAGACCGCGACGATCCCATCGACGACGCCGCCGAATCCCGTGATGGCGACGAGCGACGCTCCCTGCGGGTCCTCGACGACGAGCGAGAGCTGCGCGGCCGTCCCCACGAGCATGACGACCGATATGGCTCCCGCGCTCAAGAGGAGCGCACGAGGAACCGTCGCGAAGGGCCGTCGCGTCTCGGGGGCGAGCGCGACTCCGCTCTCGAATCCCACGAAGCCGATGAGTGCGAACGAGACTCCCGCCATGATGGCTTCCACCGAGACGTCGGTCGTCGCTGTGGGGACGAGGAGCTGCAGA
Source organism: Microbacterium sp. SLBN-146 (assembly GCF_006715145.1). Lineage (NCBI taxonomy): Bacteria > Bacillati > Actinomycetota > Actinomycetes > Micrococcales > Microbacteriaceae > Microbacterium > Microbacterium sp. SLBN-146. Next base: position 1,947,253 of record NZ_VFMR01000001.1, read on the forward strand.
TCCCAGCCCGCGAAGGCCAGCGCGGCGAGCGAGAGCGCGATGACGGCGAGTACCGCGATCGTCTCGATGACGAGCAGCATCCGCGTGGACATGCGAAGCCCTCGCGAGATGACCGCTGCGATGACGACGCCGAACCCCACGGTGAAGACGGCGACGGCCCACATCGGCGGATCGGGCGTCGACATCACGAGTTGGGTGACCCGTGAAGCCCCCGACGTGAGTGTGCTGAGCGCGATCGCGAGCGACCCGAGCGCGAGGGCTGCCCCCGCGACGAGGCCCGTTCGCGGGCCCAGGCCGCGGGCGACGAACGTGTAGATCGAGCCGGTGCTGGAGATCCTGCGCGCGAACATGCCGAGCACGAGCGCGATCCCGATGACGAGGGTGGCCGTGATGACCACGTCGAGGAACGCGAGATGACCGCTTCGTGCGAACAGTGCGGAGGGGTGGATCAGGAGGACACCCGCCGGTGCGGTCGCTGCGACGGACTGTGCGACGACGTCGATCGTGCCCGCGTGACGGCGCCGGAGACCCGCGAAAGGAGATGCGGCGCCGAGGTCGGTCCTCGGCTGCCTCTTCCGGATGGCCTCCGCGAGTGCGCTCACGCGTCCCCCTGACTGCGCACGTCCGGCGCTGTCGGGAGCGTATTGGCGCACTGTTGCACCGAACGTCAGCCTCTGTTTCCGGGATGTGAACCGGGGAGAGACATGCGGATGCTGCGGCGACGGACGTGTCTCACACGGTTTTCGCTGCGCGTTCGGGAGCGAACACCGCGGGGAAATCGCGAGGGCGAAGAATCGCCGGGACGCGACCCCTGTGCCGCGTCCCCTCCCGACCGAAAGGATCCCTGTGACCGAAACACAGCTCTCCCCCGAGGGTGGTCCGCCGCCGCCCTCGCCTCCGAGGCGCATCGTGACCCCGCGGAGCCTCGGAATCGCCTCGGCGATCACGGCGGCCGCAGCCGTCGTCGCCCTGGCTTTCGCGACGCAGACCGCTGTCCAGGCGACGTCGGCGCCGGCCATGCCCGCATCGACGCCGATCGCCGCCGACAGCACCGACGACGACGCGCCCGAGAAGGCGGAGGACCCCGTGGATCGTCCCGCCGTCATCCCCGCAGCCTTCGACCAGTTGAGCGGCGAAGAAGTCGAGTACGTCCGCTACCTCGGGGCTCAGTCTCCGGAGTTCGCCGCCGGGATGGACGTGTTCGGCGACGCGGGGATGCAGTTCCTCTCGACGGACGTCGCGGACCCCAACTCGTTCACGGACGGACAGCGTCGTCTGCTGTCGCTCTACTACGACTACGAGACCGACGAGACGGTCAGCCTCCTCGTGAACGTCACGCGCGGCACCGTCGAGTCCGTCGAGCGCGCCACCGGTTCGCAGCCGGCGCCGACCGAGGCGGAGACCGCGTTCGCGTGGGAGCAGCTGCTCGCGTCCGAGATCGCCGCGCCGCTCGCGGACGAGTTCGCCGCGCTCACCGGCGGATCCGCGCTCGTCCCCTCCTCCGCCGAGATCTCGCTGACGGCCCACTCCTTCGTCACCGACGCCGGGTCCTTCGGAGCGGAGAGCTGCGGCATCGAACGCTGCGTCCAGCTGCTCGCACAGGTCAACGGCGGCGCCTACCTCACCACGTCCACCTACGTCGTCAATCTGTCGACCCGCACCGTCCTGCCCGTCTCATGACCATGGAGAGAATCTCGATGAAACGAACCCTCAGCGCGGCGATGACCGTCGCCGTCATCGCGGGAGGACTGGTCCTCGCCGCACCCAGTGCGGCCTCCGCGCAAACCGTCACGGAAGCGTCGTGCTCGGGCACGTCGCTCGTGTCCGAAACGCTCGAGTCCGGGTCGAGCTGGCAGATGTGCTGGCGCATCGACACGTACCGCGGCCTCGTGATCGACAAGGTGGCCTACCAGCCGCGTGACGACGCGTCGCCGACTCTCGTGCTCGACTCGATCGCGCTCGCGCAGCTCAACGTGCCCTACGACACGGGAGCCACCGAGTACAACGACGTCACGACGTACCAGGTCGGCGGGCGACGCCTGCAGGCCATCGAAGCCGTCGACTGCCCCGTGGGCGAAGTGCGCACGGCGTGGGTCGACGCGAACCGCGGCGACATCCCCGCGATCTGCATCGGCGAAGAGGACTCCGGCCTCGCCTACCGCTCCAACATCGCCCGCGACGCGCTCTACGCGGCGCAGGGCACCGACCTCGTGCTGCACACCGTGTCGCGCATCGGATGGTACGAGTACCAGACCGAGTACCGCTTCCACGACGACGGCGAGATCTCGGTCCGTCTCGGCGCGACGGGCGACCTCTCGCCCAACGACTACACGAACGTCGTCAACCAGGGCTGGCCGCTCGACCCGGCGAACGAGGACTTCGCCGTCAACCACTACCACTCGGCGTTCTGGCGTGTGGACTTCGGCATCGACAGTGGTGCGTACCAGAAGGTCGAGAAGTTCGCGACGACCCCCACGGGCGAGTACGGCACGACGGGAGACACGGGGAAGACCGCGATCCTCGACACGAAGATCACCGAGGTGACGAAGGAGACGAAGACCCTCGGATCCAACCGTGAGGCCTACCGCGTCGTGAACCCCGAGAGCCTCAACGCCGACGGACACGCCCGCTCGTACGAGATCATCGTGCCGCGCGACCAGGCATACAACCTCAACCCGGAGACCGACTACGACATCGCCTTCACGAAGGCGAAGTCCGACGAGGTCCACGCGAGCTACAACCTGATCCCGTCGAAGGCCGGTCAGATGGTCACGGACTACATCGACGACGAGTCGCTGGAAGACCCCGTGGCCTGGGTCAACGTGGGCTTCCACCACATCAACCGGGACGAGGACCAGAGCCCCATGCCGATCCACTGGCAGGGCTTCACCCTCTACCCGCGCGACTTCGCGGCGCAGGCTCCGAACATCCCCGAGGGCCGCAAGTGGGTCAACGGCGACATGCGCGGTGTCCCGAACCCGAACATCACCACGACGCCCACGGCATCTCCGTCCCCCACGACGAGCCCCACGGGAACCCCGACGGGAACGCCCACGGGAACGCCGACGACGGAGCCGACCGTGGCCCCGACGACGGACCCCACGGGAACTCCGACGGAGACTCCCGCAGCGACGCTTCCCATCACTTTCGGTTCGCCCGAGGTAGCACCGGGAGCGACGCAGAGCGCGACCGCGTCGGGCTTCACGCCGGGTGAGACGGTGAGCGCCATGATGTACTCCGAGCCGGTGTCGGTGGGCACGTTCCTCGCCGACAGCGCGGGCGTCGTGAACGCGCAGTTCATCGTGCCCGGCAGCACGGCCGCGGGTCAGCACCGCCTCGTGCTCACGGGCCAGACGTCGACGACGGTCGCCGAGGGCACCTTCGCGGTCACCGCCGTCTCGCCGGCAGCGATCCTCGGAGCGCTCGCCTCGACGGGATCCGACGCGAACCGCTGGGCCCTGTCGGGACTCCTCCTGCTCCTCGCGGGTGCGGGACTTGCGGGTACCTCCTGGTACCTGCGCAGGCAGCGGACGGCAGAAGCCTGACGCTGACCGCGGGGCGGCGTGACCGAGCGTCGCGTCGCCCCGCGGCATCCCCCTCATACGTCCTCACGAGAGAAGGAGCGCCATGCGCAGCAGGATCGCCGTCATCGGTGTCGTCGTGGCAGCGCTCACTCTCGCCGGCGGTGCCGGAGCGATCGTCGTTGCGGGGTCGACGGACGTACCGTCGCAGCCTGTTGCGGCGGCGACGGCCGGCGGCGCAGCCGCGACCGCGTTCCCCTCGATCGAGGACCACTGCTACATCGAGGGCATGATCCCGCACCACGAGCAGGCGCTCGTGCTCAGCGAATCGGTCCTCGCCGCCGACGGCGTGCGGGAACGGACTCGTGCGCTCGCCGACTTCATCATCGGCGATCAGAGCGCCGAGATCGGCACGATGCGGGCATGGCAGCAGGCGTGGGCGAAGGCGATCCCGACGGATGCCACGGCGTCGAGCGGCCACGCGGCGCACGACGCGCCCGCCGGAACGATTCCGACCGGGTGCGGCGGTCACGCGCACGGCGAGATGAAGGGCATGGCGAGTCCCGAGCAGCTCGCGGCCCTCGCGGCAGCGGACGGCGCCGAGGCGGATCGCCTCTTCCTCGAGCTCATGATCGTGCACCACGAGGGGGCCCTCGACATGGCGACCTCCGCGGTGACGAACGGCTCGAACGCCTTCGTGCGGTCGTCGGCGAAGCACGTCCTCGTCGAACAGGAGCGCGAGATCACCGCGATGACCAGCCTCGTGGCGGAACTTCCATGACGACGGTCGGCAGCGCACCGGTGCCGACGCGCCTCGCCCGGGCCCGCCTGCGCGGAATCGTCGCTGTTCTCGCGCCGGTCGTCCTGTGCGTCGTCGCCGTGATGGCGTTCGGCGTCGCGACGGTTCAGCACGACTCGATGGCGCCGACGCTTCGCAGCGGAGGCGTCGTCGTCTTCGACCGGTGGAGCGAGCCGTCGCGCGGCGACATCGTCCTCTTCGTGGACCGCCAGGGCTGGTCGGAAGGTGAGGGCACGATGCTCGTCAAGCGCGTCGTGGGGCTTCCGGGCGATGTCGTCGTCTGCTGCGATTCGCTCACCGGACGTCTCCTCGTCAACGACGAAGTCCTCGAAGAGCCGTATGTCGACGCGGCACGGACGGGTGGCGGCATCCCCTTCCACGTCATCGTTCCCGAGGGGACCGTGTGGGTTCTCGGGGACAATCGGACGCACTCGACCGATTCCCGTGCGACCCTGTCGACCGCGACCCGCGGCGCGGTCGCGCGCGACGCTCTCCGCGGTGTCGTGCGCGTCTCCTGGTGAGGTCGTGACGGGCAGATCCGTTCGTCGTCAACCCCTCGCGCGATCGGGTCCGCCGACGTAGTCTCGCCACGATGGAAGATCTCACTTCGCCTACCGGGCGCGAACCAGAACTCCGCGCCGTGCCTCGGGCCGACGGCACCGCTCCTCGCGCACTCGTGATCGGCGCGACGGGATACATCGGCGGACGCCTCGTGCCGCGCCTTCTCGCCGCGGGCTACCGCGTGCGCGTGCTCGCTCGCGACCCTGCGCGCGTCGCGACGTTCGCGTGGGGAGAAGACGTCGAGGTCGTCGAGGGTGCGGCCGCCGACGCGGATGCCGTGTCCACCGCCGTGAGCGATGTCGACGTCCTGTTCTACCTCGTGCACTCGATGGGCGCGGGGAAGGGGTTCGAAGAAGCGGACCGCCGTGCAGCACGGACGGTCGCGGATGCCGCAGCCTCGGCCGGCGTGGGGAGGATCGTCTACCTCGGCGGCCTCCACCCCGACGACGCGCGGCTCTCGGCCCATCTGCGATCGCGCGTCGAAGTCGGCGAGGTGTTCCTCGACGGACCGACTCCGACGCTCGTGCTGCAGGCGGGCGTCGTCATCGGGTCGGGTTCCGCGTCGTTCGAGATGGTGCGGCACTTGACCGAGGTGCTTCCGTACATGCCGGCCCCGAAGTGGGTCCGCAATCACATCCAGCCGATCGCCGTGCGCGACGTGCTGCACTACCTCCTCGGCGCGGCGCGTGTCGAGGCATCCGTCAATCGCGCCGTCGACATCGGTGGTCCGGACGTCCTCCGATACGGCCAGATGATGAACGGCTACGCCGTCGAGGCGGGGCTTCCCCAACGTGCCATCGCGGCGCTGCCCGTGCTGACGCCGAAGCTCGCGTCGCTATGGGTGAACCTCGTCACCCCGATTCCCGCCGCTGTCGCGCGCCCCCTCGTGGAGTCGCTGCAGAACGAGTGCGTCGTGAAGGACCACGACGTCGATGCCCTCATCCCGCGACCCGCCGACGGTCTCACGCCCTATCGGCAGTCGGTACGCCTCGCGCTGGGTCGCGAGGAGAGCGACACGATCGAGACGAGCTGGCGCGACGGCGAAGTGCTCGGCGTTCCGAGCGACCCGCTGCCGAGCGACCCCGAGTGGTCGGGGCGCCTGGCGTTCACCGATGCGCGCACGGCGCACACGACGGCTCCGCCTGCCGCGCTGTGGCGCGTCGTCGAGGGGATCGGGGGCGAGAACGGCTGGTACTCCTCGCCGGTTCTGTGGGCCATCCGCGGATGGATGGACCGCCTCGTCGGTGGCATCGGCCTCGCGCGCGGCCGCCGCAGCCGCGCGCGACTGGGCGTCGGCGATGCCCTGGACTTCTGGCGCGTCGAGGCCCTCGAGCCCGGGTCGCTCCTGAGGCTCCGCGCCGAGATGAAGGTCCCGGGTGGCGCGTGGCTGGAGATGCGCGTCACGCCGGAGGAAAGCGGATCCCGCTACGACCAGCGCGCCGTCTTCTTTCCGCGTGGCCTCGCCGGAAGGCTCTACTGGTTCGCCGTCCTGCCCTTCCACGGCTTCATCTTCGCGGGTATGGCGAGCCGCATCGCCGCCGCCGCGGAAGGCATCGCCGCCGGGGGCGACCCTTCGGACGCAGACACCGAACCCGGCGACGTCGAGGTCGAGTCGATCGACGAGTCGAGCTCCGACACGGCGCGGCAGGTCGTCGGCGAGAGCGCATAGCCTGGGGACATGGCGACGAAGCCCCCGGCATCCGATATCGACGAGACGCGGCTCCGCGTCACCGAACCGAAGCGTGTCGCGGTCGGACTCCCCGGCGTCGTCCACGCGCTGCAGATCTCGCGCGAGCAGATGGGGGTCGTCCGCTCGGTCGAGACGCTCGCTCGCGTCAACCAGAAGGACGGCTTCGACTGCCCGGGGTGCGCGTGGCCCGAAGAGGACAAGCGCCACATCGCGGAGTTCTGCGAGAACGGCGCGAAAGCCGTCGCGGAGGAGGCGACGCTCCGGCGCGTGGGGCCCGACTTCTTCGCGCGGCATCCCGTCGCCGAACTCGCGGGACACGACGACTGGTGGCTCGGTCAGCAGGGTCGTCTGAGGCATCCCATGGTGCTCGATGAGGGAGCATCCCACTACCGTCCGATCGAGTGGGACGATGCGCTGCGCCTCATCGCGGACGAGATCCGCGGGCTCGACGATCCGGACGACGCGGTCTTCTATACATCGGGTCGCACCTCGAACGAGGCGGCGTTCCTCTACCAGCTGCTCGTCCGCGGGATCGGCACGAACAACCTCCCCGACTGCTCGAACATGTGCCATGAGTCCAGCGGCTCGGCCCTCACCGAGACGATCGGCATCGGCAAGGGAACGGTCTCGCTCGACGACATCCACGATGCCGAGCTGCTGATCATCGCGGGACAGAACCCGGGAACCAACCACCCGCGCATGCTGACGGCTCTCGAGAAGGCGAAGCAGCGCGGGGCGAAGATCATCGCGGTCAACCCGCTCCCCGAAGCGGGGCTCGTACGCTTCGAGAACCCGCAGACCGTGCGAGGGATGCTGCTCGGTGGCACGACGCTCGCCGACGAGTTCGTGCAAATCCGCCTCGGCGGCGACCAGGCGCTCTTCCAGGCGATCGGGGCGCATCTCATCGAGCACGATGCCCTCGACCACGACTTCATCGCGCAGCACACGAGCGGGTTCGACGAGTATCGGCGGGCGATGGCGGATGCCGCGTGGCCCGACTTCGTCGAGGCGACGGGGCTCCCCGAGGAGCGGTTGCGCGCGATCGCCGAGATGGTGCGGGCATCGAAGGCGACGATCGTCTGCTGGGCGATGGGTCTCACGCAGCACAAGCACTCCGTCGCGACGCTGCGGGACGTCGTGAACGTCCTCCTCCTCCGGGGTGACATCGGTCGGCCGGGCGCGGGCGTGTGTCCCGTCCGCGGTCACTCCAACGTGCAGGGCGACCGCACGGTCGGGATCTACGAGAAGCCGTCCGAAGCATTCCTCCAGGCGCTCGACCGCGAGTTCGCCTTCGATGCACCCCGCCCGCACGGCTTCGACACCGTCGCGGCGATCCGTGCGATGCGCGATGGTCGCGTGCGGTTCTTCATGGGGATGGGGGGCAACTTCGTCTCGGCGACGCCCGACACCGCCGTCGTCGAGGAGGGGATGCGGAACGTCGGCCTGACCGTCCAGGTGTCGACGAAGCTCAACCGCTCGCACGTCGTCACGGGGCGGAGGGCGCTCATCCTCCCGACACTCGGCCGCACCGATCGGGACCGTCGCGGCGGCATCGAACAGCGCGTGACCGTCGAGGACTCGATGGGGGCCGTGCACGCCTCACGTGGTCGACTGGCTCCGCCGTCCGAGGGGCTGCTCAGCGAGGTCGCGATCGTCGCGCGGCTCTGCGGGCTGTTGTTCGGGGATGCCGCGGATGGGTCGACGAGGCGGTCCGTCCCGCAGGCCGACTGGGACGCGATGGAGCAGGACTACGCGATCATCCGTGGACACATCGAGAAGGTCGTGCCGGGATTCGAGGACTACGAACAGCGCGTCGCCAAGGGCGCGACGCTGCGCCTTCCCAACGGGCCGCGGGATGCCCGACGGTTCGCGACGGTAGACGGAAGGGCTCGGTTCACAGCGAATGAGCTGGAGTTCCCCCGCATCCCCGAGGGGCGACTCCTGCTGCAGACGCTCCGCTCGCACGATCAGTACAACACGACGATCTACGGCAAGGACGACCGGTACCGCGGCATCCACGGCGGGAGGCGCGTCGTGCTCGTGAATCCCGACGATATCCGTGCGCTCGGATTCGTCGACGGCGACATCGTCGACCTCGTCTCGGAGTGGACGGATGCCGAGGGGTGCCTCGAGGAGCGCCGCGCCGATGCGTTCCGGATCGTCTCGTACGCGACACCGCGCGGCAACGCCGCCGCGTATTACCCCGAGACCAACGTCCTCGTGCCTCTCGACTCGGTCGCCGACGCGAGCGGCACCCCGACGTCGAAGTCGATCCTCATCCGCCTCACCCGCCGCCCCTGACCCCGCCGCGCTGCTCCCGCCGCGCTGCTTCGTCGAGACCCCGCGATCTCGCCGAGAAGCCCCGTTGTTGTGCGCAAAGGACGGGGTGGCTCGCCGAGACCGCGGTTACTCGACGAAAGGGGGAGAGGGAAGAAAGGAGGAGGGGGGAAGGGGAGGGGGAGGGGGATCGTAGGCTGAGCGCATGAATGCACTCGCTGTCGTCGTGACCGTGTCGGACCGATCGGCGGCGGGTGATCGCGAGGATGCCAGCGGGCCCGTCGCCGTCGAGGCGCTGCGGGCCGCGGGGTACGCGTGCGGCGACGCGGTCGTCGTGCCGGACGGGGCGGACAGCGTCGCGTCGGCACTGCGAGCGGCTATCGACAGCGGAGCATCCCTCGTCGTGACGACCGGTGGAACAGGCGTCGCGCCGCGCGATCAGACGCCCGAAGGGTCGGCGCTCGTGATCGAGCGGGAGGTCCCCGGTATCGCCGAAGAGCTCCGGCGACTCGGAGCCGCCGAGAAACCCGGTGGCATGCTGTCCCGCGGTCTCGCGGGGGTCGCGGGCGGTACGCTCATCGTCAACCTCCCCGGCTCGCCGCGGGCCGTGGCATCCGGCATCCCCGTCGTGCTGTCCGTCGCGACGCATGTCATCGAGCAGCTGGCGGGCGGTGATCACGCATGAGCGGCGTCCGGCTCGCTCGACTGAGCGGTGAGCCCCTCGACATCGCCGCGCATCTCGACGCCGTCGACGACGCCTCGGCGGGCGCCGTCACGACCTTCGTCGGACGCGTGCGGGACCACGATCCGGATGCCGCGACGGCCGTCGTCGCTCTCGAGTACTCCGCGCACCCCGACGCCGAAGAGACGCTCCACGGGATCGCGTCTCGCTGCATCGGCGACACCGACGCGATCGTCGCGGTGTCGCATCGCACGGGACGCCTCGCCGTCGGGGACATCGCCGTCGCGATCGCCGTCGCGTCGTCGCATCGGGCCGAGGCGTTCGCCGTGTGCCGCGACGTCATCGAGACGATCAAGCAGGAGCTCCCCGTGTGGAAGCGTCAGATCGAGTCCGACGGCACGACGGCCTGGAAGGGCATCGGGGGCTGACGGAGCGGAAGGATCAACCGCCCGCGAACGGGGGCAAGACGTCGACGAGGACGTCGCTGCCCAGCGCCGTCGTGTCATCGACGCGTGCGCCGCCCACGAGCACGGCGCAGCGCGGAAGGATGCCGCCGAGCGCGGGCCGCTCCGCCGTGAGGGCGGTGCGGAGATCGCCGAGGGTCGCCTCCGTGCGGGTCTCTTCCGACCGACCGGCGAACTCCGCCGCGGCTGCGAAGTATCTGACGCGCGCCATCAGGCGGTCCACTCCTTCGCGAGCGCACGGATCGCCGCGACGGCAGCCTCCGTGTCGGCGGGCGTGGCTCCCGCACGGCCCGCGACGAGACCGGCGACGAACGCGCTGAACGGGGCAGCAGGACGCGCGACCTCGGTCGCCACATCGCGCGCGAGGTCGAGGATGAGGGCGACGGGGAGGTCGGCGGTGTCGAGATCGAAGTGCGAGCGGAGGGCGGCTTCCCACGCGTCGAGCGCTTCGGGCGGGAGCGTGCGAGACGACGTCATGGTGCCTCCTTCGTGGAGCGAGCGTGCCCGTGTCAGATCCTCCCACGTGTCGACGTCGTGGATGAGGTCGTCGTCGACGGCGATCACCGTGATCGCGAGGTCATCCAGGATGGCGCGAACCGGAGCATCGCGGCCCGCGTCGGGAAGAGCGGATGCCGCTGTCCGCAGCGCGCGCGTGCGGTAGACGCCGACGAGCCACTGCGGTCGCGATGAGCTGTCGGCGAGGCACACGCCGTCGCTGTCGGCGGGCAGGAGGGGAAGGTCGGACGTGAGGCGCCGCACGGCTGCGGACGCAGCGGGGAGGTCGCACGCCAGGAGCAGCGTCCACTCCGGGGTCGTCTCGGCGGGCCACGACTCCAGCGCGGCGACGATCGCGGCGGCGGGTCCGGCGAACGGAGGGTCCTCGCGCACCCAGGTCACGGGGAGCGCAGCATCCAGCACGGGGCCGACGACCGTCACGGGGGCGGCTCCCACATCGACCGCAGCGGTCACGGCCGTCGCGAGGAGCGTCCGGCCGCCGACGTCGATGAGCGCCTTCGTCGCGCCCTGCAGGCGCGTCGCACGACCACCCGCGAGGAGGACCGCGCCCAGCCCGTCCGTCGTCATTCGCCCGCGCGCACCCAGTCGCCGCTCTTGCCGCCGGTCTTGCGTACGATGCGGACCGCCTCGATCGAGGTGCCCTTGTCGAGCGCCTTGACCATGTCGACGATCGCGAGACCGGCGACCGTGACAGCGGTCAGCGCCTCCATCTCGACGCCCGTCCGGTCGGCCGTGCGGACCGTCGCCTCGATCTCGACGCCGTCGTCGACGACCGCGAGGTCGACCGTGGCTCCGTGCACCCCGATGACGTGGGCGAGGGGGAGGAGGTCGGGTGTGCGCTTCGCCGCCTGGATGCCCGAGATGCGGGCGACCGCGAGGACGTCGCCCTTGGGCACCGTGCCGTCGCGGAGCGCCGCGACGACGTCCGCCGCGCAGCGCACGAACCCGCGCGCCGTCGCGGAGCGCACGGTCGGCTGCTTGTCCGTGACGTCGACCATCCGGGCGTGACCCGCGGCATCCAGATGCGTGAAGCTCATGAGATCAGCATGACATCCACGAGGTCGCCGGGATCGACGCGCGCGACCTCCGCCGGCACGATCGCGTAGGCCTCCGCACGGCCGAGGCCGCCCGCGAGATGCGATCCGCCCGAGGTGGCGGGAGTGACGCGCCACGCCGCGGGATCCGTCGTGTCGATCACGACGGGGAGGTACTGGGCTCGGCCGGGAGGGGTTCGCCAGCCGACGGCAGCGGGAAGAGTCAGGACGCGACGCGCGTGATCCGTGGCACCCTGCATCGTCAGGAGCGCGGGTCGCACGAAGACTTCGAACGACACGGCGGCGCTCACGGGGTTGCCCGGAAGACCGAACAGCAGAATCCCCGCGAGCGTTCGGCCGAAGCCCTGCGGCTTTCCCGGCTGCATCCCGACGCTCGTGAACGACATGACGTCGCCGAGCGTGTTCTTGACGACCTCGTAGGCTCCTGCGCTGACACCGCCGGAGAAGACCACGACGTCCGCCCCGAGGCGCTCGGCCTCCTCGAGGACCTCGCGTGGACCGCCGTCGTCATCGGACACGGTCGCACTGATCACGACGTCGGCTCCCGCTCCCAGCGCGAGCGCCTCGAGCAGCTCGCCGTTGGACTCGGGGATCTGCCCGCGCCGGAGCGGCGTGCCGGGGGGCACGAGCTCCGATCCCGTCGAGACGACAGCGACGCGCGGGCGGCGACTCACGACGACGTCGGCGACACCGGATGCCGCGATCGCGGCCGTCTGCAGGGGCCCGAGGAGGATTCCCGCCTCCAGCACGACGTCGCCCGCTGCGGCGTCCTCGCCACGGCGGCGCACGTGTGCTCCGAACGGCTTGGCGACGGTCACCTCGATGTCGCCGAGCGAATCGGCGAGTCCGCCGACCGTGTCCTCGAACGGGACGATCGCCGTCGCGGCGGTGGGAAGGGGTGAGCCCGTCATGATGCGCGCTGCCTCGCCCCGACCGAGCGGCGGGTCGAGGGCGGTGCCGGCGGGAAGATCGGCGACGACGCGCAGGCGCACCGGATGGTCGGCAGAGGCGTCGGCGATGTCGTCGTGCCGCACCGCGAAGCCGTCCATCGCCGAGTTGTCGAAGGCGGGGAGATCGACGGCGGCGTGCACGGACTCGCGCAGGATGCGGCCGCGAGACGCGGCGAGCGGGAGGCGCTCCGTGCCGATGTCGCTGACGGCGGACAGGACGGTGGCGAGGTGCTCCTCGACAGGGATGAGGCGATTCATGAGCGGCTCCGCGCCTGGAGCGGCTCGTCCCACGCATCCATTCCGCCCCGGAGGACGGATGCCGAGATGCCGGCGCCGAGCAGCGCCACGGCGGCGCGCTGCGCGCGCTGACCCGCCCGGCAGACCACGACGACGGGGCCCGCGCCCGCGAGTGTCGGGTCGGCGAGGAGCGTCGCGAGCGGGATCTCGACGACGCCGGGGATGACGCCCTCCGCGGTCTCCGCCGGTTCCCGCACATCGATGAGGCTGACGCCCGCCGCCTGTGCCGCCCGCGTCGCGGCCGCATCGAGGTGGGGGACGTCCGGCAGGGGAGCGGCGACAACGGATGACGGTTCCGCCGCGGCATCCGTCATCGCGCCTTCTGTCGAGGTGCGGAGCGGAATCTCGTCGACGCGTGCGCGAAGGGCATCGATGACGAGGACCCGCCCGAGGAGCGGGTCGCCGACACCCGTGAGGAGCTTGATCGCCTCGGTGGCAAGGACGCCCCCCGTCTGGAGGCAGAGTGATCCGAGGACGCCCACCTGCGCGCACGTCGGCACATCGCCCGTCGAATCGGAGGGGTACAGGTCGGCGAGACGAACGGCGGCCGCGCCGCCGGTCGGACGCGACCAGAACACCGTGACCTGCGCGTGGAACTCCTGCACGACGCCCCACACGAGCGGGATGCCCAGTGCTTCGGTCGCGGATGCCACGGCTTCGCGTGTCTCGAACGTGTCGGTGCCGTCGATCACGACGTGCGCGCCGGCGAGGATGCGCTCAGCCGACCGGGCCGTGATCCGCTCCGACACCGTGCGCACGTGCGTCGTCGGAGAGAGCTCGCTCGCCGCGCGGACGGCGGAGTCGACCTTGGGAGAGCCGACATCGGCGACGCGGTGCAGGATCTGTCGCTGCAGGTTCGACAGTTCGACGGTGTCGTCGTCGATGATCGTGAGGGTTCCCACGCCCCCGGCAGCGAGCGCCAGGACGACGGGTGAGCCGAGGCCGCCCGCTCCCACGACGGCGACGTGCGCGGCGGCCAGCCGACGCTGTGCGATGTCGCCGAAGCCGGCGAGCACGCGGTGTCGCGAGGTGCGGACGGCTTCGTCGACATCGAGCGTCGCGACGGGGTCAACGAGCGGCGGGAGCGGCATCTCTCCAGGCTACGCCGCGGTGCCGACACGCGATCCGACGTCGTCGACATTCCCCGGCGTCAGCGTGCGCTCCGGGCGCGGATGCGGAGAAATCAGACGACCAGGTCCGCATCTGCGGTGATACCGTAGCGGAATGGACCGATTCCGCATTTCCGAGGCCGCGCGTCTCCTCGGCGTCAGCGATGACACCGTGCGCCGCTGGGTTGACTCGGACGCTCTCCCCACCACCGGTGAGAGCCCCGCGCGGATTCCCGGCGACGCCCTCGCGGCCCACGCCGTCGAGCTCGCCCGCGCCGCGACCGACCCGAGCGACGTGCTCTCGAGCGCCCGCAACCGGTTCGTCGGCCTCGTGACGCGCGTGCAGATCGACGGGGTCATGGCGCAGGTCGATCTGCAGGCGGGGCCGCACCGGGTCGTCTCGCTCCTGTCTGCGGAAGCCGTGCGAGAACTCGGACTCGAGGTGGGCTCTCTCGCCGTCGCTGTCATGAAGGCCACCAACGTCATCATCGAGAGGCCCGGCGCGTGAGGCGCCGCTCGACCGCCGCGCTCGCCCTCGCGACGCTCGCGGTCGCGGGACTCGTCGGGTGCGCGCCGTCCGGCGCAGGGTCGTCGGGTGACCTCGATCTGTCGCGCTCGTCCGCTCCGCCCGACAACGCGGCTCCCGAACTGAGCGGCGAACTCTCCATCTACGCGGCCGCCTCGCTCGGCACGGCGTTCGACGAGCTCGCGGAGCTGTTCGAACAGCGGCATCCGTCTGTCGACGTACGCCCGATCGTCTACGACGGATCGAGCACGCTCGCGAGGCAGATCCTCGAGGGTGCGCCCGCCGATGTCTTCGCGTCGGCCGACGAGAAGAACATGGACACCGTCTCCGCGCTCGCCGTCGCGCCGGAGATCTTCGCCTCCAATACGCTCGTGATCGCCGTGCCCGCGGGGAATCCCGGTGATGTGACCGACCTCGCGAGCCTCGCCGATCCCGCGCTGACCGTCGTGCTGTGCGCCCCGGAGGTGCCGTGCGGCGCGGCGTCGGAGAGGCTCCTCGACGCGGAGGGCGTCGCTGTCCGACCCGCGAGCATCGAGCAGAACGTCACGGCGGTCCTCGCGAAGGTCGCCGCGGGCGAGGCGGATGCGGGCCTCGTCTATGCGACCGACGTCGTCGGCGTCGCAGACGTGGAGGCCATCGTTCCCGAGGGGGCGCCGGACGTCGTCAACCGCTACCCCGTGACGGTGCTGACGGATGCCGCCAACCCCGATGCCGCCGCCGCGTTCGTCGCCTTCGTCGTGAGCGCCGACGGGCAGGCCGTGCTCCGTGATCTCGGGTTCGGAGCCCCGTGACGCATCGCCGGGACGCGGGCGGCTTCGTGCCGCGGATCCTCGCGGTGCCCGCCGTCGTGGGTCTCGCCCTTCTCGTGCTGCCGCTGTCGGCCCTCGTGCTGCGCGTCGAGTGGTCGACGCTGTGGGCCGACATCACGTCACCCGAGGCGCTCTCGGCGCTGGGCCTCTCGCTCGTGACGGGACTCATCGCGACGGTGCTGTGTGTCCTCGTCGGTGTTCCGCTGGCCCTCGTGATCGCGCGAGCCGGGCGGCGCTCCGCCGCGCTCCTTCGGGCCCTCGTGACGATCCCGCTCGTCCTGCCGCCGATGGTCGGGGGTGTCGCGCTGCTCTTCCTCTTCGGCCGCACGAGCTGGTTCGGAGGGATCCTCGCCGAGTGGGGCATCCGCGTGCCGTTCACGACGGGCGCCGTCGTGCTCGCGCAGACGTTCGTCGCCCTCCCCTTC
The DNA here is from genome assembly GCF_006715145.1 of Microbacterium sp. SLBN-146. Classification (NCBI taxonomy): domain Bacteria; kingdom Bacillati; phylum Actinomycetota; class Actinomycetes; order Micrococcales; family Microbacteriaceae; genus Microbacterium; species Microbacterium sp. SLBN-146. The sequence goes on from NZ_VFMR01000001.1 coordinate 1,962,934, forward strand.
CTCGTCTTGGCCCTCGAGGGTTCGCTCCGGACGACGGGAACCGCGTACGAGCAGGCGGCGGCCTCCCTCGGCGCCGGGCGGTGGACGATCCTCCGGCGCGTGACGCTTCCGCTCGCGGCTCCCGGGCTCATCGCGGGCATCGTGCTGTGCTTCGCGCGCGCGATCGGTGAGTTCGGCGCGACGGCGCTCTTCGCGGGCAACGCGCCCGGTGTCACGCAGACGATGCCGCTCGCGATCTACACGGCCTTCAACGGCGCGGGGGTGTCGCAGGGGACGGCGGTCGCGCTGTCGCTCCTCCTCCTCGTCACGGCGGTGGGCGTTCTGCTCCTCGTCCGGGCGTGGCGAGCGGAGGCTCCGCGGTGAGCGGCGAGTCGCTGGACGCGCAGGTCGTCGTGGACCGCGGCGGATTCCGGCTCGAGGCGCACGTGCGTGCCGACGCGGGCGACGTCGTTGCGCTCATGGGCCCGAGCGGCGCGGGAAAGTCGACTCTGCTCGGCGTCCTGGCGGGACTCGTGGGACTCGACGAGGGCCGCGTCAGCGTCGCTGATCGCGTGCTGGATGCCGCATCCCCCCGGCGCGTCCATATCTCTCCCGCCGAACGGCGTGTCGTGCTCCTCGGCCAGGATGCGCGCCTCTTCCCGCACCTGACGGCGCAGGCCAACATCGCCTTCGGGGTTCGCGTACACGGGGCTTCGGCCTCAGCGGCATTCCGTGCAGCCGACGAGTGGCTCCGACGCGTCGGACTCGACGGCCTCGGGGCGAGGCGTCCCGCCGAGCTGTCCGGCGGTCAGCAGCAGCGCGTCGCACTGGCCCGTGCGCTCGCGACCGACCCCGCTGTGCTCCTTCTCGACGAGCCGCTCACCTCGCTCGATCCCGAGACGGCGGGAGACATCCGGGCGCTCCTGCGCGAGCAACTCGCCGCGACACGGACGACGGCGATCGTCGCGACGCACGACGCCGTCGACGCCGTCGCGCTCGCGTCACGACTCGTCGTCCTCGAGGGCGGCCGCGTGACGCAGGAGGGCGACGTCCGGAGCGTCTTCGCCGCCCCCGCGACGCGGTTCGCCGCCGCCGTCGCGGGAGTCAACCGCATCGACGGCGTCGTGCGAGACGGCGCCTGGTCATCGGGGGCAGCAGTCGTCGCGGCATCCGGGATTCCGGACGGGAGGGCGGCCGCGGTCTTCCGGCCGGCTGACGTGCGGTTCCTCCCGGTCGGGGCCCGAGCGTCCGGGCCCACGGCCGAGTGGATCGCGCGGATCACGCGGCTCGAGCAGACGCCCGGCGGCGTGCGGGTGCAGACGGCGGATCCCGATGTGTCGATCGATGTTCCGGTGGAAACCGCGTTCGGGCTCGTCGCGGGAGACGCGCTCACGCTGTCGATCGATCCCGCCGCCGTGCGCTTCGTGCCCCTCGCCTAGACTCGGCGCGTGACCGGCATCCGCTCCTTCCGGCCGGGCGACGAGGCCGCTCTCGCCGAGATCTGCCTGCGCACGGCCGACGCGGGCGGTGACGCCACGGGAGTGCTCGACGACGACCGCATCTGGGCCGAGATCTTCGTGCTGCCCTACGTCGCGCGGCATCCGGATCTCGCCTTCGTCGTGGAGGCCGACGACGGACGCGTCGTCGGCTACATCGTGTGCGCGCCCGAGACGCGTGCATTCGAGGAGTGGTTCCGTACCGAGTGGTGGCCCGAGCACGGCGCGACCTGGCCCCTCCCCGAACAAGAGGTCACGCGTCAGGACGGGATCCTCCGCTACGCCTCCGCGCGGCGGGCCGGCGCCGAACCCTACGGCGACACGTACCCCGCGCACCTGCACATCGACCTTCTGCCCGAAGCGCAGGGACAGGGGTGGGGGAGACGTCTCGTCGAGACGCTCGTGAGGGAACTCCGCGCGCGCGGAGTGACGGGCCTCCACCTCGCGGCGTCGAGCGACAACCGGGCGGCGATCGCGTTCTATCCCCGACTGGGCTTCACGCCGCTGGAGTCCCACCCCGGCGTGCAGGCGTTCGGCATGGACCTGCGCTCATGACCGAACGCCGCTAGACGATCCGGCCGTTCTCGATCCGGATGACCCGGTCGACGAGGTCATTCGGCACCGTGACGTGCGAAATCAGCACGACGGCCTGGTCGTCGTCGATCGCGGTGAGGAGGTCCGTGAGAAGTGCATCGGATGCCGCGGGGTCGACGCCCGCTGTCGGCTCATCGAGCACGAGGACGGGGAACCCGCGAAGGAGCGCGCGCGCGAGTGCGATCCGCTGCGCCTGGCCACCCGACACGAGGGAGCCGCGTTCGCCGACCCGGGCGTCGAGGCCTCCGCGTGCGCGGAGCCAGGGTCCGAGCCCCACGCGCTCGAGGACGCCTTCCAGTTCGGCATCCGTCGCGTCGTCGCGCGCGAAGATCAGATTCTGCCGGATGTCCTCGTCGAAGAGCATGGGATGCTGCTCGCACAGTCCGACCGTGAGTCGCACGTCGTCGCTCGCGAGGTCGTGCACAGACCGTCCGCCGATGTCGTAGCCGCCGTCGGTCTCGAGGAAACGGACGAGCGCGTGCGCGAGCGTCGACTTGCCCGCTCCGCTCGAGCCGACGACGAGGACGCGCTCGCCGGGGCGGACATCGAGATCGATGCCGCGGAGTGCGGGGGTCGCGGCTCCGGGCCACCGGACGTCGGCGTTCTCGAGCCGGATGCCGCTCGCGAGCGGCGGAGCATCGCCCGTCGCGGGCCGATCCCGCTGCACGAGCCCCTCGGGCACGGTACCGGGGACGGCGTCGGAGACCCGCTCGGCCGAGGTCCGCACCTGTCGCCATGCGGATGCCGCGAGAGGGACGGCGCCGAACACCTCGAAGGTCGCCATCGGGACGAGGACGACGACGGCGAGCCAGGGTCCCCATACGCCCGCGGGTGCCGTCACGAGGACTGCCGCGATCGATGCGGCGCCGGCAAGCACCGAGACGACCGCCGTCGTCGCCGCCTGTGCACCGGCGCGGCGGACGACGGCGCGCCGGAGCTCGGCGTCGGCGGCGGCGATACGGGCGCTGCTGTCGGCCTCGGCACCGTACGCCTGCAGCACGTCGAGGCTCCCGAGATGGTCGAGGATTGCGTCGGCGAGCCGGGAACGCAGCGGCGCGATCGACCGCTCGGCGCGGGACCCGGCGATCCACCCCCACAGCGTCGCGACGATCGCGGCCACGGCGAGGCACGCGAGAAGGGTGAGGGCCGCGGGCCACCACACGATCGCGACGAGGACGACCGCCCCGAGGGCCACGAGCGCCGACGAGACGAGGGGCTGAACGACCCGGAGTGGAAGGTTCTGCAGGTCGTCGACGTCATCGACGAGCGCGCCGAGCACCGAGCCGCGGCGGGTGCGCGAGAGGCCGTCGGGGGCGAGCGGAACGAGTCGTCGCACGAGCGACGCGCGTGTCGTCGCGAGTTGCCGGAGCGTCGCGTCGTGCCCCGACAGGCGCTCGAGATATCGGAAGACCGACCGTGTCAGCGCGAAGAACCGCACACCGACGACGGCGACCGACAGATACAGGACGGGCGGCATCTCGCTCGCGCGCACGATAAGCCACGCGCTCGTCGCGAGGAGGGCGACGGCGGAGGCCTCGGCGATGAAGCCCGCGGCGAGGGCAGGCCAGAACCGGCGGAGGGAGGGGAGCGCACCGCGGAGAACGTCCCGCGTCGTGACAGCCTGCTGGGCACTCACGCGATCACCTCGCTCGGCTCGATCCGCACGACCTGATCGGCGATGTCGCGGGCGGTCGTGCGGTGCGACACCAGGAGCACCGTCGCGCCGTCGTCGGCGAGTGAGCGGATGCTCTGCCAGAGACGATTCTCGGTCGTCGCGTCAAGGGCCGCGCTCGGCTCATCGACGGCGACGACGGCGGCCCGGCCCGAGAGGTACCGGTAGAACGAACGCGCGACCGCGACGCGCTGTGCCTGACCGCCCGAGATTCCCGAGCCGCGGACGCCGAGCTCGTACGACGGCGGCAGGTCGGCCGCGCAGGCGAGGGAGAGGGCGTGCGTGACGAGCGCGGCATCCGGATTCTCGTCGCCCAGAGCGACGTTGGCCGCGATCGTTCCCGTCACCAGTCCCGGCTGCTGACCTGCCCACGCGAGCCACGACGCGGGCGCGAGGGTGCGCACGTCGACGGCATCGACCTCGGCGACCCCGTCGAAGGTCGCTGCGCCGCGGAGCGCCGCGAGGAGGCTCGACTTGCCTGCGCCGCTCGGCCCTTCGATGAGCGTCACGGTTCCGGGCATCGCCGTGAAGGAGACCGCGGGGAGAGCTTGTCCTCCGCGCACGACCCGGAGCTCGCGGACCACCAGTGTTGCCGCCGGCACGCGCGACGTCTCCGATCGGGGTCTCGCGGACGGTTCCGAGGCGCGCGCGGTGTCGCGGGTCCTTGCTGCGTCGAGCACATCGAAGACGTCGTCCGTCGCGGCGACGCCCTCGGATGCCGCGTGGAACTGCACGCCCACTTGACGCAGCGGCAGGTACGCCTCGGGAGCCAGCAGCAGCACGAAGAGTCCGACGGCGAGCGTGAGCGACCCGTCGATGAGTCGGAAGCCGATCGAGACGGCGACGATCGCGACGGCGATCGACGCGAGGAACTCGAGCGCGAACCCCGACAGGAACGAGACGCGCAAGACCCTCATCGTCTCGCGGCGGTAGTCGTCGGTGACGCGCTCGATGGATGCCGCGGCGCGGTGCTGCCTCCCGAACACCTTGAGGGTCGAAAGTCCCTGCACCGTGTCGGAGAAGCGCGAGGCGAGACGCTGCAGCGTCTTCCACTGACGCTCCTGCACGGCTCGCGTCGCAAGGCCGATGAGCACCATGAAGATCGGGATGAGGGGGATCGTGAGGACGACGGTGAGACCCGAGATCCAGTCCTGCCACCACATGACCGCGATGATGAGCGGAGTCGCGACGACCGTCTGCACGAGTTGCGGAAGGTAGCGTCCGAAGTACGCCTCGAGGGCGTCCAGGCCACGTCCGGCCGTGAGGGCGAGTTCGGCCGAGTTGCGCGTCGAGAGCCACTCGGGGCCGAGCGCCCCGACGGCCACGACGAGTGCGCTCCGAAGCTCCGTCTGCACCCGTGCCGCCGCGCGCGAGGCGACGGCCTCACGCGCCCACAGGAGGAGCGCACGCACGATGACGACGGCGCCTAGGGCGCCGAGCGTGGGCAGGAGCTCGGGGAGCGGCATCCCCTCGATCGCCCCCACGATCGCGGTGGTCAGGAACCACGCGAAGGCGACGATGACCGCCGTGTGAACGAAAGCGATCGCGGCGATGACGATGAAGAAGCTGCGCGACGACCGCGCATACCGGAGGAGTCGCGGATCGACGGGCTTCGCCCGCGTGCGCGGGGGAGCCTCCACGATGTCAGTCATGCCGCTTCGAGCCTACCCAGCGCATCCGAGCGCCAGCGCTCGTCAGTGCGCAGTGCTCGTCAGTGTGCAGGAACGCTCGCCGCCTTCTCGATCTTGGACCTCGTGATGCGCTTGCGGAAGATCCAGTAGGTCCACGCCTGATACGCGAGCACGAGGGGGAGGAAGATGAGCGCCGCCCACGACATGATCGTCAAGGTGTAGTCCGTGCTCGACGCGTTCTCGATCGTCAGGCTGTTCGTGGCCATGTCGACCGTCGACGGCATGACATAGGGGAAGAGCGCGAACCAGAGCGCGAGGACGGCCGTCACGATCGTGAAGGCGCCGAAGCCGAACGCCCATCCCTCTCGTCCGCGCGCGTTGGCGATCCACGACGAGATCAGCAGGACGGCGGCGATCGCCGCGCACAGGACGGTGAGCCACACGAGGTCGCGCCCCTCCGAGAACGCCAGCCCGATCGTCCACGCGAGGAAGAGGGCCGCGACGATGATCGTGAGGAATCCGGCTCGTCCCGCGAGCTTGCGGGCGTCGGCGGCGACCTGTCCGTCGGTCTTGAGCGCGACGAAGTAGATGCCGTGCGTGAAGAACAGCAGCAGGGTCGTGAGCCCGCCGAGGAGCCCGTACGGGTTCAAGAGTGTGAGCACGGATCCCATGAACTCGTGGTCGGCATCCAGCGGAACGCCCTGCACGATGTTGGCGACCGCGACGCCCCACAGGAACGCGGGAACGGCCGAGCCGATCACGATCATGCGATCGAAGTTGCGCCGCCACCGGACGCTGTCGCGCTGGTGCCGGTACTCGAAGGAGACGCCGCGCGCGATGAGGGCGAGGAGGATCAGCAGAAGCGGCAGATAGAAGCCGCTGAAGAGCGTCGCGTACCACTCGGGGAAAGCAGCGAAGAGGCACGCGCCGGCGACGATGACCCACGTCTCGTTGAGGTCCCACACGGGGCCGATCGTGTTGATGATCTGGCGGCGCGAGATGTCGTCCTTGCCGAGGAAGGGCAGCGACATCCCGACGCCGAAGTCGAAGCCGTCGAGGACGAAATACCCGACGAACAGGAAGCCGACGATGAAGAACCAGAGGTATGCGAGATCCATGTCAGCTCCTAGTACACCGTCGTCGGGGTGTCTTCGACGGACTGCGGCTGGGCGGGCTCCGAGCCCGGTTCGGGAAGGGGATCGGGCCCCTTCTGAGAGGTCTTCACGATGAGTCCGATCTCGACGACCGCGAGGATCGCGTAGATGAGGGTGAAGGCCGTGAGCGAGATGAGGACGGTCCAGCCCGGGACGCTCGGCGAGACGCCGTCCTCCGTGAGCATGAGTCCGAATACGATCCACGGCTGGCGGCCCATCTCGGTGAACACCCATCCGACGAGGATCGCGAAGAGCGATGCGGGCCATGCCCAGATCGCGATCTTCCACGCCCACGCGGGGACGGGGCGCTTGGCCTTCTTGCGCGTGAGCCACAGGCCCACGACCGCCGAGAGAGCAGCAAGGCCGCCAAGGCCGATCATCCAGCGGAAGGACCAGTAGGTGACCCACAGGATCGGCGCGAAGTTGCCGTCGACCTGATCGGCGAACTGCGGGAACAGCTCATTCGTGTACTGCAGGTTGAGGTCGTTGATGCCCTCGACGCAGCCGTCGAGCGAATGCGTCGACAGAAGCGACAGCAGATAGGGCACACGGATCGAGAACAGCTCGCTCGTGCCGTCCGGGGTCCCGAGCGTGAAGATCGAGAACGACGCGTTCGCTCCGCACGCCGTGTCGAACATCGCCTCGGCTGCGGCCATCTTCATCGGCTGCGTCTGCACCATGACGAGGCTCAGCTGATCTCCCGAGAGCGCGACGCCCGCGAACGCCACGATCATGCCCCAGAGGCCGTAGCGGAGCGCGGGACGCATCATCTCGACGTTCCGGCCGCGCAAGAGCTGCCACGCGGCGATCGAGATGATGACGCCGGCCGTCATCATGAAGGCGGCGAACAGCGTGTGGGGGAGTGCGGCGAGGGCGACGGGGTTGGTGAGGACCGCGAAGAAGTCGTTCATCTCGGCGCGGGAGCCGTCCTGCGCCATCTGGTAGCCGACGGGGTTCTGCATGAAGGCATTGGCGGCGAGGATGAAGTACGCCGAGAACCACGCGCCGATCGTCGCGATCCAGATGGTCGCGAGGTGGACCTTCCGGGGAAGCTTGTCCCAACCGAAGATCCACAGGCCGATGAAGGTCGCTTCGAAGAAGAACGCCATGAGGCCCTCGAAGGCGAGCGGCGCGCCGAAGACGTCGCCCACGAACCGCGAGTAGGACGACCAGTTCATGCCGAACTGGAACTCCTGCACGATGCCGGTGACGACGCCCATCGCGAAGTTGATGAGGAAGATCTTCCCGAAGAAGCGCGTCAGGTGGAGCCACTTGAGGTTTCCCGTCCGCACCCACGCGGTCTGGAAGATCGACACCGTGAGCGCCATGCCGAGCGTGAGCGGGACGAAGAGGAAGTGGTACAGCGTCGTCAGGCCGAACTGCCATCTCGCGAGGAGGAGGGGGTCAAGCAGGTCCACGGTGCGGGGCTCCGATCGCTCAAACCGGTGTGGTCTGACCACAGGATATCATGTGGTCAGACCACACGCACAGGGAATTCTGCGCGTTCTGGTGGTCACGGTACTCACGTGCGGCGCTCCGCGGGAGAGGGTGCCGCCGTGAAAAAAGGACACGGGCAATCCGTGGGCGCTCCCGCGCCGAATCACTCGGAGGCGATTACCCTCGGCAGAGGAAGCGATCCGACGGAAAGGGGGGCGCTCTCATGGCAGCGATCCCCGTGACGATCGGTGCGCGGCGGCCGGAGCCCCTGGCATCCGTTGCGCTTCTCGGCGACGAACCCGGCGACTCGGGGCGTCCTCTCGTCGACACGCACGGCCGCGTCCACCGTGATCTGCGCATCTCGCTCACCGACCGCTGCTCGTTGCGCTGCACGTACTGCATGCCGGAGCAGGGCAACGAATGGCTCGCGAAGTCGAGCATCCTCGGGACGGACGAGATCGTTCACGTCGCCCGCGTCGCCGCCGCGGCGGGGGTCACGACCTTCCGGCTGACGGGGGGAGAGCCGCTTCTGCGCACGGACATCGTCGATGTCGTGCGGCGCATCGCGCAGCTTCGGACCCCCGATGGGGAACCCGTCCATGTCGCCATGACGACGAACGGCATCCGTCTTCCCGATTTCCTGCCCGATCTGCAGGCGGCGGGGCTCGGGCGGCTCAACATCTCACTCGACACGATCCGTCGCGACCGCTTCCGCGAGCTCACTCGTCGTGATCGCCTCGACGACGTGCTCGAGGGGATCGCGGCGGCGCAGCGGTCGGGTCTCAGGCCGCTCAAGATCAACGCCGTCGCGATGCGCGACGTCAACGACGACGAACTGATCGACCTGGTGGCGTTCGCTATCGAGCACGATGCGCAGCTGCGCTTCATCGAGCAGATGCCCCTGGATGCGGGACACACGTGGGATCGTGCGCGCATGGTGACGAGGGCGGAGATCCTCGAAACGCTGTCCGCCCGCTGGGAGCTCACCCCCGTGCCCGGGCGCGGCGGTGCCCCCGCCGAGCGTTGGCAGCTCGACGACGGCCCGCACACGGTCGGCGTGATCGCATCGGTGACGGCGCCGTTCTGCGGTGACTGCGACCGGCTGCGCCTGACCGCCGACGGTCAGCTGCGCAACTGCCTCTTCTCGACGACGGAGTACGATCTGCTGCCTGCGCTGCGCGGTCCGGGTCTTGCGGCGCCGCCGGCCTCGGGTGAGGGTGCGCGCGATGCGGCGATCGAGACGATGCTCCGCTCCTGCGTCCTCGGCAAGCTGCCGGGCCACGCGATCAACGACCCGTCCTTCCTGCAGCCCGCGCGCGGCATGAACGCGATCGGCGGCTGAGGTCGAGCCGGGCCCCTGCGGCGGGCCCCTCCGGCCCGGGGCTAGCATGGCGCCATGGGACGGATCACGGTGCGGCGTCCCGTCGTCCGCGTCTCCTTCGACGCTGACGGGGCCGCGACGACGCGGCGTCGCCCCGACCATCTCGCGGTCGAGGAGCCGCTCGAGATCCGCGTCGGCGGCGATCCGCTCGCCGTCACGATGCGCACCCCCGGACACGACATCGAGTTGGCCGCGGGGTTCCTCGTCTCGGAAGGCGTCATCTCGCGGGGCGAGGAGTACCGGTCCGCGATCCACTGCGGAGGTCCCGGGACGCCCGGTGGCTCGACGGAGAACACGTACAACGTCCTGGACGTCGCTCTGGCGCCCGGTGTCGCACCGCCTTCGCCGGACATCGCGCGCTCGTTCTATACGACGAGCTCGTGCGGTGTGTGCGGAAAGGCGTCGATCGACGCCGTCGAGACGGTCTCGTCGTACGACGTGTCGACGGATGCCGCGACGGTCGCCGCGGGCGATCTTCTCGCGTTCCCCGACCGGCTGAGGGAGCAGCAGGCGGTGTTCGAGAAGACGGGCGGTCTGCACGCCGCGGCGCTCTTCGACGCGGCGTCCGGTGAGATGCTCGTGCTCCGCGAGGACGTCGGTCGGCACAACGCCGTCGACAAGGTCGTGGGGTGGGCGGTGCTCGACGGACGACTTCCCCTCGTCGGCACCGTGCTGCAGGTGTCGGGGCGCGCGAGCTTCGAGCTCGTGCAGAAGGCCGTCATGGCCGGCATCCCGATCCTGTCCGCCGTCTCGGCGCCGTCGTCGCTCGCCGTGGAGCTCGCCGACGCGTCGGGGCTCACTCTCGCGGGGTTCGTGCGCGGCACGTCGCTCAACCTCTACGCGCACCCGGGGCGTGTCACGACCTCGGCGGCGGCCGCCGACTGAGGGTCAGCGCGTCAAGTGCACGACGCAGGTCTCGGGGTCGCACGCGGATGCGATGCCCTCGACTTTGAGCGGGCCGCGGGCTTCGGAGAGCACGCTCTGCATGAGTCCGATGTGCACGCGGCACAGCGTCTCGAGATGGTCGGCCTGTGACGTCGCGTGTGGACACGGTGTGAGATCGATCGTGAGCGCGTGCTCGTCGACGAGCGGATCGAACCCCGCGTCGACGAGATCGTCGACGATCGCGTCGAGCTGGTGCGCGGCGTCCTCATCGAGCGGCCCCGCCGAACCGGGGAGGACGCGCCTCATGAGGTCGCCGCGGCGCGCGGCATCCTGAACACGGGCTCGCGCGACGGGACTCGATGCGTCCGCTTCCCCCGTCGCGGCGCTGTAGAAGACCCGCGGGCGGCCGCGCGTCGTGCGGTGCTCCTTCTCCTGCACGACGTGTCCCGCCGCGACGAGTCGCTGCAGGTGCTCCCGCACGGTGTTGGCGTGGAGCCCTGTGCGCTCGCAGAGCTCCGTGACGGTGCGGCCGGGCTGCTCCTGCAGCAGGTGGAGGATCTCCACGCGCGAGTAACTCGAGATGGCGCTGTACGGGCCCATACCTCGATGATCCCACGCCCCAGCCCCCGCCACCCTGCGCCGAACCACCCTGCGCCGACACTCCGTGATCTCGCCGAGACACCCCGTCAATCGCGCGCAACGACGGGGCGACTCGGCGAGATCGCGGTATCTCGGCGGGACACGGCCAGAGCCAGGGCGGAGCCCCGGTCGCCGAGAAGACCCAAACTGTGCGTAGATCGGCCTGCGAGGGACAGTCTGAGTCTTCTGGCGAGAAGACGCGAACCGCCGGAAGTCGGGCCTAAAAGCGACAGTTCGGGTCTTTTCGGCGGAAGGGCGCCGGGCCGAGAAAGGACGCCGGGGCGGGGAAGGGCGCCGGGGTGAGGAGCGACGCCGGGGTGAGGAGCGACGCCGGGGTGAGGAGCGGCGCCGGGGTGTGGAGGCGGGGTCGGCGGGTCAGGGCGCGATCGCGCGGCGGCGCATGACGATGCCGGCGCTGACCGTCGCGACGAGCACGAGCGTCGCGAACACCAGGAGCACCGCGGTCTCGCTCGCGAATGACAGCGACACACCGACCGCGAGGACGGGGAGCGCGAGTCCGCAGTACGCGATCAAGAAGATGAGCGCGAGCGTCTCTCCGCGGCGCGCCGGGTCGGCGAGGGACGCGGCCGTCGCGATCGCGGAGCGGAAGAGGATGCCGACCCCGGCGCCCGCGATGACGCCACCCGCGATGAAGACCACGAGATGCGGGATGACCGCTCCAACGGCGATGAGTACGAGCCCGACCGCCGATGCGACGATCGCGACCGCGAGTTGGCGCGGGAGCGCGACGCGTGCGAGGAGCACTTGGGCTGTCGCCGCCGACGCGAAGACCGAGAACGCCGTCGCGCCGGCGGCGAGATGGTCCGTCTCGTTGAACGCATCGATGAGGAACGTCGGGGCGAGCGACGTGAACAACCCGAACAGGGCGAAGGACGCGAATGCGCCGAGGCCCGCGGCGAGGAAGGCGGGTCTCGACGCGGGAGGGAGAGCGAGGCGCTGCGGTCGATAGCCGGGGCGGGTGCCGGCTGCGCTCGCGGTTTCGGGAACGACGAGGAGCGCGAGGGCCGCGAGCACCAGGATCACCAGGAAGACGGCATGCGGCAGCACGAGGGGATCGGGCAGAAACTCCGCGAAGAGACCGCCGATGAGCGGGCCGAGCGCGAGACCGCCGAGGTTCGCCGCGCCCGAGACGGATGCCGCGATGACGCCGTTCTCGGCGGGTTTGGCGGACGACCGCAATTCGCCCAGATGCGCCGTCGCCGTCGCCGTGAGGATGCCGATGCTCACACCGTTGACGAACCGGGCGGCGAGGAGGCCCGGGACCGAGCTCCACAGCAGGAACATCACGGCCGACAGCGCCGAAACGAGCACCGCGACGATCAGCATCCGTCGTCGTCCTGCCCAGTCGCTGATGTGACCGACCAAGAAGAGACTGAACACGACGCCGACGGCGTAGGCGGCGAAGATGACCGTGATGACGGAGACCTCGAAACCGTCCTGCTCCTGGTAGAGCGGGTACAGAGGAGTCGGCACCGTCGAGTACGCCATCACCGAGAGGAAGACCACGGCGACGAGCCAGAACGCTCTGCTGTGGCTCATGGTTCCGCGAAGCGCTGGCATGGGGTCCCCTTCGAACGGCAGATCCTGACAGAGAGGCTAAGCCTCCCGGAGCCGCGAGTGTTCCGATCGATGTCGAACCCGGCAAGCGCTCACGCGTCGACCGGGTACCGCCGACGCAGGATGATGCGCTGCACGAGCGTCCAGCAGACGGTGACGAGCAGGTACAGTCCCGCGGCGAGGGGAACGAACAGCGCGACGACAGCGGTCGCGAAGTGGAGGACGCCCAGGATGCCGGTCGGGATCGAGGGTACCGGCGAGTCGGCCGGCGGTTGCGGCATCCGGAACACGCGCCGAGTGATCTCGCCGACCGTCGCGATCGCGAGGACGAGGACCGCGTAGACGAGCGCGGTCGTGAGGTCGACGGTACCCGCCCCGATGGCGCCGACGAGGCTCGTGCCGAGCGGGACGCCCGCGAGCGTCTCGTCGAGGAGCGCGTTGGGATGCCCCGCGATCACGGGGTGGAGGAACACCGCGTAGAGGATGCCGACGATCGGGGCTTGTGCGAGAACGGGCAGGCATCCCGCGAACGGGGACGTGCGTTCGTCGCGATAGAGCTGCATCGTTTCGCGCTGGAGTCGTTCGGGGTTCTTCCGCCAGCGCTTCTGCAGTTCGCGAAGACGCGGGGCGAGGCGCGCCCGCGTCTGCTCGGCCTTCGCTTGCGCGATGCCGGTGGGGATGAGGAGAGCGCGTACGAGGAGAGTGACGAATCCGATCGCGAGGGCAGCGGAAGCGGCGCCGGCGACGGGTTCGAGCAGGTGAGTGAGGCCCATCAGCCCCGAGTATGCGAGGTCGAGGATGGCGGCGAGAAGGGGGATGGCGAAGGGGTCCACGGCGGTATCCGTTCTGTGACTGTCGATCGGGAATGTCGATCGGCCACGAAGGATGCCGCGGCGCGGACGCCGGGCGGGTTGCTACGTGGCCGTGGCCACGAACTGCGGTGCTCGAGGGCGGGGATGTCCCGGTGCGTCGGGATCGCTCTGCGTGAGAGGCGACGAGATATCGATCGCGCGTTGCGGGTGCGGCGGTGATGTGCCGCCCGGTGCGCGGTGGAGCATCGCGACGACCCCGAGCATGACGACCGTGACCGTCATGAGGGTGATCGCAAGGGCGATCGCACCCGTCATTCCGCCGAGCGCCGTGACGTCGATGCCGCCGCCGACGATGCCGAGCGTCGACAGCAGGAGGTGCAGCGCGGAGACGATCGACTCGAACACGCGACACCTCCCTTCGTCGGTTCCACGGTAACACCGGAGAAATCCGTCGAGCAGGACATCACGTCAGGCGGTCGAGTCCGCCTCGAAGACCTCGCCGCCTCGCGGCAGCCACGCGTCGCCGTGCCGGACGAAGGTGATCGGGACGCCGGTCGCAGTTTCCCAATGAGTCGAATCGGATGCCTGCACATGGACGTGCGGCTGCGTGCTGTTGCCCGAATTCCCGCACTCCGCAAGTGGTGCGCCCGCCGCGACGACGGTGCCAGGGCGGACGGCGACGGATCCTCGACGAAGGTGCGCGAGGAGGACGAACGGACCCGTGGGCGTGACGGCGATCACGACGTGATTGCCGGCTACCGCGCGAGTGCCGCGCCGCATGCGTTTCGCCTGCCCGAGGAGGTACGGCACTCCCGCGACGATCGAGCGGCGGGCGACGTGATCCGGCTCGCCGTCCTCGGCGATCACGACGACCCCCGCTGTGGGCGCGACGAGGGGAGCGCCGAAACCGAAGAACCGCTCGGGCGGCTCAGTGGCCACCCATGTGCGCCAATCCTGCGGCCCCGAACGGCCTCGCCGATCGATGCGCACGAAGTCGATGGCGTATCCGGAACCGAGCGCGTGAGTTCCGTGGCTCGGAACGCTGTCCGCCGGACTGTTGCGCGCCATCCACCTGCCTGCGAACGGCAGCTGCAGACGCAACGGCGGATAGGCGACCTCGGCCATGTGTTTCTCCTATGTCAAGTCTCAGGCCGCGAGGGGGAGGCTCGCGGTCGTTTCGACGTTGTGCTGGTCGGCGTGGAGGGTGTGGAAGACGATGCGAGCGAGTTTGCGTTTGAGGCAGCGGAGGGCTTCGACGGTTGAGTCGCCGTGGTCGAGTCGCTTCCGGTAGTAGACGCGGCCGCGGCCGTCGAGGCGGATCTGGGTGACCGCGATCCGGTGCAGGGCAGCGTTGAGCTGACGGTTCCCGGCTCGGCTCATCCGGACCCGGCCGCGGGTGCTTCCGGACCAGACCGGCAACGGTGCGACACCGGCATTCATCGCGAAGCAGGCCTCGGACCGGAACCGGGACACGTTCGCGGTTTCCCCGACGATCTTCGCCGCGGCGAGCGGGCCGCAGCCGGGGATCGCGAGCAAGTGCGGGTAGCGATCCTCGACGAGAACGGTGACCCGCTTCTCGAGGGCGTCGATCTTCTCGCTCACCGCGACGATGTCGTTGAGGACATCACGAGCGAGCTCGGCCACCAGGCCGGTGTCGTCGGCCAGCCACGCCGCGACGCGGTCGCGTTGCTTCCTGCTGCGGAGCGCCTTGATCGGGACGTCGAACTCGGGGTCCAGTTCGTGCAGATGCCAGCGCAGCCGGTTGATCTGCCGGGTTCGCTCGCTGACCAGGTCTTCTCTGCGATCTACGAGCAGCTTCAACTCCCGTGTCGCCTCGTCATGTGAGGCCGCCGGAAGGTCGGGTTCGCGCAGCACCGCCCGCGCCACCGAGAGCGCGTCGATCGGGTCGGACTTGCCCCGCTCCCGGGCCGACGCCCGGGTCTGCGCCATCAGCTTCGGTGGCACACGCACCACCTGCTGCCCCGCCGCGAGCAGATCCCGCTCCAACCGCGCTGACAAATGCCGGCAGTCCTCGACGCCCCACCGCAGTTCGGGTCCGAACTCGGCCCTGGCCCACCGTAGCGCACCATCATGACCCGAGGTCGTGGCTCGCACGGTGCGCTCGGCGAGCTTGCGGCCGACCTCGTCGACCGCGACGAATGTGTGGGTGGCCTTGTGGACATCCGCACCGATGACGATCACCATGGAAATCGTCTCCTTCCAACTCTGAGGGACACAGGTTGGGCCGGTCGGCGGACAAACCTCAGTCGGGGGCGTCGCCACGCTCCTATCAAGTCACGCCGGCCGGTCCATCACACCGGTGCCGGCAAAACGCATGCACGCCAACCCTTACGGGCGGCACGGACTCTACGAGCCAGACACCGGTGATCAGGATCCAACCACCGCAACGCGGCACTGTCACCCTGACACTGAGCGGCACTGTCACCCTGACACTGACGGACTCTACCCCTGGCATCCGTAGGCTTGTCGCCGTGGCATCCGTTCTCAACGTCTCGGCGTACCTCTTCACTGCCGTCGCCGACCCCGGCACTCTGCGCCCGACGTTGAAGGAGCGCGCGATCGCCGCGGGGATCCGAGGCACGATCATCCTGGCGGAGGAGGGGATCAACCTCTTCCTCGCGGGCGATGCCGACGCCGTGCGGGGATTCGTCGCGGAGCTCCGCCGTGATCCGCGTTTCGCGGCGCTCACGACGAAGGAGAGCTGGTCGGAGGCTCAGCCGTTCGGCAAGCTCCTCGTCAAGGTGAAGCGCGAGATCATCCGCATGGACCACCCGACGATCCGGCCCGCTGATCGGCGCGCGCCCGCCGTGGACCCCCTCACACTCCGCATCTGGCTGGACCGTGGCCACGATGACGCCGGGCGCGAGGTGGTCCTCCTCGACACGCGGAACGCGTTCGAAGTCGACTACGGCACGTTCGAGGGTGCTGTGGACTGGCGCCTCGAGCGCTTCACGCAGTTTCCGGATGCCGCAGCCGCACGCCGTGCAGAGCTCGAGGGCAAGACGGTCGTGAGCTTCTGCACGGGCGGCATCCGCTGCGAGAAGGCGGCCATCCACCTGGGCGAGCTGGGGATCGACGCCTTCCAGCTCGATGGCGGCATCCTCGGCTACTTCGAGAAGGTGGGCGGCGACCACTGGTCGGGGGAGTGCTTCGTCTTCGACGAGCGCGAGGCACTCGACCCCACCCTGACGCCACGCCCGCAGCGCTGACGTGCCTCGGCGCAGGGAGGCAGAAGCTCCTCCCTGCCTCCCCGCGCCGTGGTGTCGATCAGACCAGGCCGTTGGCCTCGAGCCACTCCGACGCAACATCTCCGAGCGAGCGCTGCTCGACCGTGTACTGCACATTGAGCTCGATGAGCCCCTCGGGCGTGAGCGCGGCGCTCACGGCGTTGATCGTGTCGGCGATCTCATCGGCGACGTCGGCGTTCACGAGCGGAACGACGTGCGACGCGAGGAAGAGGCCTTCGGGATCTTCCAGCGTCACGAGGTCATTGGCCGAGATGAGCGGGTCGGCCGTGTAGACGTTCGCGAGCTGGATGTTGCCTGCGACGAGTTCTTCGATCGTCGAGTCGGCGGTCGGGTTGAAGGTCACCGTGACGCCGTAGGTCTCTTCGAGACCGGCCGGACCGTACGGGCGCAGCTCGAGTTCGGGCGCACCGCCGAGGACGAGACCGTCGATACCGGCCAGGTCGGCGATCGACGTCAGATCGTTCTCTTCCGCGAACGTGCGAGTGACGTTGTAGGAGTCCTGATCGGTCGCCGACGACTGCTCGAGGACCGTGAGGTTCTCGGGCAGCGCCTCTTGCAGGGCCGCGTAGACGTCGTCCGTCGTCGTGGCCGTCGTGTCGGGCTCGAAGTACTGGAGCAGGTTTCCCGTGTACTCGGGGAACAGGTCGATCGATCCGTCCTCGATCGACGGCATGTACGCGTCGCGCTGGCCGATCGTGAAGTTGCGGTCGACCTCGAAGCCGTCGGCCTCGAGCGCCTGGGCGTAGATCTCGGCGATCAGCTCGTTCGAGGGGTAGGCCTGTGAACCGATGACGATGACGGACGAGTCGGAGGTGGACTCGCCGCCTCCGTCACCTCCCGACAGGGGGTCGCTTGACGCGCACCCGGCGAGCGCGAGCGACGTGGCCGCGACGGCTGCGAGGGCAGCGGTCAGGCGTGTCTTTGCTGTGGACATGACAACCTCCGGTTGTTGTGGGGGTTAGGCGGATGCATCCGCGGTGGCGCTCGTGCGCACGGGCGACGAGCGACGTGTGGGGGTGCGCATCGCGACCCCGCGGGGGACGACGACGCGCTGCAACAGGGCGAACAGGCCATCGAGCACGAGTGCGAGCACGACGACGAGGATGGAGGCTCCGAGGATCTGCGGAAAGATGCGCACCTGGATTCCTTGGATGATGTAGAACCCGAGTCCGCCGATGCCGACGTAGGCGGCGATCGTGACGGTCGCGACGACTTGCAGCGTCGCCGAGCGCAGACCGCCGATCAGGAGGGGGAGCCCGAGGGGAACCTCGATCTTCCACAGGATCTGCCACCCCGTCATCCCCATCGCCCGGCCCGCGGCGATGACGTCGCGGTCGATCGCCTCGAGCCCTGCGTATGCGCCGGCGAGGATGGAGGGGATCGCGAGGATCACGAAAGCGGCGATTGCGGCTTCGGTCTTGAAATTCACGCCGATCACGAGGTAGAGCAGGATCACCAGGCCGAGCGATGGCAGCGCGCGGGCTGCGCCCGAGAGGAAGACCGCGATCTCGCGCCCCCGGCCTGTGTGCCCGATGAGCCATCCGAAGGGAATCGCGATGACAGCCGCGATGAGGACGGAGAGTCCCGTCAGCCACAGGTGCTGGACGATCGCCGTTGGGAGGGGGAGCGTCCCCGTCAGCCGATCGGGGGAGAAGATCCAGGCGATCGCCTCGAGGAAGGCGTTCATGCGGCCACCTCCCGGCGGGAGGCGGGGGACGGACTGCGAGGCGCACGCGTGCGGCGTGTCCAGGGCATGAGCGCGCGCCCGAGGAGCGCGAGCAGCAGGTCGAGTACGACGGCGATGATCACGACCGCCACGACGCCCGCGAGCACTTCGGGGATGATGCGGCGCTGGGCTCCATTGGTGAAGAGGTAGCCGAGGTTGTCGACGCCGATCAGGATGCCGACGGTTGCGAGCGAGATCGTCGACACGGCCGTCACGCGGAGTCCTGCCAGAAGCACGGGCCCGGCGAGCGGGAAGTCGACGACCCAGAAACGTCGCCAGGCGCCGAAGCCGACAGCGACGGCGGCCTGGCGTGTCGCGGAATCGACCGACGCGAGGCCGTCGGTGACGGAACGGGTCATGATCGCGATGCCGTAGACCGTGAGTGCGACGACGAGAGTGAGCTCTGAGAGCAGGGGGATGCCGAAGATCGCCGCCAGAAGGACGAAGAGCCCGAGCGAGGGAATCGTGTACAGCAGCCCGACGATCGAGAGCACCGCCCCCCGCAGCCGCGTGTATCGGAAGGCGAGCCACCCGATCGGAACGGCCAGGACGAAGCTGAGCACGATCGCGATCACGCTCTGCCTCAGATGATCGACGGTCAGGCGTCCGATCAGATCGAGGTTGTCGAGGACCCAGTTCACGGAGAGTCCTCGACCAGGACGCCCTGCGTCCGCCCGGCCCCGTCGACGAGCACGATGCCGTGCGGCGTGCGCTTCTGCCGCAGTGCTCGCGCTCCGCGCTCCGCGCCGATGAAGCTCGCGACGAAGTCGCTCGCGGGGTTCTCGATGATCTCGTCGGGGGTGCCGAGCTGCGCGATCTTCGCGCCCTTCTCGAGGATCACGACCTGGTCTCCGAGCAGGAACGCCTCGTCGATGTCGTGCGTCACGAAGACGACGGTCTTGTCGAGGTCGCGCTGGAGGCGCAGAGTCTCCTCCTGAAGTTCCTTGCGGACGATGGGGTCGACGGCTCCGAACGGCTCGTCCATCAGCAGGATGTTGGGGTCGACCGCGAGCCCGCGGGCGACGCCGACGCGCTGCTGCTGCCCTCCGGACAGCTGGCTCGGGTACCGATCGGCGAGTGCTCGGTCGAGGCCGACGACATCCATGAGTTCCAGTGCACGCGCACGCGCGGCCTTGCGTGGAACGCCCTTGAGGACAGGGACGGTGGCGATGTTGTCGGCGACGGTGAAGTGGGGGAGGAGCCCCGAGTTCTGGAGCACGTATCCGATCCCCCGCCGGAGCTGCACGGGGTTGCGGGTCGAGATCGGTTCGTCGTCGATCGCGATCTCGCCGCTCGTCGGTTCGACGAGGCGATTGATCATCCGCAGGAGCGTGGTCTTGCCGCATCCGGACGATCCGACGAACACCGTCGTCTTGTGCGCGGGGATCAGCAGCGAGAAGTCGTCGACAGCCACCGTGCCGTCGGCGAAGCGTTTTGTCACGGAGCGGAACTCGATCGCCATGGGTGTCCTTCCGGCGTGGTCTCCTCAGCCAACCACAAGCCACCGACATGGCCCAGAATTCCCGGCCCCTTGACCCAGATCGTAATGTCTGGCAGTGCGCCGCTGCCCGCGACCGCTCACTTGTCTCACTTGGCGGGCTGGGATGCCCGGCGGTTGCCATTTGCGACAAGTGAGCGCCACAGCTCTCCGTTCACTTGTCGCGAGTGGCGGGTGTGGATGCCGCGAGGTCGCCCTTTGAGACAAGAGAGCTCTGCGCCGGCTCGGTGCCAGACCGGCCCGCGCGTCGGCGGGGGGCGCTACCGTGGGCCCCATGAGTACACGAGAGTACGACCTCGTCGTCATCGGAGCGGGTCCTGTGGGTGAGAACGTCGCGCATCGCGCCGTTCGGGGCGGACTGACCGCGGTCATCGTCGAGAGCGAACTCGTCGGCGGCGAATGCTCCTACTGGGCGTGCATGCCGTCGAAGGCCCTCTTGCGGGCGGGAACCGTGCTCAACGCGGCGCGGTCCGTCGGCGGCGCGCGAGAGGCGGTCACGGGGGATGTCGACGTCGCGGGCGTGCTCGCCCGTCGCGACGGCATCACCCACGACTGGAACGACTCCTCGCAGGTCGAATGGCTCCACGGCGCGGGCATCGACCTCGTGCGCGGTCACGGCCGTCTCGCCGGTGAGAAGCGCGTCGAGGTGACGGACGCCGACGGGGAGACGACGACGCTCGTCGCGCGGCACGCCGTCGCCGTCTGCACGGGGACGGCGGCTCTCATCCCCGACATCCCGGGTCTCGTCGACGCGTCGCCGTGGACGAGCCGCGAGGCGACGAGCGTCCGTGACGTCCCCGACTCCCTCGTCGTCCTCGGCGGCGGCGTCGTCGGCGCCGAGATGGCGACGGCGTTCTCGTCGTTCGGATGCCGCGTCACCGTCATCGCACGATCGGGTCTGCTCGGATCCCTCGAACCCTTCGCAGGAGAGCACGTCGCCGCGACCCTGGCCGAGCGTGGGGTCGACATCCTCACGGGCGTCGGTGTCGACGGTGTCTCGCGGGATGCCGAGGGCGTCGTCGTATCGCTCTCGGACGGTCGCGAGGTGCGCGCCGCCGAGATCCTCGTCGCGACGGGCCGCACGCCCCGCTCGGAGGACCTCGGTCTGGAGAGCGTCGACCTCGAGCCCGGCGACTGGCTCGAGGTCGATGACACGATGCGCGTTCGCGGGCACGACTGGCTCTACGCCGTGGGCGACGTCAATCATCGCGTCCTTCTCACCCACCAGGGCAAGTACCAGGCCCGGGCCGCGGGAGATGTCATCGCGGCGCGCGCGACGGGCGCGGATGTCGATGATCGGCCGTGGGGGCGGCATGTCGCGACCGCCGACCACTCCGCCGTCCCGCAGGTCGTCTTCACCGACCCTGAGGTGGCGGCGGTCGGACACACGGAGGCCTCGGCGCGCGAGGCGGGACTCGACGTCCGCGTGATCGACTACGACCTGTCGTGGATCGCGGGCGCCTCGACGTCGTCCGACGACTACCGCGGCCAGGCCCGCGTCCTGATCGACTCGGAGCGGGAGGTCGTCGTCGGGGCGACATTCATGGGCTCCGACGTGGGTGAGCTCCTCCACTCAGCCACGATCGCGATCGTGGGAGAAGTGCCTGTCGAGCGGCTGTGGCATGCCGTGCCGTCCTACCCCACGCTCAGCGAAGTGTGGCTGCGGTGGTTGGAGACGTACGGCCGCTGACCGGATCACCAACCTCCACGGGTCGGGGTGTGGCCCTCCCGAGCATCGTCGGGCATCTCCATCTCGGCGCGTGCGCCCAGCAGACGGATCTCCCGCCCGTGCTCGATCTTGTCGACGAGTTTCATCGTCTCCGCCTCGACGAGCGCTCGGTCGAACGTGGGCGCGATCTTGTGGACGAACGTCTTCGTCGTGAAAGGCGCGTAGCGAACCTTGAGGCCGACACCGACGACGGCGCGTCCCTCCGCGGCGACATCGCGAAGCACCTCCGCGATGAGCACTCGCGCCGCCTGTTCGATATCGGTGCGCGCGACGAGGTTCTCTTGAAAGGTCGTCTCGTGGCCGTGACCGCGCGCGACCCAGGGGGTGTCGTCGACCTCTGCGGACCCGTCGCCGCGCCCGAGCTGCCGATACCAGGGACCCATCTTGGGGCCGAACTCGCCCGCGAGGGCGTCGACGTCCGCGCGCGCGAGCTCGTCGACGGTCGTGATCCCGAGCGCCGCCAGGCGCTTCGAGACCTTCGATCCCACACCCCACAGCGCGCTCGTCGGTCGTGGGCCCATCACCTCGAGCCAGTTGGCCGCCGTCAGCCGGAAGACGCCCTGGGGTTTTCCGAAGTCCATTGCGTTCTTCGCGCGCACGAGCGTGTCGCCGATGCCGACGCTGCAGTGCAGCCGTGTGCGGTCCATAACGGCTCGTTGGATGCTGCGGGCCTCGGCTTCGGGGTCGTCCGTCGTGATGCCGACGAACGCCTCGTCCCAGCCGAGCACCTGGACGACGGCTCCCGGGTGGGAGCGGAGCGTCGCCATGACCTCGTCCGACGCCGCGGTGTACGCCGGGGCATCGACGGGGAGGATGATCGCGTCCGGCACCTTGCGTGCCGCGATCCGCAGCGGCATCCCTGATCCCACACCGAAAGCGCGCGCCTCGTAGGAGGCCGTCGAGACGACGGCGCGCTCGGTCGGGTCGCCGCGCCCGCCGACGATGACCGGCAGGCCGGCGAGTTCGGGACGACGCAGCACCTCGACGGCAGCGATGAACTGGTCGAGGTCGACGTGCAGCACCCACGGGGCGGACGGGTCGCTCATGAGCGCCAGTCTGCCCCGTGGGCGGCTTCGTCGCGAGAGGTCAGACCCGCCGGTACGACCCGACCATGGGGCAGTCGAACGGGTCGCGTGCCGCGAGGCCGACCTCGTTGAGATACGAGATCACGATGCCGTACGAACGCCAGAGGGTCGTCTCGGTGTACGGGACGCCGAGCGTCTCGCACTGCTCCTTGACGATCTCGCGGGCGCGGGCGAGGTGCAGGCGCGGCATGTTCGGGAAGAGGTGGTGCTCGACCTGGTAGTTGAGGCCGCCCATGAGCCACGTCGCCCACCAGCCGCCGGAGACGTTGCGCGACGTGCGCACCTGCTTGCTGAAGAAATCGAGCTTCGCGTCCTTCGCGATGACCGGCATCCCCTTGTGGTTGGGGGCGAACGAGGCTCCCATGTAGACGCCGAAGACGGCCATCTGGACACCCACGAACGCGAAGGCGAGGCCGAGGGGGAGGAAGAGGAAGATCGGCGTCCAGATCACGGCGAAGCGTGCGAGGAGCAGCAGGATCTCGGTCGGGCGGTTCTTGACGGGCTCACGGCCGAAGACGTGGCGGAACGCGAGGAAGTGCAGGTTCAGCCCCTCGAGCGTCAGGAGCGGGAAGAACAGCCAGCCCTGGCGGCGCGTGATGAGGCGCTGGAGACCCCGTGCCTTCGCGGCATCCTCGTCGAGGAACGAGATCGTGTCGACGTCGATGTCGGGATCTTTGCCGACACGGTTCGGGTTCGCGTGGTGACGCGTGTGCTTCGTCGTCCACCACGAGAGGCTCATGCCGACGACGCCGTTTGCGAGGATCCGTGCGAGGCGGTCGTTCGCCGGACCGGAGGTGAGGATCTGGCGGTGCGCCGCCTCATGTCCGAGGAAGGCGACCTGCGTGAACAGGATGCCGAGGGCCGCCGCGATGAGGAGCTGGAACCAGCTGTCGCCGAGGAGGATGAACCCCGTGATGGCGCCCCCGAAAGCGACGGCGATGGCGGCGCCGATGAGGGCGTAGAACCACGGCGTACGACGAAGGAGGCCGCTCTCTCGGACGACCTGCGACACATCGGTGTAGGCGCGGGCCATGGGCGGGAACTCCGTCGTTCCAGCGTAGGTCTGACGAACGGGGCCGAGACGAGACTCGAGAACGGTGGAGGAGATGGAGGCACCTGCTTCGGATCGATGACCGCTGTGGCCGGGTAAGCCATGGGCGGATGCCGATCGCTACGCCCCACGCTACGCGTCGGCATATGAGGCTCGGCGTATATGGGGGCGTCTGTGGACAGACCGAAGGCCGGGATGCGTTGCATCCCGGCCTTCGGCGACAGATCAGAGGGGCCGGATGTTCGCGGCCTGCATGCCCTTGGGGCCCTGCTCGGCGTCGAACTCGACCTTCTGGGTCTCGCGGAGCTCCTTGAAGCCGTTGCCGGTGATCGCGCTGAAGTGCGCGAACAGGTCGGCGGATCCGTCGTCGGGCGCAATGAAGCCGTAGCCCTTTTCGGAGTTGAACCATTTCACGGTGCCAGTGGCCATCGTGTCTTTCCTTTTTCTTTTCGGGCCGCGTGAGCGACCGGGGGTGCCGCGCCGAAGTGTGCGGAGCGGACGGATGGGGTGCGCCGTGGGCGCGGGCGGAATCCGGGTGACGGATGCCGCGAGGGCACGCTGCGCGTGCTCCTCGAACTCGTGGAAACCGAGGAAGACGCCGTGCGCGTCGTGCGCCTCGAAGCCGAGCGGAGTCGAGCTCACGAAGCCGGCGTACTCGCCGGCGCGTGTGGCCACGAAGACGGCGTCGTCTGCCTGACGCCAGTGGAGGCCTGGTGAAGAAGTGTTGTGGGTGACGTACGTCAAAGGGTCTTTCAGGGGATCGCATGATCGCATCGGTGCGATGCTGCGGAAGTCGAAGGGATGAAGGGGCTGTCGTGATCGACAGTCGCGGCGTCAGGGCGCGAATGCGGCGAGAAGACGCGAATGAACCCGATTGGGCCATGCCAGCCTAACATCCCTCGTGGTCTTCGCCTACGTTCCGTCGGAATCGGTGCAACGAATACTGCGAGGGCGGCACATTCCTGTGCCGCCCTCGCAGGTTTTCCAGCGCCTCGCAGAGGACGCCTCGTCGTCAGACCGTCGCGTCGCGCTTCGGCAGAACCCATCCGGCGCGCGGGAAGTGGCACGTGTAGCCGTTGGGGTAGCGGATCAGGTAGTCCTGGTGCTCGGGCTCGGCCTCCCAGAAAGGACCCACGGGCTCGATCGTCGTGACGGCCTTGCCGGGCCACAGGCCCGATGCGTCCACATCGGCGATCGTGTCGCGCGCGACCTCCTCCTGCTCGGGGGACAGGGGGAAGATCGCCGAGCGGTAGCTCGTGCCGATGTCATTGCCCTGCCGGTTGAGCGTCGAGGGATCATGGATCTGGAAGAAGAACGCGAGGATGTCGCGATACGAGGTCTGCGTCGGATCGAAGACGATCTCGACGGCCTCGGCGTGGCCGGGGTGGTTGCGATAGGTCGCGTGGGCGTTCTGGCCGCCCGTGTAACCGACCCGCGTGTCGATGACGCCCGGCTGGCGGCGGATCAGGTCCTCCATGCCCCAGAAGCACCCGCCCGCGAGGACGGCGGTCTCCAGGCCGGGGCTCTGGGTGATGGTTCCGGTATCGGTGCTCATGATGCGTTCTCCTGCGTGGTGTTCTCGAAGAGGGAAGAGTATGCGCCGTATCCCTCTTCCTCGAGCGAGGCGAGGGGGATGAAGCGCAGGGAGGCCGAGTTCATGCAGTATCTCAGGCCTCCCGCCTGGCGGGGGCCGTCGTCGAAGACGTGACCCAGGTGGCTGTCGGCGCCCGACGATCGCACTTCGGTGCGGCGCATCCACAGGGTGCGGTCGGTCGTCGTGGTCACGGCTCCGGGGTCGATCGGTCGGGTGAAGCTCGGCCATCCTGTGCCGCTGTCGTACTTGTCGGTCGATGAGAACAACGGCTGACCTGAGACGACGTCGACATAGATGCCGGGCTCATGGGTGTTCCAGTACTCGTTGCGGAACGGCGGCTCGGTGCCGTCCTTCTGCGTCACGCGGTACTGGATGTCGGTGAGGCGGCTCACGGCCTCGGGGGTCTTGCGGTACTCGGTCGTCACGATTCCTCCTGAGTCTTCCGCCACTGGCTGCAGCGTCACAGAAGACAACGGCGCCGCAGTGTCATTTGGTCCCGTGAACCTGGGAGGGGGCAGTGAGTTCGAGGGTTCAGTCGCCTCTCGGCGTGGCGGCCCGCGCGATCGCGTCGGCGACGCGGTCGATCGCCTCCGTCGCGATGTGCAGATTGAGGGCGGGTTCGACGAGTTCCACTTCGAGGAGCAAGAGGCCGTACTCGGCGGAATCGACGGTGTCGACGCGTGCATACAGGGGGACCGCCCCGCCGGTGACCTCGACGACGGCGTCCAAGACCCGCTCGACGAAGCCGTGCTCGGCCTCGGTCGTCTCGACGGCACGCGGATTCTCGACGTACACGCCCCCGATGAACCCGCCGCCGATCTCGAGGAGCGCCCCCTTCGCGATCGCGTGGCTGTAGTGGCCATCGACGGCGTAGAGAGCCTTCTCGTGGCCCGCGCTGAGCTCGGGGATCTCGGGCTGCACCATGACGACGTCGCCACGCGAGAGGATGCGCTCGGCGAGGGCGACGGCGCGGGGATCGGTCGCGTCGAACAGACCCGTGTCCTTCGCGCCCGCCGAGACGGCGGGCTTCACGACGACGCGGGTGTGGGCCGCGACCGCGTCGCGCGCCTCGGCGACCGTCCGGCAGTAGCGCGTCGGAACGACGGCGATGCCCGCTCGCTCGAGATCGGCGAGGTAGTGCTTGTCGAGGTTCCAGCGCATCGTCGCAGGCGCGTTCGCGACGCGCGTCGCGAGCTCCGCCCGATCGAGCCACGCGTGGAACTCGTCGGGCCGGTCGGGGTAGTCCCACGGGGAGCGGAGCACGAGGAGGTCGTAGGCCTCGAGCTCAGCGGCATCCGAATGCCAGACGACGGCTTCGGCGTCGACATCGCGGGCGCGCAGGGCGTCGAGGAGAAGCGGGGTGTCGTGGTCGGGGTCCACGGGGGAGTAGGTGTCGGTCACGACGATGCCGACGCGGGGACGGAGAGCGGTGGTCACGAGTGTCGAGCTTATTGACGGCGCCTATGCGCCGGTGACGGATGCCGCGGGCCCGTCGCCCGTTGATGCGGGCCGTGGGCCGCCCGCACGCAGTTCGGTCACGATCGCGATCCATCGGACGAGGAAACGGGGTTCATCGAGGCGCCGGCGCCGCATCCACGACGTCACCTCGTCATTGCACTTGCTGGCGTTGCACGATCGGCACGCGGGGACGACGTTGTCGAGCGTGTACCTGCCGCCCCGGGAGATGGGCAGGACGCAGTCGCGTTGGAGCGCGACCCCGTCGGCGCCGCAGTAGGCACACGAACCCCACGCGTCGAGGATCGCGAACCACTGCGCGTCGGTGAGGTCGCTTCCGGATGCCGCGACCCGACGTGCGCGCCGCCGGGAGGCGCGCGCGGCACGTGTCTGTCGGACGACCATGACCCTGACGCTAACGGGCCACGCGACGGCGCCGCGTGTGCCGCGCGGTAGCCTGGAGGACATGTCCCGCATCCTGCTGATCGGTGGCCACGGCAAGGTCGCACTGCTTCTCGAGCCCCTTCTGACCGGCCGTGGGGATCACGTCACCGCCGTCATCCGCAACGCCGATCACGAGGTCGATGTCGCGGCAACCGGGGCGACGCCCCTCGTCGCCGACATCGAGGCCTTCGACACGCGCCAGCTGACGAATCTCGTGAGCGGCAACGACGTCGTCATCTGGTCCGCGGGCGCGGGCGGGGGGAGCGCGCGGCGGACGTACGCCATCGACCGCGACGCCGCGATCCGCTCGATCGACGCGGCCGTGGCCGCAGGCGTGAACCGGTACGTCATGGTGTCGTACTTCGGTGCCGGCCGTGATCACGGTGTGCCGCCCGAGAACTCCTTCTTCGCGTACGCCGAATCCAAAGCGGCGGCAGACGAGCACCTGCGCGCGAGCGGCCTCGACTGGACGATCGTCGCGCCGAGCAGCCTGACCCTCGACGAGCCCACGCGTCGCATCGACACGGAGGCCGAGGAGTCGGGCTCCGTTCCGCGAGCGGACGTCGCGGCGGTCATCGCCGCCGTGCTCGCCGACGACACCACGATCGGCCGCACGATCTCCTTCAACACCGGCGACGTCCCCATCGCGGAAGCCATCCGCGCGTAAGTCCTCCCCGCGTCGCTCCCTCCGTCGACATCCCGGTGTCTCGCCGAGACGCCCCGTTGTTTGCGCCCAATAGCGGGGTGTCTCGGCGATAAGCCGGAGTCTCGACGAAGAGTGGGGTAGGGATGCCCGCCGCCGCTGTGGTGGCAGAAGGCTGGGAGGTGGCTGCGCGACCTATCGTTGAGCGGGTGAGCGATATATCGTTGAGTATCGTTCAACGCGGTGGGCTACGGCTCCGCCGCTCGACGCAGGAGGTTGCCATGAGTGGATTCTCGATGGGCGGACGCTCGTTCGGTGGGAACATGGGCGGAGGCGCAGGCTGGCCCACGGGTGGGCTGTGGGATGCCATGGAGCAGCTCCGCGGAGAGTTCGATCGTCGCGTGGGAACACGCATGGGCCGCGGCGACGTGCGCGCCGCGATCCTCGCGATCCTCGCCGAGCAGCCCATGCACGGCTACCAGATCATCCAGGAGATCGAAGAGCGCAGCCACGGGGCATGGAAGCCGAGCCCCGGCTCGGTCTACCCGACGCTCCAGCTCCTCGCCGACGAGGGCCTCGTGCTCGCGGAGGAGTCCGGTGGTCGCAAGACCTATTCGCTGACAGAAGAAGGCCGTGCCGTCGCGGATGCCGCGGGCGACGCGCCCTGGCACGGCGAGCAGTCGCGCGAGTTCACCCGGGCGACGGCGCTTCCCAAGGCGGGCGCCAACCTCGCACAGGCGACGATGCAGGTCGCGACGACGGGGACCCCGGAGCAGGTCGAGGAAGCGATCGCCGTCCTGGAGGATGCGCGTCGTAAGCTGTTCGCGATCCTCGCGCAGGACTGACCGGAGTGCCGGCGGAAGGCGCCGAGGGCGCCCCCGCAGTCGCGCCGCGACGCCCGTCGCAAGGAGACCCCATGCCCGACGGCCGATCGTCGCGGTCTCGGTATCGTCGCATTCTTCGATTCGCCGCGCGCTATCTCGTCGAGGCGTGGTGGTTCGAACTCACGCTGCCGCGATTCGGTTTTGCCCGATTGGCGGCGCGTGGCCGATCGCGCCGCATGCAGCGCCTCGCCGAGAACTTCCACGCCCTCGCCGTCGAACTCGGCGGCCTCATGATCAAGGTCGGACAGTTCCTCTCTTCGCGTCTGGACGTCCTGCCGCCCGAGATCACGAAAGAGCTGGAGGGACTCCAGGACGAGGTTCCCCCCGTCGATTTCGCTGAGATCCGCGCACTCGCCGAGCGTGAGCTGGCGGTACCCCTCGACCGCGCGTACGCCTTCGTCGACCCGGTGCCGCTCGCCGCGGCATCCCTCGGTCAGGCGCACCGCGCGCGGCTCGCCCCCACGGATGCCGAGGACGTGGGCTTCGTCGAGGTCGTGGTGAAGGTGCAGCGTCCGGGGATCGACGAGATCGTCGCCGTCGACCTCGCGGCCCTCCGTCGTGTCTCGCGCTGGCTCAGTCGTGTGCGGCTCGTGTCGGACCATGTCGACGCCCCCGCTCTCGTCGAAGAGTTCGCCCTCACGAGTCTCGACGAGATCGACTACCTCCACGAGGCTGCGAACGCCGAACGCTTCGCGGCGGACTTCGCCGACGATCCTCGTGTCGCCGTTCCCGACGTCGTGTGGGAGCGGACGACTCGACGCGTCCTGACGCTCGCCGATGTGACGGCCATCAAGATCAACGATGTCGAGGGGCTCCGCGCGGCCGGGATCGACCCGAACGAGGTGGCGACGGACTTCGCCGCCGTCATGTTCGACCAGCTCTTCGTCAACGGCTACTTCCACGCCGATCCGCACCCCGGGAACATCTTCGTCACGCCGCTCGAAGGAGCCGCGCGTGCGTGGCGGTTCACCTTCATCGACTTCGGGATGATGGGAACCGTCCCCGACCGGCTGCGCTCGGGGCTGCGGAAGGTGCTCATCGCGGTGGCCGCGCGCGACGGGAGGGCCCTCGTCGCCAGCATCGGCGATGTCGGAGTACTCCTTCCGTCGGCCGACACGGCGGAACTCGAGCGCGCGATGATCCAGCTCTTCGCCCGTTTCGGAGGAATGGGCTTCGCGGAGCTCGCCGAGGTCGATCCCCGTGAGTTCCGTGACTTCGCCGTCGAGTTCGGCGATGTCGTGCGATCGCTGCCGTTCCAGCTCCCCGAGAACTTCCTCCTGATCGTGCGGGCGATGTCGCTCACGTCGGGGATGTGCAGTTCACTCAACCCCGCTTTCAACATCTGGGATGCCGTCGAGCCGTACGCGGGTCGGCTGCTGCGGGACGAACGCGGGAACATCGTGAGCGACGTCGCGCAGCGCGTCGTGTCGGCCGCAGGTCTCGTCGCGCGCCTGCCGCAACGGATCGATGACACGCTCACCCGGCTGGAGGACGGTCGGCTCGCGGTCGATACGCCGAAGCTCGACCGACGGATCGGGGCGCTCGAGCGCGCGGGCCGCAGGGTCGTCTCGGCGATCCTCTTCGGCGCCCTCCTCGTCGCGGGGGCCGTGTTGCGCTCGGCCGACGAGGTGTTCGGGACGGTGCTCATGGTCTCGTCGATCCTGCCGCTCGTCCACGCGCTCTTCGCCGGTTGGTTCGCGCGCCGCGTCGGGCGTTGAGGATCGATACCGCACAGCGCTCCGGCCGCAGATATCGAGCCGTTTCATAGGAACTCTCGGCTAGCGTCGATCCCACAAGGGGAGTACTCCCAACAGCGGCGGCGTCGTCAATACGGACACGGAATCGTGTCCCGGCCCGCAGACCCGGCAGCGGGTGGAGGAGACCTTGGCGTCACCCCACGCCCGCGTCTCTCGACTCTCTCTGGAGGACCCCATGAGCAAGCTCAACCGACTCTTCGATCTCGCATCGAAGGCCCTCGACAAGGGCGATAAGCGTTCCGGCTCCGCCGGGTCCGGCACCGATTGGCGCGGCATGGTCCGGAGCGCGACCGACGCTCTGTCGGGCGACAGCCGGCGCGACTCCCCGGCCCCCGCGACGTCACCGCGCCCGGCGACGGGGCTCACGCCCCCCGCTTCGAACCCTCCGACGGCGGGTTCCGGCAGCCGGGCGAACCTCACACCGCCCTCGGCGTTCGAGGTCTCTCCGGCTGATCGCGCTGCGATCGCCCGCTACGACTACCTGCTCCAGACGGCGGATCCCCACCAGGTCGAGATGATCCATCGCGACGCGTTCGAGCGGCTGACGCCGGAGCAGCGGGCGCTCGTGGAGCGTCGCATGCAGACGGAGCTCCCTCCGCACGAGCGTCCCCGCTCGGCGTCGGCGAGCGATCTCGCCCGCGCGGCGGGCCGCACCGAGGCGACGAGCCCCGGGCGGATGCGCGGTCTGCTCTCGCGTGCGGGCAGGGCCGGGGCCGTCGTGGGCGCCGGGGGCGCCGTCGTCGGTGTGCTGGGCGCCGTGGCCGGGGGTGCGATCCTCTCGAGTGTCGCGGGGCCTCTGCTCGAGCAGGCGGCCGGCTGGGGCGTCGACTTCGACACGCTCGCCGCGGGCGTCGACGTCGAGTCGATCGCCGGTGACGCGCTGGGCGGCGTCGGCGACGCCGTCGGAGGCATCGGCGAGACGGTCGGCGGTGTCGGCGAGCAGGTCGGCAGCTGGGGAGAGCAGCTCGGCGGATTCGAGATCCCCGGACTCGGAGACTTCTTCGGCCGTTGACCTGCGCGTCGTGTCGCCTGCCTGCGCGACCGACGTCCGGCGCGCTAGCGTGGACGCGTGATTGCGCCGGTAGACCCCACGTCCACGTCCGCATGGAGCGAGCTCACGGCCGCTCGGGACTCGTTCCACCCCGATCTGCGCGGCTGGTTCGCGTCCGACCCCGATCGGGTGGGGCGCATGACCCACACGCTCGGCGATCTGCACGTCGATCTGTCGAAGAACCTCGTCACCGACGAGATCCTCGCCTCGCTCGTCGCGCTGGCCGACGAGACGGGTGTCGCGGCGCGCTATGCCGACATGATCTCGGGATCGCACATCAACACCAGCGAGGACCGCGCGGTGCTCCACACGGCGTTGCGCCGACCGGCGGGGGTGGCCCCTGAGCTCGTCGTGGACGACCAGCACATCGACCGCGACGTGCACGAGGTCCTCGACGCGCTCTCCGCCTTCGCAGAGCGGGTGCGGTCCGGCCAGTGGCGGGGTGTCACGGGCAAGAAGGTCACGCACGTCGTCAACATCGGCATCGGCGGGTCGGACCTCGGACCCGTCATGGTCTACGAGGCCCTCAAGCCGTACGCGGATGCCGGCATCCACGCCCGCTTCGTCTCGAACATCGACCCGACCGACATCGCGCACAAGACCGCAGACCTCGACCCCGAGACGACCCTGTTCATCGTCGCCTCCAAGACGTTCACGACCCTGGAGACCCTCACCAACGCGCGTCTCGCGCGGGAGTGGCTGTGGGCGCGATTGTCCGAATCCGGGGCCATCGGCGACGATGACGACTCTCGCACGGGAGCGGTCGCCCACCACTTCGTGGCGGTCTCGACGGCGCTCGACAAGGTCGCCGCCTTCGGCATCGACCCCGCGAACGCGTTCGGGTTCTGGGACTGGGTCGGGGGACGCTACTCCGTGGACTCCGCGATCGGGCTGTCGCTCGCGATCACGCTCGGCCCCGACGCCTTCCGCGAGCTGCTGCACGGGTTCCACATCGTCGACGAGCACGTGGCATCCACGCCCCTCGAGCGCAATGTGCCGGTCCTCATGGGACTCCTCAACGTCTGGTACGTCAACTTCCTCGGGGCGCAGACGCACGCCGTCCTGCCGTACGCGCAGCTGCTGCACCGCTTCCCGGCCTACCTGCAGCAGCTCACGATGGAGTCCAACGGCAAGTCGGTGCGATGGGACGGCTCGGCCGTGACGACCGAGACGGGCGAAGTGTTCTGGGGTGAGCCCGGAACGAACGGCCAGCACGCGTTCTACCAACTCATCCACCAGGGCACGCGACTCATCCCCGCCGACTTCATCGCCTTCGCGACGCCCGTGTACCCCCTCGAAGACGGCGGACGCGACGTGCACGGGCTGTTCCTGGCCAACTTCCTCGCCCAGACGAAGGCGCTCGCCTTCGGGAAGACCGCCGAGGAGGTCGAGGCCGAAGGAACGACCGGCGCCCTCGTCGCGGCGCGCACCTTCCCCGGCAACCGTCCGACGACATCGATCTTCGGACCCGCGCTCACCCCCTCTGTCCTCGGGCAGCTCATCGCGCTGTACGAACACATCACGTTCACGCAGGGCACGATCTGGGGCATCAACTCGTTCGATCAGTGGGGCGTCGAGCTCGGCAAGCAGCTCGCCCTCCAGATCGCCCCCGCGATCGAGGGCGACGCTGACGCGGTGGCCTCGCAGGATGCCTCGACCCGCG
Organism: Microbacterium sp. SLBN-146; assembly: GCF_006715145.1. NCBI lineage: Bacteria > Bacillati > Actinomycetota > Actinomycetes > Micrococcales > Microbacteriaceae > Microbacterium > Microbacterium sp. SLBN-146. Next base: position 1,996,041 of record NZ_VFMR01000001.1, read on the forward strand.
CCCTCCTGGACTACTACCGCACCCACCGGGACTGACGCTTGCGCGAGCGCCCACGTCGCGGAATACTCGCGGCGTGGGCGACATCATCGTCGTACGGCCGAGATCGGCGCTGGCGCGTCGGATCGAGTGCGAGCGCGTGCACGACGGCAGCGTCGAGGCGCGTGAGAGCACGGCGGAGATCGGCGGCGTGGCGCTGCGCGTGACGCAGGTCCTGAATCTGTCGCAGGTGGCGTCGAAGTACATCGCCGAGACGGAGAAGAACCTGCGAGAGGTGTTCGAGCGTGCCGAGCGCTCCGACGCCGTGATCGTCTACGACGAGGCAGACGAGCTGTTCGGCTCACGCGCATCGGGGGATGCCGCCCCCTGCGTGCGGCTGTCAGCGGCGGACTTCGCCACGGTCCTGCGCGCGCGTCTCACGCCCTGACGGCGGCTCCGGCCGGTCCTGCAGCTTCGTCCACCACAGGAGCAGCAGCGCGCCGACGGCGCCTGCCCACAACCACGACGCGACCCCGCCTGCCGCGCCCGCGAGGAAAAGACCGCTCGCGACGGCGAAGACCCACGTGAGAACGGATGCCAGTACCGTCACGACCGCGGCGAGCGTCGCCGCGACCGGCGCTCGGCGGAAGACGTCGACACCACGGAGTGCACCCCGGCGTCCCCGCGCCGCAGCGGGGAGCACGCACGCCGCCGCGACGGCGACGAGGGGAAGCGCGAGCGGCACGAGGATGCCCACGAGGATTCCGGCCACGAGGATCACCCCCGTCCAGGCGAGCACCGATCGCCACGCGACGGGGAGTCCCACGATGGCCGTGGTCGCTGCCGACGTCACCGCGATCTGCGCGAAGAGCGCGAGCGCGGAGACCGCCACGGCTGCGATGAAGGCCGCAGACTCGGTCGTGCCGGTGCCCGGAAGCGCCGTGACCCCCTGCACAGCGGCACCCAGCAGGACGATGCCTACGAGTCCCATCCACGACCGTCGACGTCGGCGCGTCATCGCCCCGCCATCGCCTTCTCGAGCACATCGTGGAGCGACCCGTCGTAGAGCGTCTCGTCTCCGACGACGACGATGAGCGCATCGGGGGCGTCGGAGGTGGAGGTGATCCGGATCGTCGTGCCGTCGAGGGTGTCGCCCGCGCACGCGACGGTCCCATCGGTGTCCGTGCAGACGGGCGCCGTGCGGATGTCGACGCCCTCGTCGACGAGCACGTCGAATCCCGCGAAGCGCACTTCGGCGAGGCGGTCGCCTCCCACGGGCGCGATCGCCTCGATCTGCGAGCATCCCGCCAGGAGCATCAGGATCACACTGAGGGATGCCACGGCCGCGCGCTTCATCGGCGGTTCCTCTCTTCGTGGGCCAGGATGCGGCCGCGCTCGGCGATGTGCTGCGCCTCGAGCGCGGCATCAGTGATCTGTTCGAGGTCGAACGGCGCCGGCAGCAGGAGCTCGGTGTTGCGATCGAGCGGAGATCCCCGGCGCATCGACGGAGACTCGGCCCAGTCGTTCGCGGCGAGCTCCCGTGCGCGCGACGCGAGGTCGATCGATCGGCCCGAGGATCCCGGCACGGCGGGCGACGCGTGGTCGAGGACCGTCGTGAACAGCGACAGCGTTCCGTCGCGGTTGTCGACGATCTCGATCACCTGCTGCTGCTGCGGGAAATCGATGCACGACGCCGTCGTGATCTCCCAGAATCCGCCCGTCGGCGACGTGTGGGCGAGGATCTGATTGAGGTGCGTGTGGCCGTTGAGCCACGCGACCGCGACGGGATGCCGAAGGAGGAGATCGATGACGGCGTCGGCGTGGTGGAGCACGTCGTTCTGCCCCGGCCGCTGTGCCGTGTTCTCGAGGGTGAGGCTGTTGTGGTGGCTGAGGACGAGGACGAGCTTCTGCTCGGCCTCTGCCGCCGCGAGCTCCGCCTCGAGCCAGCGGAACTGCACGTCGGGGAGAGCGCCGTCCGGTCCCGCGACGGAATTGCACGTGTCGAGGCCCAGGACGCGCACGTAGGGACTGAGTTCGGCGCGCCACCAGGTCTCGCCGGTGTCGAGGTTCTGCTGTGTGAAACCGTGCCCCACGGGACCGGGTTCCCGCTCGGTGCGGAAGTGCTCAGCCATGAACTCGCGGTTCTCGAACAGACGCCGCTCGGGATTCGCCGTGACGCTGCGCATGCCCGGTCGCCCGAACCCGAGCGCCAGTCCGAGGGTGTCGACGGCCTGCTGCACCGCACCGCCGCTCGACGCGTAGCCGTTGAGGGCGAGAGCGGCGGTGGCCTCGAGCGAGAACGACTTACGCCCTCCGACGGCGAGCGCGTGCAGTTGCGGCGTCAGGGTGAACGTCCCGAGGAGCAGCGTGTCGTGGTTGCCGTAGACGGCGTACCAGGGAGCGGGGAGGCCCGGCGAGGTGACGGGGTTCGCGATGGCGTCGGCGAGCAGTCCGCGGAGCCGGGGGAAGCCGTATTCACCGAAGGCGCCGCCCGTCGGATCGTCGGGGCGGTATGCCCACGTCGCCTCCGGCCAGGCCTGCACGCCCTGGAACACCCGTCCCGACGATGCGGGGTCGATCGCGAGCCCGTCCATGAGATCGATGTACCAGCGCAGTTCGAGATGCGAGTGCATGTCGGCGCTGTCGCCCGTCACGACGGCGGCGGCCATGGGCGCTCCCGTGAGCGGGCTGTAGCGAGCGTCCGAGAAGGCCTGCACCATCGCGGCGGTCGTGTGCGGGCTGAGGGGATCGTGCGGATGGAACGCCGATCCCCAGGCCGAATGGTCCTGCACGATCATGGGTTCGATCCGCCCCGGAGACTGCGCGTCGATGACGTGCAGGTCGGACAGGTGGCCGACGTACAGGAGCGACCGTCGCCTGGTGGTCCGCGTCGCGTCAGCCGTCCGTCGCAGGACGTCCAGGCGCGGGATATAGGGCTCGCCCGGCCCCGTCGTGAGGGTGCGGTAGCTGCCCGCGGAGACACCGCCGTGGAGGATCGTCTGCAGCAGCGTCGTGGGCACGGCTTCGGCGGTCGCCGCCGGGGGAATGGCCGCCGCGCGCAGGGCTTCGGCCGGGATGCCGAGGCTTGCCGCGACGAGGGCCGTGCGGGCGAGAAAGGCGCGCCGGGAGAGTCCGCTCATCGGTGCTTTCCAGTCGGGGGGACGACGAATCAGCCACATCATGGCAGGAGTGGATGCCGCGGGCCAACTCTCCTTCCGCCGGGTGTCCCGGGGGTCGCTCGCACCGTTCACTCAGGAGACGTGGACGGGTCGTCCAGGCGGCATGGGGCACACTCGATGGCTTGCGTCCGCACCCGAGGGCGCAAGCCGTGTTCTTCGGAGGTTCCCCCGGCATGCCCGCATCCGCTCGTCTTCGTTCCCTCGCCATCGGCGCGCTCTGCGCCGGCCTCGCCCTCGGTGCGATCACGGTCGGCGGTCTCACACGGACGGGCCCCGTCTCGGCTGCCGCCGCGGCATCCGTCGTCCCCACCTATGGAGCCGTCCCCGTCGCTTCTGGACCTGCTCCTTCGTCGCTTCGGGGTCCGCTCGATGCCGTCGTCGACGATGCGGATGCCGCGCTCGTCGAGGCCCGCGCCGCCCAGCGGGACGTCTCGGCGGTCACCGGCGCCGTCGCGCGGTCAGGGCTCGATCTGCCCCTCGACACCGCCATCGACACGACCGACCTCGAGCAGGCGATCTCACGCCTCGAGAACGCCGATCTCACCCCGGTCCTGATGCTGCCCGCCCTCAGCGCGGAGGCATCGGACGCGACGGACGCCGCGGCCCTGCGCACGGCCGTCGTGCGGACGGTCCTCGACACCGCGCTGCTCCAGCAGGCGGCGGAGGATGCCGCCGTCGAGGCTCAGCGCCAGGCGGAAGCCGCGGCAGCCGCCGCGCAGGCAGCCGCGGAAGCCGCCGCGCGGGCCGCCGCCGAAGCGCAGGCACGTGCGAACACGGTGGAGGGCGCTCAGGCCGTCGCGCAGAGCATGGCAGCCGAGCGTTACGGCTGGGGTGCCGACCAGTTCTCGTGCCTCGTCTCGCTGTGGAAGAAGGAGTCGGGGTGGAACTACCAGGCCTACAACGCGTCGAGCGGTGCCACCGGCATCCCTCAGGCTCTTCCGGGGAGCAAGATGGCGACGGCCGGTGCCGACTGGCAGACGAACGCGACGACCCAGATCGCATGGGGCCTGGACTACATCGACCGCGCCTACGGCACCCCGTGCGCCGCGTGGGGGCACTCGCAGGCGACCAACTGGTACTGATCCGGATGCCGCGGCGGCACGCGCCTCAGACGAAGCGGACCCAGTTCGCGACGGCGCCCGTCTCGATCCGCTGACGCAGCTCGAGGCGATCGCCGTCGACGGCGTAGAGCGAAACGGTCGTCGAGCGTTCCCCCGCGGCGACGAGGAAGGCGCCATCGGGACTCACCGCGAACCCGCGTGGTTGCTCCTCGGTCGTGAAGAAGCGTGTCGGGGCTGAGAGGGAGCCGTCGTCGGCGACCTCGACGGCGGCGAGCGTGCTCTCGGTCCGTTCGGAGCACCAGAGGCGTCGTCCGCCCTCGCCGATGTGGATGTCCGCACCCCAGATGACGTGATGCTCGAGCGGGTGGATCCCGAAACGACTGTGTCCGAGATTCTTCCCCGGGTCGACGGCGCTCGCCGAGCCGCGCAGGTCGAGCGTGCCCGTGACGGTGTCCCGCGCGTAGTGCAGCACCTCGCCCGAGAACTCGGTGAGGACGTAGACCGCGTCCTGCGCCTCGCTGAGCACGAGGTGGCGGGGGCCGCTCCCGGCCGGTGCCGGGACGGTTTCCGGATCGAGGGGGTGCAAGCGCATCTCGCCATCGATGGAGTACTGCGCGATGAGGTCGTCGCCGAGCGAGACGAAGTAGGCGAATCGTCCGTCGTCGCTCGGGAGGACCGCGTGAAGGTTGGCGAACTCGATCCGCGAGACGGGGGATGCCACGACACCGTCCTGGATCGTGGCTGAGAAGCCGTATCCCGCGCCGTAGGCGGCGCCGAGCAGGCCCGTGCCGCCCCGTGTGAGCGAGAGGTAGTTCATGCCGCCGACGGGGAGGTCGAGCCTCGAGCGGTGTGTGAGGCGTCCTGTTTCGCGATCGAGGGCGAGCGTCGCGACGCCCGCGTGTTCGTGCTCGCCTCCTGCCTTGACGGCGGCATACACGAGGTCGCGGTCGGCGTCTATGGCGAAGGCCGAGCAGCCGACGAGCCCCTCCGTGACGGCGAGTCGCTCGAGGGATCCCTCGGAGAGCCGGAAGACGCTGATGCTGCCGTCGCCGGAGTTGGCGACCAGGACGAGTGCGGAGTGGGTCACCCTTCGATCGTAGACAGGGTCGCCGTCAGACGCGGCGGAGCAGCACCACGGAGTCCCCGAGCGTCGCGGGCGCCCCATCCGGCCCGACCGCCGCGCGCGAGCGGACGTCGACGATGAGCGTCTCCCACTCGGTCGCAGGAAGATCGAGGCTCGCGAGCTCCTGCTCGGGTGACAGGAACACGTGGTGCGCGACGTGCTCAGGTCGCGCCCAGGGCGGCGGCGCCGCGTGCGACACGACGAGGAGATGTCCGCCCCGTGCCACGAGACCGGCGGCGCGGCGAAGCGCCCGCGCGCGGTCCAGCGCGACGCGGGAGTGCAGGAAGCTGGCGGTCACGAGCCCGAACGAACCGTCGATCCCTGCGGCGCCGAGCGGGTCCGTGTCGTCGAGGTCCCCCGCGATGAATCGCGCGCTCACGCCCGCCTCCTCGGCGGCCGCCTGAGCGCGGGCGATGGCCGCCGCGGAGAGGTCGATCCCCGTGGCATCCCACCCGCGGCGTGCGAGCCAGACGACATCCGCGCCCTCTCCGCAGCCGAGGTCGAGGGACCGAGTCGGCACGAATCCGCCCACGACGTCGACGAGGGTCGCGTTGGGGTTCCCCGACCACATGCGGTCGGCGTAACGGTCGTTCCAGTAGCGTTCGGGCTCGGCGATGGCGCGGGCGACGTCCTCTTCGACGAGGGCGGCATTGGCGCCCGCACCCGCCATCGAGCCCGCGCCCATCGAGACCGGCACGTTCGCGTAGGGAGTGACGACATTCCCCGCGGCCCAGATGCGAGCCGAGCTCGTCCGTCCCAGCGCGTCGACCTCGAGGAGACCCGCGTCCGTCCGCGCGAGTCCGAGCCCCGCGACGAAGGCGTCGTGCGGACGGGGCGCGCCCGCCGTGAAGATCGCGTCGACCGGAACGCGGCGTCCGCCCGCGAGGTGCACGGTTCCGTCTGCGAACGCGACGACCGGATGCGTCTCGACGCCGATGCCGCGTGCACGGAAGGCGCGAAGCACGTCGGGAGCGAGTTCGCCGGCCGCCGCGGTGAACACCACGACGTCGTCGCTCCACTGGCGGACGAGCTGCGCCTGGTGGAGCTGCAGCGGCGACAGCAGCAGTACGCCCAACCGCCGGTCGCGCACCTCCCAGCCGTGGCAGTACGGGCAATGGAGGACGGTCGACCCCCAGCCCTCCGCGAGTCCCGGGATCGCGGGGAGTTCGTCGGTGATCCCGGTCGCGATGATGAGGGCGCGGGCCGTCTCCGTGCGGCCGTCGGTCATGCGGACGGTGACGGACGCGTCGCTCTCTTCGACGGCATCGACGGATGCCGCGACGATCTCCACGCCGTACGCCTCGAGCTCGGCGCGACCCCGGTCGAGGAGCTCGGCGGGCGGTATGCCGTCGTGCCCGAGCACGCCGTGCATGTGCGCCGCGAACCGGTTGCGCGGTGAACCGGCGTCGACGACGAGCGTGCGACGGCGCGCCCTCCCGAGCATCTGCGCGGCGCTGAGGCCGGCGATGCCGGCTCCGATGACGATGACATCCCACTCTTCCATGTGCTCAGCATGAGTGGCACGATGTCAGAGAGCAAGCTAGTTTGCTGAATCAGCAAGGAGAGCGAATGACCGACGACTTGGCTCACGTGGGTCCGCGCCTGCGGGCGGCACGACAAGCGAAAGGACTCACGCTCGAAGAGGTGGCGGGACGATCCGCCATGTCGGTCAGCACCCTGTCGCGGTTGGAATCGGGCAAGCGCCAGGCGACCCTCGAACTCCTCGTGCCGCTGACGCGGCAGCTCGGCATGAGTCTCGACGACCTCGTGCGCTCCGAGACGAGCGACCCCCGTGTGCGCCGCGCGGCGGTGAAGCGCCACGGACTCATCGTCGCGCCGCTCGCGCTCGAGGACTCGCCCGTGAGCACCTACAAGGTCACATTTCCGCCTGTCGCGGACCTTCCCGACCTTCGCGTGCACGACGGGTTCGAGTGGCTCTACGTACTCAGCGGAAAGCTCCGTCTGCGTGTGGGCACGCAGGATCTCATTCTCGGTCGCGGTGAGGCCGCCGAGTTCGACACGCGGACGCCCCACGCGCTGAGTGCGTCGGGATCACGCGCCGCCGAAGTGATCAGCATCTTCAACGCCGCCGGCGTGCGTCTTCACACCCACGGCCTCGACGAGACCGGGAACGAGGGTGAGGCGTCAGTACCAGCCGACGGACTGTGAGTGGCTCCAGGCGCCGCATGGCGATCCGTAGCGGCCGGCGATGTAGCCGAGTCCCCAGCGCACCTGCGTCGCAGCGTTCGTCTGCCAGTCGCCGCCCGCGCTGGCCATCTTGCTGCCGGGGAGCGCCTGCGGGATGCCGGTCGCACCGCTTGAACGGTTGTAGGCCTGGTAGTTCCAGCCCGACTCCTTGTTCCACAGCGACACGAGGCACGCGAACTGGTCGTCGCCCCAGCCGTACTCGGGGAGCATGGCGCGTGCCGATGCCTGCGCGCCCGCGGGGCTGTTGTCTCCCGCCGTCCCGCCCGTCGCGTAGACGGGGTTCGGTGCGGCAGGGGCCGCCGGCGTCCGTGCCGCTGCGGCAGCAGCTTCCGACGCCGCGGCGGCCTCGGCCTCGAGACGTGCCTTCTCGGCAGCCTCCGCCTCCAGGCGTGCCTTCTCTGCGATCGCGGCGTCGAGGGCCGCGCGGAGCTCGGTGACGCGCGCGTCGACGGGGTCGACGAGGTCGACGACGTCCTCCGTCAGGCCGGGGAGGAAGATGGTGTGCTGTGCGTCGGTCCCGCGCTCGAGACGCTCGGTCGCCTGCGAAAGCTCGTCCGTCGCGACACCCGCGTCCGTCGCGCCGAGGTCGACACCTGCGGCCGCGATGTCCGCCTGGACGGTCTCGGCCGCGTCGAGGGCGCCTTCCGCCGTCGCGAGAGCTTCACGGGCCGCCGTGACGACATCGGATGCCTCGGCGGAGCCCGCGATCATGGCGGGCTCGACGGGCAGAGAGTAGGACACGAGAGCGAAGTCGTTGAAGGGGGCTTCGGCCTGGTTCGCCGACACCGCCTGCGCACTCGAGACCGGGAGGCCGCCCGTCACCCCTGCGGTGGCGAGAAGACCGACGGCGAGGCTCGCGGCGACGATGGCGGGGCGGCGACGCGAGCGGCGTTCCGCGAGGCGGCGAAGTCGGCGGGCAGGGGAAGAGGACGTGTCTGAGCGCATCGAGAAAGAGTTCCGTATCGGGTGTCCGCGCCGTCGGGTAGGCGCGGTGAGGCCGCAGAGCGGCGCAAGTCACGCAGTCTGCCCACCCAGGCTGGACAGGCAAGGTACGTTCCCTGGGTGTTTCCTGTGAGCGGTGAGACGATTCGCTCCTCGAGGACAGCCCCGAGAATGGCCTTCGCAGTACCCTGGCGGGGTGCATCGGATCTACACCATGGCCTTCTCCGCGGTCTATCCGCTGTATGTCGCGAAGGCCGAACGGAAGGGGCGCACACGAGCCGAAGTCGACCAGGCGATCCGCTGGCTGACCGGCTTCGACGAGGATGCGCTGAACCGACATCTGGCTGAGAACACGACGTTCGAGGAGCTCTTCGCGGCGTCCGATCTCAATGCGAACGCCACGCTCATCACGGGAGTCGTGTGCGGGGTCCGGGTGCAGGACATCGAGGATCCACTCATGCAGAAGATCCGCTATCTCGACAAGCTCATCGACGAGATCGCGAAGGGACGCCCCATGGAAAAGGTCCTCCGTACGGCCTGAAGCGCCTCGGCCGGCGTTGCGGCGCCGGTGTCGCGAGTCCTGCGTACGCTGGGCGGGTGCCCGACTCACATCAAGAGCTGAGCGCACGGGAGCAGTTGTCGGCGCTCGCCGAGGCCGCCGCTGAGCGCCGCGCCGCACCCCGTGCGACGATCTCTGCCGCCACGAATGGTCCTCCGTCGTCCGACGGCCGACCGGCGGCGATCCTCATCCTCTTCGGCGTCCTCGACGATCTGCCCGCCGATCGCGACGCCCGCTCCGCGACCGTCGGGCGCGACCTCGACGTGCTGCTCCTCGCGCGCGCGACGACGCTGCGGTCTCACCCCGGACAGGTCGCGTTCCCGGGAGGGCGGGTCGATCCGGGTGATGCCGACGCGGTGGCCGCAGCCCTCCGCGAAGCCCAGGAGGAGACCGGCCTCGACCCCGAGGGAGTCGACGTGCTCGGTGTTCTCGAAGAGATCCCTCTGGAGTACTCGCAACATCTCGTCACACCCGTCCTGGCGTGGTGGCGTGAGCCGTCTCCCGTCCGGGTCGTCGACGTCGCCGAATCCGCCGACGTGTTCCGCGCTCCCGTGGCCGAACTGCTCGATCCGGCCCATCGCGGCTCGACCGTCATCCGGCGCGACGGCGGCGAGTGGCGCGGGCCGGGCTTCCTCGTGCCGCACGCGTCGGGCGAGCATCTCGTGTGGGGCTTCACCGGGATGGTGCTCGACGAGATCTTCAACAGGCTCGGGTGGACCGAGCCATGGGATGCCGCGCGCGAACTCCCGTTGCCGCTGCCGGACGGTGACGACACGGGACGGTGACGACACGGGACGGTGACGACACGGGGCGAGAGCGCGCGGCATCCCCTCACAGACCGCGGAGCTTCTCCAAGAGAGGCTCTGCTGCTTCGGCCAGGAAACGGTCCTGCTGCTCGTCGCCGATCTGGACGATCGCGATGTCGGTGAACCCGGCGTCGATATAAGGGCGGACGCTCTCGGCGATCGCGTCGAGGTCGGGGCCGCACGCGATCGACTCCGCGACGTCCTCGGGACGCACGAACTGCGACGCGGCCTGGAATCCGGCGGGGGTGGAGAGTTCGGCGTTGACGGGCCAGCCGCCCCCGAACCACCGGAACTGATCGTGGGCGCGGGCGATCGCGGCATCCCGGTCGGGATCCCAGGAGATCGGGATCTGGCCGATCTTCCGCGACGTGCCACCGCGCGCGGCATCCCACCCGCTCACGAGCTCCGCGTCGGGCTCGACGGCGATCATGTGGTCGCTGAGGGGAGCGAAGGATTCGATCGATTCGCTTCCCGACACCGCGACGCCGATCTCCACACCGGCATCCGGGACATCCCAGATGCGTGCCGAGTCGACGCGGAAGTACTCGCCGTCATACGTCACGAGCTCACCCGTGTGGAGTTCGCGGATGATCTCGATCGCCTCGGTGAGCATCGTCTGGCGCGTGTCGACGCTCGGCCAGCCCTCGCCGACGACGTGCTCGTTGAGGTTCTCACCCGATCCGAGGCCGAGGAGGAACCGCCCCTCGCTCAGGATCTGCAGTGTCGCTGCTTTCTGCGCAACGACGGCGGGGTGGTATCGCATCGTGGGACACGTCACATAGGTCATGAGCTCGACGCGGCTCGTCGCCTGCGCGACGGCTCCCAGGACGGTCCACGCGTACGGTGCGTGACCTTGACTGACGAGCCAGGGCGAGTAGTGATCGCTCGACACTTCGAAGTCGAAGCCCACGGCCTCGGCGGACTGCGCGTAGCGGACGAGCTCGAGCGGACCGCTCTGCTCGGTCATGAGGGTGTAGCCGAAACGGGTCATGCGATCACCGCGCGGGAGTGCGGTTCTCGGCGCTGACCATCCACGCGAACTGCTCGAGCGACTCGAGGATCGCGTGCAGGATGTCGGCGCTCGTGGGGTCCTCATCGTCGACGTCGTCGTGGACGGCGCGGCAGGTCCCGATGGCGGACTCGAGGCGCTCGGTCATGAGGTCGATGACGTCGGTCGTCGCGACCTCTCCCATGGGGAACTCGGCGAGGGTCGTCGTCTCCGACACGGTGTCGCTCCGGCCGTCGGGGAGGGCGTGCAGCGCGCGCATCCTCTCGGCGATCGTGTCGCTGAACGTCCGAGCGGCCTCGATGATCTCGTCGAGCTGCCGGTGGGTGTCACGGAAGTTGCGCCCCACGACGTTCCAGTGGGCCTGCTTCCCCTGGCTCGCGAGTTCGATGAGGTCCACGAGGACGCGCTGGAGGTTCTCGCTGAGCGCCCGGGAGGCCTGGAAGCCGTTCTCTGCGTTCTGCTCGTCGGTGAGCTGCGCGCCGCCGGTCGCGGTGCGCCGGTTGGCCTTCTTCGGTGCCGTCTTGGTCTTCGCTTTCGTCGCTGTCGTCGACATGGCTGTTCCTTTCGTGCGGATGCCCCGACGCTATGCCTGCGCCGGGAGCAGTGCGCGGGGCTTGTCCGCGCATGGTGTGCGTGCTACTCGCGCTCGGTCCTGTGGAGAACTCCGACGAGTGTCGTATGTATGTTCTATCTTTCAAGGATGGAAGAACAGACCGACGGGCCGGACGATCTCGGGCCTCCCTCCGATGAGGTGCCGGGCGGCTTCGATGACCCGTTCGTCGGTGCGTGCGAGTGCGACGCGTGTGGGACGCACGGCGAGGGCGGCTTCGATCCGCCTGACGCCGTCGATCGAGTCTCCGAGATCTCGAACTATCTCGGGTCCGTCGTCGCCGATCGCCTCGTCGCCGTCGCTGCCATGAGACGTGAGGTCATCGCGGTGGGGCCTGTGCATGCGTCGCTCGAGATCATGGAGCGTTCCGTGCGGCTCGAACTCGCGGCGACGCTGCGGATCACCGAGTACTCCGCGGGCGAACTGCTCGCGCTCGCCGAGGCCGTCGTCGACAGGTATCCCGCGATACGGGGTGCGATCGCGCGTGCGGACATGACCGAGCAGCATGCGAAGATCCTCGTCGCAGGCACCGACAGCGTCGATCCCCTCCATCGCGCCTTCATTCTGGAGCGCGGGATGGAGCTTGCGAAGCACCATCCCGTCGGTCAATTCCGCCGTCACCTCGCACGACTCATCGAGTCGGTCCGCGAGACGACGCTCGCACAGCGTCACGAGGCGGCGCTCGCGGACCGTCGGGTCGCCGTCGAGCCCGGTGCCGACGGCATGGCGTGGCTACACCTCTATGCTCCTGCGGTCGAGATCCACGCGATCCACGGCCGCATGACCGCGATCGCGAAGCAACTCAAGAAGCAACCCGACGAGGCTCGCACGCTCGACCACCTGCGCGCCGATGTCGCGTGCGATCTGCTGATCGACGGGGCTGCCGAAGCGCATCCGGCGCCTGTTCGCGGCATCCGAGCATCGGTCGTCGTCACGGTGCCCGCGCTCGCACTCCTCGGCGACGGTGAGGCCGTGCCGCCGGGGTGCGACCCCGCGAGCGTCGAGGGCGTCGGCCCGATCCCCCTCACGACGGCGCGCCGCCTGTGCGGCGGGTCCGGGGGATGGATGCGCGTACTCACTCACCCCGAGACCGGGATGGTGCTCTCCGTGGGGCGTGACCGTTACCAGCCCCCGCCGGAACTCGCGAAGCTCGTCAGGTGGCGAGCCGAGCGCTGCATGGCTCCGGGATGTGAAGTACCGGCATCCCGGTGCCAGGTCGATCATTCGATCGCGTGGCAGCACGGCGGGTCCACGGCGCTCTCGAACCTCGGTCCTCTGTGCCAGGGGCATCACACCGTGAAGCACCATGGCGGGTGGTCGATCCGTCAGCTCGACGGCGGCGCCATCGAATGGACGTCTCCGACCGGACGGCAGTATGTCGTGCAGCCGGAGAGGCGGGTGCCCGTGTTCCGCCCGACGGATGCAGGGGCGGGGTGAGGCCGCCCTCCTGACGACGGAGTATTCTCGCGGCATGACCGACCGTGCGGGCACGAACGAACCGGGTGGCTCCGACGAACTGGAAGCCGCGCGCGATGCTCTCGTGGGCGACGCCGGGCAGACGACGGTGAGCGCCGAGATCGACGAACTTCGCCGCGAGATCCTGATTGCGCGCAAGGGTCGCACGCGCGAGTAGGCCGCGAGTAAGCACAGATGCCCCCTGGTCGAAACCAGGAGGCATCTGCTCTCAGGGGGCCCTTGCACAAACCCACTGGAGAGGCGAGCCGGCCGAGGTGTCGGGGACCTCGGCCGGCACCGCCCCAGTCGGGGGACTAGTTGAGGGTGAAGGTGAGCGTCTTGGCGTTGCCCGCGACGTCGTAGACGACGAGGGTGTTCACGCCGGAGACTCCGCCGAATGCACCGACCTTGACGAAGTTCAGATCAGACCACGCGTTGTTCGTGAGGTCTTTCATGACTCCGTTGAGGGTCAGCTTGTCGATCTTGCCCGCGTCGTTGAGCTTGAAGCTCACGAGCGAGTAGGTGCCGTTCGCGCCGACCGTCTCGTTCGCGCCCGTCTTGACCGTGACGTTCGGTGCCGTCGTGTCGATCGAGAAGGCGAACGTGCTGGTCTGCGAGATGAGTCCCTTCAGATCCTGCGCGTTGTACTTCACCGTGTAGTTGCCCTCGGGAAGCGTGACGGTCGCGCTGTGCGACGCGGCCTTCGCTCCACCGGCGGCGGTTTGCGTGGACTTCACGAGCGTGCCGTCCTTGTAGATGTTCGCCACGATCCGCTGGAGCCCGTGGTTGTCGGTCGCGTCGACCTTGACCTCGAGCTTCTGGAAAGGCCCTGCCGTGGTCGGCGACACCAGGGTCACCTGCGGCTTGGTCTTGTCCGTGATCGTGAAGGCGAACTGCTGGGTCTGCGACAGGTTGCCGGCGAGGTCACGCGTGTTGTAGCGCAGCGTGTAGTCGCCGAGCGGCAGGCCACCGTTCACGACGGTCGACAGGTCGATCGTGTGGGTCGCCGACGCGGCACCGTCCGCCTTGAGCTGCGTGCTCTTGAGGAGCGCGCCGTTCTGGTAGATGTTGCCGACGACGACATCCAGACCGGTCTCGGCGTCGCGGGCCTCCAGCACGAGCGAGTTAGCGTTGCCGTCGATCTCCGGAGAGGTCGGGCTCGTCAGCTCGATGACGGGCTTGGAGGTGTCCTGCGACTTCGAGTAGTCCAGCGCGACGCGCATGAGCTCGACGATGCCGTTGGCGTACTCCTGCGACTCGGGGTGAGCCGCCGCGCCGTTGGGGTTGTCGCTCTCGAAGGGGGGCTGGAACTGCGATCCCACTTCGAAGTTCCACGCGTAGATGCCGTACTTGTACCACATCATGTCGCCCGAGTTTCCGGCGGCCGAGTACAGCACGTCGACGATCGGACCCGTGCGGGCCGGCGTCACGGACAGCCCGCGGTAGCGCTTGATCTCCGAAAGGATGCGCTCCGACGACTCCCAGAAGTAGGCCTCGTCCTCAGCGCTCGGACGCGGAGCCGACTCGCGACCGGGCAGCTTGTACGCGCCAGGCGACCACATGAAGTAGTTGCCCGAGCTGTGGATGTTCATGGCGAACTTCAGCTTGGGGTTGTTCGCAGCGACCCAGTCGACGTTCCGCGACTCCGGCTCGCTGAGCTCCGACGGTCCCGCGTAGGTGTCGCTCGTGCACGACGACGATGCGCCCGAGTAGCCGTCCGTGAGGCTGTACGTGTCGTAGTTGCGGTTGACGTCCACGCCCCACGCGTTGCGGGCGTTGAAGTCGATCGACGTCGAGGTCGTCCCGTGGCAGTGGTTGGTCATGTTCCGGCGCTGCGACGCGTAGTCGTAGAACGAGTAGTGACCGCCGTCGGGGTTGACCGACGGGAGGATCCAGATGTCCAGGTTGTTGACGAGTTCCTTGACCTTGCCGTTGTGCGCGTAGTTGCGCAGGAGGCGCTCCGCGGTCTCGATCGTGACGAGCGGCGGCACCCATTCACGCGCGTGCTCCTGCGCGTAGGCGAGGACACCCGGCTTCGATCCGTCACGGACGGCGCCGATGCGGATCGCGTATACGGGGTGCGGGTCGCGCGACACGGATGCCGGAGCGTTGAGGCCGTCCGTCAGGGTGACGGTGCCCGCCACGACGACGGACGCGCCCGCGTTGCCGCGGTACGTGTACGCGTCGATGAGCTCGTGTGCGGCGGCGGACCCGTTGATCGCGGCCACGACGTCCGCCGCGGTGCTCGTGATCGCACCCGCTGCGTCGGTCGCAGGGTTGACGGTCACCGTGGTGCCCGTGACTCCGACCGACAGAGGAGCGTTCGCACCAGCGGGCTCGGCGATCGTGACGACGATGCCGTTGCCGCCTTCGTGTCCCCACGCGTGAGAGTCGATGCCGACGCGGTTGGCGTTGGACGTGCCGAGCACACCTTGGGCGAGGCGACGGTAGCCGTTGGTCTTGTAGGGCAGTTCGACGATCTCGGCGATCGAGGGGAACTCCGCCGCGAGGGCCTTGATGCGGTCGTAGAGCTCTGTCGGCGTCAGGTACGACGAGATGAAGTCGGTCTCGTAGTTGGGGCCGAAGACGTCGTCACCGTCGATGGGGAGCCAGTCGCTGACGGTCGCCTCGGCGGTCTGGCCGGTGGGGCTCGTGACGCGGACCTTGTCCGGGCGCGTCGTGACCGTCGTTGCTCCGCGGTGCTTGACGTAGACGCTCGCGTCGACGAATCGCGTGATGTTCTGCGTGCCGCCGGAGCCCATCTCGGTTCCCGGCCCGTTGTCGCGCTCGACGACCATCGGAGCCGTGTTGGTCTGGCCGTCGGCGAAACGCGCCTCGACGGACAGGTAGCCGACGCCGAACGAGGTGTAGTAGTCGGCCCGGAGGATTTCGACATCGGCGACGTTGGCCGCCATGCTCCGCGCCTGGAAGGCGAGGTTCTCGGCGACGGCCGCGGACCGGGTGGCTTCGCGCTCGGCGAGGACCTCCTGCGTGTCCTGTTCCGTGTAGAGAGCGGCTCCGAAGGTGAATCCCCGTGCTTCGAGCGCTTCGACCTGGCTCGGGGTGACGATGGCGCTCACCGTGAGCGACCCGTCGTCGTTCGTGTCGACGCCGTGGTCGAGGTCGATGCCGGTCGACACGAGGCGGTCGAGTTCGGACGTGTCGGGAACGGTGATCTCCATGACGCTGACAGCTTCGTCAGCCTCACGGAGGAGATCGAGGCGTTCTTCGTCCGTGCCGACGGCGGCACCGGGGGTGAGCGTGGACAGGAGCAGGCCTGCGAGGGCGGCCGCGACGGAGACACCTCCGACAGCTCTTCTTCTTCGTACTGCAGACAACAAAGTGCATCCCCTCTCTGGGCGCGCGTTCGTAGGACGGGCGAACTCGGAGTGGTGCGGAGGCGAATCGATGCAGACACTCCGACGTCGAGGCCGTGATCAACCGGGGGGTCGAGCGGGTCGCGGCGTGACCAATGTCTATCGGGTGGATAGATCCAGGTCAAGCGATTCTTGTGAATTGCCTGAAAGATGACGAGCGGAGTGCTTAGTCCGCATCGCCGAGCGCGGTCAAATTGTCGCGATGCGACAGCCGGATAGCGGCATCATGCCCGATGTCGACAACGATGGCGTCGACGCGGATGGCGGCGGTCACTCCCGGACACGACACGGGGATCTCTCGCCACTTTCAGGATATCGCCCGGGTGGGGGCTTGCCACAAGGCCCTGGTCCGGGTTGAGAATCGGTCCTCGTGACAACTCGTGAGACCACCGCCTTCGATCTTCCCGACCGGCTCGGGGCGAAACGCGCGCCCGCGCTCATCGCCGACGACGACGAGCACTTCGCCGCGATCGGCGAGGCGCTCGCTCTGTCCCGAGCAGAGACGGCGCGACGCATCGAGGACGCCCGTCGGCGACCGGCGGGATCCGGTGAGGGGGCGCTCGAACGGGATCTCGAGGTCCACCGGCTCTCCGCACAGCAGCGCACCCTCGAGCGCTACGGGCTCGACGTGTGCATCGGCCGGATGACACGCGCCGGCGTGGCGGACAGCGAGTCGTTCACGCGCGCCCCGCGGGTCTACATCGGTCGGACGGGCATGACGGATGCCGGGGGCCGGAGGCTCCTCGTCGACTGGCGGGCGCCCGCCGCGGAACCCTACTTCTCCGCGACGCCCGCCCGGCCGATGGGATTCGCCGCGCGGCGCCGCTACCGCTTCACCGGCGGGCGGGTGAGCGACTACTGGGACGAAGCGCTCACCGACGACATCGCCTCCACGGCGGCGCTCGATGACGAATCCGCCTTCATCGCGAGCCTCGGCGCTCAGAGGTCGCCGCAGATGCGTGACGTGCTGAGCACGGTGCAGGCCGACCAGGATGCCATCATCCGCGCCGATTCTCATGGTGCGCTCGTCGTCGACGGTGGCCCCGGCACGGGAAAGACGGTCGTCGCCCTTCATCGCGCCGCATACCTGTTGTACGCCGATCCGCGGCTCGCGCCAGGACGTGGCGGCATCCTCTTCATCGGTCCCCACGAGTCGTACCTCGCCTACGTCGCGGACGTGCTGCCGAGTCTGGGTGAAGAGAGTGTGCGGATGTGTACGCTGCGCGACCTCGTTCCCGAGGGTCGTCGAGCTGCCGTCGAGCACGACCCGCGCGTCGCGGTCCTCAAGGGCGATGCTCGGTGGACAGCAGTGATCGACGCTGCGCTCGGCCGCTTCGAGCAGCCGCCGAACGAGTCGGTCCTCATCGAGACGCCGTGGATGGATGTCACGCTCGACCCGGACGACTGGGCGGAAGCATTCGCCGCCGTCGAACGCGGCACTCCGCACGATGCCGCCCGTGAGGACATCGTCGCGACCCTCGCCGACATCATCGTGGACCGGATGCGAGCGGGACGATCGGCGCCGGGAGTCCGCCGCTATCTCGAGCGATCGGAGTTGCTGACGGACGCTCTCGACGCATGCTGGCCGCTTCTGGATGCCCCGGCCCTCGTCGCCTCGCTGTGGGCATCGCCGTCGTTCCTGCGAGCGTGCGCCCCCTGGCTGTCGGACGAAGACGCACGGCTGCTTCACCGCGACGACATCGGAGCTGCAGAGCCCGACCGGCACGCGTGGACCGTCGAGGATCTCCCGCTGCTCGATGCGGCGCGGGCGCGCGTCGGTGATCCGACCGCGGCGCTGCGCACCCGTCGTCGCGATGCCGAGCTGGCTGCGCGGCGCGAGGTGATGGACCGTGTCGTAGACGACCTCATCGCGGGCGACGACAGCGACCTCCAGCTCATGTCGATGCTGCGGGTCGAGGATGCGCAGTACTCGCTCGTCGACGATGCGGGTCTCGCGCAGGTCGACACAGGACGCTTCGACGGGCCGTACGCGCACATCGTGGTCGACGAAGCTCAGGAGCTCACGGATGCGCAGTGGCAGATGGTGCTCCGGCGCTGCCCGTCGAGAAGCGTCACGATCGTGGGCGACCGGGCGCAAGCGCGGAACGACTTCGCCGAGTCGTGGGAGAAGCGTCTCGCGCGCGTCGGATTCCCACACGTCGAGGTCGCGCATCTGACGGTCAACTACCGGACGCCGGAAGAAGTCACCGCCGTCGCCGAACCCGTCATCCGAGCCGCGATTCCCGACGCGAACGTGCCCGTTTCGGTGCGTCGGAGCGGTGTGCCGGTTCGGACGGCGCCGCGCGCCGATCTCGACGACATCGTCCAACAGTGGCTTGCGTCGCACGAGGACGGTATCGCGTGTGTCATCGGCGACCCCGCACAGGACGACAGCCCTCGCGTGCGGTCGCTCACCTCCGAGGGTGCGAAGGGCCTGGAGTTCGATCTCGTCGTGCTCGTCGACGACGGACGCGCCACGGCGGCCGACCGCTACGTGGCGATGACGCGCTCGACGCGAGAGCTCGTGATCGTCACCGACGCTACGCTCGAGGCGTGATGCCCCGCCAGATCGACGACGCCATTCTCCGTACCGCGCAGCCGGGCGACGAAGCCGGCATCCTCTCCTGTATCCACGGCCTCGCCGAGTACGAACGCGAACCCGACGCCGTCGAGAACACGGTCGAGATGCTCACCGAGACGCTCTTCGGTGAGGCCCCCGCGGCGTTCGCGCACGTCGTCGAGCGCGACGGTGCGATCGTGGGGATCGCCCTGTGGTTCCTGACGTATTCGACCTGGACGGGTCGACACGGCATCTGGCTCGAGGACCTCTTCGTCGATGAGAGTCAGCGCGGCCGCAGCTACGGTCGGGCGCTCATCGGTTCTCTTGCCCAGGTGTGCCTCGAGCGGGGCTACTCTCGCCTCGAATGGACCGTGCTCGACTGGAACGAGCTCGCGATCGGCTTCTACCGCTCCATCGGGGCGACGCCCATGGACGAATGGACGACGCAGCGTCTCACGGGCGACGCGCTGGAACGATTCGCCCGCAGCGCGGGATAGACCGATCTAGGCTGGCGGGAGCGAATGGCGTCAGGCGAAGGAGGAACGTCATGCCCCAGGTCCGCATCGCCGGAGTGGCGCTCGACGAGTCCGGCCAGCACGTTCTGCTGCTGAAGCCCATCGACCAGCTTCCGGGCGCGGGACGTATGCTCCCGATCTGGGTCGGCGCCCTCGAGGCGACCTCGATCCTCATCGCGATCGAAGGTGCTGCGACGCCCCGTCCCCTCGCGCACGACCTCATGAAGGAGATGCTGGCGACGCTCGAGGCGACACTCGAGCGCGCAGAGGTGACGCGCATCGACGATGGGACGTACTACGCCGAGCTGACGCTCGCGACGCCGCACGGCATCCGCACGATCGACGCCCGTCCCTCGGATGCCATCGCCCTGGCCGCGCGGGTCAACGCGCCGATGTGGGTCTCGGACAGTGTCATGGAGGATGCTGGTGTGCCCGACCTCATGGCGGACGAGACCGAGACCGAGGAGAGCGTCGAGGAGTTCACGCGCTTCCTGAACGAGGTCGACCCCGACGACTTCCGCGGCTGAGGCTCACCCCGGGGCGCGGCGGTAGAGCACCTCGGGTCGTCCGCGCGCGCCGAAGCGATGCGACGTCGTGACGAGGCCGCGCGCGATGAGGTGGTCGAGGTATCGACGGACGGTCGCGCGCGACGCGCCCGAGGCGTCGGCGATCGCTCGCACGCTGATCGGCGTCGACGGGTGCAACGCGGCGAGGATGAGCTGGAGGGTCGCGAGGGAGAGTCCTTTGGGGAGGGCTTCCGGACTCGCCGCAGCCGGATCCGTGCGAGCTTGAGGCGCGAGTCCGGCGAGTCCGGCGAGGCCGACGAGTCCGTCGATCTCGCCCTGCGCCAACCCGACGCTGACTTCGCGCGGGCGGTCGCCCCGCGCGCGGCGATACTCGCCGAGGCGGTCCGCGAACGCTTCACGGGTGAAGGGCTTCACGAGGTAGCCCGCGACGTGCGCGGCGGCGGCCTGGCGGATCGTGAAGGCGTCGCGTGCGGAGCTGATGACGAAGACGTCGACCTCCCAGTCGCGCAGCATCCGTATGCGGTGGAGCACCTCGATGCCGCTGAAGTCGGGGAGATTCATGTCGAGGAGGACGAGATCGACGCCGCTCGTCGTCGCGAGTTCCGCTCCCGCGCGCCCCGTCCGGGCGGTCCCGACGAGCACGAACCCTTCGAGCCCCGCGAGGTAGGACGAGTGGAGCCTCAGGACGGCGGGGTCGTCGTCGACGAGCACGACCCGGATGGTGGAATCCGTCATCGCCTCACCCCCGGCGCGGGCATCTCGACGGTGAATCGCGCACCGCCGAGGTCAGACGTCCCCACCGTGACGTCGCCGGATCGCGCGCGCACGTGACGTCGAACGAGATCGAGCCCGACACCGCGGTCGCCGCCCGACTTGCTCGACACTCCGCGCTGGAAGATCCGCGCGAGGTCGGAGGGCTCGATCCCCGGTCCATCGTCCGAGACGTCGATCACGATGCCGTGTTCGTCAGCACCCACGAAGACCTGCACGCGACCTTCCGGGGAGACGGCCTCGAGCGCGTTGCGGCAGAGGTTCGCGATGACGCTGAAATCCCCGTCGTCGAGGATGCCCCTCGGAGCGGACGACGCGGGATCGACGTCCAGGCGCACCCCGCGAGCCGTCGCGTCGGCGCTGAGGCCGTCGAGGAGGGCGCGAAGCGCGGGGTCGTCGAGGGAGAGGAGGCGGGGCGAGAAGACGCCGTGCCCGTCGGCGGAAGGGCCTCCTGACGAGTCGACTGGCACGATTCCGCCGATGTACTCGAGTGCCTCGGTCGTCTCGCCGTCGGCGACGAGGCCGCGGATGACGTGAAGACGCGTGTGGAACTCGTGCGTCTGGTCGCGCAGAGCCGCCGCGATGAGCCGCTGCGTCTCGAGTTCTCGGACGCCGCGCTCGAGCCGCCGCAGCCGACGCCCGACGAACGCCGTGATCACGCCGCTCAGCCCGAAGCCGACGACGAGCGAGCCGACGACCCAGGGCAACAGCCCGCGGACGGCGGCGTCGAAGGCAGTGGAGATGTCGCTCTCGAGGATGCCGACAGAGGCGGTTCCGACGATGGTCGAACCGTCGACGACGGGCACCTTCGCCCGCAGCGTGGGCCCGAGCGTGCCGATCTCTGTGCCCACGAAGGTCTCGCCGGCGAGCACCTCGCTCGGATCGGTCGATACCGGGAGCCCGCGCTCGGACGGTGTCGGGTGAGTGAGTCGGATGCCCGCGGCATCCGTCACGACGACGTAGTCGACGCCGGCCGCCTCTTCGATGAGGTCGGCGAGCGGCTGCAGTTCGCGCATCGCGGCATCCCTGTCGCCTTGCACGGCGGACTTCACCTGCGCGAGACCGGCGAGGCTCTCCGACACGTCGAGGACGCGCTCGGCCGTCGCCGAACGGATGCTGCGCTCCTGCACGGCGATCGCGATGACGGTTGTGACGAGGACGCACACGAGGACGACGGCGAACTGGACGACGAGGAGCATCGCCAGGCGCGTCCGCGTCGGCGGACTCGATGCGGCGGGCGTCGTCATCGACACCTCCTCGGCGTGAGCATCAAAGAGCGCAAATCGAAAAGGGCCGCACCTCTCGGTGGACCCGGTGTCATCCTACTCTCCACATCTGCCGCACAACGAGGTCGAAGCAGGAGGACGGACATGCGTCGCAGGATCACGGGAACGATCGTGGGGGTGGTCGCCGCCGCGCTCTTCGTCGTCGCGGCGGTCAACGCCAGCGCGACGGGCGGTGCCGCAAGCCCGCGCACGAAGCTCACCCTCGTGGCTCCCGCTGCCCCCGGCGGCGGATGGGACGCGTTCGCCCGGGAGGCACAGCAGGTTCTCCGCACCGACGGCATCGTCAGCGCCGTGCAGGTCATGAACGTGCCGGGTGCATCGGGGACGATCGGTCTCGGTCAGGTCGCCGAGATGGGCGACCGCCACGATCTCATGCTCGTCACCGGAGGAGTCATGGTCGGCGGAATCGTCATCAACGGTTCCACGGTGACCCTCGAGGACGTCACCCCGATCGCGCGGCTCGCCGACGACTTCAACGTCCTCGTCGTGCCGGGCGATTCCCCCTACGAGACCCTCGACGACTTCACGGCGGCGCTCGCGGAGAACCCGGGCGGGACGGCGATCGCGGGCGGTTCGCTCGGAGGGATCGACCACCTCTTGGCAGGCATGCTGGCCCGCGAGGTGGGGGTCGATCCTGCCGAGGTCAACTATCTCGCCTATCCCGGAGGTGGCGAGGTCGTCACGTCGATCCTGTCCCACACGGCGCACGCGGGCCTGTCGGGCTACAACGAGTTCCGCGATCAGATCGCGTCGGGCAACCTCCGTGCTCTTGCGGTGTCCGCGCCGGAGCCGATCGACGGCATCGAGGTCGAGACGTTCATCGAACAGGGGGTCGATGTCGCGATGTCCAACTGGCGCGGCTATGTCGCCCCGCCGGGCATCAGCGACGAGGTGCGGGACGACCTCATCGCCATCGCGACCGAGCTGCGCGAGACGACGGCCTGGGAGGACGTGCTCGCGCGTAACAACTGGGTCGACAGTTTCATGGTGGGCGACGAGTTCGCGGAGTTCATCGGAACCGAGACAGAGCGGACGGAAGAGATCATGACGGAGTTGGGACTGTGAGCGTCCAGGAGCCGTCGTCGATGACGACAGGGACGCTCCGGGTCGTGCGCACACCGCGCTGGTACACGGGACGCAGCGAGCTGATCGTCGTCGCGGGCGTCATCCTCCTCGCGTCTCTCCTCACGTGGGGGACGCTGGCGATGGAGGTACCGGACGGGACGGCGTTCCCCGGCCCCCAGTTCTTCCCCACGATCGTCGTCGTCTTCCTCTACGGCGTCGGCATTGCGCTCGCGATCGACGTGCTGCGCCGCCCGCAGCGAGCCCACGTCGCCGATGATCCGACCGAGATCTCCAACGAGATGCTCGAAGACTTCGGCGCGATCGACGCGACCAGCGAGATCCGCGTGGTATCTCCCGAAGACGTCGTCCCCGTCGGGCAGGTCCCGGCGTCGCGCGTCGATTGGCGCACGCTCCTCATCGTCGTCGGGGGGCTCGCCGGGTTCATCCTCGTGCTGCCGATCGCGGGCTGGCTCCTGTCGGCCGCGGCGCTCTTCTGGATCATCGCGTTCGCGTTCGGCAGTCGCCGACCCCTCATGGACATCGCGATCGCCGTCATCACCTCGTCCGTCGTCCAACTCGCGTTCGGAGCGGGCCTCGGTCTGCCGCTTCCCGCCGGCATCCTGGAAGGAGTGGCACCGTGGATCAGCTGACTCACCTCATGGAGGGCTTCGCAGTCGCCTTCACGCCGCAGAACCTCCTCTTCCTCGTCATCGGTGCCGTCCTCGGCACGGCGGTCGGTGTCCTCCCGGGGCTCGGCTCCGCGATGGCCGTCGCACTCCTTCTCCCCGTCACCTTCAGCCTCGATCCGACCGGCGCGTTCATCATGTTCGCGAGCATCTACTTCGGCGGTCTTTTCGGGGACTCCACCTCCGGCATCCTCCTCAACACCCCCGGGAACTCCTCCGCGATCGCCACGACGTTCGAGGGCCATCGCATGGCGAAGGACGGGCGCGCCGCCAAGGCGCTCGGCACGTCGGCGATCGGCGCCTTCATCGGCGGCACGATCGCGTGCGTGCTCGTCGTCTTCTTCTCGCCGTTCATCGTTCAGCTCGCGACGGTCTTCGGTCCTGCCGAGTATTTCGCGCTCGCCGTCTTCGCCTTCATCGCGATCTCGGCCGTCGTCGCCGACTCGATCGTGCGCGGCCTCGTCTCCTTGGGTCTCGGCTTCGCGCTGGCGATGGTCGGCATCGACGCCATGACGGGCGCGGAACGCTTCACGCTGGGAAGCCCCGTCCTCTTCGACGGGATCTCGATCATCGTCATCACGGTGGGCCTCCTCGCGGTGGGCGAGGTCCTGCACGTGGCATCCCACATCCGTCGTTCCGACGGCCCCGGCACGCTCGTCCGCCCGTCGGGGTCGCCGCTTCTCTCGCTGCGGGAGTGGCGGCAGGCGCTCCCGGCCTTCCTCCGTGGGACGGCGTTCGGTGTGCCGTTCGGAGCGATCCCGGTGGGGGGATCGGAAGTGCCGACCTTCCTCGCGTACGGCACGGAGAAGCGGCTCGCGCGGCGCCGGGGTGACACGGACTTCGGCAGCCGTGGTGCGATCCAGGGTGTCGCCGCGCCGGAAGCGGCGGGCAACGCGACGGCGGGTTCGGCGATGGGCGCACTCCTCGGCCTCGGACTTCCGACGTCGGCGACCGCCGCCATGATGATCGCCGCCTTCCAGCAGTACGGGATGCAGCCGGGCCCACTCCTCTTCGAGCGCAGCGGTGACCTCGTGTGGCCGCTGCTCGCGAGCCTCTTCCTGGGGCTCATCATCCTTCTCATCATCAACCTGCCATTCGCGGCGGTGTGGGCGAAGCTGCTCCTCATCCCGCGCCACTACCTCTACGCGGGCATCACGGTCGTCTCGATGCTCGGCATCTACGCGATCGCGTCGCGTGTCGTCGACCTCTGGATGGCGCTCGCGATCGGCATCGTCGGTTTCGGGATGCGGCACTTCTCGCTGCCGCTCGCTCCGGTCCTGATCGCGGCGATCCTGGGTCCCATGGCCGAGACGCAGCTCCGTCGCGCCCTCGCGGTCTCGGAAGGGGATCCCGGCATCCTCGTGTCGTCGCCGATCACGATCGTGCTGTACGCACTGCTCGCTGTGACAGTCGCGATCAGTGTCCTGCAGCACGTGCGGCACGCGGCGCGCGAGCGGTCGCGGCGGGCTCCGATGCGCGAGCGCGAGAAGCTCGATGCGTGAGTCGGCGGGATCGGCGCGGCATCCCGATAGTGTCGCCTCATGAGCGAACGACCGACCGTCTCCCTCGTCATCCCCGCCTACAACGAGGAACTGACGATCCGGCAGTGCCTCATCGCGGCGATCGAGCAGACGGAGCCGCTCGACGAGATCGTCGTCGTCGACAATCGGTCGACGGACGATACCCGAGGCGCAGTGGAGAAGATGATCGCGGCCTTCCCCGAAGCCGGCATCCGCCTGATCTCGCAGGACGAGGAGCAGGGGATCACGCCCACGCGGAATGCAGGGTTCGACGCCGCGACGGGAGAGATCATCGGGCGCATCGATTCCGACTCGATGCTGCACCCCGATTGGGCGGAGCAGGTGCGCAACGCGTTTCTCGCGGAGCCCGACGTCGGGGCCTTGAGCGGTCCCGTCGACTACTACGACATGCCCATGCGCGCCTTCGGTCTCCACGCCGACGATTCCGTCCGCAAGGTCACCGCCAAGCTCGCGGGCAAGTACGTCTTCCTCTTCGGCAGCAACATGGCGCTCCGCGCGAGCGCGTGGGCGGTCGTCCGCGACAAGGTGTGCCCGGATCGCGAGGACCTCATGCACGAGGACCTCGACCTGTCGGTGCACCTCGCTCTCGAGGGAATCAAGGTGGGATACGCGCCCGGCATGATCGCGGGCATCTCCGCGCGCCGCCTCGACACGTCCCCGCGCGACTACCTCTTCTACGTCGAACGTTTCGAGCGCACGTACCGCGCACACGGCATCCACGATGTCGGCGCGCTGACCCCGATGGCGGTGCTGATCGGGATCTACCCGGGTCTTCACGTGCAGCGGGCGATCGCGGCACGCCTCCACCCCGATGAGCAGCGGAGCCAGGCGTCCGCTCACCATGAGCTGACCGACTAGGGCCGGAACGCCACCGCGCTTGTCGCGGCTATCCGCCCTCGACGATGCGGGCGAGCGCGGCGAGGTGAGCTTCGAGCGCGATCCTGCCCTCGGCCGACAACGACACCCACGTGAATCGTCGGGCATCGGTGCGCGTCGACGAGGCCTCCTTGCGCACAGTGACAAGGCCGGCATCCGCGAGCACCTTCATGTTCTTCGACAGGTTGGCGTCGCTCTGACCGAGCGTGTCACGGATGACAGCGAACTCCAGTTCCGAGACGTTGCGCAGAAGACCGCAGATGCGAAGGCGAACGGGTGAGTGGATGATCTCGTTGAAGGCGGGGGGTGGGGACGGGCGGGACTCGACGCTCATGTCTTCGCGCCACCGCCCGCGAGTTCGAGCCGCAGCGCGGCGTCATAGCGACGCCCCAGCACGATCGTCGCGAAGAGGACGACGCCGGCCGGGAGCAGGCCCCACCACGCGGACTGCTCGGTAGCTCGGATGGCGAGCGCGGCCACCATCCCCGCGGCGAGCACGATGAGGGTGGTGACGAGGAGTCTCCGCGTACGTGGCCCGACCGGGCTGCTCGCCGAGACTCCGTAGCGGCGCGTGTAGGTCGTGGTGATCACGGGAAGCGACACGATCCCCGCGACGACGAGTCCGATCGAGAGGGGCGCGGGGAGGGTCTGCGACATCACGATCGTTGCGACGACCAGGCCGAGGGTGAGGTGGTACCACCAGGGTGTGACGACGCGGGTCGCGAGCGATGCGCCGTCAGCGGTGAGGCCGTCGAGGATCGCGCGGGCTTCGGATGGTGAAGGCTGGTCACTTTCCATAGAGGAAAGTGTACGAATCACTTGCTGATATGGAAAGTGAGTGCTCGGGAGGTCTGTAATAGTCACGGCCCGCGCACGAGATGAGGACCGCACCGGTGCACTAGCGTCGCAGTGTGTCGACGGCATCCGCTCCGCGCTTCGGTCTCCCCGCACGTACGGCCGACCCCGGCCTCATCGGTCTGCTGGGGTTCGCCATCGCGACCTTCACGGCGCAGCTTGCCCACTTGGGGGTGCAGGACGAGAGCGCGGTCTTCTGGGTCGGCGCGATCTTCGGCGGTGTCGTGCAGATCGTCGCGGGGATGCTCTCGTTCGCGATCGGCGACGACTTCCACTTCCTCGTGTACAACGCCTTCGGCTGGTACTGGCTCTGCATGCCGGGATTCCTCCTCGGCGGCGAACTCGGCTTCTTCGAAGTGGCAGGGCCCGCGCGCGGCGTCTTCACGCTGATGTTCGCGGGGCTCGCACTCCTCTTCGCGCTCCCTGGCGCGACGCACAATTCGGTCTTGCCGGTGACGCTGCTGTGCGTCTCGGCGGGCCTCGCACTGCAGTCCGCCTCGGCGTTCGGAGCCGCGCCGGGCTTCGGCGCCGCGGGCTCGGTCGCCCTCATCCTGGCATCCGCGCTGGCGACCTACATGCTCGCCGAGAAGTTCATCCGGAGGACGATGGGACGCATCGTCCTCCCGCTCGGGCGCCCGTGGCTCCGCGGCTCGACCGACTCGGAGTCCTGAAGCGGGGTCGCGCCGGCTTCGTTGACGGGATCAGAGGTATCCCGTTGTCGGATCGATCGAGGCGAGGAAATCACGGATCGCGGTCTCATGGTGCTCGTGACTCTCTCGCCCGGAGCCGGACGAGCTGAAGCCATAGCCGGGGTTGGGGCCGGAGATCCAGTCGTAGTGGACGGAACCGTCGTCGTCGCGCCTTCGGACCGTGAACGTCTCGCCGTCGACCTCGAACGTCCCGATCTCGGTATAGGTCGACGGGTTCGGGAGAGCGGAGGACGGGACGTAGATCACGTCGTCCTCCGCGGCATCCCGTCGGCTGTTCATCTGCACGACCCTACCGAGGTGCGCAGCGATCACACGGACGCGGTCGCGGTGCGCTCCGTGTTGGGCACCCAGCCGAGCGACGGCGCGACGTACTTCGCGAACGACTCGACGACGCGCAGGTTGAACGCGACACCCAGCTGGCTCGGGATCGTGAGCATGAGGGTGTCGGCCGTCTGGATCGCGGCGTCGCCGAGGAGCTGCTCGACGAGGGCGTCGGGCTCGGCGGCATACGTCTTGCCGAACGTCGAGCGCATGCCGTCGATGATGCCGATCTGGTCGCCGTCCTGACGTCCGCCGAAGTACATGTGGTCCTCGGCCGTCGTGAGCGGGAAGATCGAGCGGCTCACCGACACGCGAGGCTCGCCCGCGTGGCCGGCGTCGCGCCACGCATCGCGGAAAGCATCGATCTGCTCGGCCTGGAGGATGTCGAAGGGGCGACCATCCGCGGAGGTGAGGAGGGTCGACGACATGAGGTTGACCCCGATGCGTCCCGCCCACTCGGCCGAGTCGCGGTTGCCGGCGCCCCACCAGATGCGCGAACGGAGACCCGGTGAGTGGGGCTCGATCCCCTGCATGCCCGAACCGCCGCCGAAGGGCGACGACGCGTCACGCTCGGCGAGTCCCTCACCGTCGATGGCGCGAAGGAAGAGGTCGAAGTGCTCGCGGGCGAGGTCGGCACCGCGAGGGTCCTGAGCGCCCGTGTAGCCGAACGCCTCGTAGCCGCGCACGACGGTCTCGGGTGACCCGCGGCTCACGCCGAGAGCGAGTCGTCCGTCCGAGATGAGGTCGACGGATGCCGCCTCCTCGGCCAGGTACAGAGGGTTCTCGTACCGCATGTCGATGACGCCCGTGCCGACCTCGATGCGGCTCGTCTTCGCCGCGATCGCCGCGAGGAGCGGCATGGGGGAGGACTGCTGGCGCGCGAAGTGGTGGACGCGGAAGTAGGCGCCGTTGACGCCGAGCTCATCCATACCCTGCGCGAGATCGATGGCCTGAAGCATCGAGTCTTTCGCGGTGAGCTGTCGGCCACCGCCGAGGGGGCCGTAGTGGCCGAAGGAGAGGGTTCCGAATCGCTGCATGACAGGTCCAACCGTACGCCGGTCGTGTGCATTCCGCTGAATGGACAATTGGCGCGCGCAGGTCGTCGCCTCGGCAATGGACGTGCCCGATTCAGTTCGCGTTCACCGGGGGTCTTTCTGTACGTCAGCCGCAGCCGGTGGTGTCGAGGACCGTGACCACCCGATTTCTCACCCGTACGCGTGCCGCCCTCGCCTCCCTGGGAGCCGCAGCGATCGCTCTCGCCGGTGTCGGCATCGCAACGCCGGCCGCCGCTGCCCTCGTTGACGCCCTCCCGCCCCTCGTCATCACGGAGGTGATGCAGGACAACGCCGGCACGCCCGGTGATCAGGACTACTTCGAGTTCTACGAGGTCACCAACACGACGGCCACGGCGATCGACGTCGCCGACTACCGGCTGCAGTACAACGGTGCGGCGTTCATCGAGGCGGTGGAGCCGGGCACGGCGACAGCGCTCGCCGACGTCGTGATCCCCGCGAACGGCACCGCCGTCTTCTGGCTCCGCTACGCCGTCGGCTCGGGTGACGCCGCCGTCACGCAGTGGCAGCTGAGCGAGGCCGACTTCCGCCAGCACTACGGCGACGGAGCATCCACCTATCCGCTCTTCCATGCGATCGGCCAGGCCGGGTTCGCCAACTCCGGCGCCCGCACACTGCGCGTCTTCGAGGCTGACGGCACGACGCTCGTCTCGGGGTCGG
This sequence comes from Microbacterium sp. SLBN-146, assembly GCF_006715145.1. Classification (NCBI taxonomy): domain Bacteria; kingdom Bacillati; phylum Actinomycetota; class Actinomycetes; order Micrococcales; family Microbacteriaceae; genus Microbacterium; species Microbacterium sp. SLBN-146. Next base: position 2,025,792 of record NZ_VFMR01000001.1, read on the forward strand.
ACTACAACCGTGCGGCGACGAACCGCGGGAACGCCGACCACTTCCGGATGCCGGAGACCGGCGTCCTGCTGACCGACGCGACGGCGGGCGTGCCCACGCCCGGCACGGTCGGACCCGAGCAGCTCGTCCGCCCTGAGCCCGAGCCCGAGCCCGAGCCCGAACCGACTGAGCCGACCGAGCCCGGTGAACCCACGGAGCCTACGGAGCCGACAGGGCCGGGTGCGGGTGCGGACGGGAACGCGGGGGAGTACTTCCCGCTCGTCATCACCGAGATCTACGGCGACAACCCGGGGACCGACCTGTACGAGTACGTCGAGGTCACCAACACCACGACGGAGGCGATCGACCTCACGGCTGCCGGTATCGGCTTCCGCTACCACACGAGCCAGTGGAACGCCGGCTCGGCTCAGCCGTTCGTCCACCTCGACGGAGAGGGCGACACGCCCGTTGTCATCGCGGCGGGGATGTCCGCCGTGTTCTGGCTCAACTACGCGGAGGGCTCGGCGCAGCGCGGCATGACGAAGGAGCAGTTCCGCACGGCCGTCGGCGCCGACGCCGCGACTCCCGTGTACCGGTTCGGACCGCAGGCGGGGATCGCCAATGGCGGCGACCGCGGCTTCAGCCTCGTCGACGCGGAGGGCACCGTCCTCACCCGCGCGTGGGCACCCGCCGACGCGGATCCCGCGGGCAACTGGAACGCGCACTTCGCGGTTCCCGGCACGATCGGAAGCGTCGACGCCCTGCTGGTCGAAGCCGGACCCGCCGTCGCGACCTCGGCCGGCACCGTGACGCTCGCCCAGGTCACGAGCGCGCTCTCCCGTCCGACCGACCCCGCGCTGGCCGCTCCGCTCCTGCAGATCACGGAGCTCGCCCCCGACACTGCGAACGTCGGCGGCGGCGACGCGTACGAGTTCGTCGAGGTCTACAACGCATCGGATGCCGCGATCGACTTCGGCGACTACACGCTCTCGTACCTCTACACCGACAACGCACTCGGCGGTCCCGTGACACTGAGCTCGACGCTGTGGCCCGCGCAGCCGAGCGACGTCACGATCGCGCCGGGCGGAACGCTCGTGCTGTGGGTGAAGAACCCCGCCGGTGTCGCGGCAGGACTCACGGTCGCGGACTTCAATACGGCCTTCGGCACCGACCTCGTGCTCGGTGAGACCATCGTCGAGCTGTACAACGGCGGGATGTCGAACGGCGGCTCTCGCGGCATCCAGGTCCGGACCAACACGGGACACGACATCAGCCGCGCGTACTACTTCGCCGACGACCAGACGACCGCGAGCACGGCGATCCAGTACGGATGGAACTCCGCGGCTACCGTGCCGCTGTGGGTGCCGCCGACGCCCGCGGGCACGGTGCAGACGATGATCGGGCTCGCGGCACCGACGCCGGGCGCCGTGAGCGCCGACCAGGTGCCCGCAGCGTTCGTGGCAGCTCCCGCACCCGGGACCCCGCCGACGATCACCGACCTCACGGGCAGCTCGGACGTGCCCGACACGGCCGACCTCGACCTCGGCTTCGACGTGACCGATGACGTACTCGTGCGCTCCGTGACGTTGAGCCTCACCGACAACCTCGGTGCGACCGAGACCCGCAGCCTCGGCTTCGACGCGGCCAACCGCTACTACTACTCCGTTCCGGCGGCCGACCTCTTCGGCAAGCGCTGGATCGAGTACACCGTGATCGCGAGCGACGGATCGCAGGAGTCCGCCCTCGGCCCCGTTCGCGTCGACCTCCTCGAGGGCGAGCCGGACGCCGTGCGCCTCAACCTCGTCGAAGGGCAGTTCCTCGGTGGGGAACACCGCGTCACGGCGACCGCCGACAGCGGCCCGGCGCCCGAACTGACGATCGACGGGACTCCCGTGGCCGACCCCATCCCGTCCCTCGAGACGGGGCCCGTCTTCGCCTTCGAGGCTACGAGCACGGATGCGTTCTTCCGGAACGGCGTCCTGCTCGGTGACGACGTGCTGAAGGTCTTCGACGAGGGCTACTACTCGCGCATCGTGACGGTGGATGCCACTGTGCCGGTCGACCGCGTCGTGCCCGGCGAACCGCTGACGCTGACGATCGTCGCCGGGACGAAGGCGTGGCCGGAGGCGAACGTCGACGAGAACAACGACGACTTCGTCGGCATGAACCTGCGTCTCGCGCTCCCCGACGGACGCGTGCTGCGTCCGGCCTTCTGCGCCACGACCAAGGAGCAGGCGGGTGCCGTCACGGCTCCTGCGTTCGTCGAGTGCCCTGCTCCGGATACGCGGATCGCGTTCTCCGATGCCAACCTCGTCTCCTTCCTCGCGACGTTCGACGTGCCTGACGACGCCTTCACGTCGGTCTCGACGGTGTGGGACACGACGGCGGTCACCGACGGCTCACATGTCGTCGCGGCGCGCACCGATGCGGCGACGACGACGCGGACGGTGCAGATCGACAACACGGCTCCCGTCATCGAGAGCCCGCTCGTCGAGGGCGAGCGCTACCGCGGGCAGGTTGCGGTGGATGCGACGGCGACGGACGCGGGGTCGGGTGTGAGCTCCCTCACGGCGACGCTCGACGGGAATCCGATCTCGCTCCCGCTCGTGACGAGCTCGCTCGCGCTGGCACCCGGCGAGCATGTGGCCGAGTTCACGGCGACCGACGCCGTCGGCAATACCGGAACCCGCACGGTCACGTTCGAGACGGTCGACGAGCAGCCGGCGATCGAGCTCGATGGTCCCTCGGACGGCGAGATCATCGAAGGTGACAGTGCCGACCTGACCGCAACGCCGGGGTCGCCCGAGGAGGATGCGCTCGACCTCAGCTTCCGTGAGGGATACCGCTACGCTCCCGGCGACACGGAGCTGACGGTGACCTCGGGCACCGTGACCGACTCCGCGACGGCGGACCGGAGTGCCGGTGTCGCGCTGGGCGCCGACGATCTGCAGAAGCTCCTCGGAACCGACGGGGTCGAGGTGGAGACGACGAGCACGAGCGCGCTGCCCTACCAGCTGTTCACGGTGGCAGCGCCCGAAGGTGCCGGGCCCGGATCGCTCGCGCGGGTCGACTGGCGCGGCCGTGCGAACAGCGACGCGAAGGTGACGCTGTACGCCCGGACCGTCGACGGCGTGTGGGAGACGGTCGACCAGGTTCTGACGACCGACGACGCCCCGACCGACTTCACGCTCGAGGCGCTCGTGCCGGTCGATGGACACGTCGTCGAGGGCGAGCTCACCTTCCTCGTGCAGCACTCGGAGGGCTTCGCGGCGACCGACCTCTCGACGCGTGAGAGTGCCGCGGATCCGTTCCACCCCGAAGCGACGGCGAGGGCGGGGTACGACTTCACGATCGCGATCGAGTCGGACACGCAGTATTACAACGAGACGCCGGAGTACTACCGGCACCAGCTCGCGATCCATGAGTTCCTTCGCGAGGAGCGTGCGAACCTCAACCTGCAGTACCTCATCCACAACGGAGACATCGTCAACGTGCACACGCAGCCCGAGCAGTGGGCGAATGCGGATGCCGCGTACCGCCTGCTCGACGAGGCGGGACTGCCCTACGGCGTGCTCGCGGGCAACCACGACGTGGGCGGGTTCGCGGCCGACTACACGCAGTACTCCCGGTTCTTCGGCGAGGCGCGCTTCGCGGGGAACCCGTGGTACGGCGAGTCGTACAAGGACAACCGTGGCCACTACGACCTCGTCTCGGTCGGCGGAGTGGACTTCCTGTTCCTCTACATGGGATGGCCGACGCCGAACGACGTCGCCGACAACACCGAGGACATCGCGTGGATGAACGACGTGATCCGTCAGTATCCCGAGCGCAAGGTGTGGCTCAACCTTCACGAGTACATGCTGACGACCGGCGGACTCGGGCCGTTCCCGCAGCGCGTCTTCGACGAGGTCGTTGCGGCGAACCCCAACGTCTTCGCGGTGAGCTCAGGTCACTACCACGACGCCTATACGCGGACCGACGACTTCGATGACGACGGTGACGGCGTCGCCGACCGCACCGTCTACTCGATGCTCTTCGACTACCAGGGGCTTCCCGAGGGCGGCCTGGGCTACCTCCGCCTCGCGCACTTCGACAACGAGAACGGACGGATCCTCTTCCGCACCTACTCGCCGTCGCTGATGGACTTCACCTCCGACGACCCGTCGCTCAACGACCCGCCCGGAATGCAGGAGTTCGAGATCCCGTATGCCGCAGTCGGCATCACCCCGCAGGTCAAGACCCTCGCGACGGACTCGTTCCAGGTCGAGATCCTGACGGCGAACGAGATCGGAGCCGTCGCCGACGCCGCGTCGGGTCAGCCCGCCACGGTCACGTGGAACGGCCTGACCGAGGGCGAGCACGGCTGGTACGTCATCGCGGAGGGACCCTTCGGCGGCGTCCAGTACTCCGCGCTCCGCTCCTTCACGACGATCCCGGGCGAGACCGACCCGGGCGACGGGGACCCGGGTGACGGGGACCCCGGTGACGGGGACCCCGGTGACGGGGACCCGGGGGATGGGGACCCCGGTGAGGGAGACCCGGGTGACGGGGATCCGGGTGACGGGGAGACCGTGGAGCCGACGGGCACCGTGACAGCGGCGTTCGGTTCCGCGCTCGTGCCGGGCGGACGCATGCAGGTCGACTTCACGGGCTTCCAGCCGGGTGAGGAGGTGCGGTTCGTGCTGCACTCGACTCCGATGGCGCTCGGCGAGACCCTCGTCGTGGGAGCCGACGGCATCCTGAGCGGTGTCCTGCTGATCCCGACGGATGCGGCATCCGGTACACACCGCCTCGAGGCGGTCGGGGCGTCCGGACTGTCGGTCATGTCGGATCCCTTCACGATCTCGACTCCGGCCGGCGCGGGGCAGAGTGTGCTCCCGTTCACGGGTGTCGAGGCGACGCCGGTCCTCTTGGCGGGTCTCGTCCTACTCCTCCTCGGGGTGGGAGCCATGATCGTCGTCGCGCGGCGCCGACGCTCGCTCAGCTGACGACGGATGCCGGTCGTGGGCGCGTCCTCGGGGAGGCGCCCACTACCGGCACGTCGCAGCGATGTCGATCATCGCCTGCGACGGGTAGCCGTAGGCGTACACGCCGTTGCCCTCCGCCGTGTGCCCCATGCTGATCGCCCAGGCGGTCGCCCACTCCTCGTTCGCCGCGTCGTCCGCGGAGTCGAACTTGTCAGAGCATTTCGACGTGATGGCGTGCCCGACCTCGTGGGCGACGAGAGCGCGCGCGTTGGCGTCGGGCCACTCCTCCGCCACGGAATGCGACAGCGTGATCGTCGAGAAGCCGCCGCGGACGGCGTTCCATGTCGCCGTGCCGCCCATGCCCGCGGATCCTCCCGTGCCGGCAACGATCTGCGCCCAGTCGAAGTCGAGCACGACGCCGCCGGCGATCGAGCGCGCGTAGGCCTCGATCTCGAGGCGTGTCCCCATGAGCGGTCCCGCCTTCTCCGCGAGTTCCGAGGCCGACGACGCGGTCAGGGCCTCGGCGCGCTGCGCGTAGGTCGAGAAGGCGACGGCTGCTCCCGATCCGACAGCCGTCTGACCGACGACAGCCTCGGCGGCGTCACGGAAGTCGAGGACGACGACCGCGTTCGCCGAGACGTGGGCTGCCTCGAAGGCCGTCGCGGGAGCCGCCGCACTCGCGTAGAGCGCCCGAGCGGCGGTGTCGACCGGCTCGCCGCTGTCGTCGAGGCGTGTCCGCGCTTCGTCCATCCGGTCGATCGTGTCCTCGACGGCACGCGCTCGTTCATCGAGGGCGGATGCTTCGCCGAACAGCTCCCATGTCCAGGCGGGCTTCTCGGCGGTCCCGTCGTCGACACCCTCATCGAGAACCGTTTCGGCGTCGGCGGCAACGGTGGCCTGTGCAGCGACGGCCGTCTCGAACGCGGCCCGGGCCGTGGCATCCACAAGGTCATCCCGAGACGAATCGAGGATCTGCCCCGCTGACAGGAGTGACCCCTCGATCCCCGTGAGGAGAAGGTCGAGCCGCTCTTCGGCGTCGATTCCGATGACGACGGCCGCCTCGAGGTCGGCATGGGCAGCGTCGTAGGTGCGGTTGGCGACGACATGCACGGCCGCCGCCGCTGCACCGACCAGCATGACCGCGCCGACCCCGATCGCCCACGTGGCTGCAGCCTTGCGCGAGGCTCGGGGGCGAGTCGACGCCTCGTCCCTCGGATCTTCTCGGTCGGGCGACTCGTCGATGGGCGCGTCAGCCTCAGCGTTCTCCACGCTCAGACTCTAGATCGTGCCGGCGTGGGTGGTGGCTGCGATGCCGAATCGGGAGCGGGCCCCCTCCCGAAGGAGAGGACCCGCTCCACGCCGCCGTGATCAGCCGATGGGGGTCGGGTTCACGGGGTCGGGAGGAACGGGAAGCGAGCCGTTCACGCGGTTGCGGGCCTGGCACTGGCCCGTGCAGTTCGTCGCCCCCGCCGACAGTTCGATCGCGTCTTCGCCGAGGACACCGCCCATCCGGCCACCCGGCTGCACCACCCACTTCGTCACGGTGCCGCTTTGGAACGTCTTCACGGCGACCTGCGGGCTGTCTTTGCCGATCAGCATCTGGTGCGCGTTCGTGCCCGAGGCAACGGCATCCGTCCCGTCGCCGAAGTTGATCTTGCCCGTGAACTCGTTGACGAAATAGAAGAGTCCGGGTCCGAGAGTGTGGACGATCTCGACGGGGCTGGCGAACTCGGGCTCCATCTGGAAGATGCCGCCCTGCGCGCCGTCCTTGGCCTGCACCTTCAACTTGCCTGCCGCTGTCGTGAAGATCGCGACGATCGCGTCGTCCTTGACTTCGAGCTTGGAGAGCCGCACCCCGGACCGCTGCGTATCCGTGAGCGTCGGGACCTTCGACGAGAACACGACGGTGGGCGCCGTCACCATTCGCTGCGTGTCGTCTGTGCCCGTGAGGGTGTAGTCGTACACACCGAGTGTCACCGCGTCGATCGTGAAGCGGTTGTTGCGTCCGGACACTGTGATCTTTCCCGAAACCGCAAGGTTCTGGAGTTTGATGTCCTTGCCTGCGGCGGGGTTGTAAGTGGTTCCGTTGACCGTGACGGCGTAGTCGCCGCCCGTCGATGTCGTCTTCGCCTCGGCCGCGTTCGCGACGAAAAGGACTCCGGATGCCGCGATCAGTGCCGTGGCCAGGACTGCGGTTCCTCGTCTCAGCGAGATTCTGCTCATTCTCGTACCTCGTTTCAGCTGGGTGAGCCCCCTCACCATCCGTCGAGGCCGAAGAGAGCGGCAATCGGACGATGATCGTAGTACTGCCCGGACTGGTCGTACGACCATCGGTCACTGGTGGCCGGACCATGCGCGAGAGGACGCTGGAGCCAGTGATGACGCCAGGGCTTCGCCCATGGCAGGTCGCCGGACAGAATGAGCGAAGGGAACAATCATGAAGAAGCAGATCCTGTTCGGAACGGGCGCACTCCTGCTCGTGGCCGCGCCCGCCGTGATCGGGTTGTGGGGCAACGCCTCCTTCGCGCAGTCGGTGCCGGTGCGCGTGCCGGTATCGGGTCAGGTCATGACGGCGACTCCGATGCCGATGCCGACAGCGACACCGACCCCGTCGGCATCCGTCGGCGACGACGGCACGATCGACGACCACGGCGGCGACGTCCCCCGCGACCAGCGCACCGAACCGGGCGATGACCGCCGCGTGAACGGCGCCGGCAGCGACGACAGCAGCGGTCGGGGTGGCGGCGACGACAGCAGCGATGACCACGGCGGGGATGATTGAGTCGTGACCCAAGATGCACGCGTCTCCTCGTCCACGGCCCCGGCCGCGGATGGGGAGTCCCGCGTGCTACGGGTCACTCTCGTCGCAGCCCCGGAGTCCCCGGCGGTATCCCGTCGCCCCACGACGACACGGGCTGTCATCCTCCGGCTCGCGGCGGGCCTCGCTGCCGTCCTCGTCGTCGTGGGACTTCTCGCGACTTTCGCGGCGCAGTGGCTCGCGGAACGCGAAGCCGTCAATGACGCGGCGCATGTCACCGATGTCCTCGCGGACGCGGTGATTCAGCCGAACCTCACGGCCGACCTCGTCAACGGGGATGCCGCGGCCGTCGACTCCTTCGATCGGCTCATCCGCGAGCAGGTTTTGGGAGCCGACGTCGTCCGGGTCAAGATCTGGAGTCCGGAGGGCGTCGTGCTCTACGCCGACGAGCCACAGCTCATCGGGCGGTCATTCGAGCTCGACGAGGCGCAACGCCAGGCGCTGGCGAGTCCGTCCACGCGAGCGGCGATCTCGGACCTGTCCGAGGACGAGAACGTGTTCGAGTCGGGTAACCGGCTTCTCGAGGTGTATCGCCCGGTGTGGGCGCCCGACGGACGGCAGCTGCTGTTCGAGGTGTACCTTCCGTATGAGCCGGTAGCCGCGCGATCGGCTGACCTGTGGCGGGGATTCGCGGGCGTTACGACGAGCACGCTCCTCCTCCTGATCGTCCTCACTGCTCCGATCGTGTGGGGTCTGCTCCGCCGATTGCGAGGCGAGGAGACCCGACGTGCCGATCTCCTCCAGCACGCGGTGGAGGCATCCGATGGAGAACGTCGGCGCATCGCCGGGACGCTTCACGACGGACCCGTCCAGGAACTCGTGGCCACCAGCTTCGCCGCTGAGAGCGCCGCAGAGGCCTCGCGGTCCCGCGGCGATGATGTCGCAGCCGAGCAGCTTCGCGAGGTCGCGGCGTCGGTCCGCGGCAACGTGCGCGTGCTGCGGTCGCTGCTCATGGACATCTACCCTCCGGGACTCGCCGCCGCAGGCATCGGTCATGCCATGCTCGACCTCGCCGAGACGGCTCGCAGTCGCGGTGTGATCGCCGAGGTCGAACTGCCATCGCCCTTGCCTGGTCTCGCCGAACCTGATGTGCAGCTCGTCTACCGCGTCGCCCAGGAGACACTGCGCAACGCCGTCACCCACGCGGCCCCGTGCGGCGTGACGATTCGTCTCCGGGTCGTCGGGGCGGACCTCGTGCTCGACGTCGTTGACGATGGACCCGGATTCGATGTCGCGCTCCTCTCGCAGCCACCGGCGGGCGGGCACCTCGGTACGCGTGTCCTCCTCGATCTCGCGCGCGACAGCGGGGCCGAGCTCTCGATCGCCAGTTCCGCGGGGGAGGGCACTCGATGGCGCCTCCGCATCCCGTCGATCGCCACACGGAAGGCGGGCAGTGCATGATCCGCGTCATCGTCGTCGACGATCACGCCATGGTGCGTGAAGGCCTCGCCGCTGTGCTGACGGTGGACGGCGACATCGACGTCGTCGCCCTCGCCGCCAACGGTGCCGACGCGGTCGCGCTCGTCGAAGAGTTCACGCCCGATGTCGTCGTGATGGACCTGTCGATGCCCGTCATGGACGGTGTCACCGCGACGCGCGGAGTGCGCGCGGCATCGCCGGACACGCGAGTCCTCGTGCTGACCTCTTTCACCGATCGCGAGCGTGTCCGTCGCGCTCTCGAGGCCGGTGCCACCGGATATCAGTTGAAGGATGCTGAGCCAGCCGACCTGCGAGTCGCCGTGCGCGCGGTCCGCGCCGGTCACGCACCTCTCGATGCCCGTATCGCCGGAGCGCTCTTGCCGTCGGAGCGGCCCGATGAGCAACTCAGCGCGCGAGAGCGCGAGGTTCTGGAACTCGTCGCGCAGGGCCTTGCGAACAAGCAGATCGCGTCGCTTCTCGGCATCTCTGAGCGCACCGTGAAGGCCCATCTCGGCAATGTCTTCCGCGAGATCGGAGTTGCTGACCGCACGAGCGCCGCTATGTGGGCGCGCGACCATCTTGCGTGAGCATGACCACCCGTCGCCCGTCGCAGCCATGAAGATAGACTGCTGTCTATGAGTGACGTCGAGACGCCCGGCCTTGCGGTTCTCGCCGACCCTACGCGCGCACGGATCCTGCGGCTTATCCGCGACAGCGAAGACGGGCGGATGCTCGTCGGACACCTCGCTGACGAACTGGGCCTTCGCCAACCCACCGTGAGCCACCACATGGCCGCCCTCCACGCGGAGGGGGTGGTCGTACGGGAGCGCGACGGACGCCGCGTCTGGTACTCGCTCCATCCTGACGAGGTAGACCGGATCACGGCTCTTCTCGGCGCTCCACCGGTGAACGACGCCGCCGACTGGGATCGGGTCGTCGAAGATCTCGCCGCGCGCTACCGCGGCACCTTCAGTCGCGAGACGGTCGCCCACTACCTCGCAGACAGTCGGCGTCTGCTCGAAGCGCGGGGCGGAGCGCCGCTCCTCGCGTCCCGCGCCGCAGCCTTCACGACCGCTCGCCTCGACGACCTCGAACGCATCGAGGAGCGCGACGAAGACGATCCGCCGACGGTGCTCTTCGTCTGCGTCCAGAACGCCGGTCGCTCGCAGCTCGCGGCCGGGATCCTCCGCCAGCTCGCCGGTCCCCGGCTCGTCGTGCGCACCGCGGGATCGGCGCCCGCGAGCGACGTACGCTCGGTCATCGTCGAGGCTCTCGACGAGATCGGCGTGCCTCTGGGGGGCGAGTTCCCCAAGCCGCTGACGGACGAGGCGGTCAAGGCGGCCGATGTCATCATCACGATGGGGTGCGGCGACGCCTGCCCCGTGTATCCGGGGCGCCGCTACCTCGACTGGGATCTCGACGATCCCGTCGGGAAGCCGCTCCCCGTCGTGCGCGGCATCCGCGATGACATCTCCGAACGGGTGCACCTTCTTCTCTCCGAGATCTTCCCTTCTCCCGATCTTTTAGAAACATAGATATTGGTCTATGCTTTCTGTAAAACGAGGGAGCGAGACACCATGACCACGAAGCCCACCGTCCTGTTCGTCTGCGTGCACAACGCGGGCAGGTCCCAGATGGCCGCTGGATACCTCCAGGCCATCGCCGGCGACCGCATCGAGGTCCTCTCCGCGGGCTCGGAGCCCAAGGATCAGATCAACCCCGTCGCGGTCGAAGCGATGCGGGAAGAGGGGATCGACATCGCCGGCAACACCCCCAAGCTCCTCACGGTCGACGCCGTGAAGGAGTCCGACGTCGTCATCACGATGGGATGCGGCGACGCATGCCCGATCTTCCCCGGCAAGCGCTACGAGGACTGGCAGCTCGACGACCCCGCCGGCCAGGGCATGGAGTCCGTCCGCCGGATCCGCGATGACATCCGTGGCCGCGTCGAGACTCTCGTCGATCAGCTCACCGCGGTCGGTGAACCGTCGTGAACGTCGCACGGGGCCAGGACGGGCTCCTGTCACCCGACCGGGTCCTCCACCGCGCCGTCGAACGTCTCGCACACCAGTTCGCCGGCATGGTGAACGCCGAGACCGTCGATCGCGTCGTGTTCGAGTCGTACACATCACTCGCCCGCACGGCGAGGGTCACGACCCACTTGTCATCGATCGCGGAGAAGTTCGCACGCGACCGTCTCACGGCTCTCGCGCAGTCGCGCGGACTCCTCGCGAAGCCCGTTCCCGAGATCCTCTACGTGTGCGTGCAGAACTCCGGGAGGTCGCAGATGGCGGCTGCCATCACGCGCCACATCGCGGGGGAGCGCGTCCACGTCCGATCCGCGGGATCCCAGCCGTCGTCCGAACTCCTCCCGGCCGTCGTGACCGTGCTCGCCGAGCAGGGCATCGACGTCGGCGATGAGTTCCCGAAGCCTCTCACCGACGATGTCGTGCGTGCCGCGGATGCCGTCGTGACGATGGGATGCGGCGACGCCTGTCCGCTGTATCCGGGGAAGCGCTACCTGGATTGGCAGCTGAACGATCCCGGCATCCTCGATCTCGACGGTGTCCGAGCCGTTCGTGACGAGATCCGCCGCCGTGTCGAGGACCTCGTCGAGGAGCTCACGGCCGTGTCGTCGTCCGCCGCGCGGTGACGGTCGACACCGCCGCGCCGACGCGGTCCTCCCTCTGGCGGCGAGCGCTCGCCGAGTTCCTCGGGACGGCACTCCTCGTCGCGATCGTCGTCGGTTCGGGTATCGCCGCGGAGCGCCTCTCCGCCGACATCGGGCTTCAGCTCCTCGAGAACTCGATCGCCACGACACTCGGTCTCGCCGTACTAATCCTCCTCTTCGCGCCGATCTCGGGGGCGCACTTCAATCCCGTCGTCTCGCTCTCCGATTTCGTGCTCGGACGCCGCAGCCGCACGGGCCTGGCTCCCGGCGTCCTCGCGCTCTACGTCGTCGTGCAGATCCTCGGCGGCATCGCAGGCGCCCTCTTGGCCAATGCGATGTTCGCTGTACCGACGGCGGTGGCCACGACGGAGAGGGCGACGCCCGCGACCTTCCTCGCCGAAGTCGTCGCGACCGCGGGACTCGTCCTGCTCATCGTGGGACTTGCGCGGACGAATCGCAGCGTTCCCGTCATCGCTGCGGCGGTGGGATCGTATATCGGTGCGGCCTACTGGTTCACGAGCTCCACATCGTTCGCGAACCCCGCCGTGACGATCGGCCGGGTGTTCACCGACACGTTCGCGGGGATCGCGCCGGCGTCCGCCCTGCCCTTCATCGCTGCGCAGGTGATCGGCGCCGCCGTGGCGATGGGGCTCGGCATCCTGCTCTTCCCCGATCCGCCGACGGGCACACCCCCGATCACTGCATCGCCACAGAAGGCTCCGACCGAGTGACGCGCGGCGGAGTGTGGTCCGCCGCGGCCTCCTCTCGAGGCCGCCGCGCGGGGATCGCGTCCGGACGCGTGCTGCGGAGGTCGACGGAGGCCTCATCGTCGGCCGAGCGGCTCGCGTCCGCGGGAGGTGCGCCCCGGAGTGTCCCCGGCTCTTCTGCGACGACCGCGAAGCGGCGCCCCGTGACGGCACTCGGCGTGAGCTTGACGACGTGCTGCTTGAACCGCGGGCTCGCCGTCGCCATCCGCGTGATGCCGGTGCGTTCGATCTCCACATCGTCGCGGATGCGCTCGGCCGTGCCGCGGATCACGACGCTCCACCATTCGGAGCCGTCGTGCCCATCCACTTCGAAGGCGACGTGCGGGCTGTTCGAGATCGCGATGAGCTTGACGTCCGGTGCGGTGCGGATGTAGATCGCCCCTTCGAAGGCGACGTAATTGACGGGGAAGATGTCCGGCGCTCCATCGGTGGCCGTCACCGCCCATCTGCCGAGCCGCTCCCGTTCGAGGAGGCTCCAGCAGTCCGCAGTGCTCAGCCGCGGCTCGTCGGTCGTGGAAGTTCGCATGGCGATGTCCTCTCGCTCCGTCTCCATTCCACTCGGCCACGGTCTTCCGGTGAGGGCCCAAAGTCCCGCGGGGCCTCTGGTCTGCCACCCGCGAGCGCCGTAGCCTGGCGGAGACCCCGCAACCGTCCGAGGAGGGGGGGTGCACGCCGTGGACGACGACGATCTGTCGTTCCCCGATCCTCCGCGCCTCGATCTCGACGAAGCGCTGACGGCGCTCATGGCGCAGGCGGAGCGTTTCCGCACGACGCAGGGGCGACTTCGCGATCTCCTGACTGCGACCCGCGCCGTCCTCGAGGAGAGCGACCTCACGTCGCTCCTGCACCGGATCGTCGAGGCGGCAGCCACCCTGGTCGACGCGGAGTACGGCGCTCTCGGCGTCCTCACCTCCGAGGGTGACGCGCTCGAGCAGTTCGTCTACGTCGGTATCGATGACGAGTCTGCGGCCAAGATCGGGCACCTGCCGACAGGCCACGGACTGCTCGGGCAACTGATCGTCGATCCGCGCCCCATCAGGCTCGAGAGCGTCTCCGCCCATCCGTCGGCGGAGGGGTTTCCCGCACATCATCCACCGATGGACAGCTTCTTGGGAGTCCCACTGCGCGTGCGTGGCGCCGTCTTCGGCAACCTCTACTTGACGAACCGGCGAACGGGAACGTTCACGAAGGAGGACGAACAGCTCGTGGGCGCGCTCGCGGCCTCTGCGGGGTTCGCCGTCGAGAACGCGCGGTTGCTGCAGCACTCCCGCACGAGGGAGAAGTGGATGGCCGCAGCAGCCGAACTGTCGGCATCCCTGCTGTCGTCGCCCACCGAGACGGCGTTCGACCTGATCGCCGGGCGCATTCACGACCTCGCCGACGTCGATCGCACGATGCTCGTGCTGACGGGAGACGACGCCGCGCTCCTGCACATCGCCGCAGCGAGAGGAGAGGGCGAGTCCCGACTTCGGGGAATGACGACGACGGTGCGAGCGGGGGAGCTCGACGACGCCCTCGTGGCAGGGGCGATGTGCGCGCTCGCGTCGGCTCCCGCGTCGCACGGCGAGGCGTTCCGTGTCGTCCACGCGGGTGTGGCGGGCCCGGCTCTCGTGGCTCCCCTTCGATCGCGCGCGCGTCTGTGGGGGGCGACGGTGCTCGTGCGCGCTCCCGATCGTGCCCGGTTCTCGGATGCCGAGATCGAGAGCATCGGCGACTTCGCGTCGCGGGCGAGCATCGCGCTCGAGCTCGCCCACGCCCGCGAAGAGCAGCAGCGTGCTCGACTCGCCGACGATCGCCGGAGGATCGCGCGTGACCTGCACGACCACGTGATCCAGCAACTCTTCGGAACGGGGCTCACCCTTCAGGCGATCGCGGGCAGCATGGCTCCCGGCCATCAGTCCGAGAGCCTCCGCGAATCGGTCGGCCGGCTCGATGATGCGATCTCCCAGATCCGCACGGTGATCTTCGCCCTCTCCGGATCGGACGACACCTCGACCCGGCACCGCGTCCTCGATGTCATCGCGGAACTCTCGGCATCTCTCGATCGTCCGCCATCAGTTCGGTTCTCCGGACCTGTCGACCACGTCATTACGGCGCATCTCGCGGATGACGTGATCGCCGTCGTCCGCGAACTGCTCAGCAACGCTGTCCATCATTCGCGCGCCGACAACTTGTCGGTCGAGGTCGGTGCCGTCGATGCGAGCGTCGTCGTCGCCGTGGAAGACGACGGCGTCTCGATTCCCGCCGACGCGCACCGCAGCGGACTGTCGAACCTCGAAGAGCGCGCGGTTGCGCGCGGCGGCGTCTTCCTCGTCGACTCCGTCCCCGGACGGACGAAGGCGACCTGGCGTGTCCCCGTCCGCGACGAGGGTGACAGAGAGGATGCTGGCGAAGGAAAGGGTGCGGGAAACCCGGTGTCCCCGGGCCCCGCAGGCCCCGCAAAGGAGAGTTCTCGATGACCACGGTGTTCCTCGTCGACGATCACGAGATCGTGCGGCGCGGGCTGAGCGATCTCATCGGAAGTCAGCCCGACCTCGAGGTCGTCGGCGAAGCGGCGACCGTGCGGCAGGCGTTCGGTCGGATCGAGGCGACGCGACCCGAGGTCGCCGTGCTGGATGTGCGGTTGCCCGACGGAAGCGGCATCGACCTGTGCCGCGACATCCGCTCACGCCTCCCCGGTATCGCCTGCCTCATGCTCACGGCGTACGACGACGACGCGGCGGTGGGCGCGGCGGTCCTGGCAGGCGCCTCCGGGTACGTCTTGAAGGACATCGCGGGCAGTCAGCTCATCGGCGCGATCCGTGCGGTCGCGACGGGCAGGTCGCTCCTCGACTCCGCTGTCGCCCGTCGCGCGAGCGAGCGCATCCGCCAGAACGTCGACGACGACGATCCCCGCTTGGGGTCGCTCGGCCTCCGCGAACGACAGATCCTCCGCCTCATCGCCGACGGGCTCACGAATCGGCAGATCGGCGAGCGGCTGGGGATCGCGGAGAAGACCGTCAAGAACTACGTCTCGTCGCTGCTGAGCAAGCTGGGTCTCGAACGTCGCACGCAGGCCGCCATCTTCCAGGTCGAGCATCCCGGTCACTGAGCGCGCGTCACCTCTCGCGCGAGGCGCTCGGTACGACGACGATGGGGCATTCCGCGCGCCAGAGCACGTCGTGCGCCACCGAGCCCCACAGGCTTCCCGCCACGACACCCCGACGGTGGGTGCCGATGACGAGCATCGACGACTCCGGCGCGTACCGCAGCAGCGCCGTCGAGGCGCCCTCCCGATGCAGCTCCGCACAGACATCGAGTGCAGGATGCCGCAGCGACGCTGCCCGAGTCGCGGCATCCAGAGTCATCCTGTGCCCTTCGACGACCGCCTCGGGGCTCGCCATCCGCGCGGTCGCACCTGTGAACGTCGGGGTCGGCATGAGCCAGGCGTGTACGAGCCGCAGCGATCTGTCGGACTGGAACGCCTCATCCGCCCCGAACGACACGGCATCGTCCGACGAGTCGTCGGAGTCGATGCCCACCGTGACCGGATCGCCGACATCCACCCAGCCGGGAGGCACCATCACGACAGGCACCCTCGACCTCGTGCTGATCCGCAGGGGGAGCGGCCCCGCGAGTGCGGAGCGGAGCGGATGCCCGGGGTCGACGCCGACGACGACGAGATCCGCCTGTTCACGGGATCGGAGCAGCACGTCGACGACCCCACCCGCGGGGGACATGACGCGCACGGTGGTTCCGGGTGCTCGCTCACGGAGGAAGGCGTCGGCGTCGGTGAGTACCCGCATCGCTTCCGAGTGTTCCGCGGTGCCCCGCGAGACGACAGATGTCAGGCTCACGGTCGCCGGTCCGCGCGAGGCCCGTTCGGCGACCCACGTGAGTGCCGACACCGACGCCGGAGACCCGTCGAAGCCGATCAGGATGCGTTCCATGATCCGTGCTCATCGCACGATGATGACCGCCGTCGGCATCTGCTCGATCACCGCTTCGCTGGTCGACCCGAGCAGGAATCGCCCGATGGCGCCGCGCCCGTGGCTTCCGACGACGGCGAGCCGCGCGTGCTCGGCTTCGCGGCAGATCAGCTCGCCGGGGTACCCGGAGGCCACTACGACGCGCACGTCGAGGTCGGGGTAGTCCTGCCGAAGGCCCGCGAGCGAGATCGACGACTCCTCTTCCGTGAGCGCCTGCATATTGGCGAGGTACTCGGGAGGATAGGTGCCCGTCCCCATCGGCACGGGGAGAGGCGACCACGCGGTGACGGCCGTGAGGGTGTCGCCGTGCCGGTCTGCCTCCGCAGCCGCGAACCTCACGGCACGTTCCGAGACGTCCGACCCGTCGACGCCCACGACGACGCCGGTGCTTCCGAACAGGTCGCGGTCGGGGATGACGGCCACGGGACAGTGGGCGCCGGCCGTCATGCGTATCGCCTGCCCTCCGAGGTGCACACCGTCGGCGTGCCGGAAGCGGTTGCGTCCGATCACCAGCAGCTGCGCGTGTTGCGACACCTCGATCAACCGGGCGAGTGGCTTGCCGCGTTCGATCCGTGCTTCCGCGCGGACGCCGCGGGATCCGGCGAGTTCGACGGTGGCGTCGAGCATCAGTTCCGTCGCGGCGACGACTTCATCGACGAGGGCGCCCTCGCCCGACACTCCTGAGCCCGCCCCCACGACCGAGACGAGCAGCAGATCATGGTGCAGGGCGGCCGCCCGTTCGATGGCCCATTCGACCGCCCGTTGGGACGCCGTCGTGTTCGTGATCCCGACTGCGATGACGCCGTTCATGATGTCTCCTCCGCTGAGATGGATGCTTCGCCTCGAACGACGAGCACAGGACAATGCGCGTGCGAGACGCACGAGCTGCTCACCGACCCGAGCAGCAGACCGGTGAAGCCGCCGTGGCCTCGCGTGCCGACGACGAGCATCGCGGCATCCCTCGACGCATCGATCAGTTCGTGCGCCGCACCGCCCTGTCGAATGCCTGTGCGCAGCCAGGCGGGGGTGCCCGCGGGGAAGGCGCGCTCGACCTCTACTGCGAGGAGGCGCTCGGCGTTCGATCGGAGGCTTTCCGCCGACTCCGGGTAGTAGTACGCATCGCCCCACGCGAGGGTCGGGTAGTCCCATACGACGACGGCCTCGACCGGCAGGCCGAGCTTCGGCCCGATCTCTGCCGCGTAGCGCAGCGCCGCGCGAGACGGTTCCGATCCGTCGATGCCGACGATGATGCTTCTGGGGGTCGGGAGCGCTTCTTCCATGTCTGCATCCTCCGGCTTCCACCGGTCCGCATCGCGGGCCCAAGGTCCCGCGGCTCGCGGTGAACGGACCCCGTCCGTGGGACTTTCGACCCGCGGCATCCGTCCGGCGCGGAGAAGACTCGAACCGTCAGATTCCTATCGAGGAGAGAGTCATGCGAACAGCAGTTGTCACCGCATTCGGTGCGCCGGCAGTCGTCGAAGAGCGCCCGATCCCACACCCCGGTCCGGGGCAGGTGATGGTCCGACTCGAGACGTGCGGTCTTTGCCACACCGACATCCACGCGATGCACGGCGACTGGCCCGTGCAGCCGACCCTGCCGCTCGTTCCCGGTCACGAGGGCGTCGGCATCATCGAGGAACTCGGTGAGGGTGTCACGACCCGCACGGTCGGTCAGCGCGTCGCGATGCCGTGGCTCGGTCACGCGTGCGGCGACTGCCGCTACTGCGTCGACGGTCGCGAGAACCTCTGCGAGAAGCAGTACAACAACGGCTATGCGGTCGATGGCGGGTACGCCGAGTACATGCTCGCCGACGCACGGTTCGCCGTGCCGGTCCCCGACGGCGTCACGCCGCTGGATGCCGCGCCCCTGACGTGCGCGGGAGTCACGACGTACGCCGCGATCAAGAACGCCCACATCACGCCGGGCGAGACCGTCGCCGTCTTCGGCATCGGCGGACTCGGGCACCTCGCCGTCCAGTACGCCCGTCTCGTCGGCGCGAAGGTCATCGCGGTCGATGTCACGCAGGAGAAGCTCGACCTTGCGACGGAACTCGGCGCCGACCACGTCGTCAACGCGCTCGAGACCGACCCCGTCACCGCGATCCGTGAACTCGGGGGAGCGGATGCCGCCGTCATCCTGGCCGTCGCCCCGCAGGTCTTCCGCCAGGCGTTCGACGCACTGAACCGCGGCGGCCGGCTCGTGCTCGTCTCGCTCCCTGCCGGGGGGGAACTCACGGTGCCGATCTTCGACACGGTGCTCAAGGGCATCAGCATCATCGGCTCGATCGTCGGAACACGGCAGGATCTCGTCGAGGTGTTCGACCTGCACGCCGCGGGTCGCACGCGCGTCATCACCAAGACGCGCGACCTCGCTCAGGTCAACGAGTCGATCGACGAGGTTCTCGCGGGCACGGTTCCCGCGCGGCTCGTCTTCGCGTATCACACCGCCGATGTGGTCCCCACGGAGCACGAAGAGAGTGCCGCGATCTGACGCTTCGTTCTGCAGGAGAAGTCTCGACCACAGGATGCCGCGGCCACGCCCATCCTGTCGGAAGGATCTGTCCTGCGAACGGAGTCGGGGTCAGCCGGCCGGCACCGCGACGAGGAGGGTGTCGCCGATCAGTTCGGCGTCGTCCGGGGAGAGGCGATTCGGCGACGACGCCCACTCGACGGTGACACCGGCAGGGTTGGTCAGGGAGGGCATCCCTCCACCGCACGCGGAGGCGGATGCAGCAGGGTCGGGCGCCACGAGCACGATGCAGGTGTCACGTGTGCCTGTCGGTCGTCCGACCCAGTACTCATTGTCTGCACTGTCCACTCCGACGTACCGTGTGCTCGATGCGTCGAGCTCACCCACCTCCGCTTCGGCGGGCAGGGTGTCCTCGGCGGTCTGCTCCCGATCGAAGATGTCGGGCCCCTCACCGAAGCCCGTCGTGCAGCCGGCGAGGCCGAGCGCGAGTCCTGCGAGTGCGAATGCCGCGATCGTCCGCTTCATGCGCCGAACCTATCGGACGGGTACGGTTCCGCTGAAGACTTCAGCGGAACGGGTTCGGGGTGTCTCCGCCCGCGGCATCCGTCGAGCCGGCAGCATGCCCCTGGTCCCATGCGTCGCCGAGGGCCTCGATGTCTCGCGCGAAAGCGTCGCGGCGGGCCGGGGCTTCGACCAGGCCGAGCACGATGGGCCTCTCGGGGTCGTCGCCCTCGAACGCGATCCACACCGCTGAGCCGACGGCGACACCGTGCGCCGTGAACGCCGCGATCGGATGGACGCGGGCTGCCCACAAGGTCGCGCCGCTTGCCGGGATCTCCACCTGAAGGCGGCCCGCACCGCTCGGATCGTCGTCTGACACGACTGTTGCACGCTGAATTCCCACGCGCTCACGCTAGTCCCGCGACGGCTCTGCAGGGGAGATCTCTCCGACAGGATGCTGGGGGAGCAGGCGTCCTGTCGGAGCAAGTTTTCCTGCCTAGTGGGCGGGCAGGTGCCGGTCGCCCTCGCTTGCCCCGCCGCCTCTACACCAGGACTCGTTCACTCGGCAGGGAGCCCTGGGCGCGGGCATCCTGCGCAGTGGTTTTGTCCTGCGCACGGTCGGCTCAGTGGCCGCTGCCCAGTTCGCCGCTGAGCCGCCCGTGGAAGCGGGTCGTGGCGTCGTTCATGCCCTCGAAGACGACCGATTTGCCGAGGTGCTCGTACTTCGTCTGGATCGCGTCGAGCGCGGCGACCGTCGAGGCATCCCAGACGTGCGATCGGGACATGTCGATGACGACACGGTCGGGATCGTGGGTGTACTCGAACTGCGTCGTGAGGTCGTTACTCGATGCGAAGAACAGCTCGCCGTCGACGGTGTAGTGGGCGACCGGCGCGTATCCGTCGTCGACGCGGCGCGTGACCGTCACGAAGTGGGCGACGCGACGCGCAAAGAGGATCATCGCGGCGACGACGCCGACGCCGACCCCGATCGCGAGGTTGTGGGTCCAGACGGTGATGCCGACCGTCACCGCCATGACGAGCGTTTCGCTCTTCGGCATCCGCTTCAGTGTCGATGGACGGATGCTGTGCCAGTCGAACGTCGCGACCGAGACGACGATCATGACCGCGACGAGAGCCGCCATGGGGATGATCGCGACGATGTCGCCGAGCACGAGGACGAGGACGAGAAGGAACACTCCGGCGAGGAAGGTCGAGATTCGCGTCCGCGCACCCGACGCCTTCACGTTGATCATCGTCTGGCCGATCATGGCGCAGCCGCCCATACCTCCGAACGCGCCGGAGAGGATGTTCGCAGCACCCTGGCCGAGGGCCTCACGGGTCTTGCGCGAGTGCGTGTCGGTGATGTCGTCGACGAGCTTGGCCGTCATGAGCGACTCGAGGAGACCGACGATCGCCATCGCGGCGGCGAACGGGAAGATGATGCCGAGCGTCTCCCACGTCAGTGGCACGTTGGGGATGAAGAGCTCCGGGAGGCTCTGCGGTAGTTCGCCCTGGTCGCCGACTGTGGGAACGCTGATGCCGAAGACGACGGCGGCACCCGTGAGCAGGACGATCGCGACGAGCGGTGCCGGGACGACGCGGGTGATGCGCGGCATCCCGTACATGATGAGGAGTCCGACGACGACGAGCGGGTAGACCATCCACGGGACGCCGATGAGCTGCGGGATCTGCGACACGAAGATCAGGATGGCGAGGGCGTTCACGAAGCCGACCATGACGCTGCGCGGGATGAACCGCATGAGCTTCGCGACGCCGAGGACGGCGAGCACGATCTGGATGACACCGCCGAGAAGCACGGTCGCGATGAAGTAGTCCATGCCGTACTCGCGGGCAACAGGAGCGATGACGAGCGCGATCGCGCCCGTCGCTGCCGTGATCATCGCGGGCCGGCCGCCGAGGAACGAGATCGCGACCGCCATGACGAACGATGAGAAGAGTCCGAGGCGCGGATCGACACCGGCGATGATCGAGAACGCGATCGCTTCGGGGATGAGAGCGATCGCGACGACGAGGCCCGCGAGGACCTCGCGCGTGAGGATGCGGGGGCTCCGGAGCGCCTGCAGCACGGTCGGTTCGATGCGGTAGCGGCTGGCAGGATCGGGTGTGGGGATGACAACGGTCATGGGGCTCCATTCGGAACGGGCGAGGGTTGCTCGCGAGGGAGCGCACCGGTGCGCGGGGCTCCGTGAGCCCGAGGGGAGAAGATGGGAGTTCGCCGCGCGAAGAGCGGCCTCGATGAACTCTACCGTAACGTGAGGGTTGGAACGGAGTCGCATGCCCGAGCTGGGTACGATGCACATCGGCGAGCTCGCCGAACGCACGGGACTGTCGCTGCGGACGCTGCGGCACTACGACGAGATCGACCTGTTGACGCCGTCAGGGCGCAGTGAGGGCGGCTTCCGCCTCTACACCGCCGACGATGAGTCGCGGCTTCTGTTGATCCGTCGAATGAAGCCTCTCGGCTATTCGCTCGAGACGATGCGAGATCTGCTGAAGGTGATCGACGGACTCGCTGCCGACCCGGAGGACGCCCAGCTTCGTGAGCACCTCGACGCGATCCGCGCGGAGGCGATCGAGCGTCGAGACAAGCTGCGTGGTCAGCTTGCGGCTGCCGACGAGTTCGTAGAGCAGCTCAACATCCGCTAGCGCGGGGGCGGTGTGGTTGGGTGTGGGTGAGAGACCCCTCTCTCACCCACACCCGCTGCTCGTCGGGGCCTGGGGGACAGCCATTCCCGTGGGGGCCGGTGGTGAGCAGGTTCGAGGACGGTTGTCCTCAGGTGTGCCCGGGGGCACATGCCGGTTCTCGGTTCGCGGGGACGATGCCGCGAACCGAGAACAGCGGGTCAGGGCTTCAGCTGAATGCGAGAAACGGTGTTCCCGCTGCGGCAGACCAGAAGGAACTTGCCGTCTGGGCTCATCGCCAGTTGCGCCGGCGTGTCACTGAGCTGAATGGCGGCTGTCACCGCTCCCGTCGCGGTGGAGACGCGCAAAATGCGATTGGTGTTGTACGCGCTCATGTAGACATAGGCGCCATCAGGGGTAATCGCCGTGCCCTGGGAGCCACCACCACCGGGAATCACTGCCCAGTTGGTCGGCACGCGTGTTGCGGTGTTCACTCGCGCCTGATTGGTGTCGCTATAGCTTGCAACGTACAGCGTGCTTCCATCGGGCGACATCGTCATCTGGTGGGGATTGGCCGGAACGCTGATCGAATGTGTGACCGCATTGCTTGCGGTGTTGATTCGGACGACGTTGGCCCCTGACCAGCGCGATGCCCACACGGCGCTGCCATCGGGGCTGAACTCGATCCCGAGAATGGCAGCTCCACCGGTTGAGGGAACGCTGGCCGTCAGGGCATTCGTCGCCGTGCTGATCCGCTGAACTCCGACGTCATCTCCGACGAAGGCGTACGTGCCGTCCGGGCTGATCGCCACACTGCGCGCACCTGTCACCGGCACGGTTGCGGTCACGGTGTTCGTCGACGTGTTGACCCGCTTCACCCCGCCGTTGTAGTCGTGGGTCACGTACGCATACGATCCGTCGGGAGCGAAGGAGATGCCGTCGGGGTTCGGGGCCGTCGTGATCGTGGCTGTCACGGTGTTCGTGATGGTGCTGATCCGCGATACATTCCCCGCAGCATTGCTGCTCACGAAGGCGAACGTGCCGTCGGGGCTGATCTCAATTGCGCGAGGTCCCACGCCGACCGCGATCGTGGCGGTGATGGGCAGGATGTCGAGCATGCTCGTGTTCGTGAGCGGGCCCGAGATGGCGGAGATTGTCGCGGTCGCGGCGGTGGTGCCGGTCGCTGTGATCGTCGTACTGATCTGTCCGGCCGAGTTGGTCACGCCGGTGCTGGGACTGAAGCTCAGCGAGCCGGGGGTGTCGCTGGTGAATGACACCGTCTGACCGGGCCAGGGATTGCCGTGCGAGTCAAGGACTGTCGCGGTCGCGGTGATAGGGAGGCCGGGGGAGATGCCGGTCGCTGTCTGGGTGAGGAGCAGCGTGGAGTTGGCGGAGGTGGCGTGGGCGGGTACGGCGGTGGTGAGGACGATGGCGGGGGTGGCGAGGGCTGCGGCGGTGAGGACCTGCCTGCGATTGAGGCCTACCCCTTCAGCGGGGGGGGGGGGGGGGGGGGGTATTCATGGCTGCGGTCCTCCAGGTAGTCGGGTATGCGCTCCGCGCCCGGGTCGTGAGATCCGGTGAAAGCAAGAGGACGGTACGGCGCAACGAGCGAGGCCGGCATCCGGCGCAGGCGAAATCAGTGCGGTTGTCGGCCGGCGAATTCATCTTCCGCATCACCTCTGACACTGCGGCACGAGGTGTACGTAGCGTTCGTCCGCCCTCTCGTGGTTGGGTGTGTCCATGGCTTCGGAGCAGGCGCGCGTTCCCTCGTCGCATCCCGACGAGCCTCACCAGCAGGGGCTTGCTCAGCGCCTCAACTGGCTGCGCGCGGGGGTGCTGGGAGCGAACGACGGCATCGTGTCCGTCGCGGCGATCGTTGTCGGTGTGGCGGGCGCGACGAGCGACATCGCCCCGATCCTGACGGCGGGCATCGCGGGTCTCGTCGGTGGCGCGATCTCGATGGCCCTCGGCGAATACGTGTCGGTCAGCAGCCAGAGCGATAGCGAACGTGCGCTCATCGCGAAAGAGAAGCGCGAACTGGCAGAGATGCCCGAGCAGGAGCTCGAGGAGCTCGCCGGACTGTACGAGGCGAAGGGCCTCACGCCCCAAACGGCCCGCCAAGTCGCGGTCGAACTGACGGCGCACGACGCCGTCGCAGCTCACCTGTCCGCGGAGCTCAATATCGACGAGGGCGATGTCGTCAGCCCGTGGCATGCCGCCGGTGCGTCCGCTCTCGCCTTCACCGTCGGGGCGATCCTTCCCATGCTCGCCATCCTGCTTCCGCCCGAGGCGTGGAGAGTGCCCGTCACCTTCGTGTCTGTTCTCGTCGCGCTCGTGCTGACGGGCTGGATCTCGGCGTGGATCGGCGGCAGCTCCAAGCCGAAGGCGATCTTGCGCATCGCGATCGGCGGAGCCGCAGCTCTCGTCGCGACCTACGGCATCGGCCTCCTGCTCGGAGCAACCGGAGTCGTCTGACAACTTGACCGGCGACCACCAAGGCCGTTGTCACTGACTCGGGTCGCCGTCGGCGCAATGTCGAGGCGGGGTGCCATCATGGACGACATGACGACAGCGTTACTCGATCGGGCGATCTACTCCTACGCGGACGTGGACCGACTGGTCGGGCTGCACACGGGGACCGCACGCCGATGGCTGGATGGCTACCAGCGGTCTGGTCGCTACTACGACCCCGTTCTGCGCGAGAGTCCGACCGGCCAGGAGGTCGTCACCTGGGGAGAGATGGTCGAGGCTCGATTGCTCGCCGAGTTTCGTAGCAAGCACGTTCCTGTGCAGCGGCTTCGGCCGGCGATTGTGAGGCTCCGCGATGAATTCGGTCGTTATCCTCTCGCGCACGCCCAGCCCTTCCTCGAAGTGGACGGCCGCGAACTGGTTCGAGCCGTTCAGGAAGAAGTAGGTGTCGACCGTCCCTTGCAGTTCGTGGTCGTCCGAAATGGACAGACCATCCTTACTGAAGCGATGCAACGCTTCAACGACACTGCGAGGTACGAGGGCGGCGTGGTTGCAAGGTTGAGCCCCAGCCCCCGGACCCCGCAGGTCTCGATGGATCCTGAGCGCGCGTTCGGCCAGCCTGCAGTCCGAAATGTGCGTACAGATGCGCTTGCAGAGGCGTTTCGTGCGGGAACATCACGGGAAGAGTTGGCTGACCTCTACGACCTCGATCCGGGAGAAGTCGATTCGGCGATTCGGTTCGAAATGATCGCGAGTTCAGAGAACGCGGCCTGATGGCCCGCGGGTTCGCGCCGGTGTACTTCACCGACGAGAACGCGCTCGGTCTCGGCAAACTCTTACGGCGGAAAGGACGCGACGACGTCGTCTACCCCGGTCATGAGAGTCTTCCCGAGGTCCCTCTGGGCACGCTCGATTTGGACTGGATGAACGTGATCGGTGTGCGCGGGTACATCGTGCTCACTCGTGATCGGCGTATCAGGACACGACCCGCCGAGTTGCTTGCATACCGGGAAAACGGCATCCGTTCGGTATGAATCGGTGCCAAGCAAGACCTCGGGCCGCAGGACCAGCTGGACCTGTTCGAACGCTATGAGGAACGGCTTCGGCGGGAGATCATCAAGCTCGGGGCAGGGCCCTGGGCGCTTGCCCTGTCCGCATCGGGAGTTCGGCCGCTCGCGGTCAAAGCGAACGTCTGACAACCTCAGGCGCGTTCGATCGGCAGCCACAGCTCGGTGGTCGCGGTCGCAAAGTCGTCCGCGCGATCGAGGACGGCGACGATCGAGGGGCCCGGGCGGAGCCTCCAGGGATTCGAGGGGAACCAGTCCGTCGCTGTCGCGGCCCACGTCGACTGGAGCGACGCGGGATACTCCCCCTGCGAGAGGAACACCGCCCACGTCCCGGCGGCAACGTCGATCGCCTCGAGATCCGCTGGCACGGGCGTCGCGTCGGCGACGGCGACGCCGTGGAGGTAGGTCAGTTCGGTGCCCTCCGCATAATCGGGATCGACGTCGGCGCTCACCTGCAGGGGGCCGGACGGTTCTGCGCTGCTCAGCTCCTTCAAGCGGGCGTGCTCGGTCGCCGGCAGGGAAGTGATGAAGGACTGGATGTGAGGGTTGGTGCCCTCGTGGATGAGCGGCACACGCGCAGTGTGGCCGATGAGGCGGAAGGCGGGACGGTCGATGATGCGGGTGTCCATGGTGATGTTCCCTTCTACAGTCAGGCGGAACCTGAGCGTCGGTTGCGTCTGAAGGGGGCCACCGTTTCGGCGCACATCGCCGGGACCGACACCGTGCACGGACCGGAACGCGCGACCGAACGCCTCGGTCGATCCGTAGCCGTACGTCACGGCGATCGATAGCAGCTCACCGTCACCGAGGACATCTGCCACCGCGACGGACATTCGTCGCCGGCGGACGTACTCCGACAGCGGTAGTCCGGCGAGCGACGAGAACATGCGGCGCAGGTGGTACTCCGTCGTGCCGAGCGTCGATGCCAAGCCTGCGATGTCGATCTCCTCCGTGAGGTGATCCTCGACATACTCGACGAGGCGATTGAGCTCTGCGATCACGGTTCCCCCTTCGACCTCCAGCCTGCTCGCGCCCGCTGATCCGCACCCTACTATCGCGGTCCGATCCGGTCGGCGGCCGCCGGGTGCGGAGAAGTCCGGTAGGCTTGACAGTGATAGGCGAACTCTCATTCGTCTCGCCCCGGCCGCGTGGTAACGGTCGGGGCTTCTTCTTTTCCTGAATCGCCTGCTACGTCGACTCTCGAGGCCTCGTCGCGACCGCGGGTTTGCCCACGACCTCATTCGGTATGCCGCGCGAGAAGAACAGCGAGAAGAGCGCGATGAGCACGAGTGCGAAGAAGGCGATCCGCAGCGACGACAACTGCGCGTCGGCGTAGAGCTGCGAGAGGGTCTGCGCATCGGCGGCGTCGAGTCCCGCATCCGTCCCGATCTTGTCGACGCTCGCGGCCGGAACGATCTCGACCCCGCCCGACGTGCGCTCCGAGATGGTCTGCTGCACCTCCGAAGGGAGATCGCTCCCGGCCACGCCGGCGGCGAACGACGTCGCGAGCGCTCCGATGAGGATCGAGCCGACGAGGGCCGTCCCGAGCGACGATCCGAGGTTCTGGAACACGCCCTGCAGTCCGCCTACCTCGCTCGTGTCCTTCTCGGTCACCGCCGACATGTTCACGTTGCCGAGTTGTGATGCGAGCAGTCCCAACCCGGCGCCGGCGAAGAACATGCCCGTCCCGAAAATCCAGCTCGAGAGCTTCGGATCGATGGCGGACAGCAGGATGAGAGCGCTCGCGACAAGGATCCACTGGCCTACGCGGACGATCCGCCGGGGCGACCACACTTTCGACAGCCGTGTTCCCACGATCGACAGGAGGATGAGCGAGACGGAGAGCGGGAAGATCCGGATGCCGGTCTCGAGAGCATCCAGCCCGAGTGCCATCTGCAGGTAGACGGGCACCATGAAGAAGAGTCCCGCCGTCGTCGCGTACTGGGCGCCGAGTACCGCGAGACCGCTCCGCAACTGCCGGATCGAGAGCAGCGACACGTGGACGAGCGGTTCCTTCTCGTGCGCGATGAGGTGACGCTGGCGACGGAAGAAGAGCGCGACGACAGCGATGCCGATGACGATGAACCATGCAGTGAGAGAGATCCCCAACGGGGCGATCGCGACGCCGTTGATCTCAGGCGAGGAGAGAGGCTTGATCCAGCCCCACACCTTGCTCTGCAGCATCCCGAACACGATGAGGAGCAGTCCTGCTGCCGAGAGCAGCACGCTCAGCAGATCGATGCGGATGGGACGCCGCTCCGCGGAGTCGGAGATGTGTCGGGCGAAGAAGACAACCGCCGCCATGATGACCACCTCGGCGATGAAGACGTAGCGCCAGCTGAAGTACGTCGTGACGAAGCCGCCGATCAGCGGACCTGCGGCCACGGCTGCTCCCGACAGGGCCCCGATCATCGCGAAGGCCGTGATTCGATCGGATCCCTCATAGTTGTCGGCGATCAGCGCCGCGATCGCCGGGATCACGAGCACCGCGCCGAGACCTTCGATGATCGACCAGCCGAGGAAGAGAACCGTCATGTTCGGGGCGAGCGCTGTCAAGAGCGACCCGGCGGCATAGACGATCGATCCGATGATGAGTGCTCGACGCCGGCCCCAGACATCGCCGAGCTTCGCGCCCAGCAGCATGAGCGACGCCATCGTCAGTGTGTAGAAGGTGATGGCGGACTGCATCGCCGCGACCGAGCTGTCGAGATCCTTGACGACGGCACCGATCGAGACGTTCATCACGGTGCCATCGAGCACCATGACGAACTGCGCGCATCCCAGAGTGATGAGGACGGACCACTTCTTCATGGCATCGGCTTTCGACGAAGGGAGGCGCGGGCCTGAACGCTCACATTCAATACCCGGCGAGTGCGCGGGGCAATCGGTTCGCCGGTCGACGCGGTTGCGGACTGTGTGGCGCGCCGCCCTATGCGGCGGACAGGCGGGACGAGAACACGCGGATCCGCTCCCGCAGTGCTTCGAACGCGGCGTCGAAAGCGGCCGCGGTGCCCTCGACGGCGGGGTCGGCGATGGACCAGTGCAGATCGTCGCCGTCACGGAGGCGTTCGTGGGCGTCGTCGCACACCGTGATGATGAGATCACCGTCGGCCTTCACGTCGTCGATGTGCCGTGGGCGCCGTGAGGTGTCGAGGTCGAGGCCATGCCGCGAGGCGCTCGCGGCAGCACCCGGATTGATCGCACCCGCGGGCAGCGTGCCGGCCGAGGCCGCGGGCACGGCGCTGGCATCACGCCAGATCACCTCCGCCAGCTGCGACCGGGCGGAGTTCGCCGTGCAGACGAAGAGGACGCGATCGGGCGCCGAGACGCTCGCGGGCGCGAGGGTCTCGAAGATCTCGGGCCGCAGGCCCACATAGCTTCGACGGCGGTCGAACTCCGAACGCGTGCGGGCGATGATCTCCGCCGCCTCGAGAGTACGGAGGTGATGGGCGACCAGGTTGGATCGGAGGTCGAGGGCCGCGGCGATCTCGGACGACGACAGATCGCCCATCGTCAGCAGATCGACGATGCGCAGCCGAGTCTGATCAGCGAGGGCGGCGAAGATCCCCACCCGTCGTTCGAGGTCAGTCATCGACCCATGCATACCAGGCCGGAGGCGTTATGTCTACGGATATTGAGTCAGTGCGCGTTGAGTCTATGGTTGCCTGTCGGAGGGCCGCGATCGCAGCCCGCAGAGAGGTCTACGTCATGGGAATCGGAAGCGGCATCGCGCTTTTCGTCATCGGAGCCATCCTCGTCTTCGCCGTCAACATCGATACGGGCGGCTACGTGGACCTCGACCTGATCGGCTACATCCTGATGGGCGCGGGCGTCGTCGTCTTCCTCATCAGTCTTCTCATGATGCTGCGTCGTCGGCGGACGGAGTCGGTGGCACGCACCTCCGTCGACCCTGCAACGGGGGAGCGGGTCACGCGTCGCAGCGTCCGTGACGATGACCCGATCGCCTGACCCGGCGAAGACCACACCATTCCCCGCAGGGATGCAGGGGACGGTGGTGGGTGACCGCTATCACCTCGACTCGGTGCTGGGCGAGGGAGGCATGGGCGTCGTCTACCTCGCGAAGGACACGGTGCTCGATCGCTCCGTCGCACTGAAGATCTTCCGTGACGGGATGGAGGACAAGGCCCGGACGGCGTCGGAGTCGCAGCTTCTCGCGAGCCTCAACCATCCGGCGCTCGTCACCCTTTTCGACGCCCACGTCGCAGAGCATGCGCCGCGCTACTTGGTGATGGAGTACGTGGATGGACCGACTCTGCAGTCCGTCCTCACCGCCGGGCCGCTTCCCGCGAGAACGGTGGCGCGCATCGCGCGGGACCTCGCCGAGGCTCTGCACGTCGTCCATCGCGCCGGCATCGTCCATCGAGACGTCAAGCCGTCGAACGTGCTGCTTCGTCCGTCGTCCGTTCCCGG
Organism: Microbacterium sp. SLBN-146; assembly: GCF_006715145.1. Lineage (NCBI taxonomy): Bacteria > Bacillati > Actinomycetota > Actinomycetes > Micrococcales > Microbacteriaceae > Microbacterium > Microbacterium sp. SLBN-146. The sequence goes on from NZ_VFMR01000001.1 coordinate 2,055,962, forward strand.
CGAACAGTTCCACGCGAAGCTCGCCGACTTCGGAATCGCGTACCTGCTCGACTCGACCCGGCTCACTGTGCCCGGCACGGTCATCGGGACCGCCGCGTATCTGAGCCCCGAGCAGGTGACGGGAGCCTCGCCCGGTCCGGCATCCGATATCTATTCTCTCGGCCTCGTCCTCATCGAAACCCTCACGGGTCGGCGCGCTTTCGCTCAGGAGAGTGGAACGGAAGCGGCACTCGCTCGCCTCGCCGGCGACCCCGTCGTTCCCGCGTCGTTGGGCACGGAGTGGGGTGCGGTATTGACGGACATGACCGCCCGGGATCCTGCGCACCGGCCTTCGGCGCTCGATGTCGTGGTCCGGGTCGCTGAGTTCGGCATCCGTCCCGCGGCTGCTCCTCTCGACGATACGGTCGCGGATCCCGTGCCCGTGCTTCCAGACACCCGCGATGCCGATCCGTCGACGCTGGTGCTCTCCGACGTCATCGGCTCGCCCTCCGAGTCCGAGTCCGAGCTTCGCGCGGGAAACCGGCGGAGGGCGGTCACCAGGTGGACGGTCGCGCTGGTCGCCCTGGTCGGTGTGGGTGCCGTCCTCTTCGGGGTGGCCGCACTGCTTCCGGGTGAGGAGCCCGCGCTCCCACCGGCGCTCCCCGCAGTGGATGAGCCGCTGGGGTCGCATCTGGAACAGCTGATGGATTCGGTGTCGCCATGATGCGCGTTCGTCGACTCAGAGCGGCCGCTGTGCTGGTGGCCGCGTCGCTCACCCTGGTCGGATGTGCGGCCTCGACTCCGGACATCGCCGCTCAGACGGCAGCTCTCCTGCAGACGCGGGTGGTCGCGATCGCGGAGGACGCGGCTGCAGGAGATCCCGCAGCGGCGCTCGATGATCTCGCAGCGCTCGAATCCGAAACTGCAGCGGCTCTCGCCTCGGGAGAGCTCAGCGCCGAGCGTGCGGACCTCATCGCGCAGGCGGTCCTTCTCGTGCGTGCGGACCTCGAGAGCAGATCGGCAGAGATCCCCGCGCCCGAGAACTCCGAACCCGCTGCGGTCGTCGGGCACACCGAGCCCGCGCCGACTCCCGTCGAGAACGCGGGGAATGGCGGACCGGATGAGGGCACGGAGAACAAGGCGCCCAAGGAAGACAAGGGGCCGAAAGAGGACAAGGGCGACAGTGGCAAAGGTGGAAAGGGAAGAGGGAAAGATGACTGAACGGTGGGCTCTCTCATGACCCCGAGCTCGGTTGCATCGACGGCGCGTTCCGCGCAGAGCTCCTCGCTCTTCCGGGCGCTCGCTCGCGTCGGCTACGTCGTGCTCGGCATCCTCCACGTCCTCATCGGGGTCATCGCCATCTCTCTCGCGACGGGTGGTGGCGGTCAAGCCGACCAGAGCGGCGCGATGGAGGGCATCCAGCAGTCGCCTCTCGGTGTCATCCTGCTCTGGATCATCGTGGTCGGACTGTTCGCCCTCGCGGTCTGGCAGATCGTCGAGGCGGTCGTGGAACGCGATCCGGATGCCAAGAAGAAGTGGGCCCATCGGGCGAAGTTCGCCGGCACGGCCGTGGCGTATCTCGCGATCGCCGGAACGGCCCTCGTGTACGCGCTCGGCGGACAGTCCGAGTCGTCGCAGTCCTCCCAGTCGTTCAGCGCGCGCCTTCTCTCGGCACCGGCGGGAGTGTTCCTGCTCGTGCTGGTCGGCCTCGTCGTGGCGGCGATCGGAGTGGCGTTCATCGTGCGCGGAGTGATGCAGGCGTTCACGAAGCACCTCGCGCTCCCCTCCGGTGCGGTCGGGAAGGGCATCGTCGCGTTCGGCGTCGCGGGCTACGTCGCGAAGGGCATCGCCGTAGCGGTGGCCGGCGTGCTGTTCGTCGTCGCCGCCGTCACGCATGACCCCGAAGTGGCCGGCGGGCTGGATGCCGCGCTGCGCTCTCTCGCCGAGCTCCCGTTCGGCGCATTCATCCTGTGGGTGGTCGGTGCGGGGCTCATTCTGTACGGACTCTTCTGCTTCGCCCGAGCCCGCTACGCCAAGCTCTGACGTCAGTACCCCGGCCTGGTCAGCGAGACGTCGGCGTCGTCGCGGAGGAGCTGCCGCATCGAGGGTCCTGAGGCCTTCCGACGCATACCCCTAGGGGGTAAGCTGACCATCAGCATGATTCGTAAAGTGCCGCTCGACAGAACACAGCAGTCCTCGCGCTCGCCGCTGTGGTTTATCGCTGCGCTGTTCGCCGGGCTCGTGATCGTCGGACTGCTGAGTATGCACACGATCGCGACCGCACACGCCGGTGTGCCGGGTCACGCGAGCTCGACGGGTATAACGGCTCCGCATCCTGATCACCTGCACGACTCGTCGTTGCCGATGGGCGACGACGCCGCCACCGCCTGCGAGAGCTGCAACGAGAACGGCCCCCATCATGCGATGGTCATGGCTTGCGTGCTCGGGCTTCTCGTAACGCTGCTGTTGGTGCACCGTCCCGCCGCGCTGCTGATCCGCGAGCGCGGACCGAGCGTCCTGATTCAGTTCCTCCATGCGCTCGGAACGCTGTTGCCCCGACCTCCTTCGCTCATCGTTCTGTCGATCAGTCGTACGTGATGTGCGGCACTCCGGCGACCGAGCCGGGTCCCGCTTCGCCCGCAACTCGGGCACATTCGACGATCTGATGAAAAGGACACAACTGCAATGAAGAAGTCTCGTACGGCCGCGTTGGCGGCCGCCCCCGTCGCGCTCGTCATCGCGCTCGCCGGGTGCAGTACCGCCGACGACGGCGGCCCGGGGATGCCGGGAATGAACCACGGAGGCGGCGCGCCGACGTCCTCCTCTGCGCGCGGGCAGGCGGAGTTCAACGTCGCCGACTCGATGTTCGTGATGATGATGATCCCGCACCATGAGCAGGGGATCGAGATGAGCGACATCATTCTCGGGAAGGCCGATGTGGACGAGAGCATCCTCGATCTCGCCCAGCAGATCAAGGATGCTCAGGGGCCCGAGATCGAGCTGATGGAAAGTTGGCTTGACGGCTGGGGGATGCCGTCCTCCGGCGGGATGGGTGAGATGGGCCACGGCGACGGGATGATGTCGGAAGACGACATGGCCGCCCTCGAGGCTGCCGAGGGGACGGAGGCGGCTCGTCTGTTCCTCGAGCAGATGATCGAGCACCACGAGGGAGCGATCGAGATGGCGGAGGAGGAACTGGATGACGGGGCGAGCCCCGAGGTCCTCGCCCTCGCTGAGCGGATCGTCACGTCGCAGACCGCGGAGATCGCGACCATGTCAGAGCTCCTCGCTCAGCTCTGACCATGAGAAGGGAATACCCCCAAGGGGTATCGGGTTTCGCTTGAAAGCAGCCTCGAACCGAGCTGGAGGGCAAGCCATGACCGATTCACACGCGGCGCACGACAGCGCGATGCGTCACACCGAGCACGGGGCATCTGCGGCCCACAGAAGCGACCACGGCGACCACGGCGGGCATTCCGCCCACGGCGCGGATCACGTCGGACAGTTCCGGCGCCTGTTCTGGATCAACCTGCTCCTCGCTATCCCGGTCGTCGGGTTCTCGAGCATGTTCGCCATGCTGGTCGGCTACTCCCTCCCGGCGGTGACGGGCGCGAATCTGATCGCGCCCGTCCTCGGGACCGTCATGTACTTCTGGGGCGGGTGGCCCTTCCTCACGGGGGCGATCGGCGAACTGCGGATGCGCAAGCCCGGCATGATGCTGCTCATCGGCCTCGCCATCACGGTCGCGTTCCTCGCGTCGTGGGGTGCGAGCCTGGGAGTGCTGGACCATGAGCTCGAGTTCTGGTGGGAGCTGGCCCTCCTGATCGTGATCATGCTCCTGGGCCACTGGATCGAGATGAGGTCGCTTGCCCGGACCACGTCCGCGCTGGACTCGCTTGCGGCCCTTTTGCCTGACGAGGCGGAGAGGGTCGAGGGTGACCAGATCGTGACGGTAGCGCCTTCCGATCTGCGGGTGGGTGATGTCATCGTGGTCCGACCCGGCGGCAGCGTTCCCGCCGACGGCAGGATCATCGACGGACGCGCCGACATGGACGAGTCGATGGTCACCGGTGAGTCCCGCGCCGTGGCTCGAACCATCGGCGACGCGGTCATCGCGGGGACGGTCGCTACGGACTCCGGACTTCGCATCGAGATCACCGCGACCGGCGCAGAGACGACGCTCGCCGGCATCCAGCGTCTCGTCACCGAAGCACAGAACTCGACGTCGCGCGCCCAGCGGATCGCGGACCGCGCCGCCGGTTGGCTGTTCTGGTTCGCGCTCGGTGCGGCTGCTCTCACGGCGCTCGTCTGGACGCTGCTCGGAAACCCCGATGCCGCCGTCACACGTACCATCACTGTCCTCGTCATCGCCTGCCCGCACGCGCTCGGTCTCGCGATCCCGCTCGTCGTCGCGATCGCGACCGAACGGGCTGCCCGTGGCGGCGTGCTCATCAAAGACCGCCTGGCGCTCGAAAGCATGCGCACCATCGACACGGTGCTGTTCGACAAGACGGGTACCCTCACCAAGGGTGAACCGACCGTCACAGCTGTGGAGCCGGTAGGCGACCTGAAAGCAGCGGAGGTGCTGTCGCTGGCCGCTGCGGCTGAGGCCGACAGCGAGCACCCGCTGGCGCGGGCGATCCTGCGCGCGGCGGCCGATCGGAAACTCTCGATCTTGACCGCGCGCGGCTTCACCTCATCGCCGGCGGTGGGCGTCGGCGCCACCGTGGAGGGTCGCCGGGTCCGGGTCGGCGGGCCGCGGCTCTTGGAGGAGCTGAGCCTCGACGCTGTTCCTGCTGCGTCGGGGTGGGCGCAAGAAGGCGCAATCATCCTCCACGTCGTACGTGACGGAGTCGTGATCGGCGGGCTGAAGCTCGCCGACGAGGTTCGCCCAGAGTCGAGGCAAGCCATCGACGCATTGCATGCCCTCGGCATCCAGGTCGTCATGATCACCGGCGACGCGGAAGCGGTCGCGGAAGCGGTAGCTCGCGATATCGGCGTCGATCGTGTCTTCGCCGGCGTGCGACCAGAGGACAAGTCCGCGAAGGTGGCCGAACTGCAGCAGGAAGGTCACCGTGTTGCGATGGTCGGAGACGGGGTCAACGACGCGCCCGCGCTCGCGCAGGCCGACGTCGGCATCGCGATCGGCGCCGGAACCGACGTCGCGATCGCCTCGGCGGGCGTGATCCTCGCCAGCGATGACCCCCGTTCCGTCCTCTCGTTGATCGAGCTCTCTCGAGCCAGCTACCGAAAGATGACGCAGAACCTCTGGTGGGCGGCCGGATACAACCTGATCTCCGTTCCCCTCGCCGCGGGAGTGCTGGCCCCGCTCGGGTTCGTGCTGCCTATGTCGGTCGGGGCCATCCTCATGTCCCTGTCGACCGTCATCGTGGCCGTCAATGCGCAGCTGCTGCGGCGCCTCGACCTCCGACCGCAAGCGAGTGGCCCGGGCCTCCAGGTCGCTGCCGTGGCGCCAACGAACTGAGTCGCCGCGGCCGGAACCTGTCGCCGCGCATGCGGCGGGACATCATGTGGCGGAGGATAGGGGATTCGAACCCCTGAGAGCTTTCACTCAACACGCTTTCCAAGCGTGCGCCATAGGCCACTAGGCGAATCCTCCAGGGTCCCGGAGGACCACGGGCAATCCTACCCGACGCGGGCGCGTGCCCCTGCCGCGTAGACGCTTCCGGGTCGGACGACGAGCGAGCGCGGTGCCAGGACGGCGAGGATCCGGCGCGCGGGCGGTGCGGAATCGCGCAGCGAGGCACGCACGGCGATCGCGGCATCCGTCACGTCGTCGCCGTGCCAGAACTCCGCCACCCGCGGGGGCGCGTAGCTCGCTCGTTCGATTGCGGCGACGAGGGTGTCCATGGCATCCGGGGGCACACCGTGCTCGAGCACGAGACGCTCGGCGAAGGCCCGGGGAGACTCGGCCCCGGGAACCGCGATGCCCACGTCGATCGCGGCATCCTGCACCGTCGTCCAGGCCGCGGCGGAGTCGCCGGCACGGGATGCCGCAAGAAGCTGACGACGACGGATGACGCGCAGGAGTCCGGGCAGCGAGAGCAACAGCAGAATCGCCAGCACGACGCCCACGGCCGGGAGCGGGTTGGCGGTGGTGACGGTGCCACCCGCTGCGGCGTCGTCGCGCGGGTCCAGGAGGTTGGTGCTCGCCGACGGGCTGGGCGACGCGCTCGCCGACGGCTGCGGCGCCGCGTCGTCGCTCTCGGTGACGGGATTCGGGGTGACGGCAGCGGGGGCGAACGCCGTCGGCGTTCCGAGACCGGCTGTCGGCTCGAACCCGATCCACCCGACACTCTGGAAGTACACCTCGGGCCACGCGTGCAGAAGAGAGCTGGAGACGGAGTAGACGAGCTGGTCGCCGATGCGTTCCTGCGTCGCGACGCCCGGGAGGTAGCCGACGACGATGCGGGTCGGCATGCCGAGCGTGCGGGCCATCAGGGCGAAGGCCGAGGCGAAGTGGATGCAGTAGCCCTCTCGCACCTCGAGGAACTCGGCGACCGCCTCGGCACCCGTGCCGTCGAATCCGTCTTCGACCGGCGCATCGAGCGAATAGCGGAACTCGCCCCCGCGGAACCACCGTTGCATCGCGATGAGCGCGTCGTAGTCGTTCGTCGTCTCGGCCGTGACCTCAGCGGCGAGCTCCGCGACGATGGACGGAACCTCGGCGGGCAGCGACTTCGCGTCGTCGAAGATGTCCGCGGCATCGGCCTGGGTCGCGCGGATCTGCTCGAGCGTCGGGCGGGGAACGCTCGCGACGACTTCGTAGCTTTGCCCTTGCGTCGACCCCGACTGCGAGACGACGGTCCGGTTGTAAGGGACCGCCGCCCACCGCCCGTCGAGGCCGCTCACCTCGACGGCGGGATAGGGGATCGGCGCCCACACCGACGCGAGATCGACGACATCGACGTTCGTCGTCGTGTCGACCATGCGGATGTCTTCGGCGATCCCCAACGCCCCCAGGCCGAATTCGCTGTCGAGTGGCACCGTGCGGACGCGGTCGGGGAGCCACACGGCACCATCGAAACGCGAGAGGGTCGTCGCGCGCAGGTAAGGGGCGTCGGTCTGGCTCGAGCGCACGCGAAGGACCTCGACGGGTTCGGGACGCCGCAGGTCGTCGCCGAGCTGAAGGCTCGCGTCGATCCCCGGACCGCCGCCCGGGCCCGTGCCTGTGCGCGCGAACGGCTGGGGGAGGGCGGGTGTCGCGACGAGGGTCACGACGAGAGCGATCGCCGCGATCCCGACGGCGGTCGCGGGAACGCCCGCGGAGCGTTCGGCGGCTCGCGCAGGTGCATCCTCGCGTGAGCGGGTCTCGGCCCGCAGCAGGAACAGGAGCGCAGCGGCGAGGAGGAGGAACGCCATGACATCGATCCCGCGGGGTACGGCGATGGCGGGGATGAGCGAGACGGCGAGGATTCCGACGGACGCCAGGAGCGGCATCCGTGCCGTCAAAACGACGTGGTCGACGACGATCGTCAGGATGCCGAGCGCCGCGACGATGAGGAAGGAGAGAGCCGGGGTGGCTTCGAGAGGCGCCGCGCCCACTGTGATCTCGTCGAGTGCCGTCTGGAACAGCGCAGGCACTTCGCGGAACGTCTCGAACGACGGCACGACCCACAGGAGCGCCGAGTCGCGGAAGAACACGAACGTGAGGAAGACGACCCACAGCACCGCTTCGATGAGCGACACCGCGACGGCGGGAAGACCGCGTCGCCGCGCGGCGAAGCCGGCGCCGAGGAGAATCCCGGCGAGCATGACGGTCCCGAGGAGCCAGGGCCCCGGTCGCACCATCGGGAGGACGGGAAGGAGCGCCGCGAGCAGCGCGCCGAGCACGGCGAGCGTGACGAGCAGGTCGCCCCTGCGCGTCCCGGTGGGGCGGTCAGATGACACGGCTCACCCCTCGTCCGACGGCGGCGCCCCACGTCGCGGCGAGGTCGCCCTCCGGATCGAGCGCGCAGGCGCGCCATCCGGCGTCTGCGGCGCGGTCGAGTGCGTCGCCGCGGGGACCGATCGCGAGGAGGATCGGAAGCGTGCTGTGCGGGGCGACCGGTGCGATCGCTTCGGCATCCGCGGGGTCGAACCGGCCGACGATGACCACGAGCGGACCCGTCGCCGCGCCGGCGAAGAGACGCTTCAGTCGAGCCAGCGAGTCATCGCGCCGGGCGGTGAGGGTCGCGAGATGCGTGGCGAGGTGCTCGATCTCGGGCATATCGCCCCCGTCGATCCGGTCTGCGATGACCGTGCCGTCGGAATCGATCACTTCGACCGCATAGCCGTCGTGCACGAGGCGGGCGACGGCGGAAACGCACGCCGACACCGCCATCTCGAAACCCGGATCGGATCCCGTCGACGTCATGGCCTCGGAAGACCAGCGCAGCACGCCGCGGTCGAGCACGACCGTGGCCTCCGGGGTCGACTCCTGCTCCTCTTGCCGGACCATGAGCTCGTCGCGGTGGGCCGTCGCCCGCCAGTGGATGCGTCTCATGGAATCGCCGGGCGCGTACGGACGTGCGACGAGGTTGTCCGCGCCCTGACCGAGCTGGTTCGTCGTGGTCTGGAGCGTGCCGCCCGTCTCGCCCGCGAAGTCGGCGAGGGGAGGGAGATCGACGATCGCCGGTGCGACCGTGACGGCTGTGCGGTCGCCGAAGACGATCGTCCGTCGCGCGATCCCGAACGGATCGGTCGCGCGGACCGAGAGCGGACCGATCGAATGGATGCCACGACGCATCCCCGTGACGGAGTACGAGAACCCGATCGTCCGCGCGCCCCCGTGGGCACCGCCCAGGAGCCCTGAACCGAGCGCGGGGAAAGGCCCCTCAGCGCGCCCCGCGAGGCCGGCCGGGAGCGCGTCGTGCCACGTGCCGGCGGGAGTCGGGACGGCCGTGCGCATGCCGACGCGGACGTCGACGAGGGTCTGTCGCCCCACGGAGGCGACATCGGGGTGGAGCCAGCGCACGACAGCGGCCGACCGTCGCATGACGAACAAGGACACGACGCCGGCGACGATGACGGCGGACAGAAGGATGCCGAAGTACTGAAGCTCGACGATCCCGAACTCGTGGGCGAGCACGAAGCATGTGATGGCGAGCGCGAGCGCACCGGTCCCGCGAACGGTCAACGGCCACGCTCGTCTCATGATCAGTTCACTGACGTGCGGCGATCGGCACCCGCACGCTCGCCGCGATGCGATCGAGGATCGTCGCGATCGTGTCGGAGACGTTGCGGGCGCGTGCTCCGCCTGCCGACCGCGTGGGGATGATGCGGTGTGCGAAGACGGGGCCGAGGAGTCCGGAGATGTCGTCGGGGATGACATAGCCGCGTCCGTCGAGAGCGGCCCACACCTTCGCGGCCCGCACGAGCTGAAGGGTCGCGCGGGGGCTCGCACCGAGCCGCAGGTCGGAGTTGTCGCGCGTCGCCCGGGCGAGCGCGACGGCGTAATCCTCGATGGCGGGCGCGACGTGCACGGCACGGGCCCACGCGATCAAGGCGGACACCTCGGTGCTCGACGCGACGGGAACGATGGCATCGAGGGGGTTGACGGTTTCGCGTTGGCGGAGCATGAGCGCTTCGGACCGCTCGTCGGGGTAGCCCATCGAGATCCGCATCATGAATCGGTCGCGCTGCGCTTCGGGAAGCGCGTAGGTCCCCTCCATCTCGAGGGGATTCTGCGTCGCGACGACGAAGAAGGGCTCGGGAACGTAATGCGTGCGCCCGTCGACCGTGACCTGTCGTTCCTCCATCGCTTCGAGAAGAGCCGACTGCGTCTTGGGGGAGGACCGGTTGATCTCGTCGGCGATGACGATGTTGGCGAAGATCGCGCCCGCCTTGAACTCGAACTCGCGCTCGACGGGATTGAACACGCTCACGCCCGTGACATCTCCGGGGAGGAGATCGGGGGTGAACTGGATGCGCCGGACAGTCGAATCGACGGATGCCGCGAGAGCCCGTGCGAGCATCGTCTTGCCGACGCCGGGCACGTCTTCGATGAGGAGGTGGCCTTCCGCGAGAAGGCACACCAGGGCGGACCGGACGGCCTCGGGCTTTCCATCGATGACGGTCGACACCGAGTCGAGGATGCCGTCGGTGATGCGCGCGAAGCCCTCGGCGGTGAGAGGAGCGGGGGAGCCCGGCGCGGCATCCGTCATGGCGGTATCCGTCACTAGCGACCTCCTCGGGTTCACCCGTCGCGGGGGTGGTCGAACGACGAGGGGGCCCCGGCGCTCACCCGTCGATCGTAACCCGGTGTTCCGGGGTGGGGGTCTGGGAGAACCCTGGGACGACATCGCCTCGTCGGATGTTGGGTAGACTTGTCGACAGCTCTCCGCGAGGCGGCATCCAGGCCAACTCCCCCAGGACGGAAACGTAGCAAGGGTAACCAGGCTCTGCCGGGTTCGCGGAGAGTCTTACTTTTCCCGGAGCGTTCGACCCCGGGGCCCTCGCGACACAGGCGTCGCGCGTAGGGTGGGACCGTGGCGCAGAGCATCTACATCACGTCCGCAGAAGGTCATACGGGAAAGTCGACGATCGCGCTGGGGGTGCTCGACACCCTGAGCCGGGCGACACCTCGTGTGGGGGTCTTCCGGGCGATCGCACGGTCGACGATCGAGCGCGACTACGTCCTGGAGATGCTCCTCGATCACGACGGCGTCGACCTCGACTACGACGAGTGCATCGGTGTCACCTACGACGAGGTGCGCCAGGATCCCGAGGCGTCCCTCGCGAAGATCGTCGAGCGGTACAAGGCCGTCGAGGCGCAGTGCGACGCCGTCGTCATCGTCGGGAGCGACTACACCGACGTGGGAAGCCCCGCCGAGCTCAGCTACAACGCGCGGATCGCCGCGAACCTCGGGGCACCCGTTCTTCTCGTCCTGAGCGGACGAGCGGGTGCGGGGGAGCAGTTGGGCACATCGACGGCCCGCACTCCCGCCGAAGTCGGCCAGATCGCTTCGCTCGCGCTTCCCGAACTGGCGCACGCTCGCGCGGGACTCCTCGCGATCATCGCCAACCGTGTGACACCCGACGCGATCTCCGAGGTCGTCGAGGCGCTCGAATCCGTCACGGAGGGTCTCCCTCTCGCGCTGCGCGCGAACGCCGATCGTCCCGTCGCCGTCTGGGCGCTTCCCGAGGACCGTTCGCTCGTCGCGCCGTCGGTGCGCGGGGTCATGCGTTCGGTTGAAGGGCACCTCGTCAAGGGCGATCCCGAACTCCTCACGCGCGAAGTGCTCGCCGTCGTGGTCGCGGGCATGTCGATGGTCAATGTGCTGCCGCGGCTCGAGGAGAGCGCGATCGTTGTGATCCCCGCGGATCGCACCGAGGTGCTCCTCGCGACCCTCCTCGCCAACGCCTCCGGAACATTCCCGTCGCTCGCCGGCGTCGTGCTCAACGGCCCCTTTCCCCTTCCCGAGGCGATCGACACCCTCATCGACGGACTCGACTCGTCGCTGCCGATCATCGCCACCGATCTCGGCACCTACGAGACGGCCGTCGCCGTGATGTCGACACGCGGACGCCTGGCGGCAGACTCGCAGCGCCGCTACGACACGGCGCTCGCTCTGTTCGAGAAGAGCGTCGACACCGCCGAGCTCGCCGAATCGCTCGGCCTCGCCCGGCCCACCGTCGTCACACCGCTCATGTTCGAGTACGCCCTCATCGAGCGGGCACGCGCCGCGCGCAAGCGCATCGTGCTGCCCGAGGGAGGCGACGACCGCGTGCTCCGCGCGGCCGCGACCGTTCTCGCGCGGGGGATCGCCGACCTCACGATCCTCGGCGAGGAGATCGAAGTGCGCTCCCGCGCGATCGAACTCGGCATCGACCTCCGTGCCGCGCAGGTCCTGTCGCCGTTCGATGCCGTCCACGTCGACCGCTTCGCACGCGAGTACGAGCGCCTGCGGGCCCACAAGGGCGTGACGTACGCGAAGGCCGCCGACACGGTGACCGACCTGTCGTACTTCGGGACGCTCATGGTCCACCTGGGTCTCGCCGACGGCATGGTGTCGGGGGCCGCGCACACGACGGCGCACACGATCCGTCCCGCGTTCGAGATCATCAAGACGAAGCCCGGGGTCTCCGTCGTCTCCTCCGTCTTCCTCATGGCCCTCGCCGACCGCGTGCTCGTCTACGGCGACTGCGCCGTCGTCCCCGACCCCACGATGGAGCAGCTGGCCGACATCGCGATCTCGTCGGCCGCGACGGCATCCCAGTTCGGGATCGAGCCGCGCGTCGCGATGCTGTCGTACTCGACGGGCGAATCGGGATCCGGCGCCGACGTCGAGAAGGTGCGGGGAGCGACGGCCCTCGTGCGCGAGCGCGCACCCGAGCTCCTCGTCGAGGGACCGATCCAGTACGACGCCGCGGCCGACGCCGCGGTAGCCGCGGCCAAGATGCCGGGTTCGCAGGTCGCGGGCCGCGCGACCGTCTTCGTCTTCCCCGACCTCAATACCGGCAACAACACCTACAAAGCCGTGCAGCGCTCGGCCGGGGCCGTCGCGATCGGCCCTGTCCTGCAGGGCCTCAACAAGCCCATCAACGACCTCTCGCGGGGCGCCCTCGTCGAGGACATCGTCAACACCATCGCGATCACCGCGATCCAGGCGCAGGGGGAGTCGCAGGCATGAGCAACGTGCTCGTCGTCAACAGCGGATCGTCGTCGTTCAAGTACCAGCTCATCGACATGGCGAGCGAGTCGGTGCTCGCTTCGGGCCTCGTCGAACGCATCGGCGAAGAGACCGGACGCTCGTCGCACACCGTGACAGCTGCAGCGATCGACTCGGTGACGGATGCCGCTCCCACGATGCTCGACGCGACGTACACGCGCGAGGTGCCGATCCCCGACCACACGGCGGGGTTCCGCATCATGCTCGAGGCGTTCGCCGAACACGGGCCCTCGCTCGAGGAGCGCGCCCCGGTCGCCGTCGGTCACCGGGTCGTCCACGGAGGAGCGCGGTTCTTCGAGCCCACTCTCATCACGCCGCTCGTCGAGATCAACATCGACGAGCTGTCGGTGCTCGCACCGCTCCACAATCCTGGAGCGCTCCAGGGGATCCGGGCCGCGAAGGCGGCGTTCGGCGGGATCCCGCACGTCGCCGTCTTCGACACCGCCTTCCACCAGACGCTCCCCGCCGCTGCCTACACGTACGCGATCGACCGCGAGCTCGCGGAGTCGTATCGCATCCGCCGCTACGGCTTCCACGGCACATCGCACAAGTTCGTGTCCGAAGCCGCCGCAGCCTTCCTCGGACGCCCGCTCGGCGAGCTGAAGCAGATCGTCTTCCACCTCGGCAACGGGGCATCTGCGACAGCGATCGACGGGGGACGGTCCGTCGACACGTCGATGGGTCTCACCCCCCTCGAGGGACTCGTGATGGGAACCCGATCGGGTGACGTCGACCCCGCCGTGCTCTTCCAGCTCGCGAGGCGCGCCGGAATGTCGATCGACGACCTCGACACGCTCCTGAACAAGCGCTCGGGCCTGCTCGGACTCGCGGGCGTCTCCGACATGCGCGACGTCGTCGAGGGTGCGCAGTCGGGGGATGCCGCGGCGACCCTCGCCTTCGAGGTCTACCTGCACCGCCTCCGCGCCTATGCCGGGGCATATCTCGCGCAGTTGGGCGGTGCGGACGTCATCTCCTTCACGGCAGGAGTCGGCGAGAACTCGGCCGACGTCCGGGCCGGAGCCCTCTCGACTCTCGGCTTCGCGGGCGTCGAGATCGACCCCGCGAGGAACGCGGCGCGCGAGCGCGGCATCCGTGTGATTTCGACCGACGAATCGCGCATCACCGTCCTCGTCGTTCCGACGAACGAGGAGCTCGAGATCGCCCGCCAGACACTGGAGATTTCACCCTCCTGACGGACTCGTGGCGTGTACGGTCGACCACCTCCGCGCCACTACGCTGACAACCGGTGCGAAAGTGCGTCGCGCCCGCCTGCAGAACTCCGAGCGAAAGGGCCTCGTGACCGCCGCAGCCCCACCCGACCTGACCGCATACGACGCCGTCCTCTTCGATCTCGACGGCGTGCTGACACCCACCGCCGAGGTGCACATGCACGCGTGGCGAACCATGTTCGAGGACCTCTTCGCCGCGTGGGGGTTGACCCCCGCCTACACCGACGACGACTACTTCGCCTACCTCGACGGCAAGAAGCGCTACGACGGCGTCGCGAGCCTTCTGCGTTCGCGCGATGTCGAGGTTCCATGGGGCGACCCGAGCGACCCCGTCGAGGCCGACACCGTGTGCGGGATCGGCAACCGCAAGAACGTCGTGTTCGAGCGGGTGCTGCGGACCGACGGCATCGCCGCCTATCCGGGCTCCCTCGCGCTCCTGGACGTCCTCGAAGCCGCAGGGACCCCCGTCGCCGTCGTGTCGAGCTCGAAGAACGCCGAAGAGGTTCTCCGCGTCGCGGGACTCCGCGACCGCTTCCCCGTCGTCATGGACGGCGTCATCGCAGAGCGCGACCACCTCGCATCGAAGCCGGCGCCCGACGTCTTCCTCGAAGCGGCTCGGATGCTGGGCGTCGAGCCTGCGCGCTCCGTCGCGATCGAAGACGCCATCAGCGGCGTCGAGTCCGCGGCATCCGGTGGTTTCTCGCTCGTCATCGGTGTCGACCGCGGTGTCGGTGCCTCCGCCCTCACCGACGCGGGGGCGCACCTCGTCGTCACCGATCTCCAGGAGCTCGTCCCGTGATGGATCGCGACCGCTTCCCCGTCGACCCGTGGCGGCTCGTCGAGCGCTCGTACTCGGGTGAAGACGCGGGCGTCACCGAGACGATCTTCGCCGTCGGCAACGGATACCTCGGGCTGAGAGGCAACCATGTCGAGGGCCGTCACTCCTATGAGGACGGCACCTTCATCAACGGTTTCCACGAGACCTTCCCCATTCGGCATGCCGAGCAGGCCTACGGGTTCGCAGAGGTCGGCCAGACGATCGTGAACGCCCCCGACCCCAAGGTCATGCGCGTCTACGTCGACGACGAGCCCATTTCGCTCGACGTCGCCGACGTCCGCGAGTACGAACGCTCCCTCGATATGCGCGACGGCGTCCTGCGGCGGCGTGTCGTGTGGATGACTCCGTCCGGCAAAGAAGTGCTCATCGAGGATGAGCGTCTCGTCTCGTTCGACGAGAAGCATCTCGCCGTGCTGCGGCTGCAGGTCACGGTGCTCAACGCCGATGCGCCCGTCACCGTGAGCTGTCAGGTGATCAACCGTCAGGACGGCGAGAACGTGTACGGCGGCACGCCGAACGCCTCGAAGCAGAAGGGCTTCGATCCGCGGAAAGCCGACAAGATCCACGAACGCATCCTGCAGCCACAGGAGTTCTGGCAGGACGAGGAACGGTCGGCGCTGTCGTACTGCGTGACCGAATCCGGCATGACACTCGCTCTCGTCGCCGACCACGTCATCGAGACCCAGAACGAGTACAGCGCGCGACGCCTCATCGAACCGGACATCGCCAAGAACGTCTTCCGGGTGCAGGCGAAGGCCGGGGTTCCGATCCGCATCACGAAGCTCGTGAGCTACCACACGTCGCGAGGCGTTCCCGCTCGCGAACTCGTCGACCGCTGTCGCCGCACGATCGATCGCGTCCTCGCCGAGGGCGTCGACTCCGTCTTCTCGGCTCAGCGCGCCTGGCTCGACCGGTTCTGGGAGCGATCCGACGTGCGGATCGGGGGCCATGACGACCTGCAGCAGGCGACGCGCTGGTGTCTCTTCCAGCTCGCGCAGGCAGCCGCCCGCGCCGACGGTCAGGGCGTCCCGGCGAAGGGCGTCACGGGATCGGGCTACAGCGGCCACTACTTCTGGGACACCGAGATCTACGTCCTGCCGTTCCTCGCGTATACGACGCCGCTCTGGGCGCGGAACGCGCTGCGGATGCGGTACCTCATGCTGCCGGCGGCCCGGCGGCGCGCGTACCAACTCAACGAGGCCGGGGCGCTCTTCCCGTGGCGCACGATCAACGGCGAAGAGGCGTCCGCGTATTACGCCGCGGGCACGGCGCAGTACCACATCAACGCCGACGTCAGCTTCGCCCTCGCCAAGTACGTCCGGGCGACCGACGACGTCGAGTTCCTCTACCGCGAAGGCGTCGATATCGCCGTGGAGACGGCGAGGCTCTGGGCGACGCTCGGATTCTGGCGACAGAGCGACGGCGATGTGGAGATCGAGTCGTTCCATATCCACGGCGTCACGGGACCCGACGAATACACGACGGTCGTCAACGACAACCTCTTCACGAACGTCATGGCCCGGTTCAATCTGCGCTTCGCCGCGCGCACGGTTCGCGACATGGCGCAGGACGCCCCCGAGGCCTACCGGCTCATGGCCGATCGGCTCGGCCTGGAGGAGGATGAGGCCGACGGATGGGACCGCGCCGCCGAGGCGATGCACATCCCCTTCAGCCCGGCGCTCGGCATCCATCCTCAGGACCACGTGTTCCTCGAGCGCGAGATCTGGGACCTCGAGAACACGCCGCCTGACAAGCGACCGCTGCTCCTGCACTTCCACCCGCTGGTCATCTACCGCTACCAGGTGCTCAAGCAGGCCGATGTCGTGCTCGCCCTCTTCCTGCAGGGCAACCACTTCTCGGCCGAGGACAAGCTCGCCGACTTCGAGTACTACGACCCGCTCACGACGGGCGACTCGACCCTCTCGGCGGTCGTGCAGGCGATCCTCGCGGCGGAGGTCGGCTATCAGGACCTCGCACTGGACTACTTCCGTCAGTCGATCTTCGTCGACCTCGCCGACCTCCACCACAACGCCTCGGACGGCGTGCACGTCGCATCGGCCGGCGGAGTGTGGACGGCTCTCGTGTGCGGCTTCGGCGGGATGCGAGACCACTTCGGCGAGCTCTCGTTCGACCCGCGGCTTCCCGCAGCGTGGCCGTCGCTCGAGTTCGTGCTGCACTGGCATGGCACGCGACTCGACGTGACGCTGACGCGCGAATCGCTGAGCATCCGGGCGACGGGGGAGACCCCGGTCGGATTCAGCGTGCGAGGGATCGGCTACGTCGTCGGCGACGGGGATGAGGTCATCGTGCCGCTGGCGGGACAGGGGCCCGTCATCGCGGGGCGCCCGTCGCTGGGGGAACTCAGCGAAGCCCGTCGCGAAGACGGATCGATCCTGTCCGCCTCCGTGCCGACGGTCACGTCGACGATCCCCGTCATCGGCATGGCGACCGACGTCGACCTCGGTCTGGACGCCTGACCTTCCGTGCCATCCGGGCGTCGTTCCCCAGACGGGGACGACGCCCGGACCGATGTCGGCGTCACGCCGTAGGCTAGGCGGGTGACCGCCGCTCTCTACCGCCGCTACCGACCCGAGTCGTTCGGCGAGATGATCGGTCAGGGGCAGGTCACCGAGCCGCTCATGACGGCTCTCCGTGGTGACCGGGTCGGACACGCCTACCTCTTCTCGGGGCCACGAGGCTGCGGAAAGACGACGTCGGCGAGGATCCTCGCGCGCTGCCTCAACTGCGCGCAGGGGCCGACTGACACGCCGTGCGGCACCTGCGACAGCTGCGTCGAACTCGGTCGCGGCGGAGGCGGGTCACTCGACGTGGTCGAGATCGATGCGGCATCCCACAATGGTGTCGACGACGCCCGCGACCTGCGTGAGCGCGCGATCTTCGCGCCCGCGCGCGACCGGTTCAAGATCTTCATCCTCGATGAGGCGCACATGGTGACGCCGCAGGGGTTCAACGCCCTCCTGAAGCTCGTCGAGGAGCCGCCGGACCACGTCAAGTTCATCTTCGCCACGACCGAGCCCGAGAAGGTCATCGGCACGATCCGGTCGCGGACCCACCACTACCCCTTCCGACTCGTCCCTCCGGCCGCGATGCTGGCGTACGTCGAAGAGCTCTGCCGCACCGAGGGCGTCGAGGTCGAGCCGGGAGTGCTGCCGCTGGTCGTGCGCGCGGGCGGCGGGTCACCGCGTGACACGCTGTCGCTCCTCGACCAGTTGATCGCCGGATCCGACGACGCGAAAGTCGCCTATGCGCGCGCCGTCTCGCTGCTCGGCTACACGCACGCCGAACTGCTCGACGAGGTCGCCGACGCGTTCGCGACGAGCGACGCCGCCGCAGCTTTCGCCGCAGTCGACCGCGTGATCCAGACGGGACAGGATCCGCGCCGGTTCGTCGACGACCTCCTCGAGCGGCTGCGTGACCTCATCGTCATCGCCGCCACCGGCGAAGGCGCAAGCGCGGTGCTGCGCGGACTCTCCGCCGACGACATCGCGCACCTCTCGCGCCAGGCCGACGCCTTCGGCTCGGCCAGACTGTCTCGTACGGCCGACATCGTCATCTCCGCGCTCGACGAGATGACGGGTGCGACCTCGCCCCGCCTTCAGCTCGAACTCATGGTCGCGCGCGTGCTCGCTCAGGGCGCCGCCCCGGCTTCCGCGCCGGCCCCCACCGGTGTATCGACCGCGGCTCCCGCTGCGGCGGCCGCTCCCACTGCGCCGACAGCCGCCCCGGCGGGCCCGACCGCTCCCACTACGCCGGCCAGTCCAACTGCGCCGACGGCCGCCCCGGCGGTCCCGACGACGCCGGAGCCGCGGCTCGCGGCATCCGTCACACCTCCCAGTGCTGTCGCCTCGGCGCCCGAGGTTTCTTCTGACGTGGTCGACCCGCCCGCAGCAGCGCCGGCGCCGGTGCCGACCGGACCGGTCACGACGGGCCGATTGCAGGATGCCTGGCCCGAAGTACTCGGTCGACTGGAGGCCATCAGCCGAACGTCGTGGCTCCTCGCGTCGAACGCGCGCGTGACGAACCTGGCCGACGATGTGCTGACGCTGACCTTCTCGAGCGCTGCCGACGTCGCGAAGTTCAAGGAACGCCGCGCCGGCGCGGGACCCAGCGAAGACTTGCGGCGCGCCATCCAGAGCGTCGTCGGGATCACGGTGAAGTACCTTGCGCGGCACGAACCAGACGGTGGCTCGCGCACCGACGACGAGCCGCCACCGCCCCCCGACGACGAACCTCCGCCACCCGACGACGCACCGCCGGCACCGCCGCAACCGTCGTCGAAGCCGTCTGTCGCACCGTCCTCCTCACGACCCGCGGGGTCACAGCGTCCCCCCGCTCCCCGAAGTGCCCCCTCGGCGGCCGCGCCCGTGACGGAGTGGGCGGTCGCGCCGATCCCGACGACGCCCGGAGCCCCATCCGCGCTCCCGGCCCTCGCCGTCGACGACGAGCCCGAAGATGCGGCATCCGCACTCGGCCACTCCCGTGTCGCCACGATCGCTCCCGCTCGCGAGGGCGACGTGCTGCCGTCGGAGTCGGGCACGACCGACGACGATGACGACGACGGTGCGCCCGAGCCCGAGTCGCCCGACGCGCCGGTGCCGCCGGTCGTCGCCCCGCGCATCCAGACGACGTTGCGCACGAACGGCGTGCAGCGTGTGGGTGAGGCCGTCGTCCGGCAGATGCTCGGCGCGCGCTACGTCGGCGACGAGCCTTTCACCCCGCCCACGAGGTTCAACTGACCCATGTATGACGGCATCGTCCAAGACCTGATCGACGAATTCGGTCGGCTTCCCGGCATCGGCCCGAAGTCTGCCCAGCGCATCACGTTCCACATCCTGCAGTCGCCGTCCTTCGACGTCTCACGGCTCGCCGAACTGCTGAGCGTGGTGCGGGAGCGCGTGCGGTTCTGCGACATCTGCGGCAACGTGTCCGAGCAGGAGCGCTGTTCGATCTGTCGCGATCCGCGTCGCAATGCGACCCTGATCTGTGTCGTCGAAGACGCGAAGGACGTCTCCGCCATCGAGCGAACCCGCGAGTTCCGCGGGCTCTACCACGTCCTCGGCGGCGCGATCAGTCCCATCGCGGGCGTCGGTCCCGACGACCTGCGGATCACGCAGCTCATGCAGCGTCTGGCCGACGGCACGGTGCAGGAAGTCATCCTGGCGACGAACCCCAACCTCGAGGGCGAGGCGACCGCCACCTACCTCAGCAGGCTCCTCCGCACCCTCGAGATCTCGGTCACGCGCCTGGCATCGGGGCTCCCCGTCGGAGGCGACCTCGAATACGCCGACGAGGTCACCCTCGGTCGCGCCTTCGAAGGCCGCCGCGCCATCGGCTGAGCCCCGCCGCATCCGCCGCCGGTGTCGCCGAGACCGGGGGTTTCGCCGACTCCGGGTGGTGTGCGGGTGTGTTTCGGCGAGGCCCTCGGTCTCAGCGGCGGTGCGTCCGGCCTGCGACGGCGCGGGCGACGAGGGTCAGCGGAGCACTTCGACGAGTGCCACCCACGACACGACGAGCGCTGTGATGATCGCCAGGATGGCTCCCACCGCCGCGACGGCGAGGGCTGACGGAAGCCCGGCGATG
This sequence comes from Microbacterium sp. SLBN-146, assembly GCF_006715145.1. NCBI lineage: Bacteria > Bacillati > Actinomycetota > Actinomycetes > Micrococcales > Microbacteriaceae > Microbacterium > Microbacterium sp. SLBN-146. The sequence continues at coordinate 2,076,283 of NZ_VFMR01000001.1, forward strand.
CCGAGCACGCCCGCGGCGAGATACGTCAGGGCGGGAAGGAACCCGATCGCGGCCTTCACGCCACGCGCGCGGTCGCGCCGATCGTCGTCGGTCGCGAGGATCCGAGCCGTCTGGACCGGGAAGACCAGAGCGATGAGCGAGGCCAGAGTCACGAGTACGCCGAACCACATCTCATCGAGATCGGGCATCAACCCGAGCGCCGAGACGACGAGTGCGAGGACGAGCATGACGATCCCCGTGCCCAGGCGGGCAGTGAGTCCGCGCGACTTGACGATGTCGCCGATGTTGACGCTGGCCGCGACGATGACGAGACCCCCGAGCGTCGCCGTCGCCCCCACGATCGCGACGTTGAAGTCCTTCCACTCGGCGAGCACCTCGGTCATGCCCGCACTCTAGCGCTATCCGTCATCTCGCGATCAGACGCCGGTCACAGAGTGCTCACCCGTCGGGCACGCGTCGGTTCCCGGTACGGGCGAAGATGGCGCGCGGTGAGTGCATCTGCCGCGCCGCGCGCCGTTGTCAGGTGCTTCGAGGCACGTTCCGTGGGAAGGCGTCAGTGATAGACGACGTTCCCCCACAGGATCCGCCGATCGGTCTCATCGCCGACAGGTTTCGAGTTGCAGGTCTCCTCGGGACCGGCGGGTCGGCATCCGTCTTCAGAGCCTTCGACAGCACGGAGAACCGCGCCGTCGCGATCAAGCTCCTGCATCCGCACCTGTCGGATGACGCGGGGATCCGTGCCGCGTTCCTCGCCGAGGCGCGGCGATCCCGGGAGCTTCGGCATCCGCGGATCGTCGAGGTGATCGACGTCGGAGTGTTCCACGACGACGGCAGCGTCATCGCCTGGATCGCAGAGGAACTCATCGCGGGCGCAACGCTCGCCGAGCACGTGCGCGCCCACGGTCCGCTCTCGACGCGCCACGCCGTCGAGCTCGGGCGCGGGATCCTCGACGCCCTGAGCGCAGCCCACGACGCTGGGCTCGTCCACCGCGACGTTTCGCCGACGAACGTGATGCTCGAGTTCGACGGCGACACCCTTGTCGACGTGACGCTCCTCGACTTCGGACTGGCCGATGTGACGGGCGCGGATGCCGTCGGCAGCGACGTTCTGCGGAGCAGGTCGCACGCGGGGCGAACGGGAGTCGTCGGCAACGTCCACTTCGCCTCACCTGAACAGCTCAGGGGCGAGCCGATCGACGGACGCGGCGACCTCTATCAGCTCGGGGCTGTGCTCTTCTTCGCCGTGACCGGTCGTCGTCCCTACGACTCGCCCGACCGGACGGCCGTCATGCGAGCCCACCTCTCGTCGCCGCCACCTGTGCCCTCCGTCCGAGCGCCGGGGGTGCCGGGGGCATTCGATCGGGTCGTCGTCCGTGCGATGCTGAAGTCGCCCGAGGATCGATTTCAGGATGCCGCGGAAATGCGCGCTGCGCTCGACACGGTGATCGTGGCGTCCGGGTCGGTCGACGCGACGACCGTCACTCGGGTGTGGGGCCCTCCGCAGTCAGGACAGCGGCCAGCACAGACGGGGGTGTCGGCGACGACGGATGCCGAGCCAGTCCGCCCGCGTGAGTCCATCGCGTGGGGGGTGGGGCTCGCTGCGGCAGCGCTCCTGACGGCCGTCGTCATCGCCGTGCCGCTTCTCATCCCCGCCGAATCCGCAGCGCCGCGGCCGGTGTCCTCGACGCCCGCGGCATCCGTGCCAGCTCCGTCGCCGAGCACGCCGGTACCGAACGCGCCGGCCGTCGCCCAGACGGTCGTCGTTCCCTCTCTCGGCGCACTCGGAGAGTTCCTGACGGCGCTGCACGCAGGTGGGCTCGTCGCGGGAGACATCCGCTACGTCGACTCGCCGGCGGATCCGGACACGGTTATCGACGCCATGCCCGCGCCCGGTGAACAGGTCGCGGCGGGCACCGTGGTCGCGCTGACCGTCGCTTCGGGGGCGAACGTCGTACCCGCCGTGGCGGGCCTCACCCCCGTCCAGGCGCTCGAGGTCGTGCGTTCCGCGGGTTTCGACGCGCAGCTGGCGATCGTGACGTCGTCGGACCTCCCGCGCGATGTCGTGATCGGGACGGACCCCGCGACAGGGTCGCATCGCCTCGGCTCGACCGTGCGGATCGTCGTCTCGGCGGGGCCCGTGCAGCCGACCCCGAAGCCGACTCCGACCCCCGAGCCGACCCCCGAGCCGACGTCGACGGTTCCCGGGAATCCTCCCGACGGTGAGTGACTCGAACCCGTCCAGTCCGCGTTCATCTTTCAGACATGCGACGTGGCGGCTCGACGAGACCCGCGTTCATGACGCGGGCATAACTTCTGGATGCTGGCGGCTCGGGCCGGCCTGTGGGAGAGCGAGTCTGAGGCGTGAAGGGTCCGCGCATCATCGTCAAGCAATTGGCGTCATCACGGCATGTCCGCAAGTGGCGCGACCATTGCATGACAGCCCTTGGAGGGGCAACCGATCGATTCGGTCAAGAGTCCGCTGACGATCTCATCGTCTGGCAGCTGTCGTCGGCGAACAACCGGCCGCTGGCTCGCAGTACGCGTGCGTACGGAAGCTTCGAAGACGCGAATGACGCGGCCACGGCGATCCGCGCTCACGCGGGACAGATCACGTATCGCTCGCTGAAACTGACGTCGCGCTCCGAGTATGTGTGGATCGGGTCGCTGGACTCGCAGAGCGTGCTCATCTCCGCGCGCATCTACTCGACCGTCCGCGATGCGCGAGACTCCATCGTCGTCGTCTCGGGAGCGCTTCCGGATGCCACGGTCGAGTCGGCCGCACGCGCTCTGACGAGAGGCGCGCGATGACCGATGCATCCACCGAGGTCATCGAGACGCGCGCGGATGCCGCGACGGGCACAGCGTCTCCACGCTCCCTCGCGACGCGCGCTTCCGTTGCGGATGTCTGGTTTCGAGGGTTCCTGCGCGCGGCGGGAACCGCGACAGTCGGCATCATGCTCGCGGTCGGGCTGTTCCTCGCTCTTCGTGCGAGCGACGCTCTGTCGGTCGCGGGCTTCTCGTTCCTCACGACGGAGGAGTGGTCGCCGCAGACGGGCGAGTTCGGTGTCGCGGCGGTGCTGTTCGGCACCGTGACGATCGCTCTCGTCGCGATGTGCGTGTCCATCCCGCTCTCGGTGGGAACGGCGCTCCTCCTCTCGGAGGTGGTCCGTGGCCGACTCCGTCAGACGCTCATCTCGCTCGTCGATCTCATGGCGGCCGTCCCCAGCATCGTCTTCGGTCTCTGGGGACTGTTCTTCCTCCAGGCGGCGATCATCCCGGTGTCGCGCTGGATCTCGACGTACTTCGGGTGGATCCCGATCTTCGCCGTCACCGACCCGTCGGGGGCTCCGCTCACGGACGCGAGTGCGTTCACCTCGTCGGCGTTCATCGCCGGTGTCGTCGTGGGGATGATGGTCATCCCGATCCAGACCTCCGTCATGCGAGAGGCGTTCACGCAGGCGCCGCCGGGGGAGCGCGAGGGTGCGTACGCGCTCGGGTCCACGCGGTGGGGGATGATCCGCACGGTCGTGCTCCCGTTCGGTCGCGGAGGCATGATCGGCGGCACGATGCTCGGCCTCGGCAGGGCGCTCGGCGAGACGATCGCGGTGTATCTCGTCATCTCGCCGATCTTCACGATCAACTGGCATGTCCTGCAGACAGGCACCAACTCCGTGTCCGCGCTCATCGCCCTCCGGTACGGCGAGGCCAGCGCCTTCGGCCTGTCGGCGCTCATGGCGGCGGGCCTCGTGCTGTTCATCATCACGCTCATCGTCAACTTCTCGGCGTCGCTCATCGTCGCCCGTTCGCGCTCCGGCGCCGGTTCGGAGGCATGATGAGCACCGTTCTCGAACGCGAGAAGACGATGACTTCCGCGACATCCGCCGGGTGGACGGCGATCCCCGACAAGACAGGGATCGGCGTCGGCGAGCGCCGGCGCCTGCGCGGGATGTCGTTCGACGACACCTTCAACCTCGTGGGTGCGGGAGCTGCGGCGACGTGCACCGCGACGCTGCTCTTCGGATGGCTGACGCCGCTCACGGGGGTGGTCGGATGGATCGCGTTGTCCTATCTGCTGTTCCTCGGTCTCTACGTCGTGCTGACCTCGCTCCGCGCCGACCGCCAGGAGGTCGCCGACCGCGTCGTCACGGTGCTGCTCGTGTCCGCCGGCGTGACGCTGCTCGGTGCCCTCATCTTCGTGATCACGTTCACGATCATCCGAGGATCGAGTGCGCTTCTCCACCTCAACTTCTTCACCCAGACGCTCGAAGGCACCGGACCGCTCGATCCGCTGACCTCCGGTGGCATCCTTCATGCGATCGTGGGCAGTCTCATCCAGATCGGAATCGCGCTCGTCATCACGATTCCGCTGGGACTGGCGACCGCGGTCTTCCTCAACGAGGTCGGCGGGCGATTCGCGCGTTTCGTCAGGACGATCGTGGATGCCATGACGGCACTGCCATCCGTGGTCGCCGGGCTCTTCGTCTACGCGGCCGTCATCCAGCTCGTGACGCAGCAGCGGAACGGCTTCGCGGCATCCCTCGCGATCACGGTCATGATGCTCCCCATCGTCATCCGGGCATCCGACGTCGTCCTGCGCCTTGTCGCGAACAATCTGCGGGAGGCGGCGTACGCGCTCGGAGCCACTCGCGTGAGCACCGTGTGGCGCGTCATCCTCCCGACCGCCCGCTCGGGACTCATGACGGCCCTCATCCTCGGCACGGCTCGCGGTATCGGCGAGACGGCTCCGGTCCTGCTCACGTCGGGCGTGACGGCCGTTCTCAATCTCAATCCCTTCGAGGGCCCGATGATCTCGCTCCCGCTCGCGATCTTCGACCTCGTCAAGTCACCCGAGCCCGCCATGATCGCGCGGGGATTCGGTGCTGCCGCGGTGCTCCTGATCCTTGTGCTCGGACTCTTCCTGACAGCGCGAGCCATCGGCGGTCGCGGTCCCGGCGATCTGACGAACCGTCAGCGCCGCCGCGTCGCCGAGGCATCCCGACGCGACGCGGCGCGCATGTCGCGCCGAGAGTCCATCCCCGTCTTCCCGACGACTGAGGAGTCCCGCCCATGATCCGCCGTTCCCGCGCCCTGCGCGCAGCGCTCGCCGTCGCTGCCTTCGCCGTGGTCGCCTCTCTGATTCCCGGCAGCGCGACGGCCGCCAGCTCGTGGTACGCGATCGGCGGCAGCGGGTCGACCTGGTCCGAGAATGCGCTCAAGCAGTGGAGCGAGAACGCCAAGAACAACTACGGCATGACCGTCAACTTCAGTGGTCAGGGGTCGACGGCGGGGCGTACCGACTTCATCGCGGGCACCGTCGACTTCGCCGTGAGCGAGATCCCGTTCCAGACGAGTCCACAGGACGGCTCGCTTCCCGAGCGGCCGAGCCGCGGATACGCCTACATGCCGATCGTCGCAGGCGGCACATCGTTCATGTACAACCTCAAGATCGGCGGCAAGAAGGTCACGAACCTCCGTCTCTCCGGCGAGGTCATCACGCGGATCTTCACCGGCGAGATCCGGAAGTGGAACGATCCGGCGATCCAGGCGGACAACCCGGGGCTCGCGATGCCCGACAAGAACATCACGCCCGTGGTCAGATCGGACGGTTCTGGCACGAGCGCGCAGTTCACGCTCTGGATGTCGAAGCAGTTCGGCAACATCTGGCCGCACGGCATGACATCTCAGTTCCCCACTCCTGCGAACGGCAAGGCACAGGCGCAGTCGATCGGCGTCGCCGGATACGTCAGCCAGGACTATGGCGAGGGCTCGATCACGTATGTCGAGTACTCCTACGCGATCAATGCCGGATTCCCGGTCGCGAAGGTTCTCAACCGTGCCGGCTACTACATCGAGCCGACGTCCAACTCGGTCGCCGTCGCACTCCTCGGCGCCCAGATCAACAATGACGCCAACTCGCCCGACTACCTGACACAGAATCTCGACAACGTCTACAACAACGCCGACGCACGTACCTACCCCCTGTCGAGCTACTCGTACATGATCGTCCCGACCAAGGTCGAGGGGATCTTCAATAACGAGAAGGGCAAGACCCTCGGTGCGTTCACGCGCTACGTCCTGTGCGACGGCCAGCAGTACGCGTCGCGGTTGGGGTACTCGCCCCTGCCGCTGAACCTCGTCCTCGCCGGTTCGGAGCAGATCAAGCGGATCCCCGGCGCCGGGGGCACCGGCATCGACATCAACAACTGCAAGAATCCGACCTTCGCACCCGGCGACTCACCGGGGAGCAATCGTCTCGCCGCGTCGGCGCCGCAGCCCGCCGACTGCGACAAGCAGGGGCCGAACCAGTGCACGACGGGCACGGCCGGCGCCATCGACGAGACCCCGATCACGGGCGGCGGAGCCGGAGGCGGGTCCACCGACGGTGCGGCAACCGGTGGTGGCGGCGGGGGAGCGGCCGCTGCCGGTCCGGATGCCGTCAGCGCGACGGGCGATGCCGTGTACGACGAGACCGGCGCGCTGATCTCGGGCGGGGGCGCGCTGGCGGGTGGTGCCGTCTCCAGTCCCTTCACCCTCGCGGCGGATGGCATGGGTGCCCCGCAATGGATGATGCTGGCAGCCGGCGTTCTCCTCCTCGCCGTGATCATCGCGCCCGTTTTCGTGGCGCGGGGTCGAGGCGGGACAAGAGGCTCCCCGCCGGCGAAGTAGGCCTGTGGGCGAAGAGCGGCACACGACAGACGTCGGTGCCGCTCTTCGGCGTTCGCCGGACCTCATGAGGGCTTTGCCTCGGGCCGGGAGAACCGGGGAGATCACGGGGGGTTCCGACTACCAGGCGGCGCGGTCGCGTTGGGCAGTTGTTCATGGCGATTCCATCACCTGCCGTTTCGCTGTTACACGTTGCGCGATCTGGGGAGTGTCTGTGAAATCTGAAGCCGTTCGCCGAGGCGGCACGCTCCGGGCGATCTTCGTCGGGGTTGTCGTGATGGGAATCGTCCTCGTCGCGGGACTCGCTGTCGCTCCTGCCAGCCAGGCGGCAGTCGAAGACTCGTCGGCCGTCACCGTCACGGCGCAGGAGCAGGACCCCGACTGGAAGAACGCGCCGTTCCCCGATCTCGAACTGACGGTCTCGCAGACCACGGGTCTCGTCGATCAGGGCATCACGCTGACCTGGAAGGGCGGAAAGCGCTCGGGCTTCCCGGACAGTCAGAACGCGGGATCGAACTTCCTCCAGATCATGCAGTGCTGGGGAGACGATCCCGCAGGGGGGCCCGATCGCACGACGTGCCAGTACGGTTCGACGTTGACGGCAGGCAACACGCGCGACAACTTCGTCCCTGCAGGCAGCGCGGCACCCGAGGATGCCGCCTACACCGCCCCCGGGGCGGGTTCTTTCGGGTCGGACTACGTTTCGATCCCCTTCCGATCCGTCACGGGAACGACCGTTGCGAGCGTCGTCGACGGCAAGCAGAACGTCGCTGTCGATGTCAACACGAATGAGTTCTTCACGCGACTGTCCACCAACGAACTTCCCTGGGCGGGCACCGGCGCCGACGGCACCGGCCGCGTCGGATTCGAGCTGCAGACGGGGCTGCGGGCGCCCGGGCTGGGGTGCGGCGCGCCAACGGGAGACGGAGCTGATGCCGAGGGTCGGTCCTGCTGGCTCGTCGTCGTCCCGCGCGGCACGGCGGATGCCGGAGAGCAGGGAAACATCCTCTCCGGACTCTTCTGGAACAACTGGAAGCACAAGCTCGCCGTGAAGCTCGACTTCCGTGCGCTCGGTGTGAGGTGCCCGATCGGCGCCGCTGAACGACAGGTCGCCGGCAGCGAACTCGCATCCCACGCGATCGCGTCGTGGCAGCCGTCTTTGTGTTCCGTCGAGGACGGCTCGATCTACTCGCTCATCACGACGAACGAGTCCGACGCCCTCCTCGACGCGAATGTCCGCGATACGGCGAGTGCCCTCGCGCTGGCCAGTCGCTCGCTCGGCGACGCGGAAGCCGACCGGCTCCGGTACGCGCCCATCGGTCTTGCCGGTATCGCCGTCGGCTTCGCGATCGACCGGTCCCCACTCAGCACGGACGTCCCCGACGACGTTCGCAACCGTGCACGCCTGCCGTTCGAGCGCGTCAAGCTCACGCCGCGCCTCATCGCGAAGCTCCTGACGTACTCGTACCGCGATTCGCTCCCCGCGGGTGCCGACCGATCCCACATCGGCTACGTCGACAGCGCGAACCCCGGCGACAATCCGCGCAACGTGACGCGCGACCCCGACTTCCTCGCGATCAACGACGAGGAGTGGAAGTACCAGGGGCTGCAGAGTTCGGCCCTGGCGGATCTGCTGATCCCGCAGGGCCGATCGGATGCCGCGTGGGCGGTGTGGCAGTACGTCATCGCCGACGATGAAGCCCGACGCTTCCTCGAGGGTGAGCCGGACCCGTGGGGAATGGTCGTCAATCCCTGGTTCGCGACGACCGCGGAAGAGAACCTGAGCGGAACCGCGCTCACACTCCCGCGCGACAACTTCCCCAAGGCGGACCCGATCGAAGTCCCTGCCGCCGGGGGAGCCGGGGCCATCAACCTCGTCACGTGGCGGCCCTACACGGGCGGCCTCGCGCAGAGCGCCGTCCTGACGCTCCGGGGGGACGGGCAGACGCTCGGGACGTGGGACCCGAACTCGATCCCGCCGCGCTACGCGAAGAACCCTCGGGAGCTACCGGGCGGACAGCGCGTCGTCGGGCTCACCGACTGGGCGTCGGCGTCGCGGTATCAGGTGCTCACCGCCGAACTCCGCAATCCTGCAGGGCAGTTCGTGGCACCGACGACGGAGAGTCTCGAAGCCGCCGCGGCGGCGATGACGCGGGATCCGCAGCAGGATCAGGTCGTCGCGCTCGACCCGCGGTCGGCCGAGGCCAAAGCGGCGACGTCGGCCTACCCACTCGCGATGCCGGTCTACGCCGCCTCCCGGGTCGACCTTCCCGACGCCGACCTGCGTGGTTCCTTCGCTCAGTTCATCCGCTACGCCGTCGGTCCCGGGCAGGAGCCCGGCGAAGGTCTCGGCCAACTCCCGAGCGGCTACGCGCCGATCCCCGAGTCGTGGCGAGACCAGGCGCTCGCGGCTGCGGCAGCGATCGAGACCGGTCCGGTACCGACCACCTCGCCTGCTCCCGTGCCGCCGACCGCGGTCTCCCTCCCGGCCGGACAGGGCGCCGCCGCGGGCACGGTGCCGCCCGCCGCGACCGCGGCCGTCGTCGGTCAGCCCGCCGCCGAGGGAGACGCCGTCACGGTGCTGTCCGGCCCGCCCTCCGCACCGGACGCCGATCTCGGCGCGTTCGGGGCCGTCGTTCCCCTGAGCGCCGGGGCCGGCGTCGCCGCCACGGCCGTCGCGCTCGTCTTCTCGCGTCGCAGAGTCATCTGACGCCGCTCCACGACTCACTCCTCCGCACCATCACCCCACCCAACAAGACAGGGAAACGCATGAAACTCTCCAGGAAGCTCATCGCGGCCGGTGCCGCACTGGGCATCGCCGTCGCCGGTGTCGTGGCAGCTGCCCCGGCCAACGCGGAACCCGTTTCGGACAGCTACGTGCTGGTCGGGTCGGACACGCTGCAGGACATCGGGAACGCCCTCGCCAACGGAAGCCGCAACAACCCCGCCAACGCGCTCGTGCGTGTCACGGCCGGCGCGACGCGCATCGGCTCGTTCGATGCCTTCGGCTCCGCGGTCATCCAGACCAAGGAGAACGGTCCGTACTTCCCGCGCCCGAACGGCTCGGGCGCAGGCGTCAACGCTCTCATCGCCTCCATCAACAACACGACGTACCTGACCAGCGCCAGCCCGATCGGCGGCCAGGTCGACATCGCGCGGTCATCGTCGAGCGCCGGCTCGAACGCCAACGCCGCCGGCGATCTGCTGTACGTCCCGTTCGGCCGCGATGCCCTCGGCTACATCTACCGTGTCGACCCGGCATGGAGCCAGAGCACGAAGGACGCCTTCGCGGCATTGAGCTTCGCGCAGATCAAGGACATCTACGAGGGCAACGTCACCACGATCGGTGGACAGACGGTTCGTCCGCGTCTGCCGCAGTCGGCGTCGGGCACGCGCTCCTCGTTCATCAGCAAGATGGGTCTCACGGGGTCGCCCTCCACCGTCCCCGCTGCCGACAACACGCCTCAGGGACCGCCGGAGAACGACGCGACCGTCCTCACGCAGCCCGGCGAGATCATCCCCTTCTCCGCGGCGAACTGGGTCGCACAGGCCAACGGTGCATCGGCGACCAACACGACCACGACGGCGAACGTGTCCTACGGCAACGCGGACGGCCTGACGCCCTTCACGGTCTCGTCCGGCAAGCTCGTTCCCGGAGCGGCCTACTACGCCTCGACCTGGGGTCGCGACACGTACCTCGTCGTCGAGTACGCCCGCACCGTTGCCACCTACCCGTCGGGCCCCAACGCGGGTCAGCCGAACCCCCGCTACGACGCGAAGCTCACGGCGCTGGTCAACCCCACGGGTGCCGGCCAGACGAGCCTCGTCACGAACGCCGCCAGCGGCTCCAGCGTCGGCGCCGTCAAGCGCTCGTACGGCTTCCTGGCTCCCGCGAGCACGACTCCGGTCCGCTCGCACCCCAACGTCTACGCCGACTCGGTGTGGCCGGGCGTCTGAACTGTCTCGAACTGAATACCGGAAAGGAATTCACTCAATGAACGTCTCCATCAAGAAGCGCGTCCTCGTCGGGGTGGCCGCCATGGCCGCGCTCGGCCTGGTTCTCGCGCCCGCGACGGCTGCCACCGCAGCCCCGCTCGACAACGGCTCGGAGTTCCCGATCTACCTCGTGGATGCCGACACCGAAACGACCATCGCAGGGCAGACCCTGCAGTGGGACTCCGTCGTGTCCGCTGTCGCCAACCTCGAGAGCCCCTACGACCGCTTCCCCGCGAGCCTCGACGCGACCGGCGTGAAGTACTTCATCTCCGCTCCCGGCGAAGAGCTCACGCAGGCGCAGTGGTACGGCACGCGTACCGGTTCGCTCGACACCACCGACAAGACCAACGGCCTGAGCTACATGCCGCTGAACACGTTCGGCGACGGCGACCGCGCGGGTGACGTCAGCGAGGTGCAGATCAACGGCGGTACCTTCAGCCTGGGCTTCGTCTACACGAAGGAGAACGGCAACCAGATCGCCAGCCGCAAGGGCGCCTGGTTCACGATCACGGTCGCAGCGGGCGGCAGCTGGACGTTCACCGAGCCGGTGCCCGTCCAGGGCGACGAGGCGCCGCAGATCACGACGCAGCCGTCCGACACGACGGTCTCCGCAGGTGCGGATGCCACGTTCACGGCCGCGGCGTCGGGTTCGCCGGCGCCGACGGTCGCATGGCAGTCGTCGACGAACGGCACCACCTGGACCGCCGTGGCGGGTGCGACGACCGCGACGCTGACCGTTCCGGCGACGACCGTCGCACAGTCGGGCACGCAGTACCGCGCCGTCTTCACGAACTCGGCCGGCACGGTCGAGTCCGACGCGGCAACTCTCACGGTCAACCGGACGGCACCCACGGAGCCGACCGGATCCGACGCGGGCAACGTCGTCATCGAGGCCCCGGCCGAGGGCGAGTCCACGATCACGGTTTCCGCGGGAATCGCGAACGCCAACAAGACGCTGACGGCGTGGGCGTGGTCGACCCCGACCAACCTCGGTCAGGTGACGACGGACGCGTCCGGTGACGCCGAGGTCGACATCTCGGGTCTCCCCGCCGGCACCCACACGATCGCGCTCGCGGAGTCGGACTTCACCGTCGTCGCGTGGGGCACGATCGAGATCGCGTCGCAGGTCGGCGACCCGATCGCCGGCGACGTCGACCTGTCGGCGACGGTCACGGCGAGCGACCTCTGGGCCCTCCAGGGTGTCCCCGCCGCGATCGACTTCGGTGCGGTGAAGCGCAACGCGACGGCTACGCAGGCGCTCGGCGCCGTCAAGGTCGTCGACGACCGCGCCGAGCTCACGGGCTGGTCGCTGGATGCCACGTGGGAGGACTTCGTCTCGGGCACCGATGAGATCCCGGCCTCCGCGCTGACGATCGCGGCGAAGCCCGCTGCCGGCAGCACGCTCCTGGACGGCATCACGATCGGCACGGGTACCAACCTTGCTCAGAGCACGGCGGTCTCGACCCTCGAGGAGGGCGCTCTCTTCGACGCCGACCTCACCTTCACGGCGCCCAAGGACGCCAAGGTCGGCGAGTACCACTCGACGCTGACCATCACGCTCACCTCCAAGTGAGCCTGTCCGGCGCCGCCGGATGACAGGAACCCTGGTGGGGAGGCCGCGTGCGGCCTCCCCACCAGGCGTCTTGCCCGGAGCATCCGGCATCCGTGACATTCTCCGGAGTGGTCCTGCTCACTCCGTGTTCATCTGCGCTCTGCGCGTTCTTCCTCCTGGTCTGGGGAGATGGAGCGTGTCTTCTTCACCCACCCGACGGAGCGGGCGCATCGCGAAGGCGTTCGGCGCAGTCCTGCTCGTCGGCACGCTTCTCACGGTGCCGCTCCTCACCGCGCACCCCGCGACCGCATCGACGGTCGACGATCCCGAAGGGGCGGGGACGGTCAGCGTCTCGGGGCGACCCGCGGATGCCGAAGGGCGCCCTGACGGGCGGACGCGCTTCAGCTACGCAGCCGATCCGGGTCAGACCGTCACCGATCGGTTCCTCGTCGGAAACCGTGGCTCCGCGCGCCAGGACTTCACCGTCTACGGCACCGACGCGTTCAATTCGCCCGACGGGGGTTTCGCCCTCCTCTCCACGTCGGAGGAGCCGGTCGCCATCGGCGCATGGACGCGATTCGAGAACGGCGAACCCCGGATCCAGTTCTCCCTCGAGCCCGGCGAGGTGCGCGTCCTGCCGTTCACGATCGACTTCCCCGCCGAAGCAACGCCCGGCGACCACGTCGGCGGCATCGTCGCGTCGGTCGTCGAAGCGGGCACGCAGGTGAACGTCGATCGTCGTGTCGCGACCGCCGTCTACGCGCGGGTCTCCGGCGAGCTTCAGCCCAGACTCGTCGTGAGCGAGTTCGAGGCGACGCATGTCGGCGACTGGTGGAATCCGTTCTCCGGGTCGGTCCTGATCAGGTACACGGTCGAGAATCCCGGCAATGTCGCTCTCGCGGCGAACGTCACGATGGGCGTCGATACGTGGTTCGGTATCCCTGCGACGCAGGCGCAGGGCGGGAGCGTTCCCGACATCCTTCCCGGCAATTCAGCCGCGTTCGAGTTCGAGGCGGGCGGCGTCGCGCAGTGGCTCTACCTTCTCGCGCACGTGCGCCTCAACCCCTTCGTCGACGACCCGGACACCGCCAAGCAGCTGCCTGTTCCCGCCACGACACGCGACGTCGTCACGTGGGCCGTGCCGTGGACGGTCCTCATCCTGATCGTCCTCGCAGCGGGAATCGCTGCCGCTGTCTGGTGGAAGCGCCGCCGCGACGATGAGTACGCGCGCGAGTGGCTGGAGAAGACGCAGAGCGAGGCGCGGGCAGCCGCGCAGCGCGAGGTGGAACTCGTCGCAGCGGGCAAGGCGCCGACGAATGACTAGCCCTCCTCGGCCGAGCACGAGGCGAGCGCGGAGCGGACTCGTCGTGGTCGCCCTCGTCGCCTCATGGATGCTGGCGGGCGGCGTCATGGTCTGGGGTGCCGCGGCGGCCTCCGCATCCGACATCGCCGTCGACATCGTCGACGACACGGCGACGCCCGCGCCGTCGGCGCCTGCCCCGGCGCCGCAGGCGTCGTCCGGACCCGGCGGGGGATCGGGTTCGGGATACTCCGGCAGCACCTCCAGCCCTGTGCCCGTGTCGACGCCGATTCCCGTCGACACGGCCCCGCCGGGCGAGCGCATCATGTTCGTCGTCAGCGGTCTGACGGCGGTGGGACATCCGTCGGCGAATCCGCTCGCGGGCGGACGGGTGACGGCCGAGGTGACGGTCCAGAACCTCACGGGCGAGGCCCTCGACGCGTCGGTGGACTTCCGCGTGGACGACATCTTCGGCAACGAGCTCGCCTCGCTGAGCGATGTCCCGATCGGGAACCTCCTTTCCGGTGATCGGCGAACGATCGACGTGGACCTCGGTGACGTCCGCATCTCGGGTCTCGTCCACGTCAGCGCAACCGTGACACCGCCGTCGCAGGTGGGTGACCTGGAGCTTTCGCCGGTGAAGCGCGACGCGTGGACGATGCTCCCGTCCTGGTACGCGGTCGGCTTCCTCCTCGCGACGGCGGCGAGCCTCGCGACGTGGGCGTACCTCAGGTACGGGAGGAAGCTGTGACGGTCGCACCCGCGCACGTGGGTCCCGAGGAGCGCACCGAGGTGCTGCCCGCGGCACGCCCGGACGGAGGGTCGCCACGGCCACCCCGACCGCCCCGGAGCAGGCGCCCCGAGCGTGAGCCCCGGCCACCGCGCCCGCCGCGGAGGCCGCCCCGCACGTTCGCGCCTCTGAGCCCGCGGCAGCGCGCCGTGCGCACGGTCAGCATGCTGGTCGCGGTCGTCTCGCTCGCCTTCGTCTTCTTCCTCGTGATTCTGAGCAGCGTGCAGCATGCCGCGACCCAGCAGCAACTGTCGGATGCGTTTCGCGCACAGCTGGCCGAGGGGACTGCGCCTGTGAGCGAGGGCGACTTCGAAGGGAATCTGCTCGCCGACGGGGCACCGGTGGCGATGATCGAGATTCCCGCGATCGGTGTGCGTGAAGTCGTCGTCGAAGGGACGTCGGCCTCAGAGCTGGCGCTCGGGCCGGGCCACCGGCGCGACACGATCCTGCCGGGTCAGCAGGGGACGAGCGTCATCTACGGTCGTGCCGCCGCGTACGGCGGTCCCTTCGCCCGCCTCCAGCAGTTGGCCATCGACTCCGAGATCGTCGTGACGACAGGCCAGGGCGAGCACACCTACCGGGTCATGGGGATCCGCTACGCGGGGGAGTCGACCCCGCCGCCGATCGGCAGCGACGAGGGACGTCTCGTGCTCGTCTCGGCTCGCGGGCTTCCCTACGTGCCCACGGGTGCCGTCTTCGTCGACGCCGAGCTGACGAGCGAGGTCGAGGATCGCGGGGCGCGCTTCACGACCTATGCGACCGTCCCGCCGAGCGCGAAGCCGTTCGCGAGTGACACCTCAACGGTGTGGGCACTCGTCTTCGCGCTGCAGTTCCTCGTTCTCGCCGAGATCCTCCTCCTGTGGCTCATGCCGCGTCTGGACTCGCGTCGCGCGTGGATCGTGTTCTTCCCCCCGATGCTCCTCGGCGGCATCTGGGCGGCCTACCAGCTCACACTTCTCCTGCCCAATCTCCTGTGAGGGGAACCCGCATGTCGAATGCACCCACCGAACCCCGCGCGGATGTCGTCGAAACGTCCTCGCCCGCCAGCTCGGCGTCGTCCGCTGTCGAATGGACGCCCGGAAGCGACATCACGACGGTCCTCGGCTTCGACGACGATAGAGACGCGGAGTCGACAGGCGGTGACGCGGCGATAGCGTCCGCGTCACCGACCGGCCCGCAGAACTCCGCGCCGGTGCGCGAGCGAAATCGCCGCCGCGGCGCGTTCAGATCGTGGTCGCCGATCGAGCGACGCGGGACAGGGGAGCGCCCGGCGCCCGTCGATGCGACCACTCCTCGGCTCGCGAGTCCGCCCCTGGAACTCGCGTCTCTCGAAGCGCGCGACATCACGGCATGGTTCGGCGACCACCAGGTGCTCGACCGCGTGTCCCTGACGATGCAGGCGGGCCAGGTCACAGCCCTCATCGGGCCGAGCGGATGCGGCAAGTCGACGTTCCTGCGGATCCTGAACCGGATGCACGAGCTCGTTCCCTCCGCGTCGCTCGCCGGCGAGGTGCTCCTGGACGGCGAGGACATCTACGACGCGCGCCGTCGCCTCGTGGACGCCCGCAAGCACATCGGCATGGTCTTCCAGAAGCCCAATCCGTTCCCCGCGATGTCGATCTACGACAACGTCATCGCGGGCTTGAGCCTTACGGGAGTGAAAGCGGATCGCGACACGAAGGACTACCTCGTCGAGCGCTCTCTCACTTCGGCGGGGCTGTGGAAAGAGGTCAAGGATCGCCTCCGCGCCCCGGGCGGAGGCCTGTCGGGCGGACAGCAGCAGCGCCTGTGCATTGCGCGGTCTCTCGCCGTGAAGCCCAAAGTGCTCCTCATGGACGAACCGTGCTCGGCCCTCGACCCCACCTCGACGCGCGTCATCGAAGAGACGATGGTGGAGCTGCAGCGCGAGGTCACGATCGTCATCGTGACCCACAACATGCAGCAGGCGCAGCGGGTGTCGCAGCAGTGCGCGTTCTTCCTCGCATCGCAGGGCACGCCGGGTGCCATCGTCGAGCACGGCGACACGGCGATGATGTTCGACTCGCCCATCGATCCGCGGACGTACGACTACGTCAACGGTCGGTTCGGCTGATCCGCAGATCGGCGTCGTCCCAGAGCCTCCACGTACCATGTCCGACACGGACGGATCGACTCACCACATGCGCGGCATCATTCTCGCCCTCGCGGGAGTGCTCGTCGTCGTGCTCGGCGTCTGGATCTTCCTCGTCGTGGGGTCGATGCCGAGCGCCGATCCGCCGACTCCGCCGCTGCCCGCACCCGCCGAAGGATCGCAGCCCGACCAGGCCGCACCGTCCGCCGACGTCGCTTCTGCGGATGCCCTCCCGAACGTGCACGCCGATCCGGCCTGGGTCGAGCGGACGTCGCAGTCCACCGGCATCCCGGTCCGTGCCCTGCAGGCGTACGCGACGGCTCACCTCATCGTGCAGATCGAGCAGCCCGACTGCGGACTGAGCTGGAACACCCTCGCGGGCATCGGTCTCATCGAGACGGCGCACGGTTCCCACGGGGGAGCGGTGCTCGGGGTCGACGGCCGACCCGAGCCGCCCATCCGCGGTCCCGCGCTCGACGGGAACGGCGTCGCGGCGATCTCCGACACCGACGGTGGCGTGTGGGACGGCGACACCGTGTGGGACCGCGCGGTCGGACCGATGCAATTCATCCCCGACACGTGGTCGCGATGGGGAGTCGACGCCGACGGCGACGGGCGGGCCGACCCGAATCAGATCGACGACGCGGCGCTCGCCGCCGGGAGATACCTCTGCGCGTCCGGCGAGATGCGCAGCGTCGACGGATGGCGCGGCGCCGTCTTCAGCTACAACCACCTCGACACGTACGTCGACGCCGTCGCGGATGCCGCCAACCGCTACGCAACGCCGACGGCATGAGGCCCCTCCCGTGAGCGAGAAGACCCAGACCGCTGCTTTCGGCGCCGAGTTCGAACGGTCTGCGTCTTCTCGGCACCGGGGGACGGGCACCGGAGGGATGAGCGTCGCGGGGATGACCGCCGTCACATGACCGAGCGCGCATGGGCGCATCCGTAAGATGGTGCGGTGGCCGCGGCATC
Organism: Microbacterium sp. SLBN-146; assembly: GCF_006715145.1. NCBI lineage: Bacteria > Bacillati > Actinomycetota > Actinomycetes > Micrococcales > Microbacteriaceae > Microbacterium > Microbacterium sp. SLBN-146. The sequence continues at coordinate 2,093,669 of NZ_VFMR01000001.1, forward strand.
CGCCTGTGCGCCACCACAAGATTCGCTCGCCGCCCAGCGGCATCCCCGGGAGTTCCATCGTGGCGCTGATCGTCCAGAAGTACGGCGGGTCGTCTGTCGCCGATGCCGAGAGCATCAAGCGGGTCGCCAAGCGCATCGTCGACACCCGCCGCGCGGGCAACGACGTCGTCGTCGCCGTCAGTGCGATGGGCGATACGACCGACGAGCTCCTCGACCTCGCGAGCCAGGTCGCCCCGATCCCCGCGCCGCGCGAGCTCGACATGCTGCTCTCCAGCGGCGAGCGCATCTCGATGGCACTCCTCGCCATGACGATCCACTCGATGGGATTCGAGGCGCGGTCGTTCACGGGCAGCCAGGCGGGAATGATCACGGATGCCACGCACGGCGCCGCCCGCATCGTCGACGTCACACCCGTACGCCTTCGCGAGGCCCTCGACGAGGGGGCGATCGTCATCGTCGCGGGGTTCCAGGGGTTCAACCGGGACACACGCGACATCACGACCCTCGGGCGCGGCGGATCCGACACGACGGCTGTGGCTCTCGCTGCGGCCCTCGACGCCGACGTCTGCGAGATCTACAGCGACGTCGACGGCATCTTCACGGCCGACCCGCGCGTCGTACCCAAGGCTCAGAAGCTCGGCTCGGTCTCGAGCGAAGAGATGCTCGAGCTCGCCGCCAACGGGGCGAAGGTGCTGTACATCCGTGCGGTGGAGTACGCACGGCGTCACGGCGTCCTCATCCACGCGCGCTCGACATTCAGCTCGGGCGTGGGAACCTACGTGCTCGGACCCGGGATGACGCTGCCCGCCGGTGAAGGAGAAGAGATGGAAGAACCGATCGTCGCAGGGGTCGCCACCGACCTCGGACAAGCCAAGATCACCGTCATCGGCGTTCCCGACGTTCCCGGCAAGGCCGCCGAGATCTTCAAGGTCGTCGCGAAGTCGGGTGCCAACGTCGACATGATCGTCCAGAACGTGTCGCTGGCCACGACGGGTCGCACCGACATCTCGTTCACGCTTCCGAAGTCCGATGCCACGGCGGCCCTCAAGGCGCTGGCATCCGACCAGGCGGAGATCGGGTTCGAGAGCCTCGTGCACGACGACCAGATCGGCAAGCTGTCGGTCGTGGGCGCCGGGATGCGCACCCACTCGGGCGTCTCGGCGACGCTCTTCGAGGCGCTGAGCGTCTCGGGGATCAACCTCGAGATGATCTCGACCTCTGAGATCCGCATTTCCGTCGTCGTGCGTGGCGACGACCTCGCCGAGGCGGCACGACTCGTGCACACGGCCTACGGCCTCGACGGCGAGGTCGAAGCGGTCGTACACGCCGGTACGGGACGGTAGTCCTCCACCTCCCCGCGTGTTCCGACGCGTCTGATAGTGTGACCGCACGCTCTCATACCACTGGGGTTTGGTGGGCGTCTCCGGTTTGGGGCCGGGAAGAACGTGAGCGGTCGCAACCCGTATGCGGCCGTGACTCTGGGGAGTCTGCACAATGATCGACCGCGTCAGCGCGCCTGTGGCCATCGCCACCGAGCGCGCTCTCACCACCCGCGCGCGGTTCGTCCTCCTCGACCCCATGCTGGCGACCGACGCTGCGCGTCGGTCTGCGCGGCGCTGACCTCCCCCCGGTCGGCATCGCGCCGGGGCCTGGCGAATCCCCCCTCGCCAGGCCCCGCCCCGTGTCCCGGTGCCCTGCAGAGCGTCAGACCGGCCCGTCGTTCGACCGGTAGGATCGGCTCAACCCGCGCACCCGACGTCGTCTGCGCCGCCCGCTCCACGCCGAGGAACACCATGACCCGTATCTCTGACTCAGGACTCTCCGTCGCCGTCGTCGGCGCCACCGGCCAGGTCGGCACGGTCATGCGCGAGATTCTCGCGGAGCGGTCCTTCCCGATCCGCGAGCTGCGACTGTTCGCGACGGCACGTTCGGCAGGCACCGCCGTCGAGTTCGCGGGCGAGACGATCATCATCGAAGACGTCGAGACCGCCGACCCGGCGGACATCGACATCGCGCTCTTCTCCGCGGGGGCGACGGGTAGCCGCGCGCACGCACCGCGCTTCGCGGAAGCCGGTGCTCTCGTCATCGACAACTCCAGCGCGTGGCGCATGGATCCCGATGTGCCGCTCGTCGTCAGCGAGGTCAACCCGCACGCGATCGCCGAGGCTCGCAAGGGGATCGTCGCCAACCCCAACTGCACGACGATGGCCGCCATGCCGGTTCTCAAGGTGCTCGATGCCGAGGCCGGCCTCGAACGCCTCATCGTGAGCACGTACCAGGCCGTGAGCGGCTCGGGCCTCGCGGGCGCCGAGGAGCTCCTCGGGCAGGTGGAGGGCGTGCTCGCACAGGGGAACACGATCGACCTCGTCCACGACGGCGGCGCCGTCGACTTCCCGCAGCCCGAGAAGTACATCGCTCCCATCGCCTTCGACGTCATCCCGTTCGCGGGCAACCTCGTCGACGACGGATGGAACGAGACCGACGAGGAGAAGAAGCTCCGCAACGAGAGCCGCAAGATCCTCGAGCTTCCCGACCTGCGCGTCGCGGGCACGTGCGTTCGTGTCCCCGTCTTCACGGGCCACTCGCTCAGCATCAACGTCGAGTTCGCGCGTGACATCACGCCCGACCGGGCACGAGAGCTGCTCAGTGCCGCTCCGGGTGTCGCGCTGGAGGAAGTGCCCACGCCGCTGCAGGCGGCAGGCAACGACCCGAGCTATGTCGGCCGCATCCGTGCGGATCAGTCGGCGCCCGAGGGCAAGGGGCTCGTCCTGTTCATCTCGAACGACAACCTCCGGAAGGGCGCTGCGCTCAACGCGGTGCAGATCGCCGAGGTCGTCGCCGCGAAGCTCGGCACGAACGCCTGACGACGCGTGGGGGTCCGCCGCGGTCTGCGGCACTCCGTGCGAAGCCTAGAATCGTAGGGTGACTGAACCCGTGGATGTCGTTCTCGTCGGCGGTGGCATCATGAGCGCCACCCTGGGCACACTGCTCTCCGAGCTTCAGCCCGACTGGCGAATCGTCGTATACGAACGCCTGGGCGACGTCGCTCTGGAGAGCTCGAACGCGTGGAACAACGCCGGCACGGGGCACGCGGCCCTGTGCGAGCTGAACTACATGCCGCAGGGCAAGGACGGCTCGGTCGATCCGGCGAAGGCTGTCTCGATCAACGAGCAGTTCCAGCAGAGCCGTCAGCTGTGGGCATCCCTCGTCGAGGAGGGCGTACTCGACGAGCCGTCGACGTTCATCAACTCGACCGCGCACATGACCTTCGTGCGCGGAGAGAAGGACGTCGCGTACCTCAAGAAGCGCTACGAGGCGTTGAAGGACCAGCCGCTGTTCGGCGGCATCCAGTACAGCGAAGACTCCCGTGTCATCAACCAGTGGGCCCCGCTGCTCATGCAAAAGCGCCGCGCAGGTGAGCCGTTCGCGGCGACGCGCGTTCCCGCGGGCACCGACGTCGATTTCGGGGCGCTCACGCGGCAGATGTTCGACAACCTCCGCAAGCGCGGAGTCGAGGTCATCACGAACTGCGAAGTGCGGAAGATCCGTCGCCGGAAGGACGGCACGTGGCGCCTCAACTGGCGCAACACGATCGGACGCACACCCGGTCACACCGATGCGAAGTTCGTCTTCGTCGGGGCGGGTGGATGGGCACTCAAGCTCCTGCAGTCCTCGCGCATCCCCGAGATCTCCGGGTACGGCGTGTTCCCGATCGGCGGGCAGTGGCTCAAGACCTCGAACCCGGCCCTCGTCGCGCAGCACCGGGCGAAGGTCTACTCACAGGCATCCGTCGGAGCACCGCCCATGTCGGTACCTCACCTCGACACGCGCGTCGTGGACGGCGAGGCGTCGCTCCTCTTCGGCCCGTTCGCGACCTTCAGCCCGAAGTTCCTCAAGCACGGCAAGATCACCGACATCATCGCGCAGGTGCGGCCGGGCAACATCGGCCCCATGCTCAAGGTCGCGATCGACAATCCGTCGCTCATCTCGTACCTGGTCGGCGAGCTGCTGAAGAACCACGCCAAGAAGGTCGACAGCCTCCGCGAGTTCATGCCCACCGCGAAGGATGAGGACTGGGAGCTCCTGCAGGCCGGTCAGCGCGCGCAGGTCATGAAGAAGGACCCCGAGAAGGGCGGCATCCTGCAGTTCGGCACCGAGGTCGTGACGTCGGCCGACGGCTCGATCGCGGGTCTCCTCGGGGCTTCTCCGGGAGCGTCGACGGCCGTGTCGATCATGCTGGGGCTGCTGAAGACCTGCTTCCCCGAGCACCAGGAGGCGTGGGAGCCTCGCCTGCGAGAGCTGATCCCGAGCTTCGGGCAGACGCTCAACCCGCAGCCCGAGAAGGCCGCCGAGACGCTTGCGGAGACCGCGCAGGTCCTCTCGCTGACGGCCTGACCCCGCCCGCCCCGCACACGACTACGCTCGGGACGTGGCAAAACTGTACTTCCGCTACGGCGCGATGAATTCGGGAAAGTCGACATCGCTCCTGCAGGCGGCGTACAACTATGAGGAGCGCGGGCAGCACGTGCTCCTCGCGAAGCCGGCCGTCGACACGAAGGATGCTGAGCGCGTCTCCTCCCGCCTCGGTATGTCCCGCCCCGTCGACTTCCTCATCAAGCCCGACGACGACCTGCGCACCCTTTTCGAGCTCCACCGTTCGCGGTTGCGTCATGATGCCGTCGAGACCCTCATTCCGGATGCCACCGTCTCGGGGCGCGCTGCCGATGTCGCGTGCCTCCTCGTCGACGAGGCGCAGTTCCTCACGCGAGACCAGGTCGATGACCTGCTGCGGATCGTCGTGCTCGACGGGGTCCCGGTCCTGGCGTACGGCATCCGCACCGATTTCCGGACGGAAGCGTTCCCCGGTTCCCGCCGCCTGATGGAGCTCGCGCACAGCCTCGAGGAGCTCAAGACCATCTGCCGCTGCGGGCGCAAGGCACTCTTCAATGCGCGACTCGTCGGCGGACGCTTCGTCTTCGACGGTGACCAGGTCGCGATCGACGAACTGACGGCCGACCGCGTCACGTACGAGTCGATGTGCGCCGAGTGCTACCTGCGCGAGTCGGGCGGACGCCTGGGCTGAGCGGGTACGCGCGGACATCTACGCTAGAGATATGCGCGTTCTTCTCGCCGGCGGCGCCGGCTACGTCGGAGCCCACACGGCCGTCGCCCTCCTCGACGCAGGACACGAGATCGTCCTTCTCGACGACCTCTCCAACACGTCGGCTCTCGCGGCCGAGCGGGTGTCGCAGATCACGGGTCGCCCCGCGCCCCTCGTCGTCGGCGACGCGTCCGACGAGAGCGTCGTCGCCGCCACGTTCGACGAGTTCGGACCGTTCGACGCCATCGTGCACCTCGCCGCCTTCAAGGCGGTGGGGGAGTCGATGGAGAAGCCGCTCGACTACTACTCCAACAACCTCGACACGACCTTCGCGCTCGCGCGCGTGGGGCTCGAGCGCGGCATCCGCTCGTTCCTCTTCTCGAGCACCGGCACGGTCTACTCCGACCCGTCCGATCTGCCCTTCACCGAGGAGTCGACGACGAGCGTCGACCTGTCGAACCCGTACAGCAAGTCCAAGCGCATGAACGAGGTCGTGCTCGCCGACATGGCGCGCGTGAACCCCGAACTCGACGTCACGGTCCTGCGCTACTTCAATCCCGTCGGCGCCCACGAGTCGGGCCTCATCGGCGAAGACCCGTCCGGCATCCCGAACAACCTCATGCCCTACATACAGCGTGTCGCCGTCGGATCGCTCGAGCGCATCGGGATCTTCGGAGACGACTACGACACCCCCGACGGCACGGGTCTTCGCGACTACATCCACGTCGTCGACCTCGCGCTGGGACACGTCGCCGCGCTCGAGCGGGCGCAGCCGGGGTTCGTCGTGTACAACCTGGGCACCGGTCGCCCCGTCAGCGTCCGCGAGCTGATCGCCGCCTTCGAGCGTGCCGTCGGACGAGAGCTGCCGAAGGTCGTGCTTCCGCGCCGCGCGGGCGACGTCGATGCGACCTACTGCGATCCGTCGAAGGCCGCTCGCGAGCTCGACTGGGTCGCGACGCGCACGATCGACGACGCTGCGCGGGACGCCTGGAACTGGCAGTCACGCAACCCGCAGGGGTTCGCGTCCGCCTGATTCCTCACGCGGGCTTCGGGGCGGGTGCCTTCGAACCCTTCGGCTTTGCACGCGACCCATTCGCGGGAGAACCCTTGCGCGCCTTCGCCGATGACCGACGCGGCGGAAGCGGCACGAGCATCGACGTCGTGCGCTTGTACTCGGCGTAGGCGGGGTACTTCGACGACGAGATGGACTCTGTGAAGATCGTCGACCCGATGAAGAGGATCGTCAGGAGGATGGCGCCCGCGATCGTCCAATTGATCGCGCCGCCCCAGAACCCCAGACCGGATGCCACGGCGGCCGTCGCGCCGAGCGCGTAGAACGCCCACCACTGCGCCTGCTCGAAGAAGAAGTTGGGGTGGCGGCTCCAGGCGAAGAGGCCGCTCGCGAGGAAGCCTTCGGCTCGCCCTTCGTGCTTCGCGCGGTGGAAGTCCCATTGCTGCTGGTCTGCGATGAACTCGCCCACGAGGAACGCGAGGAACAGGAGCGCGAACACGGCATCCCAGACGCCCATCGGTGCGGGGTTCTGCCACGCCATGAGAGCCGGGAGGGTGATGAGGACGAGGAGTGCGTTCTGGTAGAGCACGATGAACAACAGGTTGAAGATCTGGAACTGCCACGGCTTCATGCGCCCACGCAGGATCGCCCACCGGTAGTCCTCCATGCCGGTGTATCCGCCCTTGCGAGCGAAGTTGTAGGTGAGGCGCGCTCCCCACGCGGTCACGAGGAGCGCCATGACGACGAGGCGCGTCGCGTCGTTCCCGTCGAGGATTCCCGCCACGGCGAAGATCCACACGTAGACGACCGGGACGATCGACCAGATGCGATCGACCCAGGAGGTGTCCTTCGTGATGAGGGACGCAACCCAGCAGAACAGGCAGGATGCACCGGCGACGAGGAGCACGAGGAGGAGCGGATCCATGCGGTCAGACTACAGACGAGGCCCCGTTGGACCCAGGCTCTCCGGTCGGCGGGTCGCTTGCATGTGGTCAGACCATGCATGTACTGTGGTCGGACCACACGCGGGTGGATGAAAGACCGGAGCAACGCATGCCCACGACCTCGACGGAATCCGTCGCGTCCGCGCGCGCATGGCGTGTCGTCCTGGAGAAGATCGAGACGGATCTCCTCGAGGGGCGCCTTGGCCCGGGGGATCGCCTCGCGTCGGAGCGCGACCTCGCGACGTCCCTCGGCGTCGGCCGGTCGAGCGTCCGCGAAGCACTCCGCGTCCTCGAGGTCATGGGGCTCCTGCGCACCGGCACTGGGTCCGGGCCTCACGCCGGGGCCATCATCACGGCGACACCGCAGGGCGGCATGTCGGCTCTTCTCCGGCTCCAGGTCGCGGCGCAGGGGTTTCCGCTCGACGATGTCGTCGCGACCCGTCTCGTCCTCGAGACCGCCGTCGCCGAAGCCCTCGCGAACATGACCGACCCGACGCTCGACGCTGCGCATGCGATCCTCGACGCGATGGACGCCGAGGAGCTGACCCCTGCCGAGTTCCTCGTGCTCGACGCGCAGCTCCACCTCGCCCTGGCCGAAGCCTCCGGGAATCAGGTCATCGCCGCCACGATGGCGGGTCTTCGCACGGCCATCGAGTCGTACGTCCTCGCGGGCGTCGAGCGCATTCCCGATTGGGATGCCGCGGCCACGCGCCTGCGCGCCGAACACTGCGCGATCGTCGCCGCCGTGTCCTCTGGCGACGCACAGGCCGCCCGAACCCTTATCCACGACCACATCACCGGCTACTACGCGGCGGCGGCGCTCTCGCGCCCGTCCGCCTGACGAACCCGCAGAAGGAAACGACCACGATGGTGCAGCGCCAGCTTCCCAAGCCCGCAGAACTCCTCGAACTCATGCAGTTCAAGAAGCCGACTCTCGACGCGAGAAAGCGTCGCCTGGATGCCGCGCTCACAATCTACGACCTGCGCACGATCGCAAAGCGGCGTACACCCAAGGCTGCGTTCGACTACACCGACGGCGCGGCGGAGGCGGAACTCTCGCTCTCTCGCGCTCGTCAGGCGTTCGAAGACATCGAGCTCCACCCCGATATCCTGCGTCCGGCCGCCGAGGTCGACATGTCGACCGAGATCCTGGGAGGCCCGTCCGCGCTCCCGTTCGGCATCGCGCCGACCGGCTTCACACGGCTCATGCAGACCGAGGGTGAGTCGGCCGGTGCGGGTGCGGCTGGGGGAGCCGGCATCCCGTTCACCCTCTCGACGCTCGGTACGACCTCCATCGAAGACGTCAAGAAGGCCAATCCGCACGGACGCAACTGGTTCCAGCTGTACGTCATGCGTGATCGGGAGATCTCCTACGGCCTCGTGAAGCGCGCCGCAGCGGCGGGCTTCGACACGCTCCAGTTCACGGTGGACACGCCCGTCGCCGGCGCGCGCCTGCGAGACAAGCGCAACGGCTTCGCGATTCCGCCGCAGCTCACGGTCGGCACGATCATCAACGCGATCCCGCGCCCGTGGTGGTGGATCGACTTCCTCACGACGCCGAAGCTCGAGTTCGCGTCACTCTCGACGACGGGCGGGACCGTCGGCGAGCTCCTGAACTCCGCGATGGACCCCACGATCAGCTATGACGACCTCGACGTCATCCGCGGAATGTGGCCGGGGAAGATCGTCGTCAAGGGCGTTCAGAACGTCGAGGACTCGAAGCGGCTCATCGACGCGGGTGTCGACGGCATCATCCTCTCGAACCATGGTGGACGCCAGCTCGACCGCGCGCCGATCCCGTTCCACCTCCTGCCGGAGGTCGTCCGCGAGGTCGGCAAGGATGCGACGGTCATGATCGACACGGGCATCATGAACGGCGCTGACATCGTGGCATCCATCGCGATGGGCGCGAAGTTCACCCTCATCGGGCGCGCGTACCTCTACGGCCTGATGGCGGGCGGACGCGCGGGCGTCGACCGCACGATCGAGATCCTGCGCGTCGAGATCGAGCGCACGATGAAGCTCCTCGGCGTCTCGTCGCTCGCTGAGCTCGAGCCGCGCCACGTCACGCAGCTCACGCGTCTCGTTCCCGTGGGGGCCTCCGCCGCGCGCGCGACGACCTCCGCCTAGCGAACCTGAGCCGGGGCGCGGGCGCCTTGCTCAGGCGCGCGCGGGGAGGGTCGGGATGAGTTCCTCGAGGTAGACGGCGGTGTCTTCCCAGCCGTGCACCGCGTGGCACGTGACGCCCATCGCGAGGACGGGGTAGTCGTTACCATCGGGATCGAGGCGGTCACCGACGAAGAGCATGTCGTCGAGCGAGATGCCGGTCTGCTCGGCGAGTTTGTTCATGCCGTACGCCTTGTCGATCCCGCGGTGGGTGATGTCGACCGACGTCGAACCTCCCGAGCGCACTTCGAGATCGGGGATGCGGGCCGCAACCGCCGCCCGCAGCGTGTTCTTCTTCTCGCCCGTCGGATCCCATGCCGTCTTCGCGTCCAAGGGAGCCCGCTGCCCGAGTGCCGAGAAGGTGATCTGCGAGCCACGGTCTTCGAGGATGTCGCCCCACGTCTCGGACTCCCACAGGCCCAGGCGACGTGCCTCCTCCTCGACAGCGGAGAGTGCCCGCGACTTCTCGTCGTCGGTCAGCGACAGGGCGTAGACCGTACGGATGCCGTCGCCGTCGATGCGGTAGTACTGGGTGCCGCACGTCGGGAGCAGGTGGAACGAGTCGGAGACCGCGGCGGCCGAATCCGGGAGCAGATCGATCACCTGGGCGGTGAACTGGGCTAGCTGCCCGCCGGAGATGATGGCGACCTCGACTCGCTCGGCGAGTGCGACGAGGAGATCTCCGATACGGGGATCGATGGCACTCTTCGACGGAGCGAGAGTGTCGTCGAGGTCGAATGCGACGAGAAGCGGGGCGGCGGACATCATGCTCCTTCTTGCGAGAAGGGCCCCACCTTGCGGCGGAGCCCTCCATTGGTCGACCGCTCCTGCCGTGGGTCTGGGGCCGCTGGGCAAGGGGTCAGGCGTCCCCACGAGCCTAGCGGAGTCGATCGATGGCGAGAACGAACGCTCACGACGCGCCAACCAAGACGAAAGAGCCTCCCGCAAATCTGCGGAAGGCTCTTTCGAAATGGTCGGGGTGACAGGATTTGAACCTGCGGCCTCTTCGTCCCGAACGAAGCGCGCTACCAAGCTGCGCCACACCCCGTCACCGCTCGCGCGGCAACCCTGAGAGTCTACCCGATCGTCAGGCCTCGTCAGAACCCGCGGCGGCGCGCGGCAGGAGAGTGATCAAGGATGCCTCGGGCCTGCATGCGAAACGCACGGGCGCGTAGATCGAGTGGCCGAGTCCTGCGCTGACGTTGAGCGGCAGGGTACGACCGTTGTGCGTCCACGAGCTGAGGCCGCGCGCTTGGTCGAGCGGAATGTCGCAGTTCGCGACGAGTGCCCCGTAACCGGGCAGTCGCACTTGGCCTCCGTGCGTGTGGCCGGCGAAGAGCATGTCGGCGTTCAGATCGGTGAAGGCGTCGAGCACGCGCCGATAGGGTGCGTGCGTGACGCCGATAGTGATCTCCGGCGCGCCCTGGGAGCGCAGCTCGGCGAGCGGCTCGGGCAGCAGGTCCAGTCGGTCCCACTTTCGGTGCGCGTCGTTCACACCGAAGGCGTCGACTCTGCGCCCCGCGATGCTCAGAGACCCGACGGCATCGTTGAGATCCAGCCAGCCGAGATCGTTCCGGAGATACCGGTCGAGCGCGGCGGTGTCGAGCGGCTCGGGTGAGTGCTTGGCCTTCGAAGGCCCGGTGAAGTATAGGAACGGGTTGCGGGGCGAGGGGGCGGCATGGTCGTTCGACCCGTGCACGAAGACACCCGGGATGCCGCGCAGCGGATCGAACGCGCGTCGCAGACCCGCGAGTCCCTCGGCGTGGCCGAGATTGTCGCCCGTGTTGACGATGAGGTCCGGCTCGAGCTCTGCGAGCCGAGCGATCCACTGCTGCTTGCGGTGCTGCCACGGAGCCATATGCGCGTCCGACACGTGCAGGACCTTGATCGGCGCGGCATCCGGGGGAAGGATCTCCAGTTCATGCGTCCGCACCGTGAACAGGTACCGCTCGATCCCGATGCCCCACACGGCCGCACCGGCACCGACCGCGCCCACGATCCCGAGGGCGGTGAGCGCGGTCGAGCGTGCGGAACTCACCCGCACTGGCGTGCGGAGAAGTTGAGAGAGATCGCCGAGTTGCGGTTCACGACCGAGCCGGCACCGGGACTGGTGCCCGTGGCCCGGCGCTCATTGCCGTTGAGGCTTCCGTCGGCGGTACAGGTACCCGGCGACACGTTGCCGAAGCCCTGACCGTTGAGGGTGTTCCTCGCGACGTCGTAGGGCTGGCCCGCGACATCCGGGATGCCGACACCCTGCCCGTTGCTCGGGTAGATCGTCACGGTGAGGCCACCGGCGACGCGACCCGCGCCGGGATCCTGGCGCGTGATGATGCCTTCGCTCTCGGCACCGTCGACCGGGTCTCCGACGTTGACGGAGAATCCTGCGTTGACGAGGCGCGAGCGAGCCTGGTCGACCGACAGGCCGACGACGTTCGGAAGGTCGCTCAGCACCTGACGGGTCAGCTGACCGTAGTCCCTCGAGAACGGATTGCCCCCGTACATCGCGTTTGCACTGAACTGCACCGTTCGAGCGAGGGCATAGCGGATGTTGGAGATCTGCGAGCCGTTCGCCGAGCGGCGGAAGATGTCGCCCTGTCCCGTGCTGTTGCCGACCCACGCGGCCGTCGCGACGTTCGTCGAGGACTCGACGAGCCACGACTGGTACTCCTCGTGCGTCCCCGTCTTGCCGAGCACAGGAGCGTTGCCGGGGTTTCCGCCGCCGCCTGTTCCGCCGTTCATGACGCCCTGGAGGGCGAGGGCTGCCGCAGCGGCGACCGTCGGGTCGAGCACCTGCGTGCACGAGCGCTCGGGAAGCGCGCGGTCCTGGCCGTCCGAGTCGACGACGCGGTCGATGACCTTCGGCTGGCAGTAGACGCCGTTGTTCGCGACGGTCCCATAGGCGCCTGCCATCGCGACGGGCGAGATGTTCGCGTCACCGATGACGTTGTTGGCGAACTGCATCTTGATCTCGGTGCCGTCACCGCGTGTCACGCCCATGCGGGTCGCGACCTTGCCGATGTCGCAGAGGTCGAGCTTCTCGGCCATCGCGAGGTAGCCGGAGTTGAGCGAGGTCGCCGTGAAGCGCATCGGAGTGCCGACGAAGCCGCCGACGCCGCCGAAGTTGCCGATCTTGTCGCCCGTCGTGTTGACCCAATCGCCTTCACACGAGTTGGTCATGCGGGGGAAGACGCGGTTCACGCCGTTGAGCGTTTCGTTGACCGAGTGCCCCTTCTCGAGCCAGTCGATGAGGGTGAAGAGCTTGAACGTCGATCCGACGTTGAAGCCTCCGGACTTGCCGGTCACGGAGTCACCGGCATACACGAGGGATGAGTAGTTCGGATCCTCTGCGAGCGACGCGTCTTCGCTGAAGAGCGTGTTCTGCGACATCGCGAGGATGCGGCCGTCGCGGTTGTCGATGCTCACGGTCGCCGAGCCCAGACGTCCCGTCTCAGGACCCGTCCAGCCTTCGACGGAGGTCGGTACGCGCTCCGCCATCGCCTGGTCGGAGACAGCCTGCAGGCGCGGGTCCATCGTGATGTAGACGGTCAGGCCTCCGCGCTGGAGGTTGCGCACGCGGTCGATCGGCTCTTCACCGAAAGCAGGGTCGGAGAGGATCGTGTTCTTGACGTACTGGCAGAAGTAGGCGCGCGAACCGGCTGCCGCACACCCCACAGTGGGGGCGTTGATGCTGGGCGTGATCGGCTCGATGACGGCAGCCTCGTACTGTTCCTGAGTGATCTTGCCGTCACTGAGGAGGCGGCTGAGGACGTAGAGCTGGCGACCCTTGGTTGCGCTGTACGGGTCGGCCGCCGCAGCGTACTGCTCCTGCGTGATCTTGCCCTGGTCGAGAAGCTGCTTGAGGGGGCCGAACTGCGCCGTGTCGATGTCGTCGATGACGCCGTCGGCGGCCTTGTTGTAGCCGTTTCCGTCCTTGTCGAAGATCGATCCGCCGGGCTTGTCGATCCGGTAGGTGTTGGGGTTCTGCACCATCCCGGCGAGGGTTGCGGCCTGCGAGAGGCTCAAATCAGCGGCGGAGACGCCGAAGTAGTAGCGGGATGCCGCGTCGATGCCGTAGTTCGTGCCGCCGAAGTTCGCGATGTTCAGGTAGCCGAGCAGGATCTCGTTCTTGGAGTACTTCTGCTCGAGCGAGATGGCGTACCGCATCTCCTGGAGCTTCCGCTGGACGCCCTCGGCGCCCTGCGCCGTCGTGGCCTCGGTCCAGCAATTCGCCAGCACCTGCGCTTCGGTGAGCTCCTCGGTCGCGGAGGCATTGGCCTCGCAGCGCTGCACGAGCACGTTCTTGACGTACTGCTGGCTGATCGACGATCCGCCCTGCGTCTCGCCGCCGCCCTGCAGGTTGGACAGCATCGCGCGCGTCGTGCCGATGAGGTCGACCCCGCCGTGCTGGTAGTAGCGCGGGTCTTCCGACGACAGGATCGCGTCGTAGAGCACGGGCGCGACCTGGTCGAAGTTGACGGGGGAGCGGTTCTGGTCGTAGAACTTCGCGAGCTCGGACTGCTCGCCCGTCTCGGGGTTCGTGACGATGATCGTCGACGGGAGCATGAGCTTCTCGATGTCGAGCACGCTCGGAAGGTTGTCGAACATGTCGATGGCGCTCGTGGCCGCGGCGCCGGAGACGGCGATCGCGGGCGTGACGGTGGCGGTGACGAGGACTCCCGCGACAGCGCTGAGGCCGACGAGGCCGGCGAGACCGCCGAACACACCTCTGGCCGTACGTTTCGTTCCAGGCATAGGCTTGATCGTAAGGGAGCTAGCTGGACTTTCCCCCGACGGGCCGCCGCTCGCGGGCGATTTCACAGGACAGCCGTGCGCTCCCATCCGCCCATCCCGCACCCCTTCGAGGAGTCCGAATGACGACGTGGGAGTACCTCACGACACCCCTGTTGATCCACAACACCGCCGCGATCCTCAACAACTGGGGCAAGCAGGGGTGGGAGCTCGTCCAGGTGGTCCCCGGCCCCGAGGGCGGTCTCGTGGCGTACCTGAAGCGTCCCGTCGGAGGCGGTTCCGCCAACGCGGGACTGGATGCCGCGGCGACCGCCGCCCAGCAGTTCGAGGGGGCGTGACGATGAGTGTTTCGCAGCGTCTTGCCGAGATGGGTGTCGAGCTTCCCTCGGTCGCAGCGCCCGTCGCCGCCTACATTCCGGCAAAGGTCCACGGCGACCTCGTCTACACGTCCGGCCAGCTCCCGTTCGTCGACGGTCTCCTCCCCGAGACGGGGAAGGTGGGCGAAGCCGAGGGACTCGTCTATCCGCCTGACGCCCAGTTCTACGCCCGCCGCTGCGCGCTCAACGCTCTTGCTGCGGCTGGTGCGGCGGTGGGTGGAGTCGATCGTCTCACCGGCGTGCTCAAGCTGACCGGCTTCGTGGCATCCGTCGTGGACTTCACGGGCCAGCCGGGCGTCATCAACGGCGCGAGCGAGTTCCTCGGTGAGGTCTTCGGCGAGGCGGGCTCGCACGCGCGCTCCGCGGTGGGCGTGCCAGTGCTACCGCTCGACTCGCCCGTCGAGGTCGAGGTCGTCTTCACCTTCGCGTGACGGATGCCGCGGCGCTTCACCCGCCGCGGCATCCTCATCGCTCCTGTCGTCAGCGCACCTGAGCCGAGATGACCGACATGACGGCCGTGTCGGCGAGAGTCGTCGTGTCGCCGACTTCGCGACCCTCCGCGACGTCGCGGAGGAGCCGGCGCATGATCTTGCCCGACCGCGTCTTCGGCAGCTCCTCGACGATGTAGACGTCACGCGGTCGTGCGATCGGACCGATCTGTTCGCCGACCCATCCGCGCAGGGACTGCGCGAGGCCGTCGGGGGAGTGGGCTGCGAGATAGCTCCGCTTGATGATGACGAACGCGGCGACAGCCTGGCCGGTCGTCTCATCCGACGCACCGACGACGGCCGCTTCTGCGACGGCTTCGTTGGCGACGAGGGCCGACTCGATCTCTGTCGTCGAGAGGCGATGACCCGAGACGTTCATGACGTCGTCGACGCGACCGAGGAGCCAGACGTCGCCGTCCTCGTCGAGACGCGCGCCGTCACCCGCGAAGTAGTAGCCCTGCTTCTGGAACTTCTCCCAGTACGTCTCGACGAAGCGCTCGGGGTCTCCCCAGATGCCGCGGAGCATCGACGGCCAGGGCTCGGTGATGACGAGAAGCCCGCCGTTGCCGTTGCCGACGTGCGTGCCGTCCTCGTCGACCACCTCGACCGAGATGCCCGGGAGGGGCACTTGGGCGGAGCCGGGCTTCGTCTCCGTCACCCCGGGGAGCGCGGAGATCATCATGGCGCCCGTCTCGGTCTGCCACCACGTGTCGACGATCGGGGCCTGCTTCGCGCCGATCACCTTGCGGTACCACATCCACGCCTCGGGGTTGATGGGTTCGCCGACCGAGCCGAGCAGCCTCAGCGATGACAGGTCGAACTTCGCGGGGACGTCGCGTCCGATCTTCATGAACGAGCGGATCGCGGTCGGGGCGGTGTAGAAGATAGTGACGCCGTACTTCTCGATGATCTCCCACCAGCGCCCCGGATGCGGCGTGTCCGGCGTTCCTTCGTAGAGGACCTGCGTCGCCCCGTTGGCGAGGGGGCCGTAGGTGACGTAGGTGTGGCCCGTGATCCAGCCGATGTCGGCCGTGCACCAGAACACATCCGACTCGGGGTGGATGTCGTGGACGACCTTGTTCGTGAAGGCCGCCTGCGTGAGGTACCCGCCCGACGTGTGCAGGATGCCTTTGGGCTTTCCCGTCGTTCCTGACGTGTAGAGGATGAAGAGCGGGTTCTCGGCGGGGAAGGCCTGCGCCTCGTGATCGGCAGATGCCTTCGGAACGACGTCGTGCCACCACAGGTCACGCCCTTCGGTCCACGCCACGTCGTTGCCTCCGCGCTGGACGACGAGCACGTGCTCGACTGTCTCCTGCGGGCCCGAGCCGTTGCGGTCGGCGAGCGCCTGGTCGACGGCGGGCTTGAGGGGCGAGACCTTGCCTTTGCGGTATCCGCCGTCGGCCGTGATGACGAGCTTGGCTCCCGCGTCGTCGATGCGCGCCCGCAGGCTGTCCGCAGAGAAGCCGCCGAAGACGACCGAGTGGATCGCGCCGACGCGGGCGACCGCCAGCATCGCGGCGACGGCTTCGGGAATCATCGGCATGTAGATGGCGACGCGGTCTTCGGCGCCGATCCCCAGTTCGCCGAGGACGTTGGCGAGGCGCTTGACCTCGTCGGTGAGCTCGGCATACGTGATGCGACGGGTGTCGCCTGTTTCGCCCTCCCACAGGAGCGCGACGCGGTCGCCGTTGCCCGCTTCGACGTGGCGGTCGAGGCAGTTGTAGGCGACGTTGAGCTCGCCGTCGGCGAACCACCGGGCGAACGGCGGGTTGGACCAGTCGAGCACCTCGGTGAAGGGAGTGTGCCAGTGCAGTGACCGCGCCTGCTCCGCCCAGAATCCTTCGCGGTCGGCGGCGGCCTGCTCGTAGAGCTCCCGCGTGGCGTTGGCCGATGCGGCGAAGGTGTCGCTCGGGGCGAATCGCCTCGTCTCGTTGAAGAGGTGGTCGATCTGGCTGCTCGTGGTGAGGTCACTCATGGGGCGCGCTCCTTTGCGGCGTGTGGTCTGTCGAGCGGGACGGTGGACGTTCCGCGAGCCTGCGAGGAATCTACTGACGGTCGGCCCCACGCACTACCTCCGATAGTGGGTGAACCTGCCCCGCGCCCGCTCGTCCGACCCGCGGCGGATATATGACTGCGAATACACCAGAAGTGTTTTGCCGGGGGTGTGAAGTCGCCTATGCTCTTGACCGGCCGAACATTCGATTCTGGCATTGCGGTGTCGCACACCCCCCCGATTAGCGACGCCGCGTGTGGCGGCATCCCATTCCCCCCATGGGATGCCGCCCTCACTTTTCGCTCCGCGGTTCACCCCGAGGTGGCCGTCGTCTCCTCCCCAGGGAAGGGGATCAACAGGCATATCCACGGATGGGGGATCGTCGCATCGAGCGCGCGGCGCCGGCTCGTACCGTCGGGGGATGCCGCATCCGTTCATCGTCCAGCCGCCCGGCGCCGCCGCGCGCGCAGGCGACGTCGATCGACCCGCGCGGCGCGACGTGCCGCGGCATCAGGCACTCGCACCGCTCGCGCGGTACCTCGCCGATCCCGATGTGACGGACCTCTTCGTCAACGGTGAGGCGGGTCTCTTCGTCGATCGGGGCGAGGGAGTCGTCGCGGTCCCGGAATGGCGGGCCGGCGAGGATGCCGTCCGCGATCTCGCCGTCGCCCTGATCGGGCTCGGAGGCCGCCACATCGACGACGCGACTCCGTGCGTCGACGTCCGGCTCGATCGGGGGATCAGGGTGCATGCCGTCCTGCCACCGGTCGCTGCCGAGGGCACGATGATCTCCGTCCGGATCCCGCGTGTCCATCGACCGACCCTCGGGGATCTCGAGGCGACGGGGAGCATCGGTCCCGCCGCACATGAGCGTCTCCTCGACCTCGTGACGCGGCGGGTGAATGTTCTCGTGACGGGGGCCGCCGGCGCAGGTAAGACGACGGTCCTCGCCGCGCTCCTGGCCGCCGCCGACGAGTCGGAGCGGATCGTGACGATCGAGGATGTCGCCGAGCTCATGCTCGCCCACCCTCACCATGTCCGCCTGGAGGCGCGGCAGCCGAACCTCGAGGGAGCGGGCGGTGTCGATCTCGCGCGGCTCGTTCGCGAAGCGTTGCGGATGCGTCCCGACCGGCTCGTCGTGGGCGAGTGCCGCGGGGCAGAAGTCCGCGAGCTCCTCTCGGCTCTCAACACGGGGCACGACGGGGGAGCGGGAACGCTCCACGCGAATGGACTCCACGACGTGCCTGCACGCTTGGAAGCGCTCGGATCGCTCGCGGGGCTCGATGACCGCTCGATCGCGCGGCAGGTCCACAGTGCGATCGGAGCCGTCGTGCATGTCGCTCGCGATCGCGCCGGACGCCGCCGCGTCCACTCCGTCGGTCGCCCCGCCATCGATCCGCACGGTCGACTCCGTATCGAGGAGCTCGCGTGGCCCGCAGAGTGAAAGGGCAGGATGCCGCGACGGTCGCTGTCACCGTGCAGACGCTCGCGGTCCTGCTCCAGGCGGGGGTCGTGCCGGTGCGGGCATGGGAGCACCTCGCGGCGTCGGGTGATCCTGCCGCGCAACGCGTGTCGACCGCGGTGGGCGAGGGAGTGCCCATCGCCGAGGCGATCGCGACGCGCGCACCCGACCCCGTGGAACCCCGTGCCCGCGGGATCCGTCGGCGTGGTCGCCAGACGCCACGCCGAACGGTGACCCCGGCGGATGCGCCCACGTGGATCGCCGTCTCGGCGGCATGGGGCGTCGCGACGAGCGTGGGTGCCCCGCTCTCCGAGTGTCTGCGAGGGCTTGCGATCGCGCTCCGAGACGCTCACGAGACGGCAGACGAGGTGCGGATCGCGCTGGCCGAACCAGCCGGAACCGCCCGGCTCATGAACGGGCTCCCGCTCGTGGGAGTCGTGCTCGGCTTCGCGCTCGGCTTCGATGTGCTGGGCGTTCTCTTCCGCAACCCTCTCGGCCTCGCTTCCTTGACGGCAGGGCTCGCGCTCGTCGTCGCTGCACGCCACTGGACGAACCGCCTCGTGACGAGTGCGACAACGGCGGAGCAGGCGCCCGGGCTGGATGCCGAGCTCGTGGCGATCGCTCTCAGCGGCGGCGTCTCCATCGAGCGGGCTCATCTTCTCGTCCTTCAGCACACGGGCGCATCACCGGCGGCGGCCACGGAAGAGGTGCTCGCTCTTTCGCGCTCGGCGGGAGTTCCGGCCGTCGAACTGCTCAGGGCCGCGTCGACTCTCGCTCGGCACCGCGCGCGCGTCGAAGGCCGTCTACGGGCTGCGCGGCTCTCGACGCGTCTGCTCCTTCCGCTCGGGGTGTGCACGCTCCCCGCCTTCCTCCTCCTCGGTGTCGTGCCGATGCTGCTCAGCGTGCTCTCCGTCGTTCCCGCGGCCCTCTGATCGTGCCCGTCTCCCACCCTTCGACAGAACGGATGCTTCATGTCCACACCCACCCCGCTCCGCGCCGCTCGACCTGCTCGACAGGACTCGGAGCGCATCACGGCCGCAGGAGTCCCCCCACTCACCCGCCGCTCTGCGGCGTCGCTCTTCGGCGACGACACGGGCGCCGCAACGGCCGAGTACGCGATCGCCACGATGGCGGCGGTCGCCTTCGCCGGCCTCCTCGTCGTGATCATGCGATCGGACGAAGTGCGGGGGATCCTCACGGACCTCGTCCGCCGCGCGCTCACGGTGGCGTGATGCGTCGCGCGCTCGGCGGCGAGCGAGGCTCGGTCGCGGCCGAGTTCGCGATCGCACTCCCCGCGATCGGGCTCGTCCTGCTCCTCGGATGCGGCAGCCTTGCCACCGCATCGCGTCAAGTCCGTCTGCAGGATGCTGCGGCGGATGCCGCGCGCCTCGCCGCACGAGGGGAGTCGCTCGACCGTATCGTGGGCGTCGTCGTCGCGACGTCGTCCGACGCGTCCGTCGAGCTCGACCATCGGGGAGACCTGGTCTGTGCGACGGTGAGTGCGGGCGCTCCCTTGCCCGTGAGCCTCGTCGCTTCGAGTTGCGCTCTCGACGGAGGCGGGTGATGGCGGGCTCGACGATGAGCGTCGGGGTGATCGCCTGCGCCGCCGTGCTCGCTGTCGGTCTCACCTCGGCGGCGGGTGCGCTTGTCTTCTCCCAACGGCTGTCGGCGGCGGCGGATGCAGCGGCGCTCGCCGCTGCCGACGCGGCGTCCGGAGCCGTCGCGGGTGTGCCCTGCGAACGTGCCGACGAGGTCGCGGCAGCAGGCGGAGCCGTACTGTCGGCGTGCGACCTCGACGGCCTCATCGCCACGGTCACCGTCTCGGGTCGGTTCGGCGGGATCGAGGCGTCGGCGATGGCGCGCGCCGGTCCACCGCCGGCGTCGCCGTGAGCATGACGTCAGCTCGTCGGAGGGTGGGCGGCGGAATGCTGCGGACGCGGCAGCGGTTGCTGCCCGAGCCGTTCACAGCGCGTGCACTGTATTCCGACGTGTATGGTGTGCGACGAAGAAAGGACGCCCCCTTGGCACAAGGCAAAAAGCTCGTCATCGTCGAATCCCCGACCAAGATGCGGTCGATTCAGGGATACCTCGGCGACGGCTACGAAGTGCTGAGCTCGGTCGGCCACATCCGTGATCTCGCAGATCGCAAGGCCATCCCTGCAGAGCTCAAGAAGACGTCCGTCGGAAAGTACTCGATCGACATCGAGAACGGCTTCACCCCGTTCTACGTCGAGTCCGAGCGCGGCAAGAAGACCGTCGCCGAACTCAAGCGCGCACTCAAGGGAGCAGACGAACTCCTGCTCGCGACCGATGAGGATCGCGAGGGCGAGGCCATCGCGTGGCATCTTCTCGAGGCGTTGAAGCCCAAGGTCCCCGTCAAGCGCATGGTCTTCCACGAGATCACGAAGGACGCTATCCAGGCGGCCGTGCAGAACACGCGCGAGCTCGACCTCGCGCTCGTCGACGCGCAGGAGACCCGGCGCATCCTCGACCGGCTCTACGGCTGGGACGTTTCTGACGTGACCCGCCGCAAGGTCGGGCAGGGAACGTCGGCCGGTCGTGTGCAGTCCGCCGCGACGCGCCTCGTCGTCGACCGCGAGCGCGAGCGCATGGCCTTCGTCTCGGCGTCGTACTGGGATCTCGAGGCGCTCGCCGCAGCGAAGCGCCCGCAAGCCGAGGCCTTCACGTCGCGCCTCGCCCGTATCGACGGCGCACCCCTTGCACGCGGCACCGACTTCGACGATCGCGGTGAGCTCAAGAAGGCTGTGGTCGTGCTCGACGAAGCGCGTGCCACCGCCCTCTCCGAGGCCATCTCCGCCGTCGGCGAAGCGACAGTCTCGAATCTCGAGTCGAAGCCCGGCACCCGCAGCCCCAAGCCCCCGTTCACGACCTCCACGCTCCAGCAGGAGGCCGGTCGCAAACTCTCGATGAGCGCGAAGCACGCCATGGGCGTCGCGCAGCGGCTCTACGAGAAGGGGTACATCACTTATATGCGCACCGACTCGACGGCGCTCTCGGCGCAGGCCGTCGAAGCAGCGCGTGCGCAGGCCGTGACGCTCTACGGCGAGAAGGCCGTGCCGCTGAACCCGCGCGTCTACCGCAGCAAGAGCAAGAACGCGCAGGAGGCGCACGAGGCGATCCGTCCGTCGGGTGAAGAGTTCCGCACCCCGGCATCCGTCTCCGCGAACCTCGATCGCGACGAGCAGCGTCTGTACGACCTCATCTGGAAGCGCACGATCGCCAGCCAGATGTCGGACGCGAAGTACGAGACGACGACCGTCACGCTCCTCGTGCAGACCCCGAGCGAGAAGGCCGAGTTCACGGCATCCGGCACCGTCTACACCTTCAAGGGCTTCCTCGAGGCGTATGAAGAGGGGCGCGACGAGAAGCGCGCGGACGCCGACAAGTCTGACGACCAGTCGCTGCCCGTCATGGAGGTCGGAGAGGTCCTGCGGCTCAAGGACGTCGAGGCCAAGGGGCACGCGACGAGCCCCAAGCCCCGGTACACGGAGGCTTCGCTCGTCAAGGCGCTCGAAGAGAAGGGCATCGGGCGCCCGTCGACGTTTGCGAGCATCATCGACGTCATCCTGCAGCGCGGCTACGTCACCAAGCGCGGCCAGGCCCTCGTGCCCAGCTGGCTCGCCTTCAGCATCGTGCGGCTCCTCGAGCAGCACTTCGCCGACCTCGTCGACTACGACTTCACGGCAGCTCTCGAAGACGACCTCGACGCGATCGCCCGCGGTGAGCAGAACCGCGCCGCGTGGCTGGGGGAGTTCTACTTCGGGTCCGACTCCCACGTCGGACTCCGCCACATCGTGGAGAACCTCGGCGAGATCGACGCGCGCGAGCTCAATGCGACGCGCATCTCCGATGTCGCGACCCTGCGCTTCGGTCGGTACGGTCCCTACCTCGATGTCGTCGACCCGCAGAATCCCGACGCCGAGCCGCGGCGCGTCAATCTGCCGGAAGACCTCGCGCCCGACGAACTGACGCCCGAGAAGGCGCAGGAGCTCATCGACGCACCCGTCGCGGGCAACCGGGTGCTGGGCGAGAACCCCGAGAACGGACGTCTCATCGTCGTCAAGGACGGTCGCTACGGTCCGTATCTCGAGGAGGAGATCCCCGAGGAGTCGCCGCAAGTCGACGAGGTGACGGGCGAGATCGTCGAGGCCCCCAAGAAGCGGACGACGAAGAAGGATGCCGCACCCAAGCCCCGCCGCGCATCGCTCTTCAAGACGATGTCCCCCGAGACGATCGACCTCGATACGGCACTGCAGCTCCTCTCGCTGCCTCGCGTCGTGGGGACCGACCCCGAGTCGGGCGAGGTCATCACGGCGCAGAACGGTCCCTACGGCCCGTACATCAAGAAGGGGACCGACTCGCGCACGATCGACAGCGAGCAGCTCATCTTCGACATCACTCTCGAGCAGGCCCTCGAGATCTACGCGCAGCCGAAGTACGGCGCGCGTCGTCCGTCGAGCGCGCTGAAGGAGTTCGACAACGATCCCGTGAGCGAGAAGCCCATCCGCATCCGCGACGGGCGCTTCGGTGCGTACGTGACCGACGGAACGACGAACGTCACGATCCCACGCGGTCAGACGGTCGACGACATCACCTTCGAGATCGCCGTGCAGATGCTCGCCGATAAGCGCGCGAAGGGCCCGGCTCCCAAGCGCGCACCCGCCAAGCGCGCCACGACGCGCAAGGCTCCGGCGAAGAAGTGACGGCTCGGCCCCATCCGGGATTGTTCGTCACGCTGGAGGGCGGCGACGGCGCGGGAAAGACGACGCAGTCGGCGCTCCTCGAGGAGTGGCTGACCCGGCAGGGGCGGAGCACGCTGCGCACGCGTGAGCCGGGTGGGACAGAGGTCGGTCTGCTCGTGCGCGACATCGTGCTCCACCATCGCGGCGACATCGCTCCGCGTGCGGAGGCGCTGCTCTACGCCGCCGACAGGGCTCACCACGTCGAGACGGTCGTTCGGCCGGCTCTGGAACGTGGCGACGTCGTGATCCAGGACCGCTACCTGGACTCGTCCGTCGCGTATCAGGGCGCCGGACGCGTGCTCGGCCGCGCCGAGGTCCGAGACCTCTCGTTGTGGGCGGTGGACGGACTCCTCCCCGACCTCACGGTGCTGCTCGACCTCGATCCCGCTGCCGCGCGAGCTCGCCTGAATGCGGACGACAAGCCGTTCGACCGGCTCGAGGCGGAGAAGGACGCCTTCCACGCCCGGGTGAGACAGGAGTTCCTCGCGCTCGCCGCGGAGGAGCCCGATCGCTTCCTCGTGCTCGACGCGTCCCGAGCCCCCGACGAGATCGCCGCCGCTGTCACGGCACGTGTGAGCGACCTGCTCGCCCACTGAGTCGAGCGTGCGGTTTCGGCCTCCCGCGTCCACACGTTCCTGTCGGCCACCGCAACTAGGCTGAACCCCATGGATGCCACGACGACCGCACAGCGTGCGGCCGGGGTGCCCGCGGCAGACGCGACGCGTCCTGAAGAGGTTCCGTGGGGTTCCGTGTGGGGGCAGCCCGCCGCCGTCGAAACGCTGCGCGCCGCGGCATCCGACCCGTCCGGTCCCGCCCACGCGTGGCTCATCACGGGCCCTCCCGGGTCGGGGCGATCGACCCTCGCTCACGCCTTCGCCGCTGCGCTCATCGCCGAACCGGGTGACGAGCGCGCCGTGCACCAGGTGCTCTCCGGGACGCATCCCGACCTGACCGCGCTGCGGACCGAGGGCGTCATCATCTCGATCAAAGACGCCCGCGCGCTCGTCGAACGCTCGTACTTCGCCCCCTCGCTCGGTCGCTACCGCGTCATCGTCGTGGAAGACGCCGACCGCATGGCCGAACGCACGTCGAACGTTCTCCTGAAAGCTCTCGAAGAGCCTCCCGAGCGCACTGTCTGGGTGCTGTGCGCCCCGAGCGACGCCGACCTGCTCCCCACGATCCGATCCCGCGTGCGCACGCTGCGCCTCATCGACCCCGAGATCGCCGACGTCGCAGCTCTCATCGCGCGCAGGACGGGCGTCGATCCCGCTCTTGCCGAGCAGTCGGCTCGCCACGCACAGCGCCACATCGGGATGGCGCAGCGGCTCGCCACCGACGACGCCGCGCGGGCCCGCCGCGACGAGACGTTGCGCGCCGTACTGGGTGTGCGCTCGATCGGAGACGTCGTCGAGGTCGCGGGGCGGATCGTCCAGATCGCGACCGACGACGCGAAGGCTCTCGTCGCCGAACGCGACGAAGCCGAGCGTGCGAGCCTCCTGCGCACGCTCGGGGTCGCGGAAGGCGCCCCCGTGCCGCCGGCTGTGAGGTCGCAGCTCAGTGCCCTCGACGAGGAGCACAAGCGTCGCGCCACGAGGAGTCTTCGTGACGGACTCGATCGTGTGCTGACCGACCTCCAGTCGCTGTACCGAGACGTGCTCATGGCGCAGTTCCGTCGCGGCGACCTCATCAACCGCGAACTGGATGCCGAGATCCAGGCTCTCGCCGCAGCCTGGACGACCGAGCGCACCCTCGTCGTCCTCGATCGGATCGCCGAGACCCGCCGCAATCTCGAGCAGAACGTCGCCCCCGCCTTGGCCCTCGAGAGCATGCTCGTGACTGTCGCGAGCGGAAGGACCCCGTGAGCAGCAGTGTCACCCGCCGCGCCCGACGCGGTATCGCCGCAGTAGCCGCCCTCGTCGTGGCATCCGTCGCGTTGACGGGATGCCTCTACGCGATGATCCCCGAGACGTCGTCGCGACCGACCACGAGCCTCGCACCCGACACGGACGGGATCCCCGCCGAGCTGCTTCCCTTCTACGAGCAGGAACTCGAATGGAGCTCGTGCGAAGGGGCGGGTGGCGGGTTCGACTGCACGACCGTCACGGCGCCGCTCGACTGGCAGGACCCCGGTGCGGGCGAGATCGAGCTCGCCGTCATCCGGCATCAGGCGACCGGGGGAGCACCCCTCGGTTCCCTCCTGACGAACCCGGGAGGCCCCGGGGCGAGCGGCTATGACATCGTCCGCGACGCCGTCACGTTCGTCGTCGGTCAAGACCTCGCCGCTGCCTACGACGTCATCGGCTTCGATCCGCGCGGCGTCGGCCGATCCACGGCAGTGGCCTGCCTCGACGCGCCGGAGATGGACGCGTACCTCTTCGACATCCGACCTGGCACGAGAGGGTCGGAGGAATGGGAGCAGGCCTCGCTCGCCGAGCACGCGGAGTTCGCCGAGGCGTGCGAGGCGAACAGCGACGGCATCCTGGAGTACATCACGACCGACAACGCGGCCCGCGACATGGATCTGCTCCGCGGCGTCCTCGGCGACGCGAAGCTCAACTACCTCGGCTACTCGTACGGCACCTTCCTCGGAGCGACGTACGCCCAGCTGTTCCCTGAGCGTGTCGGGCGACTCGTCCTCGACGGTGCCATCGATCCGTCGACCTCCAACCTGCAGGTGTCCACGACGCAGGCGCTCGGATTCGAGTCCGCGCTGCGGGCCTACATGGCCGACTGTCTCACGCAGCAGGAGTGCCCCTTCCGGGGAACCGTCGATGAGGGGATGGCCGATCTCGGCGTCCTGCTCGCCAGTGTCGACCGCAGCCCCATCGAGGCCGTTGACGGGCGGATGCTCGGAGCCGATTCCCTCACGACGGCGATCGTCTCGGCGCTCTACGCGCAGGAGTCCTGGCCCCTCCTGACCCAAGCGTTCACGCAGGTGCTGGAGGGTGATCCCGAGATCGCGTTCTACCTCGCCGACTCGTACTACGGTCGGACCGAAGGCGTCTACGCCGACAACTCCACCGAGGCGTTCCGCGCCTACAACTGCATGGACTACCCCGCGACGGACACTCCGGAGGATGTCGCCGCGGCGAACGCGCTCCTGGCGCGAGAGGCGCCGACGATCGCTCCCTACTGGGAGGGTCCCAACCCGTGCGAGGTCTGGCCGTACCCCGCGACGGGCGTACGCGAGCCGATCGCGGCCGAGGGGGCGGCGCCGATCCTCGTCATCGGTACGACGAACGACCCGGCGACGCCCTACGAGTGGGCCGTCGCGCTCGCGGATCAACTGTCGTCGGGAGTGCTCATCACACGCGTGGGGGAGGGGCACACGGGCTTCAACAAGGGGAACGCATGCGTCGATTCGGCCGTCGTGTCGTACTTGATCGACGGCACCGTTCCCGCCGACGACGTGAGGTGCGAGTGATCGGCGTCCCCGTGTTCGCGGTCGCCCTTTCGACCCTGTAGGATCGTTGATCGTGCATCGCTCACGCGGCGCGCGCCACCTTAGCTCAGACGGCAGAGCGATTCACTCGTAATGAATAGGTCAAGGGTTCGATTCCCTTAGGTGGCTCCAAGATGAGAAGGCCCCGGTCCCGCGGAAACGCTGGGATCGGGGCCTTTCTGTGTTCCCAGGAAATGGCCTGTGCCCACGCTTTCCCCACACTTGCTGCGCGGGTGACCTCTTCGAGGCGGTCGCCAGCACCATTCCGGACCGCCCTTTTCGATCCGTCTTGGCCTTTGGCCTTTGGCCTGTGGTTGGATTCGACGATGGACGGACGGACCGGGATCGATCTCCTTCTGGAGCGTGGAAAGCTCAGGGTGGACGAGCTGGTTGCTCTCGCCCGTGAGCTGTTCGCATCAGGAGCGGTCGCTCACGAGCCGATCCCCGGAACGGAGACCGCTCGAGTCCATATAGGTGCGAAGCCGGACGCGGCGTGGGCGTTTCTCGCAATGGAGGCTACCCACAACGTTAGGTGCGCGCTTGATCAGCTTGCTTGGAGACTCGTCGAGATCGACGGAGGGACGCCTGGTAGACACACGTGCTTCCCAATCGCCGACAAGGCCGAAGGGTATGGCGCCGCGCTGAAGAATGCACTGCGTGGCGCTAGTCAGGCGCATCGGGACGCAGTGCGCGGGCTGATGCCGTACCGAACGGGTGATGACCGATTCCCGGATCTGCAAGATGTCGACAACACATACAAGCATCGGCTAATGATCCCCGCGGTGGTCAGTAGCACCGGCCTTGAGATGAGGGTGAGCCTGGAGGGAGTGGAGCAGCTCGCGTTTCGCGTGAACATTCCAGGAGGCGGTGCGTTGACAGATGGTCAGGTCGTTGTGACGCCGGCGCCGTTTGAGGCGGGCGGAGGCGACGGCGAGCTACCCCCGATGCGGATAGACCACGGCGTTACCGTCGAGGTTGCATTCCACCTTCCACACCTCGGCCGCACCATCTCGGTCGAGCGGCTCTATGAGTGCGTGCACGGGATCGCTGAGGCGATAGAACCGCTCGTCGCCGACGTCGCCTGACGTTTCTGCTCCTAGCTTGCGTGTTAGAGCGGCGCTTGCCTTTGAGGCGGAATTGGGAAGGTAGCGAAGGTGTCTCCGAGATTGTGGACTGAGGCGATGCTGGCCCGCAGGGCTGGCGGCCAACCTCCATCTGGCGGCCATATCTGCGCGGTCGTATAGGGAGGAAACCCCGCGGATTCGACGTGCTTCACGACGGACGAGCTAGCGACGACGAACGCAACGGTGCCCATCGCGAAGTAGGTGATGTGCCCCGCGACGCCGCGCAGACTCGAGTAGCTGGTGTGCCTGGAGCGCACGGATGGCTCGTGCTCTCGAAGTCTGACGAGCCAGACGCGTGCGCCCAGCGGGGGTACGCCACGACGGCGCACGAACTGTCTGTCTTCAGCCGTGATCACTGGATTCGCGGGGGCCTGGGTATCCCGCAGGCAGGTGACGATGTAGATCCAGGTGGCGAGATCACGTTGCATCTGGCGCGTCAGTTTCACGGGCCGTCCGAGCGCCAGGTCCGCGACCGTGCTCCGGGTTCGCTCTGAGTCACCCCGGTGTGTCCGGAGGGCAGATTCCTTGGAAGGATCTGTCTTATGGGACGTCCCAGTAAGTATCCGCGTGAGCTTCGTGAGCGCGCTGTCCGTATGGTCGCCGAGGTGCGGCCCGATTATCCGAGCGAGTATGCCGCGATGGCGGCGGTGGCGGGGATGCTCGGTATCGGTTCGCCGGAGACGATCCGGACGTGGATTCGCCGGCGTGAGGTCGATGCCGGCGACCGGCCGGGTGTCACGACCGACGCGCAGGCCGAGATCAAGAAGCTGAAGCGGGAGAACGCCGAGTTGCGGCGGGCGAACGAGATATTGAAGGCGGCTTCGACTTTCTTTGCGGCCGAACTCGACCGGCCACACCTGCGTTAGTCGCCTTCATCGAGGCGCACAAGGACCGCCGTGATGGTGGGCTGCGATGGGGTGTCGAGTCGATCTGCGCCGTGCTCACCCAGCATGACGTGAAGATCGCCCCATCGACCTACTACGACGCGAGACGGCGCGGCCCCTCCCCCCGGGAGGTGTCGGACGAACGGTGGAAGCCGATCATCCTGATCACCTGGCAGAAGCAGCGAAAGCTCCTCGGCGCCCGGAAACTCTGGCTGAGGCTCCGTCGTGACGGGCACGATATCGCCCGCTGCACGGTCGAACGCCTCATGCGCGACCTCGGGATCGCCGGTGTGATTCGCGGGCGCCGGAAGCGCCCGGTCGATGCGGACCCGCGGGAGACCAGACCAGCTGATCTCGTCGACCGGCACTTCGCGAGATTCCGCACGAACCAGCTCTGGGTGGCGGACTTCACGTATGTCTGGACGTGGTCCGGGTGGGTCTACGTCGCGTTCGTGTTCGACGCGCACTCCCGCCGCATCCTCGGCTGGCGCGCCGCGACCTCGATGACGACCCCGCTCGTTCTGGACTGTCTCGAGATGGCGCTCTGGACCCGCCGGCGCGAAGGCGTCACCGGATTCGCCGGTCTCACCCATCACACCGACGCCGGGTCCGTCTACACGTCGATCGCGTTCACCGACCGGCTCATCGACGAGGGCATCGATCCCTCCGTCGGGTCCGTGGGCGACGCCTACGACAACTCCCTCGCGGAATCACAGATCGGACTTTACAAGTCCGAACTCATCCATCACGAGGGCCCCTGGCGCGACGTCGATCAGGTCGAAGTCGCGACCGCGGACTGGGTGCAGTGGTTCAACACCGAACGCACCCACGGCTCGATCGACGACCTGACACCCGTCGAGCTCGAACAGCTCGACTACGCTCACACAGAACCCCTCGAACGAGCGGGCTAACACCAACAAAACGCTCTCCGAACATGCCGGGGCGACTCACTCCTCGTAGTCGTTCATCCATGTGCCATTGCAGTCCGCGCAAAGTCGCTTGACCTGCTGATTTGCGGGTTGCACGTTGATGACCCGCGCCTGCCCGCGGACTTTCCAGTCATTGTCAAGCCACGACCCTTCGAGACGCATCGGGTCTTTCGAATCGATCTCGAGCAGCTCTTGCAGCTTGATGGAGAAAAGATGCGCGGACGTGAGCGGTCGCTGACCACAGAAGATGCAGCCGCGGGCCTGTTGAGGGCCGGGAGTCATGCACACCAGGTTACGGCGCCCGATGTGTGACTGCCTGCCGCCACACGATCACTGTGCGCCCGAGCGCTCCGGTCTCCCATGAGACGGCGACGATGCGGTCGTTCCATCCGTGCGCGAGACATGCCACCTTCTCGGCGGGTCCGTCACCGTATTGCAGCCACGCCCACACCGGCACCGGAGTCTGCACCCAGACGACGTCGCGCGGCCCCCACGCCGCCGGCGGGAGCGTTACCGGCGCTGAGCGCTCCGCGGCTTGCGCGATCCGCGCGTCGTTGAGGCGGTCGTAGTGCGCCTCGTATCGACGGTTCTTCGTCAAGATGGCCGGGGTCCCCTTCTCCGGCCGAGGAGGACGATGTTACGCCGACACCTCCGACATCACTCGAGGCAGGCGATCGCGTCCTCTGCGCCTGGCTCGACGATCGAAAGCTCCTCGCCGTTGATCGTCCCGGGCCATACAGTGAACTGCTGAGCGAAGCCATCGACCGCCGCAATCGGCGGGGGACTGCCTTCGATCGCGGCTGTCATCCAGACGCCGACTTCCGGGTCGCCTCCGGCGGCGTCGAACTCCATTGCGACCAGGTAGGCGTCTGCTCGACCAGGCGCCTTCACCGCAGCGATACGTCCGGTGGGCGTGATCGGAAGATCATTTGCTCCGCTGGCTATCGCGGGCGCAACGTCAGCGCCCACCTGCAGACATTCGGCAGTGGGTGCCGCTGAGCTTGGCGTACTCGTGTTGACCGGCTGTGATTCGGTAGCCGGGGTGGACGTCCCGCAGCCTGCAATGAGGAGCAGCCCTGCCAGTGCCGAGGCGACCAGCGGCAACTTCCTCGTCGAGTTCATGCCGTTGAGCGTAGCCCCTTCGACACGAACGAAGCCCCCACCCTACCTCGGGAGCGGTGGGGGCTTTTCGTGGGTCTATGAGGCGCACACGGGCGATCAGACGCTCAACGTGGGTGATCTACAGATACGGGTCGCACCGGTTGAGAAGCTCGAGCGAGGCCGCTTTGAAGTCGACGAGATCGAGATTGCTGTTCTCTCCGGTCCTGAGCGCGTTGAGGAGCTGGTTCAGCACGTCGGACTGCGCTTCGATGTAGGGCACGATCGTGGGATCAGCGTTCCGTGACGCCCCGTCGAGGGAGCCGACTGTGGTGTCGAGCTCGTCCTCCGTCACGGTCGACAGGTCGGGTGCCTCGACGAACCGGGTGATGATGTCGGCAGCCTCCGTGACTGGACCGTCCACATTGGACCCGAAGAGGAGCCCGCATGTCGTCTCGAGGGAGACGGTCGGGAGGGCCTCTTCTGTGGCTGTCGGCGATGGAGCGTCTTCCGACTCCCGGGCGCCAGCGGCGGAGCGATCGACACCCGCGCAGCCTGACAGCACGAGCACCGACACGGCTGTGACGAGAGCGGCCGACTTGAATCGATGAGCCATGAACTTCCCCTTGATCGTGACGCGTCCTTCCCCAAGGACGACAATTCGCCGAGTGTATCGGCGTGCGCAGACCCCGCGCGAGCATCAATGTCGGAGGGTCAGACCAGGATCGGCTCTCGATTACTGCTGCGATCCTGCTCGACTTCGGGCGCACCTGGCCCCGTCACTCGAGCGCGTAGGAAGAGACCATCCGCGAGCAGCTCAAGCTGACGCCGGCGCGCTGCTACGTGCTACTCGCTCGCGCGGCCGCGTCGCACGAAGGACTGGCGCATGACGCCGTGACGGCTCATCGCGTGCTCCGCCGCACTGCCGCGTGAGCACCCACGTTTCACCCACAGACGCCTGGCGAGCAGCGCGGTTCCGCGGGTGTCGATGGATATGATCGGTGAGAGATTTCAAGACCAGGTCAGTGATGGATAGCCGCCGGATGGGGTTCGATTCCCTTAGGTGGCTCCAAACCGGAGGCGGCCACGAAAGTGGCCGTTTTCCGCATCCGTGGGGAGGTTCCGCGACGTGAGCGAACGAGCGATCGATGCGATCCTCGAGATCTTCACCTGGACGGGCTTCGGTGGTGCCGTCGTTTTCGGTCTCGTGGCGGTCATCGGGCTCATCGCGGACGGCTCGTGGGTTGCCGCTCAGATCGTCATCGCCGACGACGAGCACGGTCGCATCGCCCGCTGGTTCGGGAATGAGGGCAGAGTCGGTCAGGCGCGGCTGACACACGACCAGGTGCGTGCGCTCGCAGGGCGCGAGACCGCGGACGCTTTCGTGAGGCTCGGAACGCGCGACAAGGTGCGACTCACGCGCGGTTCGCCTTTCGTCCGCCTCTTCTTCTGGCTCTCGATGGGAATGCTCGCCCTCGGGATCCTGTCCGCCGGCGCATCCCTCGCGGTGCTCTTCATGCGATAGCGCTGAATCATGTAGCTAGATAATCTAGCTAGATGGTTCAGCCGCACCACGCCTCGCGCACGCCCGGCCGGTGGGTCCGGATCGGCATCCCCGTCATCCTGGTCCTCGTCTGGCTCGTCGGCGGTTCCATCGGGGGACCGTACTTCGGCAAGGTCGATGAGGTCTCCAGCAACGACCGGTCGAGCTTCCTCCCGCAGAGCGCGGATGCCACCCAGGTCAACGAGCGGCTTCCCGACTTCCTGGGCGACGACAGCATTCCGGCAGTCGTCGTCGTGGCATCCGATACGGCGCTCACCGACGACCAACTCGCCGAGGTGCAGACCCTCGCCGACGACATCTCGGGCATAGACGGGGTGCAGGAGGGTGTCTCGCCGCCGATCGCCTCGGAAGACGGTCTCGCTGCGCAGATCTTCGTGCCGATCGACGCCGAGGGCGAGATCGCCGAGATCGTCGGAGAGATCAGGACGCTCCTCGTCGACGATCTGACCGGTGATCTGGAGGGGTGGGTCACCGGTCCGGCAGGCTTCACCGCCGACCTCGTGGCAGGGTTCCTCGGCATCGACGGGCTTCTACTCGCCGTCGCGCTCATCGCCGTCTTCGTCATCCTCGTCATCGTCTACCGATCGCCGCTCCTGCCCGTCCTCGTTCTCCTCACGAGCGTCTTCGCCCTGTGCGTCGCGCTGCTCACGGTGTGGTGGCTCGCGTTCGCGGGGATCGTCGTCCTCAACGGGCAGGTGCAAGGCATCCTCTTCATCCTCGTGATCGGCGCCGCGACCGACTACGCACTCCTCTACGTCGCGAGATATCGCGAAGCCGTCGCGATGGGGGAGAAGCGGTGGGATGCCACGATCCGCGCGTGGCGAGGGGCGTTCGAGCCGATCCTCGCTTCGGGCGGCACGGTCATCGCGGGCCTCCTGTGCCTCCTTCTCTCCGACCTCGCCACCAACCGTGCACTCGGGCCCATCGCATCGATCGGCATCGTCTTCTCGATGCTGTCGGCTCTGACATTCCTCCCCGCGCTTCTCGCGCTGACCGGCAAGGCGGCCTTCTGGCCGTTCATCCCGAAGCACGCCATGGCTGAAGTTCCGGATGACCTCAGCGTGCCGGTGAAGGGCATCTGGCCACGCCAGGCCCGCTTCGTCGCGCGGCACGCGCGGGCGGTGTGGATCGTCTGCACCGTCGTGCTGCTCGCGGGTGCCGTGGGCATCACTCAGCTCAAGGCCGATGGGGTGCCGTCGAGCGATCTCGTCCTCGGTGCGTCGCAGGCGCGCGACGGGCAGGACGTTCTGGCCGAGCACTTCCCCGCTGGTTCGGGAAGCCCCGTCTACGTCGTGGTCGCGGAGGACGAGCTGCCGGCGGTCGTCGAGGCGCTCGACACCTCCGACGGTGTCGATGCCATCGCCGTCGCCTCGGAGGACTCACCGTCGGGCCAGGCGACCGTGACGCTCGAGGACGGCGAGGTGACGTTCGCCGCAGCCGGTCCGCCGGGAACCCCGGCCCCGGCGCCGACCGTCTCGGAGGGCGATGTCCTCGTCATCGGCACGCTGACGGATGCCGCGGACTCGATCGCCGCAGAAGACACCGTGCGCGAGCTGCGCACGACGTTCGACGACTCTCTCGGCGAGGGCGTCGCGCTCGTCGGGGGTGAGACGGCGACCGACATCGACACGAACGACACATCGATCCGAGACCGGACACTCATCATCCCCGTCGTGCTCATCGTCGTGCTGGCGATCCTCATGCTGCTCCTCCGTGCCGTCGTCGCGCCGGTGATCCTGATCCTGACGGTCATCGTGTCGTTCGGAACGGCGCTCGGCGTCTCGGCGCTCGTCTTCAACGGCATCTTCCAGTTCCCGGGCGCCGACCCCGCCGTTCCGCTCTACGGATTCGTCTTCCTCGTCGCCCTCGGCATCGACTACAACATCTTCCTCATGTCGCGCGTGCGGGAGGAGTCGATCCTGCACGGCACGCGTCGCGGCATCCTGCGAGGTCTCGTTGCAACGGGCGGCGTCATCACGTCGGCGGGTCTCGTGCTCGCCGCGACGTTCGCGGCCCTGGGAGTCATCCCGATCCTGTTCCTCGCGCAGATCGCGTTCATCGTCGCGTTCGGTGTTCTGCTCGACACGTTCGTCGTGCGCTCGCTTCTCGTGCCCGCCCTGTCGTACGACATCGGCCGGGCGATCTGGTGGCCCTCAAAGCTCTCGCGCTCGCCGCAGCCCGTTTCCGGTCCCGAACAGCCGCCCGCGATTCCCGACGCGACAGACCCCGATCTCGTGACCGACGGCGGACGCCCCCTCACGCGCGGTGAGTACCGGCGTACGCTCGAATCATGAGCAAGGCACTGTTCATCGTCGACGTACAGAACGATTTCACTGAAGGCGGCGCACTCGGCGTGACAGGAGGCGACGCCGTCGCGGTCGCGATCACGCGCCATCTCGAGGCGCATGCCGGCGACTACGCCGTCATCGTGGCCTCGCGTGACTGGCACCACGGGCACACCGACAACGGCGGGCACTTTCACCCCGAACCCGACTACGTCGATTCGTGGCCCGTGCACTGCGTCAGCGGTACGGAGGGGGCCGAGTACGACCCCGGCCTGACGACGGATGCCGTCACCCACCACGTCAAGAAGGGTCAGGGCGTGCCCGCCTACAGCCTCTTCGAGGGCATGACGGACGACGGCATCACCGTTGCGCACCTCCTGGAAGAGCACGGCGTCCTCGAGATCGACGTGACCGGAATCGCGACGGACTATTGCGTGCGCGCCTCCGCGCTCGACGCGATCGCGCACGGGCGCAAGGTGCGGATCTTCACCGACCTCGTCGCGGGCGTCGCGCCGGAGTCGAGTGAGGCAGCGCTCGCGGAGCTCGCCCACGCGGGCGCCGAGCTGACGGAGTCGGGCGCGTGAGCGGCGTGCGGATCGAGCGGCTCGTCGATGCCGACCGCGACGACTGGCTGCCGCTGTGGCTCGGGTACCTCGAGTTCTACGAGACGGATCTGAGCGCCGAGCAGACGGCCCTGACGTTCGCCCGGATCACCGACCCCGACGACGTCGTCCACGGCGCGATCGCGCGTGACGACGAGGGGAGGGCGGTCGGCTTCGTGCATTGGCTGACGCACGCGAGCACGTGGTCGGAGGGCCCGTACTGCTACCTCGAGGACCTGTTCGTCTCGCCGGAGGCGCGAGGAACCGGCGCAGGCCGGAGTCTCATCGCACACGTGACGACGTGGGCGCGCGCGGCGGCGTGCGCGAAGGTCTACTGGCTCACCCAGTCGCACAATGCGACCGCTCGCGCCCTGTACGACGCCGTCGCGACCGACACCGGATTCGTCCACTACGAGATCGACCTGGCCTGAGCCCGAGCTGCGGCTCACGGTTCGGGCGACTCCCGATTCGTTGACAGGGAAGTCTCGTTGCCCTTGACTGACGGGAGGATCTGGTGACGCAGTCGCATCTCCGCTCCGCCCCGGATGGAGGACGACAGCCGTGCCTACGCGCTCCCCGCGACGTCACCCCCGAAGGTCTGCGGCGTTCATCGCGGCGCTCGTCACCCTCTCGCTGAGCGCGACGACGCCTGTCGAGGCGGCCGATGCGGCATCCGTCGGCGTCGTCCACCTGACGCCCGAGCTCGAGCGGCAGATCCAGACCATGATGGTCGACTACCGGCGCGAGTATGGAATCCCGGGGATCTCGGTCGCCGTCGTGACGCCGCATCCGCTCGGAACGGGCCCCTCGGTCACGTACTACGTCGACGGTGTCCCGGAGTTGGAGTCCCCGACGCCGGTCGTCTCGTCGACGCAGTTCGAGTTGGGGTCGGAGACGAAGATCTTCACGGCCGACCTTCTGGCATTCCTCGTCGCCTCGGGGCGCGTGTCGCTCGATGACCAGGTGCAGGCCTACTCGCCGGACGGCTACGTGGTGCCGGAGTACGTCGACCCTGCCGACCGGAGAGCGCACCCCGATCACTCTGGGGCATCTTGCCACCCATCAGGCGGGTCTGCCCGACGATCCGGCGAACGCCGAGCGGGGATGCCCGGATGCCGCGGTCGTCTGCGAGAACTGGCGGCCGGGCTACACGTAGACGCTCCTGTGGGAGGCGGTGGGAGGACTTGAGCTGCCATGGCAGCCGGGAACGAATTTCCTCTACTCGGACTTCGGCTTCGGGCTGCTCGGCACCATCCTGTCGAACCTCCTCGTTCCCGACGTGCCGATGTCGGATCCGCCACCGTTCCAACGGGCGCTGGACACCGCGTTCCTCGACTCGCTCGGCCTGAGCTCGACCGTGCTGGAAACCCCCGACACGAACCCTGCCACGCCCTACTCCGCCAGCGGTGTCCCGACGTTCCGATGGGACAACACCAACGCCTTCAGCGGGGGAGGCGGCCTCATCTCGAGCGCCGAAGACATGGGGACGATGGTGGCGAGGCACCTCGACTATCCGGCGCCGGATGCGCCGCTCGGAGTGCGCACGATGGCGGAGACGGTACGGCCCGTCAGCGCCATCACCACCGCGTGCGCGACCACGTCGCTGGACAGCTGCGCTCCGGCATCGTTCCAGATGGGCCTCGCCTGGCAGCTCTATGGGCCCTCGGAAGACATCCCGGTTCCGACGGCGTACAAGAACGGCGGCACGGCCGGCACGAGCACCGATACGCTCCTCGCGCCGACGATGGGGATCGGCGTCACGACGATGTTCAACCGGACGGGCATCCACGTGCAGCTCGCGAACGCCATCCTGCGTCTGCTCGTCGCGAGTGCGCCGAACCCGACCCCCGCCCCTCCGACACCCGCTCCCGAGGGCGGTGGCGCGGCTCTGGCGGAGTCCGGTGGAACGACGGGCGGGCTTCTCGTCCCTCTGTCCGTTGCCGCCGTCCTGCTGGCGGCCGGCGGGATCGCGCACCTGAGGAGATCCGCGATTCTGAGGGCGGATGCTCGGTGGTCGCCTTCAGATCTGCGGATCCCCTCAGAAACGCGCGAGTAGGCGCAAGATGGTGGGCCCCGTGGGGCTCGAACCCACGACCCGCGGATTAAAAGTCCGATGCTCTACCGACTGAGCTAGAGGCCCCTGTGACAAGCCTACTTCGACGGAACATCGTCGCGCGCACACGACGAAGCCGCCGGTGCGAGGACTTCCAGGTCAGCACCGGCGGCTTCGCCGCTTACCGCCACCCGTCAGGCGGCGTCGACAGTCGTCACATCGCGGGCATGAGCACCGTGTCGATGAGGTAGACCGTCGCGTTGGCGGTCTTGACGCCACCGCAGATGACGCTCGCGTCGTTGACCATGAGGGCATCGGTCGAACCGGAGACCTCGACGTCGCCGCCCTGGACCGTGGTGTGCGTGCCGGCGATGTCAGCGGGGTCGATCTGGCCGGGGACGACGTGGTACGTGAGGATCGACGTCAGAAGGTCAGAGTCGGTCTTCAGGGTCTCGATCGTTGCGGCGTCGATCTTCGCGAAAGCCTCGTCCACGGGTGCGAAGACGGTGAACTCGCTGCCGTTGAGGGTGTCGACGAGGTTGACGTTCGGGTTGAGCTCACCCGACACCGCCGAGACGAGCGTCGTCAGGAGCGGGTTGTTGGATGCCGCGGTCGCGACCGGGTCGAGGGCCATGCCTTCGATCGATCCGTCGCCCGAGGGAACCTGCTCGGCGTAGGCGGCGCAGCCGGGGCCGACGAGGCTCGCCATGTCCATGTCCATGTCTTCTTCCATGGCGGGGGTGGTCTCTTCGGTCATGGGGGCCGACGACTCTTCCGACGGTGCCGACGAGGATCCACCGGCGCAGGCGGAGAGCGTGAATGCGGCGACGAAAGCGAGTGCGACGCCGGCCGTGACCTTCTTGGTTGTGCTGAGCATGACTTCCTCCGAATGTCTGAGTCCCGAGGGACTTCGCTGTGTCTTACCGCCGTGATGCGGTGTACGAGGCTTCTTCGACGCCCTCGGGGGATCGGATTGGAACGGATGAGAATTCGTTCCGTTGAGCGGCGGTGGAGCCTCCGGTTCGCGCCTCGCCTCGCGCGCGCGTCAGAAGAGGGGGGAGAGTAGGGCATGCTGGAGGGATGGTGATCGACGGGCTGGAGGTGTCTGAAGGCGACTCCGCGCCGATCGACCATGTCGGCATCCTTCTCGAGCGCATCGCGCAAGGTGAGCAGCGGGCCTTCGCCCGCCTCTATGACATGCTTTCGGGCCGTGTCTTCGGTCTCATCCTTCGCGTCCTCGTCGATCGATCGCAGAGCGAAGAGGTGCTGCAAGAAGTCTTCCTCGAGATCTGGCAATCCGCCTCTCGGTTCGCTCCGAACAAGGGTCAAGGAAGATCGTGGGTGCTCACGATCGCACATCGCCGAGCTGTCGACCGCGTGCGGGCGTCACAGGCGAGCAGCGATCGTGACGTACGCGTGGGCTTCCGGGATCTCGATGTCGCGCATGACAGCGTGGCCGAGCAGGTGGAGCTGCGAGTCGAGGGTCGGAAGGTCGCGGGGGCGCTCTCGACCCTCCCCGAAGCCCAGCGCGAGGCTCTGACTCTCGCGTACTACGGCGGATACAGTCAGAGCGAAATCGCGGCACTCGTGGGAGTACCGCTGGGGACGATAAAGACGAGGATGCGCGACGGGCTCTCCCGCCTGCGCACAGAGATGGGGGTGACGACGTGAACATCGAAGAGTTCGCCGAACTCGCCGCCGGCGCTGCCCTGAACGCGCTCTCCGACGAGGATCGTCAGGCGTTCGAGGCGGCTCTCGCCGAGAACCCGGAGTGGCAGGGCATCGTCGACATGGATGCCGCCACGGCAGCCGTGCTCGCGGACTCCGTTCCCGCCGAGGCACCCCCGCTCGCTCTTCGCGGCACGCTTCTGTCCAGGATCGCGACGCTCCCGCAAGACACCGATGCCGCGGTGGCCGACGCACCTGCGCCGATCGCGATGATCCCCGACGCACCCGAACGTCCCGCCGAGCCTGCCCAGACCACGGGAGACGTCGGCCAGGGACTCTTCGACGCGCGGGTCGCGGATACGGGACAGAACGATGCGGCGGGGGAGCCGCCTCTCGACACGACGGCGATCCAAGCCGTCTCTCGAGGTCGCTGGACTCGCGGGCTCTTCGGCCTCGCGGCATCGCTGGTGATCCTGGTCGCACTGGGATTCGGCGCCGTCAATCTCAACGAGTGGGTGAATCGCCCGGCGGCAGTCGTCGCTCTCGATGAGATCGAGAACGCGCCGGATGCCGAGTCGGCCACTGTCGAGCTCGTCGACGGAAGCGGCAGTGCGACGGCGTACTGGTCGCCGTCGCTGGGCAAGGTCGTCCTCGTGACCGATGGCCTGCCGACCGTCGCGAGCGGTGAAACTTTCGAGATGTGGTTCGTCCGCGAAGACGGTACCCCCGTCTCGGCGGGCACGTTCGAGGCCGCGGGCCCGACGACCACGACGTTGCTGGACGGTGCCGTAGAGGCGGGTGACACGATCGCCGTCACCGTCGAGCAGGCCGGAGGGTCTGAGACGGGCGCACCGACGACCGAGCCGATCGTCGCGATTCCCACCGTCTGACCCGCGGGTAACGTGAAGGCGTGGCATCCGCGTCGCAACACATCCAGACTCTCGTGCATTTGCGACGTGCACGCGATCTGATGGACCGTGGGTACGCGCAGCCACTGGATGTGCCGACGCTCGCGGCGAAGGCACTCATGTCGCCGGCCCACTTCTCGCGAGAGTTCAAGGCTGCGTACGGGGAAACCCCGTACGGCTACCTCATGACGCGACGCATCGAGCGGGCGATGGCGTTGCTGCGGGCTGGTTCGAGCGTCACGGATGCGTGTATGGCGGTCGGAGCGACGTCTCTGGGCTCGTTCAGCTCGTCGTTCACCGAGATCGTCGGCGAAACGCCGAGCGCCTACCGTTCACGTCCGCATGAGGCAGCCGAAGCAATGCCACTGTGC
Organism: Microbacterium sp. SLBN-146; assembly: GCF_006715145.1. Taxonomy (NCBI): domain Bacteria; kingdom Bacillati; phylum Actinomycetota; class Actinomycetes; order Micrococcales; family Microbacteriaceae; genus Microbacterium; species Microbacterium sp. SLBN-146. The sequence continues at coordinate 2,133,652 of NZ_VFMR01000001.1, forward strand.
ATCGCGCGGATCCTCACGCGGCCCGCCCGTTACGTCTGAGCAGGATCGGAGAAGCGGCGGAGAGTCAGCGGTCGTAGCGTTGCCCCATGACGACCATCTCCCTCGCCTTCTGTCCCATCACCGTCGACGACGTCGACGCGGCGATCCCGTTCTATCGCGACGGCCTCGGCCTCGAGATCGTCAACGACGTCTCGTACGAAAGCCATCGCTGGGTCAGCTTCGGCCTTCCGCAGCAGGCCGGACTCGCGGTGGTCCTGTCCAACCCGCAAGCCGGCCGATCACCCGAGGACGGCGAGGCGCTGGAGCGGCTCGTCGTGAAGGGCTCGGCTCCGGGGCCCTACGTCTTCTCGACGGACGATCTCGATGCGACGTTCGAGCGGCTCCGAGCGTCGGGAGCCGAAGTGCTGCAGGAGCCGATCGCTCAGGACTGGGGACCCCGCGACTGCGCGTTCCGCGACCCTGCCGGCAACCACATCCGCATCAACCAGGTGTGATCCCGGCTGTCGAGGCCCGCGCCGGGGGCGGCGTCCGCGGGTAGCCTGGTTCGAATGAGTGACGCCCGCGACTTCCATAAGCCCGTCCGGCGCCCCGCCGAGCTGTTCGACCGGCTCTTCGCCGCCGAGGACCCGGCCGAGGTCTCGCGCATCGCCCATTCGACGGCTCATGCGCTGCTCGCCCGGGTGCGAGAGGACCCGTCGGGCGAGGTCGTCGACCGCCTCATCGCTTTCACCGACGACCACGGCATCGATGACATCGCCGAGCTGTGGTCGAGGTCGCCGGCGAAGACTCTCCCCGGCGCTCTCTGGCGTCTGTACCTGCTGCAGTTGATGATCCACGACGATCCCCAGACGGCGGCCCTCCTGTACGAGCGCGGGCGCCTCGAGCTCGATTCCGTCGATCCCGTCGTCGCGGGTGCGCCCGTGCCCGCGGGTCCGGACGAACTCGTCGCGCTCATCGACATGATCCTGAGGGGCCTGTTCGAGGGGGACTTCGCGGTGGCACTCGATCGCGCGGCGGCCTTCTGCCGCGTGCAGGCATCCGGCTCGACGCACCTCGCCGACGATTACGAAGCGACGGAGCCCGAGCGCGCTTCGACGCTCACGACGCGGGCTCTCCGCTTGTCGACATACGCGGGCGATCTTGCCGCGGCAGCCGCGCTCTGGCGCCGGGACGGCCTCACTTGACGGCGGTGCTTGACGACCTTCGGCGGCGGAGCACCGGGGAAAAAGAAGATGCCGGGCCGCAGAACGCCTCTCGGCGCGGAGCCGCTCGTAGCGGCAGATGATGGAGCCCGGGGTTACTGCGGCCCGGCCGTTCCATAATAACGGACCTGTGCCGTGAGGCATTCCCGAGGCGACGGATATCAGCATCTAGGCTCGGGACATGACTTGGCGTTTCGCGCTCGTGATCGTCCCCGCGGCATCCGATGATCGTCGCATCGACTTCGCCGACACCTTCCGCGAGATCGATCCGTCTGCACCCGCACTGAGCGTGGGGGAGTTGAGCACGCAGCGCGGCGACGGCATCTTCGAATCGATCGGCGTCGTCGACGGGCACGCGCAAGAAGTCGCGGCGCACCTCGACCGTCTCGCGCACTCGGCCGACATCTGCGATCTGCCGCGCCCGAACCGTGAGCAGTGGCGGCAGGCCGTCGTGCTGGCGGCCGCACAGTGCCCGCCACGAGGGGAGGGCGTCATCAAGCTCATTCTCAGCCGAGGAGTCGAGCACGGGCCGGCACCGACGTCGTGGGTCACCGCGGCCGAAGCGCCCGACAATACGGCGGTCCGTGAGCGCGGAGTGCGCGTCGTCACGCTCGACCGCGGGTACGGCAGCGACGTTCCCGGCCGTGCACCGTGGCTGCTGCTCGGGGCGAAGACGCTGTCGTACGCCGTCAACATGGCGGCGATCCGTGAGGCGAAGCGTCGCGGGGCGGACGACGCGATCTTCCTCACGACGGACGGTTTCGTGCTCGAGGCTCCGACGGCCTCCCTCATCCTGCAGCAGGGCCGCCGGTTCGTCACTCCGGCGCCGAACGGCGGCATCCTGCACGGGACGACGCAGCTGAGCCTCTTCGAGCACCTGCGCGAGGGTGGTTACGAGACGGCCTACGAAACGATCCCCGTGGCGGATCTCACAACCGCGGATGCCGCGTGGCTCGTGTCCAGCGTTCGGCTCGCAGCACCGGTATCGGCGATCGACGGCAGAGAACTGCGTGTCGATCGCGGCCTGACGGCGTCGTTCAACCGCTATCTGTTGTCACCCCGCACCTGACTCCGGGTCAGGTGCGGACGGTCACCCGAATCGACCGGAGACGTAGTCTTCGGTCGCCTGAACCGACGGCGTCGTGAAGATCGTCTTCGTGTCGTCGTATTCGATGAGCTTGCCCGGCTTGCCGGTGCCGGCGATGTTGAAGAACGCCGTCTTGTCGCTCACGCGCGAGGCCTGCTGCATGTTGTGCGTCACGATGACGACGGTGTAGTCGTTCTTCAGTTCGCCGATGAGCTCTTCGATCGCGTAGGTCGAGATCGGGTCGAGAGCCGAGCACGGCTCGTCCATCAGGATGACCTCGGGGGAGACGGCGATGGCACGCGCGATGCACAGACGCTGCTGCTGTCCGCCTGAGAGGCCGGACCCCGGCTTGTCGAGGCGATCCTTGACCTCGTTCCAGAGGTTCGCGCCCTTGAGGGACGTTTCGACGAGCGCGTCGGCGTCGGACTTCGAGATGCGCTTGTTGTTGAGCTTGACGCCCGCCAGCACGTTCTCCTTGATCGACATCGTCGGGAACGGGTTCGGGCGCTGGAAGACCATGCCGACTTGGCGGCGGACCAGCACGGGGTCGACGTTCGCGCCGTAAAGATCGTCGCCGTCGAGCAGCACGCTGCCTTCGACGCGGGCTCCCGGAATGACCTCGTGCATGCGGTTGAGCGTGCGCAGGAAGGTCGACTTGCCGCATCCGGACGGGCCGATGAAGGCCGTCACACTGCGCGGCTCGATGTCGAGCGAGACGCCCTCTACGGCGAGGAAGTCACTGTAGTAGACATTGAGGTCGTTGACTTCGATGCTTTTTGACACGGGGTCCTCTGGTTCTTTCGGGTGAGAGTGGGTGGGGCCTCAGCGGCCGAGCTTCGGGGCGAAGACCTTCGCGACGAGTCGCGCGACGAGGTTCAGCGCCATGACGATGACGATGAGGACGAGCGCAGCGGCCCATGCCCGATCGATGTATGCCGAGGCGGGAATGCCCTGGTTCATGTACTGCGAGTAGGCGAAGACGGGAAGCGTCATCATTCGCCCGTTGAAGAGGTCGTAGTTCATGGATGCCGTCACGCCCGCTGTCAGCAGCAGTGGTGCCGTCTCGCCGATGACACGAGAGATCGACAGCATGACGCCTGTCGTGATGCCCGCGATCGCCGTGGGGAGGACCACCTTGCTGATCGTGAGCCACTTCGGCACACCGAGTGCGTAGGAGGCCTCGCGGAGCTCGTTCGGCACGAGGCGGAGCATCTCCTCGCTCGAGCGCACGACAACGGGGATCATCAGTACGGCGAGGGCGACAGAGCCCATGATGCCCATGCGGATGCCGGGGCCGAAGAAGAGGGCGAACAGGGCGTACGCGAAAAGACCCGCGACGATCGAGGGGATGCCGGTCATGACGTCGACGAGGAAGGTGATCCCGCTGGCGAGCTTCTTGCCTGCGCCGTACTCGACCAGATAGATCGCGGTGAACAGGCCGATGGGGATCGAGATGACGGCTGCAGCGAGCGTGATGAGCAGCGTCCCGACGATGGCGTGGAGCGCTCCGCCGCCCTCGCCGACGACGTTGCGCATGGAGCTCGTGAAGAACTCGGCAGAGATCCCCGCGACGCCGTTGGCGACGACGGTCCACGCCACCGAGACGAGCGGGACCATCGCGATGAGGAACGCCGCGCTGACCACGCCGGTCACAAGGCGGTCGACGCCCTTCCGGCGGCCCTCGACGAGGCTCGAGATGACGGTGATGAGCACGAGGTAGAGGAGTGCTCCGACGACGGCCACGCCGGCGACGTTGATCGTGTTGCTCTCGACCACGGCGAGGACGCCGAACGCGATGAGGCTGAGGCCGATGCTCACACCGAGGATGGCCCACGGGGCCCACTTCGGCAGGCGTCCCGACGTGAGGGAAAGGTGCTCGCGGGTGAGGCCGGAGGTCGGCTCGACGGGAGTGGAGGTGAGGGTCATGTCAGTTCGCTCCCGAGAATTCCTTGCGGCGGCTGACGATCCAGCGCGCGAGTGCGTTCACCGCGAAGGTGACGACGAAGAGGATGAGACCCGTCGCGATCAGGACGTTGATGTTGATGCCGTAGGCCTCGGGGAAGGTGAGCGCGATGTTGGCGGGGATGGTGCTGGGGTTCTCGGAGGTGAAGAGCTGGAACGTGATGACCCCCGTCGCCGAGAGCACCATCGCGACGGCCATGGTCTCACCGAGGGCGCGGCCCAGACCGAGCATCGAGGCCGAGACGATGCCGCTGCGGCCGAACGGGAAGACAGCCATCCGGATCATCTCCCAGCGCGTCGCGCCGAGAGCCAGAGCCGCCTCTTCGTGGAGCACGGGGGTCTGGAGGAAGATCTCGCGACAGATCGCCGTGATGATCGGCAGGACCATGACGGCGAGGACGATGGAGGCGGTGAAGATCGTGCGGCCCGTGGCCGATGCCGTGCCGCTGAAGAGCGGGAACCATCCGGCGTTCGTCGTCAGCCAGACGTAGACGGGCTGGACCGCCGGAGCGAGGACCAGGATGCCCCAGAGTCCGAAGACGACCGAGGGGACCGCGGCCAGCAGGTCGACGATGTAGCCGAGACCCTGTGCCAGGCGGCGCGGGGCGTAGTGCGAGATGAAGAGCGCGACCGCAACCGAGAGCGGGACGGCCATCAGGAGCGCGAGCAGCGATGCCCAGACCGTGCCGAAGGCGAGCGGCCAGACGTACTCCCAGAAGTTGCCGCCCAGGAGCGACGCGTTCTCGCTCGTCGCGGTGAGACCGGGGATCGACTGCACGATGAGGAAGATCGCGACGGCGGCCAGGGTCACGAGGATCATGGACCCCGCGAACAGCGCAGTGCCCGAGAACCAACGGTCACCGGGCCGTTGCTTCGGCTTGGGCTTTGCCTCCACAGCGGGGGCGGTAGTCGTGCTCATGAGATCCCGTCTCGGGTGTTCACTATCGGGAAGATGCCGGGCCCGCTGCGCGCAACGGGCCCGGCATCTGGCAGATTACTCCGCGACGATCAGATCGATCGCGGCGTTGACCTGGTCGCGGAGCGTGTCCGAGATCGGGGCGCTACCGGCTGCGGCAGCGGCGGCGTCCTGTCCCTCGGCGCTGGCGATGTACTGGAGGAAGCTCTTCACGATCGGGCCCGCGGCCGCGTCGGTGTACTCCTCGCAGGCGATCATGTAGCTGATCAGGACGATCGGGTACACACCGGCAGCGTCGCTCGTGCGCTCGAGGGCGATCGCGAGGTCGCCCTCGGTGCGGCCCTCTTCGAACGGCGATGCGTCGACGATTGCGGCAGCGGCCTCGGGCGAGTACTCCACGAACTCGTCGCCGACCTTGACGGCGGCGGTGCTGAGACCCTCTTCAGCGGCGCGCGACGCGTCGGCGTAGCCGATGGTGCCGTTTCCGCCGGAGACGGCCGACACGACACCTGAGGTGCCCTGCGCGGCTTCACCGCTGGACAGCGGCCAGACGCCGTCGGGCTCCGACGACCAGGTGCCGCCCGACGCCTGGAACAGGTAGTCGGTGAAGTTCTCGGTCGTTCCCGAGTCGTCGGCGCGGTGCACGGGCGTGACAGCGAGGTCGGGCAGTTCGACGCCCTCGTTCAGCGCGGCGATCGCGGGGTCGTTCCAGTTCGTGATGGTGCCGGCGAACAGGCTGCCCATCGTCGCAGCGTCGAGGTTGAGCGAGTCGACACCCTCGAGGTTGAAGATGACGGCGATCGGCGAGATGTAGGTCGGGAGCTGGACGATGCCCGAGCCGTCGACGCAGCCGTCGAAGGGACCCTCGGCGATCTCGTCGGTCGTGAACGCGCGGTCCGAACCGGCGAACGGGAAGGCCCCGGCCTGGAAGGACTCGCGGCCGGCACCCGAGCCAGAGGGGTCGTACGTGATCGTGACGTCGGGGTTCGCCGTCTGGAAGCCGGCGGTCCAGGCCTGGACGGCGACCTCCTGCGACGACGCGCCACCACCGGCGATCTCGCCCATGAGTGACGAGCCACCGTCGGCGGGCTCGGAGGAGGAGCCTCCGGACGTTTCGTTGGAGGCGCAGCCGGCGAGAGCGAGTGCCGCGATGGCGGCAATGGCGCCCACCTGGGCGATGCGGGGAATCTTCACTGTGAATCCTTCACGTGTCAGAGGATGAGGGTCCGTTCGAGGACCTTCGGGTGTTCGGCCCGGTGCAGGGCACGCACTGACCGTAGGTGCGGACTGTTAAGAGAGTCCGCTGGACGGGTGAACGGAAGGTGAACGGGCCTAGAGCGTCGAGGCGTGCGTCTCGATCGCGACGATGCCCGATCCGGGTGCGTCGGAGGAGAGGTGCACGACCGAGAACGCCGCCGGTTCGAGGGCGGACGCGCTCCCGAGGTAGGAGCCGCGCAACGTGCCCGTCGCCAGGGCGATCTCGCGCAGGATGTCGGGGAGCACCGGCCCATGGCTGCACATGACGGCCGGCTTTCGCGCGCGGACACGCTGGCCGACGATCGTCCGTGCGTCCGACGCCCCTTCTTCCCACGCATCCTGACTGAGGAGATCTGTCGTGTCGATCCGCCGCCCCAGAGCCGCCGAGAGCGGTGCCACCGTCTTGACGCAGCGTACGGCGGGGCTCGAGATGATGCGGCGCGCGCCGAATGCGCGAAGAGGTCCCACGATGGCATCCGCCTGTCGCTTGCCGCGCGGTGAGAGCGGCCGCGCGGCGTCACTGGCGTCCCACTCCTCGCGGGAGAGCGCTTTGGCATGGCGGAGCACGATGAGGGGGAAGGTCCTCAGGACGCCGTCGTCGACGAGGCGCGCGAAGTTCTCGAGGATCTCGACGTCGACGGGATAGCTCAGCCGCTTGAGCGCTTTGGGGACAGACAGCCATTCGAGGGCGGCGATCTCCTTGTTCGGCACGAAGGCCGAGGCGCGGATCGCGGCATCCGTCGCTTCGGCTGCCCAGTAGTGCACGATCTTCTGCCGTTTGTTGGGCATGCGGTAGCGGGAAACGCCGATCGCGACACCGAGGGCGACGCGGATGCCGGTCTCCTCGAAGATCTCGCGCGCGGCGGTCTCGGCGAGCATCTCGCCGGGATCGACCTTGCCCTTGGGGAGGGTCAGGTCGCGATACTGCGCGCGGGAGACGAGCAGGACCTTGAGTTTGCCGTCGACGAGTCGCCAGATCACTCCGCCCGCCGCGTAGATGGCGGTCTCTGTCATCGGGCGACCCGCGCCCGCCTCCGACGCTGGACGGACGACATCGTCCGCTCCTGCAGGTCGACGAGGGGCGCCCCGTCGTCGCGGGTGCTGTGCCGCGTCCAGAGTCCGTCGGCGCCGAGGTGCCACGAGCTCGTCGAGTCGCTCATCGCGAGGTCGAAGAGGCTCGTGAGCTCCTTGACGTGATTCGGCGCGACGACCCGCACGAGTGCTTCGACCCGACGGTCGAGGTTCCGGTGCATCATGTCGGCGCTGCCGATGTACACCTGCGGGTCGCCGTTGTTCTCGAAGGAGAAGATCCGGGAGTGCTCGAGGTAGCGGCCCAGGATGCTGCGTACCGTGATGTTCTCGCTCATCCCCGCGACGCCCGGCTTCAGGGAGCAGATCCCTCGCACCCAGATGTCGACCTTCACACCCGCCTGGCTCGCACGGTAGATCGCATCGATGATCTGCTCATCGACCATCGAGTTGACCTTGATCCGGATGCCGGCGGGCTTTCCCGCCTCGGCATTGCGACGTTCCTTGTCGATGAGTCGGAGGAGGCCCTTGCGCAAGTGCAGGGGGGCGACGAGGAGACGCTTGAACTTCTTCTCGATCGCATAGCCGCTCAGTTCGTTGAACAGGCGCGTGAGGTCGCGTCCGACCTGCTCGTCGTTCGTGAAGAGTCCGAAGTCCTCGTAGATGCGGCTCGTCTTGGGGTTGTAGTTGCCCGTGCCGATGTGGCAGTAGCTGCGGAGCATCCCGCCTTCTTCGCGGATGACCAGCGCCAGCTTGCAGTGCGTCTTGAGTCCGACGAGGCCGTAGACGACGTGCACGCCCGCCTTCTCGAGCTTGCGCGCCCAGACGATGTTGTTCGCCTCGTCGAAGCGTGCCTTGACCTCGACCAGGGCCAGCACCTGCTTCCCTGCTTCAGCGGCGTCGATGAGGGCCTGCACGATGGGGCTGTCGCCCGACGTGCGGTAGAGCGTCTGCTTGATGGCCAGCACGTGCGGGTCCTTGGCGGCCTGCTCGAGGAAGGCCTGAACGCTCGTCGTGAACGACTCGTAGGGGTGGTGCACGAGCACGTCGGAGGCGCGGATAGCGGCGAAGAAGTCCGCGCGCCCGTTCTGCTCGGCGGGTTGGAAGGCGACAGCCGTCGTCGGCACGTGCGGGGGGTACCGCAACTCGGGACGATCGATCTTGCCGAGCTCGAAGAGCGCTCGCAGGTCGAGGAGTCCCGGGAGTCGGTAGACCTCCTGCTCCGTGATGTCGAGCTCGTCGATCAGCAGACCGAGTGTGAGGTCGTCCATGTCGTCGGTGACCTCGAGTCGGATCGGGGGTCCGAAACGACGGCGGAGCAACTCGGCCTCGAGGGCCTGGATCAGGTTCTCGGTCTCGTCCTCTTCGATCACGACGTCTTCGTTGCGCGTGAGGCGGAACGTGTGGTGATCGAGGATCTCCATGCCGGGGAAGAGGTCGTCGAGATTGTTCGAGATGAGGTCTTCGAGCGGCAGATAGCGGATGCGGTCGCCTTCGCGCGACACCTCGACGAAGCGCGGCATCATCGGCGGCACCTTGAGGCGGGCGAACTCCTGCCGTCCCGTGCGGGCGTTTCGGATGCGGATCGCGAGGTTGAGGGAGAGGCCCGAGATGTAGGGGAACGGGTGTGCCGGGTCGACCGCGAGCGGCATGAGGACGGGGAAGACCTGGCCCTGGAAGTACTCGTAGAGCGTCTCGCGCTCGCTGTCCTCCAGAGTGTCGTACGAGACGATCTGGATACCCCGCTCTTCGAGCCCCGGCTTCACGAGATCGGCCCACGCTTTCGCGTGCCGCAGCTGCAGCGCGTGGGCTTCGGACGATAGATCGGAGAGGACGTCCTGCGGCGCCCGCCCGACGTTCGTGGGAACGGCGAGACCCGTGATGATGCGGCGCTTGAGACCCGCGACGCGGACCATGAAGAACTCGTCGAGGTTGCTCGCGAAGATCGCGAGGAAGTTCGCACGTTCGAGCATGGGGACGGCGGGGTCCTCGGCGAGCTCCAGGACGCGCTGGTTGAAGGCGAGCCAGCTGACCTCGCGGTCGAGATAGCGATTGTCGGGCAGAAGGGAATCGAACGTCTCCGGCACGTCGAAGTCGTCGTCGTCCGCGTCTTCCAGGCCCGCGTCGAGCACCTCGTTGTCGATCATCCCCTCATCATTGCAGGGAGAGGTGTTCAGGAGGCAACGAACAGCGCCGTCGACGTGCCTCGGGAGGATGCTTCGCGCGCCGTTTCCCGTCCGTTCACCGTGGCTCTGCCGTCGACCGCGGCTCTACCGACGACGGCGGGTTTCAGGCGTCGGTGCGCTCGCGAGCCGTGGGCAGCTGGTCGTCCTCGTAGACGTTGAACCGATAGCCCACGTTGCGCACGGTGCCGATCAGCTGCTCGAGATCGCCGAGCTTGGCGCGGAGCCGCCGGACGTGCACGTCGACGGTCCGCGTGCCGCCGAAGTAGTCGTATCCCCACACTTCGGAGAGGAGCTGCTCCCGCGTGAAGACGCGCGAGGGGTGCGTCGCGAAGAAGTGGAGGAGCTGGAACTCCTTGTACGTCAGGTCGAGCGGCTTTCCGTGCACCTTCGCGGAGTAGGACGACTCGTCGATCGTGATGCCGGAGGTCTGGATGCGCGTCGTGACCTGCTCCGCCGTTTGCCGGCCGATCGCGAGACGCACACGCGCGTCGACCTCTGCGGGGCCCGCCGAGACGAGGATGACGTCGTCGACGCCCCAGTCGGTGGACACAGCCGTCAGCCCGCCTTCCGTCACGACGAGGATGAGCGGCGCGTCGAGGCCGGTCGTGTTGAGGATCTTGCAGAGCGACTTCGCCCCGACGAGATCCACGCGCGCATCGACGAAGATGACGTCGGCATTCGGAGCGTTGACCAACTGAGCGGGTTCGGCCGGGATCTGCCGGACGCGGTGGCTCAGCAGCTCGAGGGAGGGCAGGACGGGGCCACCTCCATGCGTGGAGCTGAGTACGAGAAGCTGTGCCAAGAACGTCGTCCCTCCGGTGCCGCGGGTTGCACCGTGCCCCACAGTCTAAGTGCACACTCGGCAAGCGTTAACCCGGCCCGTCGCGCGCGGGCCCGTCCATGGGCGAGAATAGCGGCGTGACCCTGCCCGAACTCGTCCCGCGCCGCACCATCGGCGGCATCGTCGCGGTGTGGATCGCGGCGGGGATCATCGGGATCGCCGTCGGTGTCTTCGCCGACTCGGCATGGCGCGCACCCTGGCTCGTCGTGGGGATGGGCGGATGCGTCATCCTCGCCTTCGCCATCCAACTCGCATACGGGCGCTCGCAGGGGTTCACCGAGCGCGTCGCGACGAGCGCCCTCGGCGCCCTCTTCGTCCTCGGTGTCATCAGTCTGGGGTTCGGTCTCGCGACCATCGTTCCGAGCTAGAGTGGTGCCATGGACCTCTTCGCGCTCGAACTGTTCTTCGTGGGCCTCCTGGGCCTCGCGTCGCTTGCGATCGTGTTCGTCTCCGCCGTCGTGTTGAAGAACCTCTACCGCGGCCAGCGCTGATTCGATGTCGATGCACGAGATCCCGACCGGCCTGCCGTCCGATCTCGTCCCCCTCTCCTGGCTCCTGGGCGTCTGGGAAGGAACGGGCGTCATCGACTACGGCGTGGGCGACCGGCATTTCACGGGCGAGTTCACTCACCGCGTGAGCTTCAGCCACGATGGCGGCGACTTCCTGAACTACTCCGGCAACGCCTGGCTGCACGGTGCCGACGACGCCCGTACGCCCCTCGTCTCCGAGGTCGGATACTGGCGACTCGCGCGACCCGCCGCCGAGAGCGACCCTGGTCCTGGACTCCTCCCCGCACTCCAGGAGTCGACGGTGCGGACCGTCGACGACGTCGAGGAGCTCCGCAATGCAGAGGGCGGCTTCGACATCGAAGTCTCCCTCGTCCACTCCGACGGCGTGAGCGAGCTCTACCTCGGGCAGGTCAAGGGGCCGCGCATCGATCTCGCGACCGACGCCGTCGTACGCACGGCCGGCGCCAAGCCCTACTCCGCGGCATCCCGCATCTACGGTCTCGTCGACAACCATCTGCTGTGGGCGTGGGACATCGCGGCGTTGGGCCGTGAGCTCGGGTCTCATGCCTCGGCACGTCTCGCGCGGGCGGAGTGATGTCGCAGACGTTCGCGGGGATCCCCGGAGCCGTCGTCGATGACGGCGGCCTCCGTCATCTGGGCAGCCCCCTCACCGAGCAGCGCGCGCTGCAGGCCGGAAAGGCCCTCGCGCCGCTCGGCGAACGCGTCGTCCTCGCCGTTCCCGGCGAGGACCGCCTGTCGTGGCTCGACTCGCTCGCGTCGCAGGCCGTCTCCCGACTCGCTCCCGGCGTGAGCACCGAACTGCTCATGCTCGACCCCCACGGCCGCGTGCAGCACGCGGCATCCGTCATCGACGACGGCCACACGACGTGGCTCATCGCGGATCGCGGCGACGCCGCGGGGCTGCTGGAGTGGCTCCGCCGCATGCGCTTCCGCCTGCGCGTGGATCCTCAGGATGCCGGCGAGGAGTACGCCGTCGTGGGCGGCACGCGGTCGGCCGTCGCGGGGCTCGAGCCTGCATCCCCCCACGGCGTCCCTCTCGTCTGGATCGATCCGTGGCCCGATGTCGCGATCGGCGGCTGGGGCTACGCTCCGGCCGACCCGCACCCCGGTGCGGAGCGCGACTGGGCGGAGGCGATCGTGACGCGCGCGGAAGAGCGGAGGCTCGCCGACGAAGCGCGCCGGGGAGCGATCGCGCTCGCCGGCCGCGATGCCGTCGAAGCACTCCGCCTCGCGGCCTGGCGACCTGGATTCGCCGACGTCGACGATCGTGCGATCCCGCACGAGCTCGACTGGCTCCGCACGGCGGTGCATCTCGACAAAGGCTGCTATCGCGGGCAGGAGACGGTCGCGAAGGTGCACAACCTCGGGCATCCTCCTCGTCGCCTCGTCGCCCTGCAGCTCGACGGAAGCGCGAGCGTGCTGCCATCGCCGGGTGCGATCGTGCGCACCGTAGATGATGAGGTCGGCCACGTGACGTCGGTCGCCCGCCACTTCGAACAGGGCCCCATCGCCCTCGCGATCGTCCGACGCTCCACGTCCGCCTCCGCCGAACTCACCGTCGACACCGAGGACGGCCCGATCGCGGCAGCCCAGGAGATGATCGTGCCGCCCGAAGCGGGCGCGACGGCGAACGTGCCGCGCATCACGAAACTCTCGCGGCGGCCGCTCGCGACGTGAGCACGGCGCCCGAGACGGCGGCCATCCCCTCGGGATGGCGTCGGCGGATGGATCCCCGTCCGGCCCTGCAGCGCGTCGCAGACTCGGGCATCGCGATCGTGCAGATCGTCGTTGCGGCGACAGGCGCCTATGCCTTCGCGCACTTCGTGCTGGGTCATGCCGCCCCGCTGCTCGCAGCGACGGTGACCTTGTCGAGCCTCGGACTCGTGCGGGATGCCCGCCCGCGCCGCGTGCTCGAGACCGTCATCGGCATGATCATCGGGATCCTCGTCGCCGAGGTCCTTCTCCTCGTCGCCGGATCGGGATGGTGGCAGCTCGCGATCGCACTCGCGCTGACTCTCACGGTCGCACGATTCCTCTCGGCGCAGGCGAGCTTCGCGATCGCCGCCGGCATCCAGTCGATCATCGTCATGGTGATACCCGCGGCCGCCCCGTTCGAGCGCCTCGTCGACGGCGCGGTCGGGGGAGTGGCGGCCCTCCTCGTGACGGCGCTCCTCCCGCGGAATCCCGCCCGCGCCGAGCTTCGTGACGCACGCGCGGTGTTCGCAGCGGTGGACGGAGCGATCGCGACGATCGTGCAGGGACTTCGTCGCGGCGATCGTCTTCGCGCCGACCGCGGGCTCCAGAAGGCGCGGGCGATCCAGCCGCTGCTGGAGAACTGGCGCTCATCCCTCGAATCGGGCGCGGCGATCGCGCGGATCGCGCCGTTCCTCCGGCGCCAGCGGTCGGAGCTGGCCCGTCATCGCCGGATCCTCGAGGCGATGGATCTCGCGACGCGCAACCTCCGTGTCGTCGCCCGGCGGGCGGCATACCTGGTCGACGACGGCAGCGCCCGACCGGTCATGGCCGATGTGCTCGCCGAGCTGGGGCGGGGTGCGCACCGGATCGCCGATTCGCTCGACGACATCTCGCTCGAACCCGAGGCTCGCGCGACGCTCGTCGCCGTCGCCTCGCACCTGGACCCCGCCGAGATCGCGCCCTCGGGCTCGTTCGTGGATCAGAACCTCGTGGGTTCGCTCCGCCCGCTGGCCGTCGACCTGCTGACGGCGACGGGGATGCCGCAGGATGCTGCGAGGGCCGCCGTTCCGCGCATCTGAGCGCCGTCGGCGGCATCCGATCAGGTCGTCGGTGCCACCGAGCGCCACGGCACCGTCACTTCGCCGAGCCGCCATCTGCTCGACTCCTGCAGCGGCCACCCCGCGGCTGCCATCTCGGTGAGTGTCCGCTTCCATCGGTGGACGGGTCCGAAGGGCGCGACGGCCGCCTGCCGCACCCACTCGCCATCGAGGGCGGAGAGGAACGCGTGAACGGGCTCGCCCGGAACGTTCCGGTGGATGAGGGCCTTCGGCAGGCGTTCCGCGGCGATCGAGGGTCGCCACTCCGGGTCGGTGGATGCCGCGGCGAGGCGCAGCGAAACAGTGAGCGATCGCGGCGCCGCGTCGTCGTCGAGGGCGATCCACGTGCAGATCCGCCCGATCTCGTCGCAGGTCCCCTCGACGAGGAGCCCACCGGGCGCGAGCCGTGCCGCCATCGACGCCCAGGCCGCCGCGACCTCGCTCTCGTCGTACTGGCGGAGAACGTTCATGACGCGGATCACGGCGGGTCGACGGCCGGATGCCACGGGAACCTCGAAGCCTCCGCGCGCGAAGGACACACGGGCATCCGGTGAGAACGGCGTGCGACCGTCGCGGACGAGCTCGAGCTGCCGGTCTGCGTGGGCGACGCGGTCGGGATCGATCTCGAGTCCCAGCACCTCGACGTCGTCGCGTACGGCGGCGAGACGTGCTTCGAGCTCGAGAGCCGTGACGGCGCTCGCCCCGAAGCCGAGGTCGACGACGAGGGGATCCGGGCTCCGTCGCAGCACCGGATGCCGGGCGATCCACCTATCGACGCGCCGCAGGCGATTGGTTCCCGTCGTCCCGCGGGTCGCGTGTCCCGTAGGAGCGTGGCGGGGCGACATGAGCCCATGATCTCAGAGCCCGCTGCTGGCTAAGCTGGGGGTATGAGTGCGCCTTACACGCTGATCCTCCTCCGTCACGGCCAGAGCGAATGGAATGAGCTCAACCTCTTCACCGGATGGGTCGACGTCCGGCTCACCGAGCAGGGGAAAGCCGAGGCCCGTCGCGGTGGCGAGCTCCTCGCCGAAGCCGGCCTCCTTCCCGACGTCCTCCACACCTCTGTCCTCAGCCGCGCGATCCAGACGGCGAACATCGCGCTGGACTCCGCCGATCGGCTGTGGATCCCCGTCAAGCGCTCGTGGCGACTCAACGAGCGTCACTACGGTGCGCTGCAGGGCAAGGACAAGGCTCAGACCCTCGAAGAGTTCGGACAGGAGCAGTTCATGCTGTGGCGTCGCTCGTTCGACGTGCCGCCGCCGGAGCTCGCCGACGACAGCGAGTGGAGCCAGGTCGGAGACCCCCGCTACGAAGGCATCGACGGCGACGTCCCCCGCACGGAGTCGCTCAAGATCGTGATCGACCGCATGCTCCCGTACTGGCACAGCGACATCGCCCCCGATCTCCAGGCCGGCAAGACGGTGCTCGTGACGGCGCACGGCAACTCGCTCCGCGGTCTCGTGAAGCACCTCGACGGCATCAGTGACGCCGACATCTCCGAGCTCAACATCCCCACCGGCATCCCGCTCGTCTACCGGCTCGACGAGAACCTCGTTCCGATCCAGCCGGGCGAGTACCTCGACCCCGAAGCTGCCGCGGTCGGGGCTGCTGCCGTCGCTTCGCAGGGCAAGCACTGACCTTCGCTTGAACGAAAGAGAGACCGGATGCCGCGGCATCCGGTCTCTCTTTCGTGGCGGCCGTGCCGCGGTGACTACTGCTGTTCTGCTGCGAGCTGCTCGGCAGCGGCGACGACGTCGATCGCGTCGGTCGGTGCGGTCCAGTCGCCCGTCGAGAGGTAGGCGACCTTCTTCGCGACCGAGACGGCGTGGTCGGCGAAACGCTCGTGGTAGCGGCTCGCGAGCGTCGCGTCGACCGTCGCGGCCGCCTCGCCCTGCCACGAGTCGCTCAGGACCTTCTCGAACACCGAGACATGGAGCTCATCGAGCTTGTCGTCGGTGTTGCGGATCTCTTCGATGAGCGCGAGGTCCTCGGTGCGGAGGAGCTCGGTGAGCTTGCGGGACACCTCGACGTCGTACTCGCCCATCTTCAGGAAGGTCGACTTGAGGCCCTTGGGGATGGCCCGCTCGGGGAACCGCATGCGGGTCAGCTGAGCGATGTGCTCGGCGATGTCGCCCATGCGCTCGAGCGATGCGCTGATGCGCAGGGCGCTCACGACGATGCGGAGATCGCGGGCGACGGGCTGCTGCCGCGCGAGGATCTCGATCGTGAGCTCGTCGAGGGCCAGTGCCTTCTCGTCGATGATGGGGTCGGCGTCGATGACCTCTTCGGCCAGCGCGACGTCGCTCGTTCCGAAGGCCCTCGTCGCCTTGTCGATCGCGACCGTCACGAGTTCGGCGATCTCGACGAGGCGACCCTGGACGTCTTCGAGGGACTGGTGGAAGACTTCGCGCATTCGGGAACCTTTCGTGTTCGCGGGGCACCGGTCCGGGCCGATCCACGGCGGCGCGCCCACGACCCTGGCGATTGTCGTCAGCAAAGGTTAACGAACGGTGCCGACGCAGTGAACAGTACAGGCCCGCGGCACGTGTGGCATCGAAGCGCACAGGTATGCCGGTGCGCGCACCTTACGCTGGAGACATGTCCACGACGCAGCTCGCGCTGCTCGCACTCTTCGCGGGCGTTGTCATCGGCGGATCTGTCGCCCTGGTGATCATGCTCTCCCTCCGAGCACGGGACCGGCAGCGGGTCCTCTCCTCCGCAACCGTCCCCGAGGGAGTGCGCGAGGTTCTCCACGGGATGGATGACGCGGCGGTGGTGGTGGATGCGTCCGGGACGGTCCTCGCGGCGTCGGTACCGGCATCCCCCTTCCATCTGTCCGAGGGAGAAGTCCTGCCCTCCGAGGAGTTGCGTGCTCTCCTGCGCCGGACGCGGGGGACGGAGCTCGCCGCGAGCGAGACGATCCGCCTCCGTCGCGGTGCGCCGCCCGCCGAGCCGCGCCTCGTGTCGGTTCGTGCCTCGAGGGTGTCCGCGCGGTTGACGCTGTTCGTCCTGCGCGACATCACCGAGAAGGAGCGGGTCGAGCAGATGCGGCGCGACTTCGTCGCCAACACGAGCCACGAGCTGAAGACTCCTGTCGGGGCCGTGACGCTCCTCGCGGAGGCCGTCGAGTCGGCCGCCGACGATCCGGATCAGGTCCGCATCTTCGCGGCCCGGCTGAGCGCCGAGGCCAATCGCCTCGCGCAGCTCACGACGCGCATCATGAGCCTCTCCCGTTTGCAGTCGACGGACGAGCTGACCGACGATCGGGTCGTCGCGGTCGACGAGATCGTGGCATCCGCCGTCGATGCCCATTCGATCCAGGCGGACTCCGCCGGCGTGCAGATCGTCCGCGGCGGCGCACGTGGCGCATACGTACGGGGCGATCCGCAGGTCTTGAGCGAAGCGGTGGGCAACCTCATCGCGAACGCCATCGCCTACTCGCCGCAGGGCGCGAGCGTCGGCATCGGCGTCAAGATCGTCGACGGCGTCGTCGAGATCGCCGTCACCGATCGCGGGATCGGCATCTCCGAGCGCGATCAGGATCGCGTGTTCGAGCGCTTCTACCGCGCCGACCCGGCACGCGCCCGGCGCACAGGCGGCACCGGACTGGGGCTGTCGATCGTCAAGCACGCCGTCCAGCGGCACGGGGGAGAGGTGCGGCTGTGGTCACGCCCCGGCCGCGGCTCGACCTTCACGGTCCGCCTTCCCCTGACCGCCGCACCCGATGATGTCCCGCCGCGGAAGAAGCGCAAGAAGAAGCGCCCCGCCGCGGCGGTCCTTGAGAACATGCCCCAGAACGGAGATCTTGCATGACACGTGTCCTGATCGTGGAGGACGAGCCAGACCTCGCCGACCCTCTCGCCTACCTTCTGCGCCGCGAGGGGTACGAGGTCGAGATCACGGAGGACGGGCCGGCCGCCCTGTCGGCATTCCGCGAGCGAGGCGCAGACATCGTGCTGCTCGACCTGATGCTTCCCGGCATGCCGGGAACGGAGGTCTGCCGCCAGATCCGTGCCACGTCGCCCGTCCCGATCATCATGCTGACGGCGAAGGACTCCGAAGTCGATATCGTGGTCGGCCTCGAGCTCGGCGCCGACGACTACGTGACGAAGCCGTACTCGTCACGTGAGCTCCTGGCCCGCATGCGCGCCGTGCTGCGTCGGCTCTCGGCGACCGACGCCGATCTCGACGACCGCGTGCTCGAAGGAGGCCGCGTGGTCCTCGACATCGATCGCCACACCGTGGCCGTCGACGGCAGCGAGATCGCGATGCCCCTGAAGGAGTTCGAGCTCCTCGAGGTCCTGATGCGCAACGCGGGCCGCGTGCTGACGCGTGGCCAGCTCATCGACCGGGTGTGGGGGAGCGACTACTTCGGCGACACCAAGACGCTCGACGTACACATCAAGCGCATCCGGTCGCGCATCGAGGAGAAGCCGGGAGACCCGAGCATGCTCGTCACCGTGCGCGGCCTGGGATACCGCTTCGAAGGCTGAGGGAGGATGCCGCGTGCCGCCGCTCGGCCGGTGGCACGCGCGTTCGTCCGTCCGTCAGTCGAGGCCGCCGACCGAGGGTACGAGGTCGGTGAGGTAGTCGAGCTGCCCGTCGAGGATCGGGAGAGAGACGAGGGTGCCCTCGTTGTCGCCCGACTCGAAGAAGCCGGGGATGTCGGCTCCGGGGAGCATCTCAGGGCCCTCGATGAGGATCGGCTCGGCGTCTTCCGAACCGAGGCTCAGCACCGAGCGTGCCGGTACGCGGATCGAGAGGTCGACGGTGTCGCCCTCTCCGATCGAGACGCGCAGAGTCTGCGATTCATCGGTCTCGTTGACGATGGCGGCGACGAAGTTGCCCAGCGTGCCGTCGTCGTTGGCGACGATGAAAGCGTTGCGAACCGCGAGCGGTCCGTCGCCGAACACGTTCACGCCCTCGGCGGCGGAGTACTGGACCTGCGTCGACTGCGGCGTCATGAACGTACAACCCGTCGTGCCGAGGGCAACGGCAGCGCCGACCGCGATCGAAGCGATCAGGCGGGACCGCTTCGGGGAGCGGGACACGCCCAAGGTGCGATGAGTCGACATCACGGATCCTTCCAGGCTGGACGACGGCTTCCTGACACATTCTAGGGGGCGTGCCTCCCCGTTCGCTGGCACCCGGGGAGCGCGCCGCGGGCATCACCGGAGCGTGAGCGGCGAACCTTATCGCATAGTCGCTGTGGTATTCTGGAGTTTGCCGAAAGGACACAACTGCATGCTTTTTGAGGTTGGCGAGACCGTCGTTTATCCGCACCACGGGGCCGCGACGATCATCGAAGTCAAGGAACGCGTCATCAAGGGCGAGACGAAGAAGTACTTGAAGCTCAACGTCACGCAGGGAGACCTCGTCATCGAGGTTCCCGCTGAGAATGTCGACCTCGTCGGCGTTCGCGACGTGATCGGCAAGGACGGTCTCGAGCGGGTCTTCGAAGTCCTGCGTGCACCGTTCACCGAGGAGCCGACCAACTGGTCCCGCCGCTATAAGGCGAACCTCGAGAAGCTCGCCTCCGGCGACGTGATCAAGGTCAGCGAGGTCGTTCGCGACCTGTGGCGCCGCGATCAGGACCGCGGACTCTCCGCCGGTGAGAAGCGCATGCTCGCGAAGGCGAAGCAGATTCTCGTCTCCGAGCTCGCGCTCGCTGAGAAGACCGACGAAGAGAAGGCCAGCGTCATTCTCGACGAGGTCCTCGCCTCCTAACCCGAGCGGTCCGCCCCCGTCCGGGGCGTGGTTCGCCGCGCGTGGGGCGTGGTTCGTCGCGGTTGGGGCGGGGTTTGTCGTTCCGGGGAGCTGATTGTGCGCCCCGAGGGGCCGGGATGCGCCCCGAGCCCTTGCGAGGGTTGGTGCGGTTCTGCCGTGGCATCCTTCGGCCTGGTGAAGCCGCCTGTGCCCCGCTGTGTTGCGCCGCCGCCTCGCCGTTGGGGCGTGGTTCGTCGCTCCGGGGGCGTGGTTTGTCGTTCCGGGGCGCTGATTGTGCGCCCCGAAGGACCGGGATGCGCCCCGGGCGCTGACACGTGGGTTGCCGCGGTCCCACCGTGGCATCGGTCGGTCCTGTTCCGTCCTGCACGGCTCGCCGCGTTCCGCTGCTGTCTCGCCTTTGGGCCGTGGTTTGTCGTTCCGGGGCGCGGATGGCTGCCGCGGTTTTGCCGTGGCATCCTTCGGCCTGGTGCAGCCGCCTGCGACTCGCTGTGTTGCGCTGCCGTCACGCCGTTCGGGGGTGGTTCGTCGCGGTCGGGGCGGGGTTTGTCGTTCAGGGGCGCGGATAGTGCGCCCCGAAGGGACGGGGTGCGCCCCGAGCCGTGGCGAGGGCCGGTGCGGCCTGCCGTGGCAGCTGTCGGTCCCGTGTCGTCCTCTAAGGCTCGCCGCGTTCCGCCCCGTGCCGCCTTGGGGCGTGGTTCGTCGCGGGTGGGGCGTGGTTCGTCGTTATGGGGCGTGGATAGTGCGCCCCGAAGGGACGGGATGCGCCCCGAGCCGTGGCGAGGGCCGGTGCGGTCTGCCGTGGCATCCGTCGGCCCGGCGAAACCGCCCCTATACCGCTGACCGCGTTCCGCCCCGGCCTCGTTGGGGCGGGGTTCGTGGTTTCGGGGCGTGGGAACTTCGCCCCGAGCTGACGGGGTACGCCCCAAGACCGGCGAGAAGGGTGCCGTCTCCGGCGGTAGCGTGGGCGTGTGTCCACAGGCTCCGTTCAGAACCCCGTCGTCCCGGTACCTCGTGTCGCGATCATCGTCGTCGCCGCCGGATCCGGCACGCGACTCGGTGGCGACGCACCGAAGGCGTTCGTCGGTCTCGATGAGCACACCATCCTCCGGCACGCGCTCGAGCACGTCGTCGCTTTCCCCGGCGCGCAGGTCGTCGTCGTCGCGCCCGCGGGTCGGGAGGGAGATGCCCTGACGGAAGCCCTTGCGGTGTTCGGCGACGCGCGCGAACTCGTCTCCGTTGTGACGGGCGGGGCGACCCGCCAGGCATCTGTCGCGGCGGGGCTTCACGCCGTGTGGCCGGATGTCGAGATCGTCCTCGTTCACGACGCCGCGCGCGCACTCGTCCCGCTCGGCGTCTTCGATCGTGTCGTGAGCGCGATCGACGACGGGGCCGCCGGCGCCATCCCGGTCCTGCCCGTGGTCGACGCGATCAAGCGCGTCGAGGAGCGCGAGGTCGTCGGCGTCGTGGACCGATCCCTCCTGTCGGCGGCGCAGACTCCGCAGGGCTTCCGCCGCGACATCCTCGAGACGGCGTACCGCACGGCGCGCGATGAGTTCACCGACGACGCCGCCCTCGTCGCGGAAGCCGGCCACCGGGTGGCGGCCGTGCTGGGGGATCCGCTCGGTTTCAAGATCACGACCCCCGCAGACCTCGACCGTGCGCGCTCGCTCGTCGCGCGGCATCCGCATGCCCCCGCCACTTTCGCCGGGCCTCCCGCCCTGCCGCGCGTCGGCGTCGGCACCGACGTCCACGCCTTCGGAGGCGAGGGGACCCTCTGGCTCGCGGGACTCGAGTGGCCCGGCGAGCAGGCGCTGTCGGGGCACTCCGACGGCGATGCCGTGGCGCACGCGATCGTCGACGCCCTGCTCGCCGCCGGCGGCCTCGGCGATATCGGAACGCACTTCGGCACGGACTATCCCGAGTACGCCGGCGCTCACGCCGAGGTCTTCCTCCAGCGCACGCGCGCCCTGCTCGCCGAAGCGGGACTGCGGATCGGGAACGTCTCGGTCCAGGTCCAGGCCAACCGCCCGCGCTTCGCCGCCCGCCGCCGCGAAGCGGAAGAAGTGCTGTCGCAGGCGCTCGGAGCGCCCGTCGCCGTATCGGCCACGACGACCGACGGGCTGGGGTTCACCGGAACGGGCGAGGGAGTCGCCGCCTTCGCCGTCGCGCTCGTCGTGCCCGCCTGAGCGCCCCGGCCGCGCCGACTCAGCCCTCGACGGCGAACGGCCGAGGATCCCGCGCTGAGCGTGAACCCCACGCGAGGAGTGCGAGCCCGACGGCCAGCACGACGAGCCCGAGGATGGCGAGGACCGACAGGCGCTCGCCGAGCACGACGATTCCCAGAACGGATGCCGTGAGCGGCTCTCCGAGCGTGAGCGTCGCCGCCGTCGCGGCGGTGAGCCCACTGAGGCCCCATGTGAAGAGCACATAGGCGACCGAGATGGTCGCGAGGCCCAGCCACAACGCCACCACGATGCCGCTCGGCGTCGCGACCCAGGAGACGTCGACGAAGGGGAGTACGACGGCGAACAGGATCGCGGAGCTCGCCCCCATCGCCCCGACCACCGTGAAGGGGTCCCACCCCGCGTCGAGGAGGCGCCGCTGGGCATTGGCGATGACGGCGAAGCAGGCTCCCGCACCGATCGAGCCGAGAAGCCCCACGGGGTCGGTGCCGCCCGCATCGGCGGCCCCGCCGAAACCGAGGAGGACGACTCCTGCCGTCGCAAGGGCGGTCGCAACCATCCAGGTCGGGGAGGGGAGCTTCCGCGTGAGCGCCCACTCCAGGACGCCGGCGAGGATGGGTGCCGATCCGAGCGCGACCATCGTCGCGACGGCGACCCCGTTGCGCTCCGTGCCGAGGAAGAAGAGCGGCTGGTACAGGGCGAGGCACAGCCCCGTGAGCACCATGAGGGCGAGGGGTCCAGCGGTGAGCCGCGGTCGTGTCGCCTGCGGTTCTCGACGACGATGACGGGCTGCGAGCGCGAACGCGATGATCGCAAGGCCCGTTCCGCCGATGACCATGCGGATGACGCCGAGCGACAGCGGCGTCGTCCCTTCGGGGCCGAGCGCCTGCGACGTTCCCGTCGTTCCGAAGAGGAGCGCTGCGGCGAGGACGGCGAGAACATGCACGACTCCCATTTGTACCGGAAACGCGCGGGTAGGCTGGGGCGGTGACCATCCGGCTCTATGACACCGCTGCGCAGACCCTGCGCGACTTCGAGCCGATCGACCCCTCGAACGTCTCGGTCTACGTGTGCGGACCGACGGTGCAGTCCGGACCGCACATCGGACACCTCCGCGGGGCACTGAGCTTCGACCTGCTGCGGCGCTGGCTCGCGTACCGCTATGGACGCGTCACGTTCGTCCGGAATGTCACGGACATCGACGACAAGGTCCTCGACAACGCGACCGCGTCTGAGCCGTGGTGGGCCCTCGCCTACCGGATGGAGCTCGCCTTCTCACGCGCCTACGCGGCGATCGGCGTGCAGGCCCCGACGTACGAGCCTCGGGCCACGGCATCCATTCCCCAGATGATCGAGCTCATCGAGCGACTCATCTCGCGCGGTCATGCGTATCCCGCAGGAGAGGCGGCGCCGGGGGATGTGTACTTCGACGTGCGGTCGTGGGCCCGCTACGGAGCACTGACGAACCAGTCGCTCGACGCGATGGAACCCGCGGCGGACGCCGATCCACGTGGCAAGCGCGATCCACGCGACTTCGCCCTCTGGAAGGGCGCCAAGGGTGATGAGCCGTCGTCGGCGACATGGGAGTCCCCCTGGGGACGGGGGCGACCCGGATGGCACATCGAGTGCTCCGCGATGTCGCGACGCTATCTGGGTGAGTCGTTCGACATCCACGGCGGCGGGCTCGACCTGCGTTTCCCGCATCACGAGAACGAACTCGCCCAGTCGACGGCGGCGGGCGATGGGTTCGCGCGCTACTGGGTGCACAACGGACTTGTGACGGTCGGCGACCAGAAGATGTCGAAGTCGCTCGGCAACTTCCTCCTCGCCGACGATGTCCTGGCCGAGCGCGACCCTCTCGTCGTCCGCTATGCGCTCGCTGCGGCGCACTACCGCTCGAGCCTCAACGTCGCGCCGTCGTCGTTCGACGAGGCGGAGGCGGCTCTCGACCGGATCCGCACCTTCCTCGAGCGGGCAGGCCGCGTGCTCGGTTCCGCGAGCTGGCTCACGGCGGCCGACCTTCCGGCGGACTTCGCGGCGGCGCTCGACGACGACCTCGGGGTTCCCCAGGCGCTGGCCGTCGTACACGAGACGGTGAGGGCGGGGAATGCCGCTCTCGATGCGGGGGAGCGGGATGCCGCGGCTCGCGCACGCGTCGAGGTGGCCCGGATGACGGGCATCCTCGGCCTCAATCCGCTCGATCCGCACTGGCGGACAGCGGATGGCTCTGCCGAGGCGACAGCGCTCGACACACTCGTGCAGACCATGATCACGCAGCGTGCCGAGGCGCGCGCTGCGAAGGACTGGGCGTCCGCCGACCGGATCCGCGACGCGATCGCGGCGGCCGGCATCGCCCTCGAAGACGGTCCCGACGGGACGCATTGGAGTATCGATGGCTAAGCCAGGGCGCCCCGGCGCAAGCAAGGGCGGCAAGGGTCCCACGAAGGGCACCGGCGGCAAGAACAAGCGGTCCCTCGCGGGCCGCGGACCCACACCGAAGGCCGAGGACCGCGCCTGGCACCCCGCCGGGAAGCGCAAGGCCGCCGCGGAGCGGTACGCCGCCGCGGGCGGCAAGGGCGCGCCGGGCCAGTCGACGCCGCGTCCGCAGCGCTCCTCGAAGAAGGACGACGACACCGAGACCGTCACGGGACGCAACTCCGTGCTCGAAGCGCTGCGGGCGAAGATCCCCGCGACGGCGTTCTACATCGCGCAGCGCGTCGAGATGGACGACCGCGTCAAGGAGATGCTCTCGATCGCGACGCACCGCAACATCCCCGTCCTCGAGGTGATGCGCCCCGAGCTCGACCGGATGGCCGGATTCGACGGCGTGCACCAGGGCGTCGCGCTCAAGGTGCCGCCGTACGAGTACGCGCATCCGCAGGACCTTCTCGAGAACGTCATCGAGGCGGGCAAGACGCCCCTCTTCGTCGCGCTCGACGGGATCACCGATCCCCGCAACCTCGGCGCGATCATCCGTTCGACGGCGGCGTTCGGCGGTCAGGGCGTCATCCTGCCGCAGCGCCGCTCGGCGAGCGTCAACGCCGCCGCGTGGAAGACGAGCGCGGGCGCGGCAGCGCGCATCCCGGTCGCGATCGCCCCGAACCTCACGACGACTCTCAAGGAGTTCAAGAAGCAGGGCGTCTTCGTCCTCGGGCTCGCCGGCGACGGCGATGTCCTCCTCCCTGAGGTGCAGCTCGCCGATCGCCCCGTCGTGATCGTCGTCGGCTCGGAAGGGAAGGGCCTCTCGCGCCTCGTCACCGAGACGTGCGATCAGGTCGTCTCCATCCCGATCTCGACAGCGGCCGAATCGCTCAACGCGGGGATCGCGGCATCCGTCGCGCTCTACCAGATCGCGACCCTGCGCTCGAAGGACTGACCGGGCGACCGGCGGCGATTGTGACCGCCGAGTAAACTCCTGCCGCGAGATCCTCCCTCGTTTCGGCTCGCCCGGTCGGTGCCGGTAACGTCGAGTCGTGACTCTTGAAGCCTCTGACCCGGTCGCGGCAGCCGGACACCCGGCCGGCGCGACGCACCCGCTCGCCCTGGCCCCCGTGCCGTCGCCGCCCTCGAGCGTCGACGGGTTCGTGCGGGAGTTCCTGCTGAACCTCAACTTCGATCGCGGCGTCGCGCTGTCGGCGTCGAATGTCAACGATCGGTACTTCGCGCTGGCGTACACCGTGCGCGACTACCTCATGGCGCGATGGCTCGAGGATCAGCGGCGCCAGAAGGCGACGCAGGCGAAGGGGGTCTGCTACCTCTCGGCGGAGTACCTTCTCGGGCGGCAGCTCGACAACAACCTCCTCGCGTCGCGCCTCACCGACATCGCCACGGAGGCGATGGAAGCGTGCGGCATCGACATCGAGGATCTGCGGGCGCAGGAGATCGAGCCCGGCCTCGGAAACGGCGGCCTCGGCCGCCTCGCGGCGTGCTTCATCGATTCGCTCGCGACGATGAGCGTCCCGAGCATCGGGTACGGCATCCGATACGAGTACGGGATCTTCCGCCAGACGTTCGTCGACGGCCAGCAGGTCGAGCAGCCCGACACGTGGCTCGAACTGGGGTCGCCGTGGGAGTTCCCGCATCCGGAGTCGGCGCAGACGATCGCGTTCGGCGGTCATACCGAGACCTACGACGACGAGGGCGTCGAGCGCGTGCGGTGGGTGCCGGCGTGGAACGTCAAGGCGGTCCCGTACAACTACATGGTGCCCGGCTATCACAACGGCCGGGTGAACACCCTGCGGTTGTGGCGCGCCGTCGCGACGAACGCCTTCGACCTGAGGATCTTCAACTCGGGCGACTACGAAGAGGCCGTTCGCGCGCAGACATTCGCCGAGAACATCTCCAAGGTGCTGTACCCCGAGGACTCGACGCCGCAGGGCAAGGAGCTGCGCCTTCAGCAGCAGTACTTCTTCAGCGCTGCGTCCATCGCCGACTTCCTCGACAACATGCTGTCGGAGGACTACGACCTGCACGCCCTTCCCGACCGCGTGATCTTCCAGCTCAACGACACCCACCCCGTCATCGCGGTGCCCGAGCTCATGCGCGTGCTCGTCGACGAGAAGAAGCTCGAATGGGATGCCGCGTGGACGATCACGCGTCAGTGCTTCGCCTACACGTGCCACACGCTCATGCCCGAAGCACTCGAAGTGTGGTCGGTCGACCTCATCGAGCGGCTCCTGCCGCGGCACATGCAGATCATCTACCGCATCAACGAGGAGTTCCTGGGTGAGGTGCGCGAGACGTTCGGCGACGACGAGATGCGTATCCGCAACATGTCGATCATCGGGGAGCACCCGTCGCGCTCGGTGCGCATGGCGTATCTCGCGACGGTGGCCGGCGCGAAGGTGAACGGCGTCGCCGAGCTCCAGTCGGAGCTGCTGCGCACGAAGGTCCTTCCCGACTTCGACGAGTTCTATCCCGGCAAGTTCACGAACGTCACCAACGGTGTCACGCCGCGCCGCTTCATCCGTCTCGCCAACCCATCTCTCGCCGATCTCATCAGCGAAGCGGTCGGAGCGGGGTGGACCGTCGACCTCGAGCGACTCCGCGGACTCGAGCCCTTCGCGGAGGACCCCGAGTTCCGCGCGCAGTTCGCCGCCGTCAAGGCGGGCAACAAGCGCGCTCTCGACAAGGTGCTGTTCCAGCGCGACGGCTTCCGGGTCGACGACACCCACATGCTCGACGTCATGGTCAAGCGCCTCCACGAGTACAAGCGGCAGCTCCTCAAGGTGCTGCACATCGTCACGGAGTACGAGGGCATCGTGTCGGGCCGGGTCGAGGCATCCGCTGTTCAGCCGCGGACGTTCATCTTCGGCGCGAAGGCCGCTCCCGGCTACGCGATGGCCAAGCGGATCATCCACCTCATCAACGCGGTCGGTTCGGTCGTCAACAACGATCCCCGCGTCGAGGGACGACTCAAGGTGCTCTTCCCGCCGAACTACAACGTCACGCTCGCCGAGCGTGTCATCCCCGCAGCCGACCTCTCCGAGCAGATCTCGCTCGCGGGCAAGGAAGCCTCGGGGACGGGGAACATGAAGTTCGCCCTCAACGGCGCTCTCACGATCGGCACGGACGACGGCGCGAACGTCGAGATCCGCGAACTCGTGGGCGACGACAACTTCTTCCTGTTCGGCATGAGCGAGCCCGAAGTCGAGGCACTCTGGGCGAAGGGGTACCGCCCGGCCGACGTGTACCAGAGCGACGAGACCCTCCGTCGCACGATCGATTTGATCGCCTCGGGCACCTTCTCGGATGGAGACCGCTCCGTCTTCGAGCCGATCGTTTCGAACCTGCTCTACGAAGACAGGTTCATGGTGCTGGCCGACTACGCCTCCTACATCGCCGAGCAGAAGAAGGTCGACGCCGCCTACCAGGATCAGGATGCCTGGACCCGCTCCGCGATCCTCAACGTCGCTCGGACGGGGTTCTTCTCGTCGGACCGGTCGATGCGGGACTACATCGATCGGATCTGGCACACGCCGCCGGTCTACTGACCGACATCGGGAGCGGCATGCGGGAATGAGTACGCGCGTGTTCGTCTTGCAGAACACGAACGCTTCTCGTCGAAGGGACTGACATGGCTCGTATTGCCGTCATCGGAGGAACCGGCTACGCCGGCAGAAACATCGTCACCGAGGCTGTCAGCCGCGGGCACACGGTCGTGTCCGTCGCTCGCTCCGTCCCCGCGGAGCGGGTGGAGGGCGCGACCTATGTCGAAGGAACGCTTCTCGACGTTCCGGGACTCGTGGCCGAGCTGGAGGGCGTCGACGTCGTCGTCGTCACCGTGCCCGCGCGCGGCGACATGGAGGGACAGGTGCGCCCGAACGTCGCCCAGCTCGTCGCGGCGCTTCCCGAGTCCGTGCGCGTCGGTGTCATCGGCGGTGCCGGTGGCAGCCTCATCGCGCCGGGCGGTGAGCGTCTCGTCGACCAGCCGTCGTTCACCGAGGAGTACAAGCCCGAGGCGCTCGAGGCTATCGGTGTCCTCGAGGACCTTCAGGAGACCCCGTCGTCGCGCGACTGGTTCTACATCCACCCCGCGGGCGGCTTCGGCGCATGGGCGCCGGGCGAGCGCACCGGGTCGTACCGCGACGGCGGCGACGTTCTCGTGACGGATGCCGATGGCGAGTCGTTCATCTCGGGACCCGACCTCGGTGTGGCCGTCGTTGACGAGATCGAAACGCCCAAGCACTCGCGCGAGCGCTTCACTGTCGGGTACTGACGCCGACGACTGACGAGGGGCTGGCCGGTCAGACGAGATCGCGCCAGTCCACCGCGTCATCCTCGTCTTCGCCGACGGGCACGGGCGACGTGATGACGGGGAGCCCCATCGTCTCGGTGGGCGGACCCATGACGGTCGCTTCGTCGCGACGGTGGCGCAAGACGGTGTCGATGTAGCTCGTGAGCACTTCGGCCAGCGGTGCCGACTTGCCCTTCGCCTGCGACATGTACCACCGGTGCTCGAGCACCTGATGGAACACTTCGGCGGGCTCGAGCTTCGCGCGCAGATCCCACGGGATCGCCTTGACGACCGGTTCGAAGACACGCGTGAGCCATTCGTGCGCCACCATCTCCTCGTCGTCGCCGAGGCGTGAGATGCGCGCGCGGAACTCGTCGAGGTCGTTCAGCAGGCGCCGAGCCTGGTTTTCCTCGACGTCGAGACCCGTCAGTCGGAGGAGGCGTCGCTGGTGGTGGCCGGCATCGACGACCTTGGGCTGGATCGAGACGCGCGTGCCGTCGGCGGCCTGCTCGATCGACATCTCGCCGATGTCGAATCCGAGGTCGTTGAGCTGGCGGACGCGCTCGGTGATGCGCCAGGACTCGGAAGAGCCGAACGTCTCGGCATCCGTCAGTGCGCGCCACAGGGATCGATAGGAGCTCACGATCCCGTCGGCGATCGCGACGGCATCGACGCCGCCCTCGAGGCGTCCACCGGCTTCGAGGTCCATGATCTCTCCGGCGATGTTCGTCCGCGCCACGTCGAGATCGTGTTCGCGCTGACCGCGCGTGAGGCCGGCCTCGTGGAGCTCACCCGTCTCGGCGTCGACGAGGTAGGCGGCGAATGCGCCGGCATCCCGTCGGAAGAGCGTGTTGGACAGCGACACGTCGCCCCAGAAGAAGCCGACGTTGTGCAGCCGCACGAGGAGGGCAGCAAGGGCATCGACGAGCCGAGTCGCCGTGTCGGGCCGCAGTGTCTGGGTGAACAGCGCGCGGTAGGGGAGTGAGAACTTCAAGTGCGCCGTCACGAGAGCTGCCGGGAGCGGCTCGCCCGCGGCATCCGTCCGCTTCGCGATCACCGCGACGCGCTCGACACACGGGGCATCGAGACGCGCGAGGTTGCCGAGCATGTCGTACTCGCGACGCGCCATCGCCTCGGTCGTCTCCTTGATGGCGACGACGCGCCCCGAGAGGCTCGAGAAGCGCACGAGGTGGCGGGAGATCCCTTTCGGAAGCGACACGATGGCGCTCGACGGCCATTCGCCGAGGGGAGTCGACCAGGGGAGCGTCAGCAGCGCGGGGTCGACCGAGCTCGCGGTGATGGTGAGAGCGTCCTGCACGTGTCCTCCTGGAATGCGCGAAGGCGCGGGAGGCTGTGAGCCTGCCCGCGCCTTCGCGATGTCGATCGTCAGGCCGAGACGACCGGCTTGTCGTTGAGGCGCTCGCCCGATTCGATGTCGAAGGCGTGCACGTGGCCCGCCGTCGCAGCGAGGGTGACGGTCTCACCGGCGTTGGGGTGGCTGCGGCCGTCGACGCGCGCGACGATGTCGGAGCGCTTGCCGTCGATGTCGGCGTGTCCGTAGAGGTAGCCGTCGGCGCCGAGTTCCTCGACGAGGTCGACGACGACCTGCAGGCCCTTGCCATCGGCCGGGCCGACGACGATGTCCTCGGGACGCACACCCACCGTGACCTGGCTGCCGTGCGCACGGCCGACCGTGTCGCGGTCGAGCGGCACGACCTCGGAGCCGAAGTACACGCCGCCGTCGGCGAGGTTGCTCGGGAACAGGTTCATCGCGGGCGATCCGATGAAGCCGGCGACGAAGACGTTGTTGGGCTTCTCGTACAGGTCGCGGGGCGTACCCACCTGCTGCAGGAGGCCGTCCTTCAGCACGGCGATCCGGTCACCCATCGTGAGGGCTTCGGTCTGGTCGTGCGTGACGTAGACCGTCGTGACGCCGAGGCGGCGCTGGAGCGACGCAATCTGCGTACGCGTCTGCACGCGGAGCTTCGCGTCGAGGTTCGACAGCGGCTCGTCCATGAGGAAGACCTGGGGCTGACGGACGATCGCGCGACCCATCGCAACGCGCTGACGCTGACCACCCGAGAGTGCCTTCGGCTTGCGGGTCAGGTAGTCCTCGAGGTCGAGGAGCTTCGCCGCTTCGAGCACACGCTGGGCGCGCTCTTCCTTGCCGACGCCGGCGATCTTGAGCGCGAAGCCCATGTTCTCGGCCACGGTCATGTGGGGATAGAGGGCGTAGTTCTGGAAGACCATCGCGATGTCGCGATCCTTCGGGGGAACGTCGGTGACGTCGCGGTCTCCGATGAGGATGCGGCCCGCGTTGACCTCTTCGAGGCCGGCGAGCATGCGCAGCGACGTGGACTTTCCGCAGCCGGACGGGCCGACGAGAACGAGGAACTCGCCGTCGGCGATGTCGAGGTTCAGCTTGTCGACCGCGGGGCGAGTGCCGCCCGGGTAGAGACGCGTCGCGTTGTCGAACGTGACAGTAGCCATTTTCTTCTCCTTCACCGGCAGGTACGTGCCGGACGATCCGTTGTGAATGGAAGCGGCGGGAGATCACCCGCCGTGACCCGCCTTCGGGTCAGGGTCATTATGTCACAGCGCCCCGCGCCCGGGCCGTGCGCCCCCTGGGCGCCCGAGCTGCGGATGCCGGTGAGCACGATGCACAGCGAGAGGCCATGCCCTGTCTGGGCATTTCTCAGCCTCCCTGGCTAGCATCGTGATCGGCCCGAACGCTGAGACGCAACGCTGATCGCGACATCGCATCGCACCGCGCGAGGGTTCGCCATTCCGGTCCCCCGACCGCCACCAGTCCCGAGAGGTTCCATGTCGAGCGACGAGTCTTCGAACGCCCCGAGCGAGCGCCGCGATGCCGTCCGTGAAAAGGCGCAGCAGGTGCAAGCGCGCCAGACGCGGGCGCGTCGCCTCCGGGCCGCCGCGCTCGCCGTTTCCGCCGTCGCCGTCGTCACGATCGCGGCGGTCGTCGTCACCTGGACGGTCTCGTCATCGGCATCCCGCCCTCAGCTCCAGCCCACGAACTCCAACGACGACGGCTTCGTCGTGACCAACGCGATGGGCATCGCCGACTCGACGGCAGCAGTGGCGGCGACCCCCACACCCACCCCGACGGCTGAGGAGCAGGGCGACGAGACCGCCGCGACCCCGTCGGCTGAGCCGACCGAGAAGCCGGTCATCGACATCCGCGTCTACGTCGACTACCTCTCCACGGGGGCACGTGACTTCCAGCTCGCGAACGCCCAGCAGCTGTCGAAGTGGGTCAACGAGGGCGCGGCGACCCTGTCGTACTATCCCGTCGCCATGCTGACGGCGAAGTCCAACGGCACGAAGTACTCGCTCCGCGCCGCGAGCGCGGCCGCGTGCGTCGCAACGCATTCGGGAGAGTCGTTCTTCGCGTTCAACCACGCTCTGCTCCAGCAGCAGCCCGAGATCGACTCCGACGGTCACTCCGACGCTGAGCTCGCCGACATCGCGCAGGCGAGCGGCGCGAAGTCTCCCAAGGTCGTACGCAAGTGCATCGAAGAGGAGTCGTTCGCCAGCTGGGCCAAGGCCGCCACCGAGCGCGCGCTGCAGGGACTCCCCGACACCGACGGCGTGAGCCTCACGGGCGCACCCATGGTGCTCGTCAACGGCGTTCCGTACGTCGGAGCCCTCGACGATCCGAAGGAGTTCGCACAGTTCGTGCTCACCGCCGACAGCGACGCCTACTACCGCTCGACGCAATCGCCGACCCCGACGGCGACGCCCGAGCCCACCGCGACTCCGTAGCACCCGGCGCCGGTCGCTAGACTGGAGCCTCTTGCCGGCTTGGCGCAATTGGTAGCGCACCTAACTTGTAATTAGGGGGTTGCAGGTTCAAGTCCTGTAGCCGGCACAGCGTATTTCTGGCTGGTCTGGCGTGCGATCGCCGCGGTCGCGACGTCGGTGGCTACCAGAAGAACGCAACCGAAGCGACCACGACGTATCCGCCAAGGGCGATCGTGATGCCAGCCCAGACGAGTGCCGGGACCCACTTCCTGGACGCCACGCACCACGCGGTCGTGGACACCAATGCGAAGACGAGTGCCCACCCGATCGCGGCGGTCCACCGCTGGGCTATCGGCTGGACATCGTGGGCACCTGCCATCGCGAAGCCGTACACAACCACCGTGGCGAGGAGCACGAGCCCGACCCACATTGCCCAGGCGAAGACGATGAATGCGCCCCAGGGCTGCCACTCGTCGTCCAGCCGTCGGCCCTTGACTGCACGCTGCACCTGATCGGGGAGTTCTGCCTCGGCAGGGATGAGGCTGAGCCTCCGCGTGGCTGACTCGTCGGTATTGAGAGCCCGCACCATCGACGCATACGCGCGAACCTCAGCGGATCGTGCTCCTTCGTCCAAGCCGATGGCGAAGCGACCCGCCTGATCGAGGTGTCCGAGTTGACGGTACGCATCGACGACATGGCGCCGTGTGGATTGGTCGCCCGGGCTTTCGTTGAGCCGCGCTTTGAGCGCGCCGAGCATCTCTCGACGTGTTGGCGTGTCCAGGGCCTGCCAATCATCGGGCAGCCGCAACGGGATCATCTGATCACATTATGGTCGGACGGCAAACGCTGGCGTGACGATGACGAGCAGGCCCCACAACAGTGCGAGCAGCAGGAGGATGCCGCCGCACGATAGAGCGACGAGGACCCAACGCGGCAATGACGGAGTCGAAGCGCCATTGTTCGCAGCCCTCCTTCTCAGGGAGGCGCCCAGGAGGGTGATCGCCATAGTCGAGATGGCGATGCCAAGACCCACTGCAACATGTGACGGCATCAGGGAAATGTAGGCCCCCGGGTCCGTGCGCCGGGCCGGATGCTCAACGGAGCGCGCGTCGGCGGGGGAAGCGTCACCTACCGAGTCACCCGCCTCTGTCCGCTTGGCGCCGACTTCGGAAACTAGGATGAGTACGTCCACTCGCGAAGCGGGTGGCGAAGCCCGTTCAGGTGAGACCCGCGTGACCCATCAGGAGTCCGAGGGTTGCAGGTTCAAGTCCTGTAGCCGGCACGTGATGGTGGATTCCCGCGATTCCGCGCGGCTGCCGCTCTGGCTCGCCCTTTCCGGGGCGGTGTTCGTGGGCGCGCTGACAGCGATTCAGGCGCGTATCAACGGCCAGTTGGGTGTGCGGCTTGATGACGGCTTCGTCGCGGCCGCCGTCTCGTTCGGGTCGGGGTTCGTCATCCTCATCGTGCTGTCGGCGGCCCTCCCCGTCGGGCGAAGAGGCCTCGCGACGCTCGTGTCAGGACTGCGCGAGCGCTCCATCCCGTGGTGGATGCTCGCGGGAGGCGCCGCCGGTGCATTCACCGTCGCCACGCAGGGCCTGGCCGTCGGGTTCATCGGGGTGTCGCTCTTCACCGTCGGCGTCGTGGCGGGCCAGACCCTCAACGGACTCGTGCTCGATCGCCTCGGTTTCGGACCCGGCGGAGTCGTCGCCGTCACGGTCCCGCGCCTTCTGGGCGGTGCGCTGGCGCTC
Source organism: Microbacterium sp. SLBN-146 (assembly GCF_006715145.1). NCBI lineage: Bacteria > Bacillati > Actinomycetota > Actinomycetes > Micrococcales > Microbacteriaceae > Microbacterium > Microbacterium sp. SLBN-146. The sequence continues at coordinate 2,167,610 of NZ_VFMR01000001.1, forward strand.
GCCGCCGTGGGGGTGTCGCTCCTCGGCGACGGCGTGAGCGGCATCCCGCTCTGGATGCTCGTCCTCCCACTCCTCGCCGGAGTCGGGATCGCGTGGCAGCAGGCGACGAACGGGCGCCTCAGGCAGCGGGTCGGCATGCCGCTGACGGCCACGCTCGTGAACTTCACGGGCGGCACAGCCATCCTCGTGACCGCAGCCGTGATCCACGTCGCGATCGTCGGGCCGCCGGCGCCGTTCCCGCTCGAGCCGTGGCTCTACCTCGGGGGCGCCCTCGGGGTCGTCTACATCTTCCTGTCGGCCGCGCTCGTGTCGCGCACCGGTGTGCTGTTGCTCGGCCTCGGCACGGTCGTCGGTCAGCTGGTCATGTCGGTCGTGATCGATGCGGCCTGGCCGGCGCAGGGGAGTCCCGGCATCCTTCAGGAGACCGCGATGGTCGCCGTCGCCCTCGCGTCGGTGGTCGTCGCCGCTGCACCGTGGTCGCGGCTGAGGCGTCGCCGCTGAATCAGCCCTTCGACCGCTTCGGACGCGGCATGGGCGAGACGTGGTGGCGCGCGTCGACCGCTCGGCGACGCTCGGGCCGCGAGCGCGGAGGCTTGCCGCCGACGTAGAGCCAGCCGAGCAGAACTTCGTTCTTCTCGAGCCCGTGCGCCTTCGCGACGGCCTTCGACCGCGTGTACGAGCCGGTGCGCCAGAAGACGCCCCAACCGGCTTCGTCGAGCAGCAGGCTCAGCATGTGTGCGACACCGGATGCCACGGCCTCCTGCTCCCACCGTGGAACCTTGCTGCTCTTCCGGAAGCTCGCGACGACAGCGATGAGCAGCGGAGCACGCAGCGGCTTCGACGACGGCTTCTTGTCGCCCTCGGCCTTGGCGATCGCCTGGGCGAGGCGGACGCGGTCGTCGCCTCGCAGTTCGATGAGCCGCCAGGGTCGCAGTGACGAGTGGTCGGCGACGCGTCCTGCCGCCGCCACCAGGGTCAGCAGTTCCTCGTGCGTCGGAGCGGCGTAGGTGACCTTCGACGACGACTTCCGGGCGAGAACCGCGTCGAGGGCGCTCGTCACGCCTGCTCTTCGGGCGTGAACGACAGCGACAGCGAGTTCATGCAGTAGCGGTCGCCCGTCGGGGTGCCGAATCCGTCGGGGAAGACGTGGCCGAGGTGCGAGCCGCAGTTGGCGCAGCGCACTTCGGTGCGCACCATGCCGTGGCTGTTGTCTTCGATGAGCTCGACCGCCTCGGGGCGCACCGACTCGTAGAAGCTCGGCCATCCGCAGTGGGAGTCGAACTTGGTGCCGCTCTGGAACAGCTCCGATCCGCAGGCTGCGCACGCGTAAAGGCCCGCGCGCTCCTCGTCGAGGAGTTCACCCGTCCAGGCGCGTTCCGTTCCCGCTTCGCGCAGGACCGCGTACTGCTCGGGCGTGAGCTCTTCGCGCCATTCGTCGTCGCTCTTGTTCACGGTGTACGTCATGTGAGCTTCCTCTCGTGCTGCGCATCCATTCAACCGCAGGCTGAGCCCGCGCGGCTCGCCTCGGCGTCGCGTTCGCCGAGAGAATGATGAGATGACCCCGGATGCCGCGACGATCGCCGCCGTGATCGAGCGCTACGCGCGCTTCGCGCGGGAAGAGGCGCCCGGGCGGTCGGAGCTGTATGCCGAGTGGTCGGCGGGGATCGCGGGTGACCCGGATGCCGCCGCCGTGCTCGCCCGCATCCCTGAAACGCGCCGGCAGCCCCCGCTCGTCTTCGCCGTCGCCCGCATGCTGGGCTCGACGGACGTGCCGTACCCGCAGTGGCGGGCGTGGCTCCTCGGCCATGCCGACGAGCTCGTCGCCGAGGCATCCGTCCGCAGCCTGCAGACGAACGAACCGGGACGCTGCGCCGCGCTCCTTCCGGGCCTGAGCCGGTTCTCGGGCCCCCTCGCGCTCTTGGAGCTCGGAGCGAGCGCGGGACTGTGCCTGTATCCCGACCGCTATTCGTACCGGTATCGCGGGGGACCCTCGCTCGACCCGCCGGGTGGGACGTCGACCGTCGTTCTCGAGGCCGACCTCGTCGGGTCGCCGCGATGCGAGCTGCCCGACGTCGTGTGGCGGGCGGGGATCGATCTCGCACCGCTCGACGCGGCCGATCCGGGAGATCGGGACTTTCTCACGGCGCTCGTGTGGCCGGGGGAGACGGGGCGGGCTGAGCGCATCGCCGCCGCCCTCGACATCGTGGCGGCCGATCCTCCGCTGCTCATCACGGGAGACGCGTCCGATCCACAGGTGCTGAGGGATGCCGTGGCTCTCGCGCCCGCTGATGCGACCCTCGTCGTGACGGCGCCCGGAGTGCTGCCGCACATTCCGCGCGAAGGGCGGGAGCGACTCCGTGCGACGCTCGATGCTCTCGGCGTCTCCTGGATGTCGATCGACCCGCCGTGGATGCACGACGCGTGGCATCCGCCGGTCGTCGCGGGCGCTCGCTCGGACTTCGTGCTCTCCATGAACGGTGTGCCCGTCGCAGCCGTCGATCCGCTCGGCGGCTTCGTGGAGTGGCGTGCGAACGAAGGACGCGTCCGGGGTTAGCGTGAAGACGTGCCCCTCGACGACCGCGACCGCGCCATCCTCGACTTCGAGGCCGAGTGGCGTCGGCACGGCGCGGCGAAGGAAGAGGCCATCCGCACCGACCTGTCGCTCGCACCGGCCCGCTACTACCAGCTGCTCGACCGCCTGCTCGAGACGGCGGACGCGCAAGAGTACGATCCGATGCTCGTCAAGCGTCTGCGGCGTCGCCGCGACGCCCACCCTCAGGCGCGCGTGCCGGGACCGCTCGTCCAAGAGCGGTAGCATCGGGGGGTGCCGAGATCGACCTTCCCCCGGGATCGCTTCGACGATATCCCGGCAGAAGTGGGCCGAGTCGGTGCCCACCGGACCGAGAACCCGCGCATGCGCGGCGGTGTCGTGTTCCTCTGGGCCGCCATCGCGACGATCATCCTGGTAGCCGTCGGCATCTTCGGCACGCTGCTCGTCTCGGGTCGCATCGAGCTCTTCCCGACACCCGCACCGACCGTGACGCCGCCTCCCGTCGTCGAGCCCGTCGTCGACACGACCTATGACGTCCTCATCCTCAACGCGACACCTGAGTCGGGCCTCGCAACGCAGACGAAGGATGCAGTCGTCGCGGCAGGGTGGGCGGCAGATCGCGTCCAGGCGGGCGATGCGGGCAGCGACGACTTCCCCACGACGACGGTGTTCTACGTCTCCGCCGAAGACGAAGCGGCCGCACTGGGTCTCGCCGAGGTCATCGGCGGCGCCGAGGTCGAGCAGAGCGATGCGTACCAGCTGAGCGACGACCCGGCGGTGAAGCAGCTCGCGATCGTCATCGGTCTCGACCGGACGGCGAACCCTCCGGCCCCCGAAGAGACGGGCTGAGCCGCTCGAAACAGGCCCCGTGTTTCCGCGGAGTAAACGTTTCGATGCGCGCGTGTCAATAGACGCCCGCGGGGCTCTGAACGGCGCCGTGGCGTGAATAGCATGGCGATGTTCCCCCGCAGCACAGGAGTTTCGCATGACCCAGGGCACCGTCAAGTGGTTCAACGCCGAGAAGGGATTCGGCTTCATCACCGTCTCGGACGGTCAGGACGTCTTCGTCCACTATTCGAACATCGACATGAGCGGCTTCCGCGTCCTCGAGGAGGGGCAGACGGTGGAATTCACCGTCGGTTCCGGCCAGAAGGGCCCGCAGGCCGAGTCGGTCCGCGTCGTCTGAGACGACGTCGACGAAGAGAACGGGATGCCACGTGGCATCCCGTTCTCATTTGTTGCGCCGCCCTGCCACGTGGCTTGCACTCGTATGGGTCGAGTGCCAGAATGGCTGTTAGCACTCGGTATCTCTGAGTGCTAATTCCACAAGCCAACGTCCTGGGAGGACGAAACACACATGGCAAAGATCATCGCTTTCGATGAGGAGGCCCGTCGTGGCCTCGAGCGCGGCCTGAACATCCTGGCCGACGCCGTCAAGGTGACGCTTGGCCCCCGCGGTCGTAACGTCGTGCTCGAGAAGAAGTGGGGCGCTCCCACGATCACGAACGACGGTGTCTCGATCGCCAAGGAGATCGAGCTCGACGACCCGTACGAGAAGATCGGCGCGGAGCTCGTCAAGGAGGTCGCCAAGAAGACCGACGACGTCGCCGGAGACGGAACGACGACGGCTACCGTCCTCGCTCAGGCGCTCGTCCGCGAGGGCCTCCGCAACGTCGCCGCCGGCGCCGACCCGATCTCGCTCAAGCGCGGCATCGAGAAGGCCGTCAAGGCGCTCACCGAGCAGCTGCTCGCCGACGCCAAGGAGGTCGAGACCAAGGAAGAGATCGCCGCGACGGCATCCATTTCCGCGGGCGACACCGAGATCGGCGAGCTCATCGCCGAGGCGATCGACAAGGTCGGCAAGGAAGGCGTCGTCACCGTCGAGGAGTCGCAGACGTTCGGCACCGAGCTCGAGCTCACCGAGGGTATGCGTTTCGACAAGGGCTTCATCAACCCCTACTTCGTGACCGACCCCGACCGTCAGGAAGCCGTCTTCGAGGACCCCTACATCCTCATCGCGAACCAGAAGATCTCGAACATCAAGGATCTTCTCCCCGTCGTCGACAAGGTGATCCAGGACGGCAAGGAGCTCGTGATCATCGCCGAGGACGTCGAGGGCGAGGCGCTTGCGACTCTCGTGCTCAACAAGATCCGCGGCATCTTCAAGTCGGTCGCCGTCAAGGCTCCCGGCTTCGGCGACCGTCGCAAGGCGCAGCTGCAGGACATCGCGATCCTCACGGGTGGCCAGGTCATCACCGAAGAGGTCGGCCTCAAGCTCGAGAACGCGACGCTCGACCTGCTCGGTCGCGCTCGCAAGGTCATCGTCACGAAGGACGAGACCACGATCGTCGAGGGTGCCGGCGAGGCAGACCAGATCGAGGGTCGTGTCACGCAGATCCGTCGTGAGATCGACAACACCGACAGCGACTACGACCGCGAGAAGCTCCAGGAGCGCCTCGCGAAGCTCGCCGGTGGCGTCGCCGTCATCAAGGCCGGTGCTGCGACCGAGGTCGAGCTCAAGGAGCGCAAGCACCGCATCGAGGACGCCGTCCGCAACGCGAAGGCAGCCGTCGAAGAGGGCATCGTCGCCGGTGGTGGCGTTGCGCTCATCCAGGCCGGCACGAAGGTCTTCGCGACCCTCGAGCTGACCGGTGACGAGGCGACCGGTGCGAACATCGTCAAGGTCGCCATCGAGGCTCCGCTCAAGCAGATCGCCCTCAACGCCGGTCTCGAGCCGGGCGTCGTCGCGAACAAGGTCTCCGAGCTCCCCTCGGGCCAGGGCCTCAACGCCGCGACCGGTGAGTACGTCGACATGCTCGCTGCCGGCATCAACGACCCGGTGAAGGTCACGCGCTCGGCGCTGCAGAACGCAGCGTCCATCGCGGGTCTCTTCCTCACCACCGAGGTCGTCGTCGCCGACAAGCCCGAGAAGGCTCCGGCTCCCGCCGGTGACCCGACGGGCGGCATGGATTTCTGATCCACACCTGCACGAAGGGGTCCCTCCTCACGGAGGGGCCCCTTCGTCGTTGTGCGAGGACTAGCCGCTCAGCGGAAGAGGCCCATCGTCGCCTGTTCGGCGTCGGCGTACTGGCGTCCGGCGGTGCCGAGCGCGGTGCTGATTCCGGCGAGCGAGTCCTCGACTGTGCGCTGGGTCGCGCGCCACTGCTCGACCGTCGACTGGAAGGCGATGGCGGCGGCGCCCGTCCATGACCCCTGCAGCTGAGTGAGCTGGGCCATGAGCGCGGACGTCTCTGCCTGGAGGCGCTCGATCGTGCCCCGCACGACGGTGGTGGATGAGAGAACGGCATCGCTGTCGACGGAGAAGACGGCCACGGGTGCTCCTTGTGGGTGAGGGGCGACCGGATGCCGCCGCGCTGACGGCAACGCTAGGTGTCGCAGCGAACGGCTCGCGGCATCCGTCATCACTGTGTGGAGAACGAGCGTGACGGGTCCAGCTGGGGAGGAAATGTCGCGATCAGGCGTCGGGGTCGTCGACGAGGCTCCGGGGAAGTCGCGGCAGAGGCTGCGTCTCGATCAGGGCATGCTCCGCCGCGCTGCGGTCGCGGGCGAGCGGGAAGGACACCCGGAAGGTCGCGCCGCCGCCGGGGGTGTCGACGACCGTCACCGACCCGTGCAGCGCCTCGACGATCGACGCGACGATCGACAGACCGAGGCCCGTGCCACCTGTCTCGCGCGCACGCGAGGTGTCGGCCCGCCAGAAGCGCTGGAAGATCTTGTCCTTGATCTGATCGGGCACGCCGTCGCCGTGGTCCACGATCTCGATCCACCCCGTCGAGGCCACCGGGTCGATGCCGAGACGCAGTTCTATGGGGGAGTCGTCGCTCGTGAAGCGACGGGCATTGCCGAGAAGGTTCGTCACCACCTGCCGAATGCGGTTCTCGTCGCCGAGCACGATCGGTGCGGACAGCGTCGCGATGTCGTCGTCGACGGGGTTGAAGATCTGCACCTCCGGCTCGGCGGGCTCGCCCGCACCCGCCGCCGCGCTCGCTGGAACGGAGCGCGGCTTGCGGCGCAGGAGGGAGAGCGCGACGCCTGTGCGGGGGCTCGACCGTTTTCGGGGCGGCTCGTCTACCGGCTCATCAGCAGGGCGAGCCGGTTCGACGGGTGTCGCCGCGGTGAGGTCGATGACCGTCACGACGCGCCTCGGCGAGGTCGCGCGGACGTCGAGGGCGGCATCCCGAGCAATCGGCCGGAGATCCACCGGGGCTGTCACGACGTCGCGGCGCTCGTCGAGACGAGCGAGGGCCAGGAGGTCTTCGACGAGACCGCCCATCCGCTTCGCTTCGCTCTCGATGCGGTCCATCGCCTGGCGGACGTCCTCATCGCCGCGGATGGCACCCATGCGGTACAGCTCGGCGTATCCGCGGACGGTCACGAGAGGGGTTCTGAGCTCGTGGCTCGCGTCGCCGATGAACCGGCGCATCTGACGCACCGTGGCGTCGCGCTGCGACAGCGCCGTGTCGACGCGGCCGAGCATCGCGTTGATGGCGGTCTTGAGGCGGCCGACCTCCGTCGTGGTGGGTTCGATGGCGGTCATCCGGAGACTGAAGTCTCCGCCCGCGATCGACATCGCCGTGGTCTCGACCTGTCCGAGACTCCGGAACGTCAGAGTCACGAGCAGACGTGTGAGGAAGGCGCTCACGAAGATGATGAGGAGCGCGACGATCGAGTAGATGCCCGCTGCCGCGGCGACGACGGCGTTGGTGGGCGCCAGAGGCAGGGCCACCATCTGGGTGAAGAACTCGGGTACCTGCAGCGGGTAGATGGCGACGCTCGCGTGGAAGATCCCGGCGCCGTCCTCGCTCGGGAGCGAGAACGTCGAGAACTGCTCCCGTGTCGTGTCCTCCGGGGTGAACTTCTCGGGGAACTCTGGCGCCTGCCCGCGGTCGCCGCCCGCGGTCGCCTGAAGTTCTCCGTTGGAGTCGTAGATCGCCACGAAGTACTGGGTGTCGGGAGCATCCGCTTTCGGGCTGAAGCGCACTCCCTCGCCCTCGACGTACACGATGTCCATGAGCCCACTGGCAAGGTCGGTGGGCGCGAGCGCGATGAGCTGCTCGTCGGTGTTGCTGATGAGGGCATTGCGCAGGAAGGCGAGGGTGCCGATACCGGCCGCGAGCAGGCCGACCGTCAGCAGAGCGACGGTGACGCCCGTCACTTTGGCGCGCAGGCTCGTGCCGCGCCACCATCGGGTGACCGCATCGGTCTTGTGCGCCATGCGGCCCCTTCTGATCAGCCGCCGACTAAGCGGACTTGCCGGCCTTCAACATGTAGCCGAAGCCGCGCTTGGTCTGAATGAGCGGTTCCGACGAGTGGGGATCGATCTTACGTCGAAGGTAGGAGATGTAGCTCTCGACGATTCCCGCGTCGCCGTTGAAGTCGTACTCCCACACGTGGTCGAGGATCTGCGCCTTCGACAGGACGCGGTTCGGGTTGAGCATGAGGTAGCGCAGCAGCTTGAACTCGGTGGGGCTCAGATCGATCGACACGTCGCCGACGAGCACATCGTGGGTGTCCTGGTCCATCGTGAGTTCGCCCGCGCGGATGATCGACTCCTCGTCGGCCTGCATCGTGCGGCGGAGGATCGCCTGGATGCGGGCGACGATCTCGTCGAGCGAGAACGGCTTTGTGACGTAGTCGTCGCCACCGGCGTTGAGGCCGGCGATCTTGTCCTCGGTCTCGTCTTTCGCGGTGAGGAAGAGGATCGGCGCGGTGTAGCCGGCGCCGCGAAGACGCTTGGTGACACTGAAGCCGTTCATGTCGGGGAGCATGACGTCGAGGATGATGAGATCGGGCTCTTCCTCGAGGACGGCCGAGATCGTCTGGGCCCCGTTCGACACGGCTTTCACTTGGAACCCCGCGAACCGAAGGCTCGTGATCAGCAGGTCGCGGATGTTCGGCTCGTCGTCCACGACGAGGATGCGCGGTGCGGTCATAGGGCCATACTGGCACTGCACACCATGTGGTTGCTGGATATCGTGCGGATCGGCGCGCTGACGATGACGCTCGCGGCGGTTCTCAGGTGGGTTCGGGAATGATGGACGGATGACCTCTCCGGATGCCATGCCCGCCATGCCCGCCCCACCCGCAGCCCGTCCTGAGGCCGTGACGTCGCCGCGCGACGCCTACGAGGGAGGCCTCGCCTTCCATCGGCTCGTGTTCGCGCGTCACCGCCACGCATGGTGGACACCGCTTCTCGTAGGTGTCCTCGGGTCCGCGCTGTACGCGGCGATGCTGCTCGTCGCAGTGCTCGCCTTCGCTTTCGTGTCGCTCGTGGATCCGGTGCTCGCAGCGGGCCTGCTTCCGGCATCCGACACGGTGAACTTCGATCTGACGAATCCGCTGATGCTCGTCGTGCTGCTGGGGTCGATCGCGCTCATGCTCCCCGCGTACGTGCTCGCGTCGCTCATCGTGAACGGGCGACGGGTGGGGCTCATCTCGTCGGCGCGCGGAAGGTTGCGGTGGCGGTGGATGCTGCTGTGCACGGGAGCCGCCGTCGTGGTTGCGGCCGTCCTCACCGGTGTGTCGTTCCTCCTCCCCGCCGAAGAGGTCGTGGGCGGGACCGTCGTCGCTCCGGCGGACAATCCGTATCTGTGGGCGAGCTTCATCGCGATTCTGCTCGTCGTGCCGTTCCAGGCGGCGGCTGAGGAGTACGTGTTCCGCGGATACCTCATGCAAGCGATCGGGCGGTGGCTGCGGCATCCTGCCTTCGCGATTCTGCTGCCGGTGCCGCTGTTCGTGCTCGGACACCTCTACGACCCGCTCGGGCAGGTGAGCGTCGGGGTGTTCGCCGTGGCGGCGGGCTGGCTGACGTGGCGCACGGGCGGCCTCGAGGCGGCGATCGCGCTGCACGTCGTCAACAACCTGCTGGCGTTCATGCTCGGACTCGCGGGCGTCAGCGACGTCAACGCGACCTCGCCCGGCGTCGACAGCTTCATCTGGTCGACGGTGGTCGTCGCGGCCTACGTCGGTGTCGTCGAGGTGCTGTACCGCCGCTCCCACCTGCCCCGCACCCTGACCTTCACCACCCCGGCCCTCGCCGTATAGCCCGGCTCCGCGGCCCCCGGCTCCGCGGCGCCCGGCGCCCGGCTCCCGGGCTCTGGGCCCCTGCCCTAGCGCCGAGAAGACCCAACCTGCGCGGTTTTGGCCACCGATTGAGCAGTTCGGGTCTTCTCGGTTCTAGGGGGCGGATGCCGCAGGGTCGGGCCGCGCGGAAGGGACTGCGGCCGTGTTCGCTCGTGACCCGGGTGCCACGGGTGTCGAGAAGACTCGAACTGCGCGGATTTCGCCGCCGAGGCGACGGTTTGGGTCTTCTCGGCACCCGCGGGCCGGATGCTACGGAGCCAGGCCCCTGCGGAAGCGAGACGGGGCCGGCCTCGGCGCCGCTAGGCGGCAGCGACCCCGTCGGCGTCGAGGATCGTGTAGGCGTAGCCCTGCTCGGCGAGGAAGCGCTGGCGGTTCTGCGCGAAGTCCTGGTCGACGGTGTCGCGCGCGATCAGGGTGTAGAAGCTCGCCGTGTTGCCCGACTCCTTCGGACGCAGCAGGCGACCGAGTCGCTGCGCCTCCTCCTGGCGCGAACCGAACGATCCGGAGACCTGGATGGCAACGGATGCCTCGGGCAGATCGATCGAGAAATTGGCGACCTTCGACACGATCAGTAGCGAGATCTCGCCCACGCGGAACGCCTGATACAGCTCCTCGCGCTCGTCGACCGGCGTCTGTCCCGTGATCTTCGGCGCATCGAGCGCCTCGGCGAGCACGTCGATCTGGTCGAGGTACTGCCCGATGACGAGGATCCGCTCGCCCTTGTGCCGTTCGACGAGGTTCCGCACGACGTCGATCTTCGCCGGCGCCGTCGCCGCGAGCCGGTAGCGCTCGTCGTCGGCGGCCGCGGCGTACTCGAGCCGCTCGCCGGCGGGAAGGTCGACCCGGACTTCGTAACAGACCGCGGGGGAGATGAAGCCCTGAGCCTCGATCTCCTTCCAGGGCGCGTCGAAGCGCTTGGGTCCGATGAGGCTGAAGACGTCGCCCTCGCGTCCGTCCTCGCGCACGAGCGTCGCAGTGAGGCCGAGCCGGCGGCGGGCCTGCAGGTCGGCCGTCAGCTTGAACACAGGCGCGGGCAGAAGGTGGACCTCGTCGTACACGATGAGGCCCCAGTCGAGCGCGTCGAGTAGCGCGAGGTGCGCGTACTCGCCCTTCCGCTTGGCGGTCAGGATCTGGTACGTCGCGATCGTGACGGGCTTGACCTCTTTGACCTGACCCGAGTACTCGCCGATCTCCTCGGCGGTGAGCGACGTGCGCTTGAGCAACTCGTCGCGCCACTGCCGCGCACTGACGGTGTTGGTGACGAGGATGAGCGTCGTCGTCTTGGTGTCGGCCATGGCTGCGGCGCCGACGAGCGTCTTGCCGGCGCCACACGGCAGCACGACGACGCCTGAGCCACCTTCGCTGAAGATGTCGACCGCCTGCCGCTGGTAGGGGCGGAGCGTCCATCCGGCTTCGTCGAGATCGATCGGATGCGGCGTCCCCGGCGTGTAGCCGGCGAGATCCTCCGCGGGCCAGCCGATCTTCAAAAGCTCCTGCTTGATCTGACCGCGTGCCCACGCGTCGACGAGGAACGCGTCGTCGGAGGGTCGACCGACGAGGAGCGGCTGGATCCGCTTGTTCTTGGAGACTTCGGCGAGCACCGCGGCATCCGTCGAGCGGAGGACGAGCTCGCCCTCGTCGTTGCGCTCGATCACGAGTCGCCCGTAGCGGTTGACCGTTTCGCGGATGTCGATCGAGACCGACGGCGGCACGGGGAAGCGCGACCAGCGCTCGAGCGTCGCCAGCATGTCCTCGGCGTCGTGTCCCGCGGCGCGCGCATTCCACAGTCCCAGACGCGTCACGCGGTAGGTGTGGATGTGCTCGGGCGCCCGCTCGAGCTCGGCGAAGATCGCGAGCTCGTGGCGCGCGTTCTCGGCATCGGGATGCGCGACTTCGAGCAGCACCGTGCGGTCGCTCTGAACGATGAGGGGTCCGTCAGCCATAACGTGCCAGTCTACCGGCCACCGTGATGTGTGGACGCGTGTCGCCGCGGTCAGACGGGCTTGACGCTCACGATGCTCGACAGCGGAAGAGTGCGCTCGATGTCGGCAGCGCGGTCGCGGCCGCGCAGGCGCCCGCCTCCCAGACCGGATGCCTCGAGAGTGAACGTGCGCTCCTCGCCGTTGGGCAGCCGCACGACCGCGATGATCGTCGAGCGGGAACGCACGGCCTGGTCGAGCTCGCGCTCGAGCCACGCGGCATCCCCATCCGAGCCGTGGCTCGCTCTGAGCACGGCGATCAGGTGGGCGTAGTGCTCGGCGGCGCTCGACGGGGGAGCAGCGACCGGTGGGGGGATGCGGCGGCGGAGCGGCTCCGGCTCGCCGGTCTCGTCGAGCGCGGAGACGGGATACCGTGCGTCGGCGAGCGCCCAGTAGACGGCGTCGCGGGCGACCCGGGAGCTGAGGCCGTCGTCGTCTCGGACGAACCCGAGGGCGCGGAGCCCCTGGTCCACCGCGATGGCGTCGATCATGCCCGGGTCGGGGCTCGTGACGAGGGTGCGCGCCTGTCCCGGCGTCGTGCCGACGCGGACGAGGCCGTGTCGCGCCGCGGTCGACTCGATGAGGTAGTCGAGCGGCTGGGGGATGCCGGTGAGCGAAAGCGACGTCAAGAACGCGCGGATCGACTCGGCGGACTCTCCGTCGGCGAGGCCCGCACCGATGGACTCGGCCGTGAAGCGGTAGGTGGAGGCCTGGGCTCGCGACTCGCGGTGGGCGATGCGGCGCAGGCGAAGATCGAGCGCCGGACGCAGCGGCCCGGGGGCGATCGCCGTCAGGTCGGCCTGCAGGTAGACCTGGTCGATCTCCTGCGGAAGCTGTGCGGCAAACGCCTCGGTCTCGAGCGCACCACCCGCACGGAGGGCGACGGTCCACGACGGCTCGCCGCCACGATCGTCGAGAAGACCCCAGTCGACGGCGACGCGATGCATGCGGGAGACGCGCAGCGGCCACTCGGAGTCGAGCGGATACGCGCCCGTCCACAGGAGGGGCGCGACGATGCCGCCGTTCTCGGTGCGAAGGCCCGGAGGCAGCGCGTCGATGAACCCCGTCACGACGATGCGCCAGCGCGCGACGGTCGATTCGCGGAGCCAGCGCTCACCGGCATCCGTCACGATCCATTCGCGCTCGACAGCCGCCGCGAGCCCCGCCGCGGCTGCTGCTTCGACGAGGTCGTCGAGGTGCTCAGCGGATGTCACGATCCCGGCCTCTGCGAGACGCTTGCGGTCGGCGGCGCTGACGGTTCCCGCTCCGGTGCGTGTCAGAGGCGTGTGGGTGCTCGAGAGGAGCACGTCGGCGAGCGCACCGGCCGTCGCGAACGCGCGCTCGGCGGCTGCGGCATCCGAGGCGGAGGCTGCCGTCGACACGTCCGACTCGTCCGCGCGGAAAGCATCGGGTCGGGATGCCGACAGGGCCTGGACCCGGTCGGCGACGACACCGTAGAGGGCACCTGTCTCGTCCTGCAGCGCGAGATCGCTCGGGAGGGGGGCCGTGGCATCCGGTTCGGAGAGGACGGCGAGGAGCGACCGGGGGAGGTGGGTCAGCGCGCGATCGACCGAGACGGGATCGAGGAGGGCTGCCGCGGCATCGAAGAAGTCGTTCCAGTGGGCGGTGGGTGACACTCCGCGCGCGGCGAGCGTGGCAGCCAGCGCGTCGTCGTCACGGAGCGACAACCATGTCGCCAGTGCCCGTTCGTCAGAGGCCATCAGGCTCCGCGATTTGCGCGCGCCCTGCGAACGAAGCTGGAGATGAGGATGAACAGGATCATCGCGAAGGCGATGATGGGGCCGGCCCAGACGATGATCGTGACCACGGGCCACAGCCCTGTCGAGAAGTCCGCCTGTTCGAGCCCCGACCCCGTCCCGATCATGATCGAGAAGAAGCAGGCGATCGAAAGGACGAGCAGCCCGAGGGACATGAACGCCAGGATGCGATCGATACGGCGGACGGGAACGTCGTCGCCAGGGGTGTGCGTGCTCATCCTGATCAGCCTACTCCCGCGCCGCCGGTGGCGTAGGCTGGTGCGGTGGGCCCGGAAGGCCCTCTTCCGTCATGCCGTGAAAGCGGCAGTGTTACTCAGCGAGGTTTTCCATGCCCACCGGCAAGGTCAGGTTCTACGACGAGGAAAAGGGTTTCGGCTTCATCGCGTCGGACGACGGCCAGGACGTCTTCCTGCACGCGACGGCGCTGCCGGCCGGCACCGCCGCTCCGAAGCCCGGTGCGCGACTGGAGTTCGGCATCGCCGACGGCAAGCGCGGTCCTCAGGCGCTCTCGGTGCGCATGCTCGAAGCTCCCGTGAGCCTCGCCAAGCGCGCACGCAAGCCCGCTGACGACATGGCGATCATCGTCGAAGACCTCGTCAAGCTCCTCGACGGCATCGGCGGCGATCTGCGTCGCGGTCGCTACCCGAGCGGTGCCCACGCCAACAAGGTGGCCGCCGTGCTGCGCAAGGTCGCCGATGAACTCGACGCCTGACGCCCCTCAGGGTGACACCGACGCCGAGAGCGTCGAGTCACCCGTGACGGATGCCGAGACAGGCGAGGCCGCTGAGGCCGAAACGACCGAGCCCGAAACGGCCGAGCCCGAATCCGGCGCGGCCGAGCAGGACGTGACGGCAGAGCCCGAGTCGGGCACGCCGGACGTGACGTCGGACCCCGAGCCGGAGGTCACGCCGGAGCCCGAGAGCACGCCGGAGCCCGAGCTGATCGAGCCGGACCCGTCGCTGTTCGAAGCGCGCGACCTTGCACTCGCCGCGCTGCACGAGATCACGCCCGAAGCGACCGTCGGTCCGCCGGCGGGCTATCGGGTCGAGGCCGGCGGCGTCGTTTCCCTCCGTTTCGAGAACCGCCTCTCCGGGTACCCGGGATGGTTCTGGACGGTCAGCCTCGCTCGCGTCGAGGACTCGGAGCCGACGGTCCTCGAAGTCGAGCTCCTTCCCGGCGACGGTGCGCTCGTCGCGCCGGACTGGGTGCCGTGGGCCGTCCGGCTCGCCGACTATCACGCGGCGCAGGCTGCTCTCGCGGCCGTCGCCGACGAAGAGGACTCCGACCTCGACGATGATCTCGACGACGTCGATGATCTGGATGCCGCCGACTTCGACGACGACGGTTCGTCGATCCTCCACGCGGGCGACGTCGACGGCGTCGACATCGACGAGCTGTCCGAATCGGACGAGGAGGACTTCGACGACGACGAGGATGACTCCGACGAGGACGACTCGGACGAGGACGACTCGGACGAGGACGACTCGGACGCGGACGACGATGACTCGGACGACTCGGACGAGGACGACGACTCCGACGAGGAAGACTCGGACGACGACGATGAGTCGGACGAAGACGACTCCGACGAGGACGACGACCCCGACGAGGACGACGACTCCGACGAGGACGACGACCGCGACTGACGACGGTCCTCGACCGTCGCCAGCTGCGCGCGGGAGAGGAGCGGCGCCGGTGGGGCACGGAATCCCGGGCTGGCGGGGAGGGTCGCGCTCTGTACGGCGGTTTGGGGCGGCATCCGTCGTGCGGGGCGCGGATCGTGCGCCCCGGGCTGAGGGAGTGCGCCCCGGGGGTGCATAGCGCGCCCCGCTCGCGGCGAGCTGCGCGGGGGTGGAGCGGCGAGCCGGTGGGGTCGCCCTTTGTACGGCGGTTTGGGGCGGCATCCGTCGTGCGGGGCGCGGATCGTGCGCCCCGGGCTGAGGGAGTGCGCCCCGGGGGTGCTTAGCGCGCCCCGCTAGCGGCGAGCCGAGTGATCGGCGTCAGCCGAGTCGCTCCACGGTGTAGTCGATGCACTGGATGAGCTTGCGCACGTCGTCGGGCTCGATCGAGACGAACGTCGCGACGCGCAGCTGGTTGCGTCCGAGCTTGCGGTAGGGCTCCGTGTCGACGATCCCGTTCAGTCGGAGGCTCTTCGCCACAGCGGCGGCATCCACCGTGTCGTCGAAGTCGATCGTCGCGACGACGGGGGAGCGGTCGGCGGGGTCGGCGACGAACGGCGTCGCGAACGAGGTCGCCTCAGCCCACGCGTAAAGGGCGTCCGAAGACTCGTGGGTGCGCGCGTCGGCCCACTGGAGTCCGCCGTTGTCGCGGATCCACCCGAGCTGGTCGTCGAGCAGCAGGAGCGTCGCGAGCGCGGGGGTGTTGAGGGTCTGGTTGAGGCGCGAGTTGTCGAGCGCGTTCTTGAGGCTCAGGAACTCGGGGATGTATCGACCGGATGCCGCGATCCGCTCGATCCGCTCGATCGCCGCCGGTGAGACGAGCGCGAACCACAGACCGCCGTCGGACCCGAGGTTCTTCTGCGGCGCGAAGTAGTAGACGTCGGCCTCGTGCACCGAGAAGTCGATGCCGCCCGCGGCGCTCGTCGCGTCGATGACCGTGAGCGCGCCGTCGTCGCCGTGCACGCGCTCGATCGTCGAGCTCACACCCGTGGAGGTCTCGTTGTGCGGCCACGCGTAGACGTCGACGCCTTCGACGGCCTCGGCGAGGAGCCGGGTTCCCGGCTCGGCCTTGCGCACATCGGGCGCGTCGAGCCACGGGGTCTTCGCGGCAGCGGCGAACTTGCCGCCGAACTCACCGAAGACGAGGTTCTGCGAGCGGCGCTCGATGAGGCCGAACGCGGCGGCATCCCAGAAAGCGGTCGATCCACCGTTGCCGAGGATCACTTCGTACCCCGCCGGGAGGCGGAAGATCTCGCGCAGAAGAGCGCGGACGCTCCCGACGAGGTCTTTCACGGGTGCCTGGCGGTGCGACGTGCCGAGGATGGCCGCGCCGGGGCCCATGAGGGCCTCGAGCTGCGCGGGGCGGATCTTCGACGGGCCGCATCCGAATCGACCGTCGACGGGCAGGATCTCGCGGGGGAGCACGACGTGGGACATGATCCGATTCTAGAGAGGCGCGGCGACATGCCTCCGCCGCGCGGCGCCCCGTGACGCCTCCGGTGTCGTCGGGGGCAGATAGGCTGTCCTTACCTGCTTCCCAGTGCGCGAGGACTCTGCATGACCGATCTCATCGACACCACCGAGATGTATCTGCGCACGATCCTCGAGCTCGAGGAGGAGCAGATCCAGCCGCTGCGTGCGCGGATCTCGGAGCGTCTGGGGCACTCGGGTCCGACCGTGTCGCAGACGGTGGGGCGCATGGAGCGCGACGGTCTCGTCGTCGTGTCCGACGACCGGACGCTTCAGCTCACCGATGCCGGTCGCCAGAAGGCCATCGACGTCATGCGCAAGCACCGTCTCGCCGAACGCCTCCTCTCCGATGTCATCGGGCTCGACTGGGCGTATGTCCACGAAGAGGCGTGCCGGTGGGAGCACGTCATGAGCGAGCAGGTGGAGCGCCGCCTCATCGAGCTTCTGGGGCACCCGACCGAGTCGCCGTACGGCAACCCGATCCCCGGTCTCGACCAGCTCGGAGACGTGCCCGCGAACAACTTCGACCAGGGCGTCGTCGGTCTCGTCGCCAAGCTCAACGCCGCGGGCGAGCCGATCTCTGGCACCGTTCGTCGCCTCGCTGAGCCGGCCCAAGTCGACCCCGAACTGCTGCAGCAGCTCAAGAGTGCGGGTGTCCTTCCCGGAGCCAGCGGCGACTACCGCTACAACGAGGGTTACGTCCTCGTGCAGATGCACGGCAACGACGAAGGGCTCGAACTTCCCGTCGAGCTGGCATCCCATATCTTCCTCGTCGACGAGGTTCGCTGACCCACATCTTGGGGTTCGCGGCACGGTGAACGTGACAGATTCGTTACCTTCCGGTAGCCTCAGACAGTCCGCAGGCGAGAAGCCCCGCCGAAGGACTCCGCGAAGATTGCCTCTCCGGCTCGTCGTTTTCGCGGTCAAACCCGCACATCGTGCCCCGAACACCGAGTGTTGACGAGCCAGCGCCCCCGGCGCAGAGGCGCCGGAGGTCAGTTTGACTGAAGAGAACGAATCGTCCGCGATCGAGTCCGAGGTGGACGCCGCCGTCCCCGCACGACGCGATCGCTCGGCAAGAAGTCTCAAGAAGAAGAGTCCCCGCTCACCGCGCCCCGCACGTCCGGCGTCCCGAACCGCCGTGAGCACCCGAAGCGCCGCGAAGCCCCGAGCTGCCGCAAAACCCCTGCGCAGCTTCGTGATCCTCGCCATGGTCGGCGGACTCGTCGCAACCGTCGCGATTCCCGCGTACTCCGCCAGCACGCGCCTTCCCGCTGCGGAAGCGCAGACGCTTCAGCAGAGCGCGGCCGGTGACGCCCAGTCGCTCGTCGTCGCCTCGAACGCCCTGACGGCGGATCTGTCGCGTCAGAGCTACTCGGCGACGACCGAAGACGAGATCAACAAGAAGAAGGCGGCTGAGGCTGCGGCCGCGGCGGCAGCAGCGCGTGCACGTGCGCAGGTCTCTTCCGTGGCATCCGTCCCCGTCAACGTCAACCTGGTCTCACCGGGTACGGGGGAGGTGCGCTGGCCGATCCTGAACTTCACGAAGGGCCGTGGCCTCGGCGACTCCGGATACCACCAGGGCGTCGACCTGCTCGCCCCGGGCGGAACGCCGCTCTACGCGGCCGCCGCGGGCGTCGTGCGTATCTCGCAGGAGGCCTACGGCGGATACGGTGTCGCGGTTGTCATCGACCACGTCATCGGCGGACAGCGCGTCTCGACGCTTTACGGCCACATGACGTACGGCAGCCGCCAGGTCGTGTCGGGTCAGTCCGTCGAAGCGGGCCAGATCATCGGCCTCGTCGGCAGCACCGGCAGCTCGACCGCCAACCACCTCCACTTCGAGGTGCGTATCAACAACGGCATCGTCGACCCCTGGGCCTGGCTCGTCGCCAACGCCGGCTGATCCGGGCGTCGCTCCGGCCTCGCCCGGTCGGAGGATGGGCCGTTTGTCGGAGTTTGCGGGCCGGATGGCTCCGACCGGAGTGCGATTCTCCGACCGCCGCACGACCGCCGCGCACGCGCCACGGCTCCAGAAACGCGGTGCGTTGCCGACACGCAACCGTGCGTTCACCCCGGGAACGACCCTCGTCGGCCGTGCGTGGGTTAGCCTGTTCCCGACTCTGAGAGAAGCGGAGGGAGCCGATGGGCAGCAGTCCCCGCATTCGAACCACGGATGCATTGGGTCGCCTCGTCCTGCGGCATTGCACGAGCGGATGCCACGGTAGCTCCGTGGTGCCAAGGCGTTGTCTATAAGACAGCGCCTTTTTTCGTGCCCCGAAGCCGACCTCATCGTCGTAAACGAACAACCGAGAAGCCGTCCCGGCCGTTCGAGAGGATGAGGAATGCGCACTCTTGTGCTGAATGCGGGGTATGAACCCCTCGCGGTCGTGTCGTTCAAACGAGCCCTCGTGCTCGTCATGAACGAGAAGGCCACTGTCGTGGAACTCGTCGATGGTGATCCCGTCTGGGCAGCCCGAGGTTCTTACGAGAGACCCGCGGTGATCCTGCTGACCCGATACGTGCGGGTGCCCGGCGCGCGTCGCGTGCCCGTCACGAGACGCGGGGTGCTGCGGCGCGACGGACACCGGTGCGGCTACTGCGGAAAGGCGGCGTCGACCATCGACCACGTGCTTCCGCGGTCGCGCGGGGGAGCGGACTCGTGGGAGAACCTCGTCGCGTGTTGCCTGCGGTGCAACAACGTCAAGGGCGATCGCACGCCGCAGGAGATGCAGTGGGAGCTGCGCCTCAGCCCGCAGCCGCCGCGTGGCGGACAGTGGATGGTGCGCGGAGCCGAGCGTTCCGATCCGCGGTGGGAGCCGTATCTCGCCCTCGCGGCGTGAGTCCGATCAGCGGTCGTCGAGCAGCAGCAGCCAGCGTGTGAGGACACGCTCGAGGTCCGCGGCATCCGTTCGTCCTAGTTCGTCCACGAGACGGTGCTCGTTGGCGAGGTGCGCCGTGAAGGCGCGGTCGATGAGGTCGCGTCCTTCGGGGGTGAGCCGCACGATCCTGCGGCGGGCATCGGATGCTTCGGTCCGCCGCTCGACGAGTCCCCGGGCTTCGAGCCGGTCGACGCGCTTCGTCAGCCCGCCCGTCGTGACGAGGGTGTGGTCGGCGAGTTCCCCCGCTGCGCGCTCGTAGGGCTCTCCTGCGCGGCGGAGGGTCGCGAGCACGTCGAACTCCCCCTCGGAGAGTCCGAATTCGCCGTAGACGGCGACGAGGCGCTCCGTGAGTTCGAGGGCGACGCGGTGCAGGCGCCCGATGACGCCCTGCGGTGACGGGTCGAGATCGGGGCGTTCGCGACGCCATTCGCGCTGGATCTCGGCGACGCGGTCGAGGGGAGCGGCATCCATCCGTCCACTTTATCTTCCCGGTAAGGTAAAGTGTCTTCCGTGGAAGATAAGCGGTGGCGGTGGATCCTGATCACGGCGATCGCGCCGATCGCGTGGGGCGCGACGTACGTCGTGACGCGTCAGCTCCTTCCCGCAGACGCGCCGCTGTGGGGCGGCGTGCTGCGGGCGCTGCCGGCCGGACTCCTCCTGCTCCTCATCGCGCGGCGCCTGCCGAGGGGATCGTGGTGGTGGCGCTCGCTCGTGCTCGGGACGCTCAACGTGGGCGGCTTCTTCGTGCTCATCTACGTCGCAGGCCAGCGGCTGCCGTCGAGTCTCGCGGCGACCCTCATGTCGACATCGGCGGCGTGCATGCTGCTGTTCGCGTGGCTGCTGCTCAAGCGGCGGCCGCGGCTCGCGGCGGTTGCCGGTGCCGGGATCGGGCTCGTGGGCGTCGGGATCATGCTCGGCTTCGACCTCGGGGCGGCGGATGCGTGGGGAGTCGCCGCGTCGCTCGGAGCGATGGTCGCGTCGTCGCTGGGGTTCGTTCTCACGGCGCGGTGGGGCTCCGATGTGCCGGCGCTGCCGATGGCGAGCTGGCAGCTCATCGGAGGATCGGTCGTGCTGCTTCCGGCTGCGCTGCTCATCGAGGGGGCGCCTCCTACGCTCACGGTCACGTCGGCGCTCGGGTTCGCGTTCGTCTCGCTCGTCGCGACGGCGCTCGCATACGTCGCGTGGTTCACGGGACTCCGACGCCTCTCGCCGGGGGTCGTAGGGATCGTCGGGCTCCTCAATCCCGTTACGGGAGTCGTGCTGGGGGTCGCGGTGGCAGGAGAGGCGTTCGGTCTCGCGCAGGGGGTCGGGATCGCGCTCGTGCTCGGGGGTATCGCGCTCGGGGCGCTGCCTCCGAAGGGGTCCCGCCAGCGATCGGCGGTTTCGCGACGGCATCCGGCAGTCCCGGCCACCGGCGGGTCGCGCGTGGCGTGATGGGATGGGGGCATGACTCGTGCTCTCCTCGTGATCGATATGCAGCGTGCCTTCGACGACCTCGACTTCTGGGGTGCGACGACCAACCCCGCCTGCGAGGGCAACGTCGCGGCGCTCCTCGAGGTCTGGAAGGGGTCGGGGGAGCCGATCGTGGTCGTGCGGCACGACTCGACCTCGGAGGGGTCGCCGCTCGCACCCGGCAACCCGGGCAACGTGCTCGTCGACCCCGTCGCGGCCGTCGAGCCGGCGCTCTTCGTCACGAAGAACGTGAACTCCGCGTTCTATGGCGACCCCGATCTGCACGCGTGGCTGCAGGAGAACGGCATCACGCAGGTGGTGCTGTGCGGCATCCAGACCAACATGTGCGTCGAGACGACAGCGCGGATGGCGGGGAACCTCGGATACGACGTGACGGTCGCGCTGGATGCCACGCGCACGTTCGACCTCGAGACCGAGATTCCCGGCCTCGGCACCGTGACCCGCAGCGCCGACGAGCTCATGGCGACGACGGCTCTCGGCCTGCAGGCGGGCGGGTTCGCGCGCATCGCGACGACGGCGCAGCTCACGGGGTAGCCTTGTCTCGAACATAAGTGTCGGAAGTGCCCCGTATCGTCGTTCTCACAGTTGAGAGTCTAGAACATCTGTTCTAGCCTGTGGGAATGAGGGGCAGCATGCAGTCGACGGCTACGCGTGCATCCGCTGATGAACTGCAGCGTCTTCGTGCGCAGGTCGATCGGATGCAGGGGCGCAAGCTCGATGCGCCCGTGCTGCCCGTCGCACCGCCGCTCGCGGAGCTTCTTCCCGGGGGTGGTCTGCGTCCGGGGGCGGCCTATTCGCTCTCTTCGTCGACGTCGCTCCTGCTCGCGCTTCTCGCACAGGCATCGCAGACGGGATCGTGGTGCGGTGTCGTCGGGATGCCGCGGCTCGGCGCCGAAGCGGCGGAGTCGATGGGGGTCGACCTGTCGCGGCTCGTGCTCGTTCCCGATCCCGGGCAGCGCTGGCTCGCCGTGACGGCGACGATCGCCGACGTGCTGCCCGTCGTGGCCGTGCGTCCGTCGGGGCGCGCGCCCGACGGCGAGATCTCGCGGCTCGCGGGGAGGCTCCGCGAGCGCGGGGCCGTGCTGCTCGTGCAGGGTCCCTGGCCGCAGGCCGAGGCGGTGCTCGAGGTCGGAGAGCCGGGGTGGGCGGGTCTCGGGCGCGGGCACGGCTACCTCGCGGAGCGCACGGTCACGGTGACGTCGTCGTCCCGGCGCTGGCCCGTCGCGCGTCGGCGGCGCCTGTTGCTTCCGGATGCCGCGGGCCGGATCGCCGAGGCGCCGTCGCTGCTCTCGCGGGTCGAGCCGCGGCCCGAGGTGGTGGCCGATCCTGCCGAGCGCCGTGACGTGTGGTCGAAGGCGGGATAGCCGTGGCCGTCGATGCACCCGAGCGGAGCCTCGTGCTGTGGTTCCCCGACTGGCCCGTCACGGCGCTCACGCGAGCCGCCGCGACGGAGGCTCCGACGCGCACGTCTGCGGGGGGTCGGGGGAGGCGGGCATCCGGCACGACGGCGGGGTCGTCGTCCGACAGGCCGGAGCCGCTCGACCCCCGGCTTCCGATCGCGGTCGTCGAGGCGAACCAGGTCGTCGCCTGCTCGGCGGCGGCGCGGGCTGACGGCGTGCGGCGGGGGCAACGGCGGCGCGACGCGCAGGCGCGGTGTCCGGCGCTGCGGATCGTGCCGGCCGACATCGCCCGCGACCAGCGCGCCTTCGCGCCGCTCATCGCGGCAATCGAGGACCGGGCGCCCGGTGTGCAGCTCGTGCGGCCGGGGCTCTGCGCCCTCCGTGCCCGCGGACCGGCCCGCTACTACGGCGGCGAGGAGCAGTCGGCGCGCGTGCTCGTCGAGGCGCTGCGGGGTCTCGGGATCGAGGATGTGCGGGCGGGGATCGCCGACGGTCCCTTCACGGCCGAGCAAGCCGCGACGGCCGGCTCGACCGCGAGGGAGCCGGTCTTCATCGTGCCCGCGGGTGGGGCGGCAGGCTTCCTCGCGCCGCTGTCGGTGAGCGTGCTTGACTCGACGGCGCTCGCGGCGGTCGCCCCGCCGAAGGGCGGACGCACCTCGGCGAGCGACGACCTCGTCGGACTCCTCGCGCGCCTCGGGGTCCAGACGCTTGGCGCGTTCGCCGCGATGCCCGAGGAGCGGGTGCGAGAGAGGTTCGGGCCACGCGGCATCCGTCTTCACGACCTCGCGGCCGGAAGCGATTCGCGTCCCGTACAGCCACGCACCCCGCCGCCCGAGCTGCATCGCGAAGTGGCGTTCGAGCCGCCCGTCGAGATCGCCGACCAGGTGGCGTTCGGCATGCGCGTCGCCGCCGACGATTTCATCCAGGGTCTCGGCGCGATCGACCTCGTGTGCACCGAGCTGCGCGTCGAGCTCGTGGGCGACCGGGGCGAACGCAGCGAGCGGGTGTGGCTGCATCCGGCGTCGTTCGACTCCGCCGCGATCGTCGACCGCGTGAGGTGGCAGCTCGGCGAAGACGCGGAGGGCCTGCGGAGCGGTGTGACGCTCGTGCGGATCTCTCCCGAGGCGGTGGATGCGGCATCCCATCACCGTCCCGCGATCTTCGGATCGGGGCCGGAAGAGCGGGTGCACCACGCCCTCTCGCGCGTGCAGGCGATGCTCGGGCATCGGGCCGTCGTGACGCCCGAGATCGGCGGAGGGCGCTGGCTCACCGAGCGGCAGGTGCTCGTGCCGTGGGGTGACCGGGTCGTGCTCGCGAAGGAGCGGGGGCGTCCGTGGCCGGGGAGCCTTCCCGACCCGCTGCCGACGACCGTGTTCGCCGAGCCGCCGACGGTCGAGGTGACGACGCTCGGAGGGTATGCCGTCGAGATCGACGAGCGCGGCGCTCTCTCAGCGGCGCCGGGTGTGCTCGTCGAGGGCGGCAGGCGGCGGGCGATCGAGTCGTGGGCGGGTCCGTGGCCGATCGTCGAGCGCAGCTGGGACCCCGTCCGCGCGCGCCGGGCGCATCGGTTCCAGGTCGTCGATGCCGACGGGGCCGCGTGGCTCCTCGTCTGCGAGAACGGCGGCTGGACGATCGAGGGGGCATACGACTGATGGGGTTCAACAACCCGTCGGTGCCGTGGGCCGAGCTCGAGAGGGTGCTCAGCGATCGGCGGCGACCCACTGAGATCCCTACGGGCGCGAACGGCGGCGACAGTCCCGCGTGGTCGCGCAAGCGTGGTCCGTACGTGCCGGTGCCGATCGAGCGTCCCGTCGACGCCGTGCCGTATGCCGAACTGCACGCGCATTCGTCGTACTCGTTCCTCGACGGAGCCTCCTCGCCCGAAGAGCTCGCCGAGGAGGCCGAGGCGCTCGGGCTGCACGCGCTCGCCGTCACCGACCACGACGGCTTCTACGGCATCGTGCGGTTCGCCGAGGCCGCCGAGTCACTCCAGCTCAAGACGGTGTTCGGCGCCGAACTCTCGCTCGGGCATCAAGACCGGTCGCCGACTCCGCAGCGGAGGGGCGAGGCCGACCCGCTCGGATCCCACC
Source organism: Microbacterium sp. SLBN-146 (assembly GCF_006715145.1). NCBI lineage: Bacteria > Bacillati > Actinomycetota > Actinomycetes > Micrococcales > Microbacteriaceae > Microbacterium > Microbacterium sp. SLBN-146. Next base: position 2,192,013 of record NZ_VFMR01000001.1, read on the forward strand.
TGCTCGTGCTCGCCCGCGGCGAAGAGGGATACCACCGGCTCGCGGGAGCCATCACGCACGCGCAGCTCCGCGGTGCCGAAAAGGGGCGGCCGCTCTACGACCTCGACGAGCTCGCCGATCAGCTGGGCGAGCACGCCGTGATCCTGACGGGATGCCGCAAGGGCAGCGTCCGTCGCGCGCTCGCCGCCGCAGGGCCCGAGGCGGCCGCCGACGAACTCGACCTGCTCGTGCAGCGCTTCGGCCGCGATGCCGTGCACGTCGAGCTGTTCGATCACGGCAATCCACTCGATACGCGCGAGAACGACCTGCTCGCCGCGATTGCCCGCGAACGGGGACTGCCGCTCGTCGCGACGAACAACGTGCACTACTCGGTGCCCAAGCGGCAGCTGCTCGCGGCAGCCGTCGCCGCGGTCCGCGCCAATCGCGGGCTCGACGAGCTCGACGGGTGGCTTCCCGTCCACTCGGGTGCGCACCTGCGGTCAGGACTCGAGATGGTGGAGCGGTTCGCGCGGCATCCCGATGCCGTCGCCCGCACGGTTCCCCTCGCCGACGAGATCGCCTTTTCGCTGCGGCGTGCGAAGCCCGCGCTGCCGAAGCAGGAGGTTCCCGAGGGGCACACGCCGATGACGTGGCTGCGGCACCTCGTGTGGGAGGCTGTGCCCCGCAAGTACCCCGACCTGAAGGACGAAGACCGGGAGCGCATCGAGCGCGAGCTCGGAGTCATCGAGCTGAAGGACTTTCCGGGGTACTTCCTCATCGTGCACGGGATCGTGCAGGAGGCCCGGCGCCGCGGCATCCTGTGTCAGGGGCGCGGATCCGCCGCCAACAGCGCCATCTGCTACCTGCTCGACATCACGGCGGTCGATGCGATCGCCTACCGGTTGCCGTTCGAGCGGTTCCTGTCGTCGCTGCGCGATGAGGAGCCCGACATCGATGTCGACTTCGACTCCGACCGGCGCGAAGAGATCATCCAGTGGGTGTACGAGAAGTACGGGCGCGATCGGGCCGCGCAGGTGGCGAACGTCATCCAGTACCGGCCGAAGAACGCCGTCCGCGACATGGCGAAGGCGCTCGGGCACTCGCCCGGCCAGCAGGACGCGTGGTCGAAGCAGGTCGACCGGTGGAGCGGCGGTTTCGATACCGGCTCAGTCGGGGGAAAGCACGACACGAGCCACGACATCCCGGATCGGGTGATCGAGTTCGCCGCGGAGCTGCTGAAGGCGCCGCGGCATCTCGGGATCCACTCGGGCGGCATGGTGCTCACCGACCGGCCCGTCGGCGAAGTCGTGCCGATCGAGCACGCGCGCATGGAGAACCGCACGGTCATCCAGTGGGACAAAGACGACGCCGCGTGGATGGGGCTCGTCAAGTTCGATCTGCTGGGGCTCGGGATGCTGGCAGCGTTGCAGTACTGCTTCGACATGATCCGCGAGTCGACGGGTGAGGACTGGGAGCTGTCGACCCTGCCGAAGGAGGAGCAGGGCGTCTACGACATGCTGTGCCGTGCGGATTCGATCGGGGTGTTCCAGGTCGAGTCGCGCGCGCAGATGGGGTTGTTGCCACGCCTGCAGCCTCGGCAGTACTACGACCTCGTGGTCGAGATCGCGCTCATCCGGCCGGGGCCGATCCAGGGTGGCGCGGTGCATCCGTTCGTCCGGCGCAAGCTCGGCCACGAGAAGGTGACGTACCCGCATCCGAAGCTCGAGCCGGTGCTCGAGCGCACGCTCGGGGTGCCGGTGTTCCAGGAGCAGCTCATGCAGATGGCGGTCGCGATCGGTGAGGTGAGTGGTGAGGATGCCGACCTCTTGCGTCGTGCGATGGGGTCGAAGCGCGGGGTGGAGCGCATCGAGTCGCTCAAACAGAAGCTGTATGAGGGCATGGCGAAGAACGGCCTGGTGGGCGATGATGCCGATGCGATCTATGCGAAGATCCAGGCGTTCGCGAACTTCGGTTTCGCCGAGTCGCACTCGCTGTCGTTCGGTCTGCTCGTCTACGCGAGTTCGTGGATCAAGCTGCACTATCCGGGTGCGTTCCTCGCGGGTCTGCTGCGCGCCCAGCCGATGGGCTTCTACTCACCCGCGACTCTCGTCGCCGACGCCCGCCGCCACGGCGTCGAGGTCCGCCGCCCCGACCTCCACCTCTCGGGCGTGGAGGCCCTCCTCGAGCCCGTCGCCGATGAGCCCGCCGCCCCACCAGACGAGCACGTTTCCGCTGGTCGAGTAGCCGGCGCAGCCGGCGTATCGAGACCCGCCCCCACGTACGAGGCCGCCCCCGACGCCCCCACCAACGAAGCCGGCACCCCAACCGCTGGTCGAGTAGCCGGCGCAGCCGGCGTATCGAGACCCGCCCCCACGTACGAAGCCAAACCACCCCCCACCGGCATGCCGTCCTGCACCCACCGCATCCAACCCCCCGTCCCTCCGTTCGACCCCAACACCCCCGACGACACCGCCGCCCACCGCCGCGACGGCGCGTTCGCCGTCCGCCTCGGCCTCGCCGGGGTCAAGGGCATCGGTGCGAAGGTCGCCGAGCGGATCGTGTCCGAAAGGGATGCCGCGGGCCCGTACCGCGATCTTCGCGACCTCGTCCGCCGCACGGGTGTCACGGGCCCGCAGCTCGAAGCGCTCGCCACTGCCGGCGCGTTCGACTGCCTCGGCATCGCCCGGCGCGAGGCGATCTGGCTCGCCGGCGCTGCCGCACAGGACCGCGTCGAATTCCTGCCCGACTCACTCGTGTCGGTGCAGCCGCCGTTGTTCACCGACCCGTCGAGCTACGACACACTCGCCGCCGACCTGTGGGCGACGGGCATCTCGGTCGACGACCATCCGATGACGCACTACCGTTCGGCGCTCGATGCGCGGGGTGTGCTGACGTCGCGCGAGCTGAGGTCGCACGAGAGTGGCCGGCGGGTCGAGGTCGCGGGGCTCGTGACTCACCGGCAGCGGCCGGCGACGGCATCCGGAATCACGTTCATCAACCTCGAAGACGAGCACGGTCTCGTGAACGTCATCTGCTCGGTGGGGGTGTGGAACCGCTACCGCCGGGTCGTGCGGGATTCACCGGCGCTCATCGTGCGGGGACTGCTGGAGCGGTCGATCGAGGGGGTGACGAATCTCGTGGCCGACCGGTTCGACGATCTGCGGGTGGGGGTGCACCACAACTCGCGGGACTTCCGTTAACGCCAGAGCGGGCCCCCGACGAATCGGGAGCCCGCTCTGTCACGCATCTCAGGCGCGGGTCGCGAGCGCGAAGCGCACGGATCCGTCCTGAGCAAGTTCTGCATCGAGGATGCGGTCTTCGAGTGCCGCGGCGGCGCCGGCGTCGAGAAACACCTGTGCTCCGTCGCTGGCGACGACGGTGTCGGTCGCCTCGGGCGCGGGTGCGACGCTGAGCTCGAAGCCTGCCTCGCCTCCCGTGTCGCGAATGCGGACTCCACCGTCGTCGGGGACGTTGGGAACACGCGAGACAATCGCCTTGACAGCCTCCGCCGCGGTGTCGGTCATCGTGAGCATGGTTGCTCTCCTTCCGGTTTGCGGGCATCGGACCGGCCACGATTCCGAGAATCCGGGCGATGTGCAAGCGTGTCGGCGCGATATCGCCCGACTCCCACCGGATACGGAGGTTCGCCGCGCCGGGGTCGATATGGTTCACCCGCGCGCGCAGAGAGCGAAGACATAGTCCTCGGATGCCGGTGTCGCCAGCCCCCGATCCCGCAGCACCGTGAGCTCCGGCGTCGCCGGGTCAGCGCACGCGTCGTCGAACGAGAAGCCCTCGACATCCGAGTACTCGATGTCGATGACGTGCTCGCCGTACACCGCCGTGTACGCCCCACATTCGTCGAACACGGCGCACTCTTCCGCAATCGCGAAGTCGAACCCCGCTGTGACGTGGAGGGTCTCGGCGTCTTCGGAGGCGTTCTTCTGCCCGGCCGCGAGTCCGCGCTCCTGGGCGATCTCGACGAGACGGGTCGCGAGCGCCAGGTTGTCGCCGAGAGTCAGCGCTCCCGCGCTGCGGGCGTAGGTGTCGAGGTTGTCGAACTCGACCGCGTCGTATCCGTCGTCGGCGCATCCCTCGATCCATGGCTCGACGATCGCGGCGATCGCATCCCGGGACTTCTCTGTCGATGTGTCGAGCAGAGCTTCATCGGGCCAGTTCGGATCGAACACGAGCTCACCGGCAGAGTCGCGCAGCAGCACCTCGTCGGGCCACGCATCGAGCTCGCCAGGCTGCGTCTGGAAGCCGTTGACGTAGCAGATCGAGTAGGCGCCCTCCGCGGGCGGGTCGCTGCGGTCACGCGCGACGACATCGATGCCATGGGGCGGGTCGTAGGCACCGCCGAGCTGGTAGTCGACCGCTCCGCTCGTCGGCGGCAACTGCACTCCGGTCGGGGGAGCGGATGCCGCGGCACACCCCGTCGCGACGAGACCCAGCGCGAGCACGGCGACAACAGCGAGGGAGGGGCGGTGCACCGTCTGACGGTACCCCGCGGGCGGGCGACTCAGAACGCGAGGGGGATGACCGCGAGGAACACGATCACCGGCGCCGCGCACAGGCCGAGGAGGGCGTAGCGGCCCCAGCTGATGGTGACGCCGACGGCTTCGAGGCGCTGGTGCCAGAGGAGGGTCGCGAGCGAGGCCCACGGGGTGATGAGCGAGCCGGCGTTAACGCCGACGAGCAGCGCGCCGAGGCGGGCGGGGGAGTTGGCGACGTTCTCGAGCGCGAGGTATGCGGGGAGGTTGTCGATCGCGTTCGCGCCGACGAGTGCCGTTCCCGCGAGGCGCCAGAGCGAGACGAGGTCGTCTCCGTGTCCGGCGATAGCGGCGATGACGGCGTCGGCGCCGAGCGACTGCAGTGCGCCGACGGTCAGGAAGAGCCCGGATGCGAAGACGACGAGCTGCCACGGAAGGAGGCTCGGCCGAACCGTCCGCGGTGCCCGCCAGAGGAAAACGGCGATGAGCACGACGGCGGCGACGGATGCCGGCATCCAGGGTGGGATTCCCGAGACGAGGAGGGGGAGAAGGATGCCGACGACGCACGCCGAGAAGATCAGCAACCCGCGATCGGCGATGGCGGGCGGGGGAGCGGGCTCGAAGTGGCCCGCGAGCGAACGGCGGCTGACGAGCGCGAGGATCGCGACGGTGACGACGATCGCGATGAGGGCCGACCATCCCATGAGTTGGATGAAGGCGAGCGGCCCGGGGGAGTCGAGTCGGTGCTCGGCGAGCAGGTTGGTGAGGTTCGAGACGGGAAGCGCGAGGGATGCCGTGTTCGCCAGCCACACCGTTGCGAGGGCGAACGGGAGGGGTGGCAGGCCGTTGGCGCGGGCGACGCCGACGACGACGGGGGTGAGGAGCACGGCCGTCGTATCGAGGGAGAGGAACGCCGTCGAGACGACGGCCATCGCGACGACGAGGAGCCAGAGGGTCCAGGTGCGTCCGCGCGAGATGCGTCCGAGGAACGACGCGATGACGTCGAAGAGGCCCGCCGTCGCGGCGAGTTCGGCGACGACCGTGATCGCAATGACGAACAGCAGGATCGGCCACACGCGGTCGAAGATCGAGCCGATCATCTCGGGCGGGAGGATGCCGGTGAGTGCAGCGACGATCCCGCACGCCAGCAGGCCCGCGCCCACGATCGCCAGTTTCACTCGTCAATCATGGTGGCTGTGGTGGATGCCGGTCGCGTCGGGGCGCGTGACACGCGGGTGCGGCAGGGCTCGGCGGCTAGACTGGGGCGGCCAGCCTCTGTAGCTCAGTGGAAGAGCCACTCCGTCCTAAGGAGCGGGTCGGGAGTTCGAATCTCTCCAGGGGCACCGTCTCTTTTTTGCTATGACCAGGGATTTATCTACTCTGTGGCGCTGCCGTCATGTCTCCCGGCACGCGGTTCGTCGTCTAAATGCCAGCCTCTTCAGTTCATGTGTTGGGTACGAGGTATCTCATGACGACGGCTCTGCGGCTACGCGCGCCCGTGTATCGCGGTTGCATCGATGTCGCCGGTCGACATCATGGATTCATTCACCAGGTAACGTCAACGGGGTGATCGTGGACTTCCCAATGGACCTCCCAGCGGATCCCGCCCGTGACGAGGTGGTAATCGACCTGAGGCGCCGCGACCCCGACGGGCAAGTCACGGGCCAAGTGCTTCGAGACACCTTCGATCAGCTCTACGACGGCGTGCGGACCCAGCGATATCGGTGGGACCAGCTCTTCAAGACAGAGAAGACCCACTTCGGAACGCTCGCCGAGATCAACCTTCAGCGGCAGTTTGAGTACGACGATGGCAGCAAACTCGATTTCAGCATTGCCGGACACGAAGTCGACGCCAAGTACAGTCAGACGCCGGGTGGATGGATGCTCCCGCCTGAGGCGATCGATGAGCTTTGCATGGTGATTACTGCGAGTGACCAGGCTTCGAAGTTTTCGGTAGGAGTCGTACGCGCCTCTGCGAGCCTACTGAACTCGGGCCAGAACCGAGACGCTAAACGGACGCTCTCAGCGGCCGGTCGAGCTTCGATCGTATGGCTTGCGCGACATGCGGAACTGCCTCCGAACACCCTTCTTCATATGACAGATGAGGACCTTGAGGCTGTCATGGGGGCGGGAGGTGGTACGGCACGCGTCTCGGAGCTGTTTCGCCGCACAATTGGCAGGGTGGTTGGACGGGCAGCGATCGCTACGGTCGCTGCCCAACTTGATGTGACGAGGCGGGTGCGTGGTGGTGAAAGCGGCTCACGAGACCCTCTTGCAAGGGAAGGTATTGTCATTCTGGGTGGAGCCTACGACTGGCAGCGCCAGGCTGCTCGCAATCTCGGCCTTCCTATCCCGCGCCGCACTGAGTACGTCGCGGGGTACGTCCGTCCCGCTCCTCAGGGATGGCGTGAGTTGGTCGCCCATGGTCCTTCCGGACTTGAAGTCGTCTCAGCTACGGCGGCAACGCGCGCGCCGTTCCCGTTGGCGTGGTACGGCGAGCGGCGGCACGGACCGCTGACCTGAGAGAACTCGGCGCGGGCGCTCCCAATGTCTGTGGCTCCTGAGAAACTGGTCTAATGATGGACGGACTCGGGCCCGAAGAGCGGCTGACAGCGGTGGAGATTTGCGCTGGGGCTGGCGGGCAGAGTCTTGGGCTCCACCTCGCCGGCTTCAGACACACGTTGGCTGTTGAGATCGATCGAGACGCCGCGGCGACTCTGGAGCGTAACTTGTCCCGCCTCGCCGAGAAGGAGGGGCATGAACCACCTCTGGTGGCAGTCGGAGATGTGGCCGACTCTTCGGTCTGGGATCCGCAGAGCTACACCGGTGTATCGCTGCTAGCGGGCGGTGTGCCCTGTCCGCCGTTCTCGATAGCGGGCAGGCAGCTTGGCTCGTCCGACGAGCGCGATCTATTTGCTTGGGCAGTCGAAGTCGCGGGCAAGATGAATCCAGACGCTGTGCTTCTCGAGAACGTACGCGGGCTATCCATGCCGCGGTTCGCGGGTTATAGACAGGCGGTGCTCGACCGTTTCGCGGAACTCGGCTACCGGGCTGACTGGCGCCTTCTTGAGGCCAAGGACTTCGGAGTGCCCCAGCTCCGCCCCCGCTTCATCTTGGTTGCTCTTCGGGAGGAGTTCGCACCCTACTTTGCATGGCCGGAGCCGATGCCGACTGTTCAGACGGTGGGCGCTGCCCTATACGACCTGATGGCGGCAAACGGATGGCAGGGTGCGGAAGCGTGGGCAAAGAGAGCGAACCGCGTTGCGCCCACGGTGGTCGGCGGTTCCAAGAAGCATGGTGGTCCCGATCTCGGCCCCACACGTGCCAAGCGCGAGTGGCGATCGTTAGGTGTCGACGGTTTGGGCATTGCTGACGCTGCGCCGGGACCAGACTCGCCTGCGGATCTCGTCCCCAAACTGACGAATCAGATGGTTGCACGGATCCAAGGGTGGGCAGGTCCCGCCTACGACTGGGATTTCGGAGACGGCAGAGGCCGAAAGACGACGACTTATCGACAGATTGGGAATGCCTTCCCGCCACCTATGGCGAGGGCGGTCGGCCTTGCTATCGCCTCTGCCCTCCGGAAGGAGGGACACCCAGCCGGTGATCACGGAACTCGCAGCCAGTACAGTGATGAGATTTATAGAGCCATGCGGGAGCACGGCGGGTATGTCTCACTGGCGGGTCTTCGAAGAGCGCTCGCCGGAACTTTGACCGAAGAGGAGATCGAACGTCGGATTGAGTTTCTGCAGCAGGACTTCGAGATCGACGTCCGCCAGCGTGGTGGTCTCCTCACCTATCGGCTCGGCAACTGGCGCGCCTTCCGTGGCCAGGATGACCACGCACGTCACGAGGCATTTGCGACAGATCGCCTCCGCTCGAAGATCAGCTGAAGAGCCATTGGGTGGCTGCTCGCGACAGGGGGCTGTGGAAGAGGGGACTGCTGCACGGATAGTGACATCTGATCTGGCTTGCCCGAGGGGTGGGCCTGGAAGGTTGTTGCTGTGCCCAAGCCCTATCCGAGCGAGTTCCGTGACGGCGTGGTGCGCGTCGCTCAGAACCGCGAGTCCGGAGTGACGATCTAGCAGATCGCGAGAGACTTCGGTGTCCACCCGATGACCCTGCAGAAGTGGTTGCAGCGCTCAAAAGTCGAGGATGGTTCCGTGTCCGGCGTTGCGGGCACAGAGTCGGCGGAGAATCGCGAGCTGCGCAAGCGTGTCCGGCTGCTCGAGCAAGAGAGCGAGGTCCTTCGTCGTGCGGCGGCGTATCCGTCGCAGGCGAACCTGCCGGAACGAGGTTCTACCCGCTCGTGATGGAGCTCGCCGCCGCAGGGATCCCTGTGACGGTGACGTGTCGGGTCCTCAAGCTCTCTCGCCAGCCCTACTACCGATGGATGGCTGCTCCCATCACCACGAGCGAGGTGGTGTAGGCGTATCGCGCGAACGCGTTGTTCGACGCGCACAAGGATGACCCCGAGTTCGGGCATCGACTGCTTGCAGACGAGGCCGCGGAGGCGGGTGAGGCGATGGCGGATCGGACCGCGTGGCGGATCGGATCAACCAACGGCTGGTTCAGCGCTTTCGGAAAGCCCAAGCGCGGCGGGGGCTACCGGCCCGGACCCGCGGTCCATGACCATCTCTGCGCCCTTACCGACGAGGACGGCAGAACGCGACATGTGTTCGCGGCCGAGGCGCCGAACGAGCTCTGACTCACCGACATCACGGAGCACGATACGAGTGAATGGAAGCTCTATCTCTGGTGATCAAGGACGTGTTGTCCGGTCGGATCGTGGGCTACTCGGTTGATTCGAGAATGAAGTCCAGATTGGCCGTCCAAGCGCTCGAGAACGCCGACGCCAGCCCCGACTCGGCGGATTGACGCCCATCGAGTTCGAGGTCATCATGAACACGACCGTCGCACTGGCGGCGTGACTAGAATCTGTCACCTATCCGTGCAGCAGTCCCATCGGAGGTTATCTGCTAGGCGCCGATGGTTGGGGTGACTTCGCGGCGCGATCCTTGGGGTGGGGCTCGAAGTCTATTCGGCTGTCAGGCAGCGGAGGTTGGTGAAGTATGCGCACTCGGCAACCGAGCTCTCGGTGCATGCCGAGGTCTCTCATGCATGGCATGCTGAAACTCGCGCACCGCGGTCCTGTCTTGTTCGATATGCTCGCCGAGATTGGGGGCAGCGATGGGGAACGGTCTGAGTGATGCGTTAGCGCGTGCCGGGTGGGAGGCACTTGAATTGCCGAATCTGGAGCGCTCGTTCACTCGAAGTCAGTCGTGCATCGCAAAGGCTCGTGATCATCTCGCTAGCGAGCTTGTTGATGCTGATCCACGTATTGATGTCGTTGTCTTTGGGTCACTCGCACGATACGAAATGACGGAGGCGTCGGATCTCGACTGGCTGGTCGTCGTGCATGCATTGCCGGACAAGCGCACATCAGTTGAGGCCGCGCTCGCCGCTGCCGATTCGCTGCGAGGTGTGATGAGTGGCGACGGCGGTGAGATTCGTGAGCACGGATCGAGCGGCGTCTTCGGGCAGATGGTGTCGGCGGTCGAACTGGTCGAGGTGATCGGACTCCAGGCAGACACGAATCACTCGCACACACGACGCATCTTGCTGATCGAGGAGTCGGTCTCTCTCCGAGACGAAGTGCTGCACCGCAACCTTCTAACAACGACGTTCCAAAGATACCTAGACGCACACCCGCCGACGTCGACTGGTGTCCCTCGATTCCTTCTGAACGACCTGCTTCGGTACTGGCGCACGGTGACGGTGGACTACCAGGCGAAGAGTCCCGCACAGTCCATGTACTCGCTCCGCTACTTGAAACTCATCGTCTCGCGAAAGCTCACATTCGCCGCATCCTTGCTCCCGCTGCTCGTGCTCGCCCTTCAGGAGCCTCGACCAGACGTGGAGGAGCTTGCCGAGAAGCTGTACGAGTCGTTTCGCCAACCCGCCCTTGTCAGACTCGTTGACTCTCTCGCCATTTTGAGCAAGATGTGCGCTGAGGTCGCTGATCCCGCCCAGCAAGTCTTGCGGATCGCAGAAGAGTTCAACGGTTTACTCGGTGACGCCGATTGGAGAGCGCGTATCAACGAGGCGAGCCGCCGTCCGAACCCTAAAGATCAGAATGAGTTCTCAGCCGCTCGGGCGCTCGGGCGCCTCCTGCAGGATAGTCTTGAGCGCATCTTCTTCGCTGAGCCGCTGCTGCCGTTGACGCGCAGCCTGCTACTGTTCTAGAATATATGTACGAATGAGGGTGACATGACACTGACGCCAGACGCCACGAGCTGCAAGACATGCGGCTTCGGCCTGTGGATCCCAATCCCCGGAGGCGACTTGAGCTCGTCTTTCATGGGGTTGTACAGTGATGCTCGCTTCCCTGGCCGTTGCATCGTGAGCCTAAACGAACACGCCGAGCACCTCGACGATCTTCCCAAAGACACTGTTTCGTCCTTCATGATCAACGTAGCGATGGCCTCAAAGGCCTTACGGATCGCGACAGACGCGCCTCGCATCAACGTTGCGATCCTGGGCAACCAGGAGGGGCACGTCCACGCACACCTCATTCCTCGATATCCCGATTCCGAGCCGCTACCCAATAAGGCCCCCTGGGAGGACCCTCGACCTCGAGGTGCTCTTGACGAAGGGGACGAGAGGCGCTTGGTCAATCTGATCGCACGCGCACTGACGCAGGTCAAAGCACGGTCCAAGGACGAGGCGGGAGCCTCGCGAATGCCCCGCCGCTCGGGGTCACGTGCGCTGCCGCTTCTCTCCTCAGGCGCTGAGTCTCTCGTCTAGTAGATGACGACGCTGCGTGCCGCAGATCTCCTTGTCGGAGGTGGGGGCATGGCACTGGGCCTCGAAAGGGGCGGATTCGAATTGGCGTACGCGATCGATGAGGATCCCGATGCAGTTCGAACGATCCGCTCAAACCGTGAGCACTGGCAAGTCGAGATGCTGGATGTCGGCGAGCTGTCGGCGAAGCAAGTTTCAGGTCTTGACCTAATTTCCGCGGGGTTGCCGTCGCCGCAACGCCCCAGTGAGTCACGCGATGCGCGTGGCGGACGCGACGCGAACGACGCCGTGATTTCTTGCGTCAACTTGGTGTCCGAGGCCCAGCCTAGAGCTATCCTTTTCGAAAGCACACGGTCACTGTTGTACGAGGTGCATAGACCTCTCTTAACCTGGATCACACGTCAGCTTGAGGAGAGTGGGTATCAACTCGAACTGCGCATGCTGGAGGCTTCAGACTTTGGGATTGCTCAACGTCGACCCCGCGTCTACCTTGTTGCGTTCCAGCGAGATGCGTTCAAGTCGTTTGAGTGGCCCTACCCTTCGTTCGAGCACGTCACTCTTGGGGAGACTCTTCACGAGGAGATGTCAGCCTTGGGATGGAGGGGCGCTGATAAGTGGGCTACCAATGCGAATCGCGTAGCACCGACAATCGTCGGGGGATCCCGACGACACGGCGGCGCAGACCTGGGGCCCTCCGGGACGAAGAGTGCTTGGTGGCGGCTGGGTATTGACCCGACCGCAATTGCCGATGCATCCCCCGGGCCGGATGACCCGATGGAACTCGCTCCTCGACTAACTCTCCGAATGATGGCGAAGCTTCAAGGTCTGGAGAACTGGCCGCTACACGGTTCGAAGAGTCATCAAGCTCGACTGATCGCCTCTGCAACTCCCCCAGCGGTCGCGGAGGGCATCGCACTCTCCATCGCTGGAGCACTTCGCACTGGTGCTTGAAGACTGCATGGGCAGTCGGACCAGAGGCCGCAACGAGATCACCGCACGCCGAGGTCCTGCTTCATCGCCGCCGCGACCGGGCTTGCGCTCATCGTTCGCACGACCGCAGAGATCCCACGATGACATGGTACCGGTCCGCCCTTCGGCCCTGACGGCGAAATCGTCGCCGATCGCGATCGTGCGTCAGGATTGTTCCGCCAGACGGTGCAGGTCGGCCTCGTTTTCACACGTCGCAATGGCCTACTTTTCGAGCGTCGTCGACAGTGGACTCGGCCACAGTCTTGGCGGCGCGGAAACGAGGCGTTCGCCATGGATGGGTGCATCGGATTCAAGACCGTGGTCGAGAATGAGTCACCCCCCGAGCCGAGGGCGAGGTGACTCAACCGTCACGACAAGGTGGAGCGCAAGCACTCCGCCAACTGGCCCAGGCCAGCCACCTCTGAGGCTTGAAGGCCGCTCAGACCGAGACTTACCAGTTCCGAAGGCTCGCCCACAATCGCGGCGCCGTTATCTTGATGACATGCAGCTTCAACACGATCCCGAGCCTTCGTCGGTGACCAGCATCTCCAAGTGGAAACGAGTACTTGCGTCTCTCGCGATCATCCCTGATCCGACAGTCCCGGTGGCACGCGACCTCCGAACAGATCTCTCGCCGCTAGAACTAGCTAACGTCATTCGACAACAGTTCTATAAGGACAGGAACTACCTCCGATTGAGGCGCAGACGCTGGATCATTGGGGCGATCGCAATTCGGCTGCTTGCTCTTGGATTGTCAGGGGCGGCGACAATCCTTCTAGGGCTCTCTAACCTGTCAGGTGCCGCTGCGTGGGGCTTTGCATTGTCGGCGCTCGTGACATCGATCACGGCGCTGGAGCCATTTTTCAACTTTCGGTCTCGATGGGTGTCGGCGGATGAGGCACTGGCGCGTTGGCATAGTGCCGAGGAGGCATTGACTCTCTACGTGGCAACACGAGCCGAGGACGAGCTTTCGACGCCTGAGGTAGTCGCCTTTGATGGAATGAGACAGGATGAGTGGTCGAGATTCACTCAAGATTGGCTCGCTGACCGTCGCAGCGCGGGTCCTGGACCGCACTCCTGAGCACGCCGCATCGCAATTGAGGCACGAGGAGCGCCAAGTCACCTATGCACGCACGACGACGCGGGTCGGAAGAGTCTGTTCGACGACCCATGACGGGGAGCAGGGCACCTGTTGCCGGGGCGAGCGGGGCGGCGGGAGAGGCTATGGACCGGCAGGTACGGATTGTGGACCCCTGTCGACGAGGGCGCCTTCGACGAGCTCGTCGGGAAGGATTCCTAGGAGTGCAGAATCATCGGGGACGCGCCGACACCTGCATCAGGCGGGTACGTGGCAGCGAGGCTGCCGCGATGCGGAGAGCCACCTACGGACTTCTTCGTCCAGGCCGGCTGGGCCCTACTGCGAGCGATGAAAGTGCGTGAGTGCGCCGCTGTGGTCACTGCAGCGCTCAACGGGATCATCGAGCTCCACCGACGCCTCGGCCGCGGCGACCGCAATCGCCAGAACTACCGACTCCGCATGCTCCTCGTCGCGGACAGCCTCACCGGTGACCCCCCGCCGGATGTCTGAAGAGCCAGCATACGTAGAGTAGAACAGGTTCCTCGCGCGGCTGAGCTTCACGTCCTCCACGCGTCCGATGGTTCTGCCGTTGAGTCGCACTGGCGGCAGGAGTTCCGCCGCGACATCTGGGTGCCTGAAGGCAGAGTAAGAGGGTCCTCTATCGCTAGTCTCAGCAGATGGAGTGGGGAAGTCTGGCCGACTGGTTTGCTGCCATAGGCACGGTGGGAGCACTGTTCGCGACTCTAAGTCTGTTCGTGCACTCGCAGCGAAGCGAGGCTCGTCGCGTCGGGCAGGAACTAAGCCTGACAGCAGAGGGTCTGTACGACGAGGATGCGTTCTCGCTGGAGAAACGCATCATCTTCAAGATGCGGTTCCGAGTTTACAACTCCGGATCAGCGCCCATACATGACGCACGCATCCTTGCCTACGAAGACGGCAAGACACTGAGCGCTCACGCACTGTCGGTCGGTGGTGAGCCGATAGAGCCTCAGAGGAGTTTCGTCTTTATATGGCCCGTGGAGAGCACCCTCGTGATGGACCGTATGTACATTCATCACACTGACCGGACCGGTCGCGAGTGGGTTCGCAACGTGCACTCCGGCGAGGTTCTCAAGCGAAGTGAGGCGAAGGAAGTCTTGAAGGCAGTCCCTTCCCTAACCAGCTACTCTTTCGAGCGCGAGGGTGGCGGCGCGGACCTGTGATGAGACTCATCGCATTTGAGGGTGTAGCCGGAGTTTGAATCCTCCGGCTTCGAGCAGTGATCGAGTGATGTAGTTCTTCGGGTTCCGGAACCCCAAGGCCGAGCCGCGGAGGTGCTGAGGTGTCTGTTGATGGCCTTCGTTGGTCTGTTCGAGGTGCGGGGGTGATCGTACAATGCCAGGACGTCGGTGGCAGGACGGGTGAGCGTGCGGCTGAGTTTGCGGAGTTTGACGAGCAGGGCCGGGATGCTGCTGGCGAGCGAGTCGATCACGGACTGCATGACGAGCTCCCCAGTTCCGGTCGGGTTGCAGGTAGGCGGTCCATCATCCGCTGGTAGATGCCCCAGGTCGCCTCGACCTCGCCGTACTCCTTGTCCGCGAACAGCGCTTCAGCCGAGCCTGCTGTTTCTCGTGAGCAGGCTTCCGCCGGTGTGGAGGGTGCGTCGGGCGTTGTAGCGGGGGTCGTCTTTCCGGCCCGCCGGCCGAAGGTGTCACGCTGAACCCGGCACTCGTCGAGCGCGTCGCTGACCAGCCTCACGGCGTGGAAGGGGTCTATCACCGTCACCGTGTCTGGTAGTTCCTCCGCGGTCGCGGTCTCCAAGCCGAACCCGTCCATCGCGACGACCTCCGGTGCGTCGCGCGAAGCTTGGGGGACGCTCGACGAGCCAGGTCTTGAACACCCCTTCGAGCGCCCCTCGACCATGTCCAGCAGCCGCGATGGGCTCGTCTTCTCGCGGATCGGGGTGAGATCGACTATCGCGGCTCCGAATGTCGTGTGGCGCCAGACATGCTCGTCGACACCGAGCACCCGAACGCCAGCGAACCGGGCAGGGTCACCGATCAGAAGCCGACGGCCCTCACCGAGAGTCGTTGTTCGCGGTGTGCCAGGACTCTCCGCGGCCGGCGGCGACAGGAGAAACGGTGAGGTGGTCGATGACGAGAGCGTCCAGCGCCCACCGCGGCCCGCCGCGCGACAACTTCGCCTTTGGCTCCGCCACCGCGGTCGAGTCCTGCTGCCAGAGCCGACCGCAGCCGGAGCAGGTGAACCGGCGGATCCGATGCAGCTCGGGACTCTGGAGGTCTCGATGCAGAACGTCTTGTAGCGGCACAGGCCGAGGTCTGGCGTGCAGCGCGAAAGGGGGAGGCGGCGATGGCGACCGATCTCTTAGCCTGGGGCGCCGAGCGCGAGCCGCGGGATCGGGATGTACAGCTGCTCTGCCACGAGGAGTTCTGAATGGGCAGACGCTTCGGCGCGTCTCGTGGGCTGTGTCGGCGCGGGTTCAGGCCGCGCTCTCAGAATCTCTTGCGTGTTCCCCTCGGAGTCTCAGTGCTTACCGACTCGGTCGGAGTGCCGAGTGCCGCCATTCAACCGATTGTCCAGCCCGTTCTCCGGCGACCGTCGGGACGAACGTCTGAGGAGCGTGACGACGGTGAGCCACGGGAATAGTCGGATACGCCTGCGCCTATCCGATATCGTCGTCGCATGATCTCACTCCCCGATGACCTGGTGACGCTCGCTGCTGAACGCCGGCTTATCCCATTCGTCGGCGCGGGTTTTTCTGCATCTTTGGGCCTTCCATCCTGGGAGAGACTGCTCGAGCAGGTCTGTGAGCATACTGATGGTGTCGTGAGCTTTGAGGAGCTGAAAGAGGCCACGAATGGGGACTACCTTCAGATTGCTGAGTATCTATATCTGCGACACGACAGGCAGATCGGGCCAATCAGGCACCAAATCGAGACCAGTTTCGCGAGCTCTGCGGCAGATCCGACTAGGTCGGGAGCGCACATCGAGCTTGTCAACTTGGACGCAGGGCAGATTTACACGACCAACTATGACGACATGATCGAGCGGTTGTTCCGATCTCTTGGCAAATCCGTGACCCCGGTCGTGCTTCCAAAAGATGTTGCTCTCGCAGATCCAGACCGAACTCAGGTCGTGAAATATCACGGCGATCTCAAGCATGAGAGAACGCTCGTGCTCACGGAGTCGGCCTACTACAAGCGGCTTGATTTTGAGTCTCCGATGGATCTGAAGTTTCGATCCGACCTTCTGGGGAAGTCCGTGCTGTTCATGGGCTACAGCTTCCGAGATGTCAATATCCGCATCATTTGGTTCAAACTCATGGAGATGATGCGCGATGTACCTGAGGCTGACCGTAGGCCATCGTACATAGTGCGCTTCGAATCCAACCCCGCTCTGGAGGCACTCTACGCCGCGGTTGGCTTGAAGACCATCGTCCTCAAACCCGACGGAAAATCACCCACTGACCGGGAGCGTAGCGACCTACTTGGAGCATTCTTGCTTGAGTTATCGCTGAGGGCTGGGCGCGAGCCTAGTCGAACTAGCGAAGGGACGAGGTACGTATCGACAGCGCTCCTTACCGCGGTTTCTCGTCTGACCAGGCGAGTCGGGGACTTGTATCCACCTGTTGGTGGGATTAGATACCGGTCGCCCATTTTCCGCGACGACCCCCGTATTGAGCGGCTCCTAACAGCCGAGGTCCCCGACGGACTCCACAGAGATTGGGAGAAGCACACGTCTGATCTTCTTCCTGCGCTAGGAGTGACCGCCGACGTACTCGCGGTACTTCAACGGGTCCAGAATCCCGATGCGCTAGCGGCCTACGTTGTGCGAGTCCTAGGCTTCAGCGGAGACCCCGAGGCTCGCGGCGACAAACTGAAGCTGCTGGCCGCGGATGTCCCATGGGACCGTGTATGGAAGGGCAAGATTTCTCTCACCGAAGCGAACGAACTGCTCGACTCGCTCTTGCGAGAAGTCACGTACCAGGCCACGCGCGCCGCCGATGAGGACATAGCCTACTTGGTCGACCTGGCCGCGCGGATGTCCAGAGGGAAGCTGCTGGACCCCGAGTCGGAACCTGGCGTCGTGGACGCGAAGGAGACGATCGAGCGTGCGGCCGCTCTGCTAACGCTCGCAACGGAGATTTACCCGTCCATCGCCACGATGAAGGTCACGGACGGACCTCCTGACCTTGCACAGCTGCTTGACGATATCGCAAAACGGCATGCCAACTTCGAACCTGTGGAGCTAGACACCGGCGTTCTGGGCCCCGCGATCGCGGGGCGCATCGTAGGAAATCGCCCGGGCGCCAATCGACAACCGCGTCCAGTCTCACGCGCGACCACTCCCGTGCCTCGCACGGTGAAGCGGCAGCCTTGACTGGCAAAGTCAGCTACCTCCAGTAAAGAAGACACCTACTCGGCTTTCGAGTGCGGCGCGATGCAGCGGACGATTCGGACCCCCGTGCGACCCCGCACTTCTTGGAGGTCTGCACCTAGCCGCTTGCACCCGCCTCGCCCTAGCGTGGACCCCAACATCCCCGTACGACTGCGCCATAGGGAGCGCCGCGGTTACCGGATGGATCTCGCCGAGACGCCCGCGAACGACCGGGAAGAGTATCTCGACTACCTCACGACGAACTGCGCTGTGCCGTTCCGCGCCAACACGGCCGACCGGGATCGCCAGCAGACGTTCGTGCACATGCACCGCGAGTTCGGGCGCATGACGGTGTTCGAGAACACGTACTCCAACTACACCGGGGTGCGTCCCAAGGGAGTAGCGCGGTCGAGCGACGAGAAGATGATCACGATCGGGATGCCGCTGGGCCCGATGGACGTCGCGCAGGGCGACGCCCAAGTGCGGGGGAGCGCGCGCTCGATGGTCGCGTTCTGGGGGTCTCGCACCCTACGGCGCCGAAGTGGGCGGCGCGATCTACTACAGCCCGCCCTTTATCGACTAGCGTTCCTTGGCGTCTCGCTTCATGTCCGCCAAGATCTTCTCGATGGTGTCCGGTCCTTCGGTGTCACGGATCGTCGTCGGCCGTTCGTTCGAGTTGAACGCATCGTCGGTGGGGGCGGGTTGGTCCTCAAGCTCCTCCGCCGTCTCTTGCGGCGCAAGCAGTTCCTTCTCCCAATCGAGCAGTGGCTCCGCTCGCGAGGTCTGTTGTTGAACTACTCGTAGGGCTCGGTCAAGGTAGCCGAACGTGCGAGCTTCGTTCTCGGTCGCCTGTTCTGCCACTGCACGAGCTGCGTCTGCTCGCCGCTGCGCTTCGGCTGCTTCCTTCCTGCTCCGACGGGCGATGACGAAGCTCACGACGGCGACAATGGCTGTCGCGAGAGTGATCGTCGCACCCACCCCGTTGAAGACGAGGTTCAAGAGATCGTAGATGTCTCGCTGCACGCGGTCAGACTAGCGGGCACGTCCCAGATCGGACGTGAGCGTTTGGGGGCGCGAGGAGGAGCCGACGGCGACTCGGCGACCGGCGTCACGGCCGGTGATTGCGCTCCGGCTTCGGTGTCACGCTCTCCGGAAAGACGCGGCAGTCGTTCCGCTGCTCGGCCGATCGTTCAGGCACGGTCGTGGAGTGTGATGTGGTAGCCGTCGAGGTCCGCAAAGGTGAACGTGCGCCCGAAGGGGCCGTCGATCGGATCAGCCACGATCATGTGCCCGTCGTTGGCGAGAGCGTCGTGAATTGCCTGGACATCCGTCGCGTGCAGCCAGATGGCAGCTCCGAGACCCGGCTGCGATACGGCATCAAGCTCGACGCCGGGCGCGAGGTCGCGGATCGCGAAGGCGATCGGCTTCGTTTCGAAGACCACCGCGTGTGGCGGCCCTGCGGGGGAACGGACCAGCCCAAGGTACTGCTCGTAGAACGCTCGCGACGCCTCGAGATCGCGAACTTGAAGGGAGATGAAGTCGGGCCCGGTGACGGCCATGATGTCCTCGTTTCGATGTAAGTCTTCTGACATTCCAAATCTATGTCAGACTTCTGACATGAGTCAAGTGGAACGCGGCGTGGACCTCGAAACATCGATGGGATACCTGCTCAAGGAGGCAGCGACCGCGCTCCGGGTTGCGATGGAAGAGGTGCTCCGCCCGCTGGGGATGACCGTCACCCACTACGCGTGCCTCGAACTTCTTGCTCAACGGCCCGGGTTGTCGAACTCGGATCTCGCTCGCGGGGCCTTCGTAACCCGCCAATCGATGAACGTGCTGCTGCAGGCGCTCGAGCGCGACGGAGCCGTGTCGCGGCCGCCGACTGCTCCCGTGGGGCGAGCGATCCCGGCACAGCTCACCGCCAAGGGTCGAGCGCAGCTGGAAGAGGCCAGCGCCGCGGTGCGCGCGGTCGAACTACGGATGCTGAACGACCTCACGCCATCCGAGCGAGAGAGTGCTTTCAGGTTGCTCGGTCAGATGACCCGCTCACTGCGGAGCACCACCGACGTCGCCTGATCCCGATCGGGATGCGGATGGACGGGGAACGCGGGTCGCCTGGGCGTTTCAGATCGGGATGCCAACGGTGCACGGTTTGGGTCTACGGTGTCGTGCATAACACACATGAAGGCGCTTCTCGGCCGGGGCTCGGAGTTGGACACGCTTCGGTCCCTTTTTGCTGCCGCCCGGAACTCAGCCGGGGGCACCTTGCTGGTGCAGGGCGATGCCGGAGTGGGCAAGACGACGTTGCTCGAAGCAGCCCTTGAAGACGTCGCGGGCATGCGGGTGATGCGAATTACCGGCTTCGCGGCCGAGTCATCGCTGGCCTTCAGCGCGCTTCAACGGCTCGGTAGACCGCTCTCGTCCTACACGGGGAGTATCCCCGAGGCTCAGCAGACGGCGCTGGGGGTGGCTTCGGGGCTCGCGATAGGTGCGCCGCCGCAGCGCGCACTTGTCGGTCTCGCATCGCTGTCGCTCCTGGCCGCGGCAGGCGACGACATCCCGACGATCTGCGTCGTGGATGACACGCATCTCCTCGATCGCGAGTCGCTGGACGTGATGGGTTTCGTTGCGAGGCGATTGTCGGCGGAGGCGGTTGCCGTCGTTTTCGCCACGCGACCCGACGAGGAGGTCTCGCGGGCGTTGGCCGGAGTCCCTCGGCTGGAGTTGGCCGGCCTCGACGCCGAGTCGGGTGCGACTCTGCTGCGCGAGTCGGTGGATGGCGAGCTGGATCCGTCGATCGTCGCAGAGTTCGTGAATTTGTCTGGTGGAAACCCGCTGGCGCTTCGTGAGCTGGGGTCGGAGTGGACGGCGGAGGAGCTGACGGCCGCAGCGATCGCGCACTCACCGACTCCCATCGGGCGTCAGCTCGAGGCGCACTACACCGAGCGCGTGCGTTCGCTGCCGGAACACACACGGCTGTGGCTGCTCGTTGCCGCTGCAGAGTCCACGGGGGATGCATCCGTTGTCCGGTCCGCCGCGACCGCTCTGGGCCTGGACGATGCGGCATCCGCGACGGCCGAGCGGGCTGGACTGGTGTCAGTGCACGACTCGGTGCGGTTCCGGCATCCGTTGGTGCAAGCGTCCGTCTACAACAGCGCGGCGGATCCGGATCGTCGCCGCGTGCACGGCGCCTTACGAGCAGAGACTGCGGCTCGCGGGCAGCGGGAGCTGGCCGCCTGGCATGCCGCTGCAGCGAGCAGCGGACTGAGCGCGGAGGTCTCGGAAGAGCTCGCCGCCGTCGCCGACCTCGTCGCGGCGCGCGGTGGACTGGGATCGCGCGCTCGTCTGCTCGCTCGTGCCGCGGAGATCGCCCCCGAGCCTGCGGCGAGCCACCAGTTGCTCGTGTCGGCAGCGGAGGCGGCCATCGGATCGGGCGCCGCATTGCTCGCCCGCCAGCTGCTCGAGCGCGTCGACACGTCGCAGCTCGATCGTATCGGGCGCGGCCGGACGCTCATGGTCGGCGCACTGTGCGCCCTCTTTCTCTCCGACCCCGTCGAACTCCGGCACGGAGTCGTGGGTCTGCTCGAGGCCGCCGACGAGTTCCACGACATCGCGCCCGAACTCGAACAGAAGCCGCTCCTGATGGCGCTGACCTTCGCCCACACCAGCGAGCAGGGCACCCAAGGCGTGACGATCGACCAGGTCGCGCGACGCGTACGCGAGGGAGCCGGCGTTCTCGACGGCCACTACGCGGTCGCGCTGGCCGCCACGAGTTCATTCATCCTCGACGACTACGCCACCGCAGCCCCACGGCTGCGGGACGCGGTGACGATGTTGCGCGAGCTCGACGACGCGGCACTGCTCGAGTTCAGCTTTTACTCCGTCAATCCGACCGTCGGGTTGTGGGATGCCGATGCCGCATCGGAACTTCTCCGCCGAACAGTCCGCGTTGGGCAGCAGATGGGAGCCCTGCGCGAGGTCGATGCCGCACTGTGGGTGCTCAGCGCCGTCGAGCTGTCTCGCGTAAACCCGCGGCTGGCAGGTGAGTACCTTGCGCAGGCGGACGAACTCCGGCGCGCACTCGGCTATGTCGAGCAGCAGATGGTCAACTCCGCACTTCTGGCCTGGCAGGGGATGCCACGTGCCACGGTCGAGCAGATCTCACACGGGATGCGCGAAGCTGGCTTCGGGGGCATCGCCCGCATGACGATCGGGGCTCTCGCGATCAACGAGATCGCGGATGGCGAGTACCAGCGGGCCTTCGATCGCTTGTCCGACCTCGTCGCGAACCCGCAGATGCAAGCGTCGTTCCACCACATCCCGGAGCTGATCGAGGCCGCCGTCCGCAGCGGCAACCGCGACGCGGCTCGCACCGCCGCGCAAGACCTTCACCGGTACGCCGAGGTCGCCGGCACTCCGTGGGTGCGGGGGCTGGACGCGCGGTGCCGGGCCCTGTTGGCGACGGATGCCGACGCCGAGACGTACTTCGAGGAATCCATCGCCCATCTGAGTGCAGGCAGTCATCGCAGCGACCAGGCCCGCACCCGGCTTCTTTTCGGCGAGTGGCTGCGGCGAGTTCGCCGCCGCACCGAGGCGCGCGCGCAGCTCACTCGGGCGCTTTCGATCTTCGAAGACGTCGGAGCCGACGCTTTTGCTCGACGCACGAGGCGTGAGCTGGCGGCCGGGGGAGACCCGCAACGAGCGACGCCTCCGCTGCGGGGTGATCTCACCGCCCAGGAGGCGGAGATCGCGCGGATGGCCGGGCATGGCGCCACCAACGCGGAGATCGCGGCTGCCCTGTTCATCAGCGCCAACACCGTCGACTACCACCTGCGGAAAGTCTTCCGAAAGCTCGATGTGACGTCGCGTCGTCAGCTCGCCGAGCACTTTCCGCAGACCACGTAGCGCGCTCATCGCGTCGCAGCCGAGGCACCCTCGCCGTCGGACTACGAACGCCACGTGGTGCGCCGTGGTGAGGTGGACGAGCACGATGGCGGCATCCAGAACCACAGGAGGATGTCATGCCCTACGTCACGACCGAAGACGGCACCCAGATCTTCTACAAAGACTGGGGGAACGAAGGCTCGCCGGTCCTCCTCAGCCACGGCTGGCCGCTCAACTCGGATGCCTGGGAGGCGACAGCACTCTTTCTCGCCCAGAACGGGCACCGTGCGATCGCCCACGACCGCCGCGGGCACGGTAAATCGACCCAGACGTGGGGAGGCAACGAGATGGATACGTACGCCGACGATCTCGCCTGCCTGATCAACCACCTGGATCTCCGCGACCTCACCCTCGTCGGTCACTCGACAGGCGGGGGCGAGATCGTCCACTACGTCGGACGCCACGGCACGGAGCGCGTCGCTCGCGTCATCCTCGTGTCGGCGGTTCCGCCCCTCATGGTGCAGTCCGACGACAATCCCGGCGGGCTTCCGATCGACGTGTTCGACGGGATTCGTGCGGGCGAGGCCGCCAATCGGTCGCAGCTGTACCGCGACCTCGCCGACGGCCCGTTCTTCGGCAACAACCGCACGGGCGACGTGCCGCAGGGGACACGGGATGCCTTCTGGCTCCAGGGCCTCGCATCGGGAACCCGCAACGCCTACGAGTGCATCGCGGCATTCAGCGCGACCGACTTCCGGCCGGATCTCGCCAAGATCGACGTCCCCACGCTCGTCATCCACGGCGACGACGACCAGATCGTGCCGTTCCCGATCAGCGGCAAGCTCTCGGCCGAGCTCGTTTCCGGCGCCGAGCTCATCGTCTACGAGGGCGGCGCCCACGGCCTCCCCGACACTGACCGGGAGCGCCTCAACACCGACATCCTGACCTTCATCACCCGCTGACCGCTCCACCCCGCCACGAGATCGGAAGGACCGTCCCTCATGAGCACCACCGACAAGCCCGACACCATCGTCCTCATCCACGGCCTGTGGGTCACGCCCCGCAGCTGGGAGGAGTGGAAAGCCCGCTACGAAGCGAAGGGGTACACGGTTCTGACGCCGGCATATCCCGGCTTCGAGATCGAAGTCGAAGCGCTCCGCGAGAACACCGACATCATCGCGAACCTCACGGTTCCCGAGACCGTCGACCACCTCGCGGGCGTCATCGAGGCGCTTCCGAAGCCGCCGATCATCATGGGGCACAGCTTCGGCGGCATCATGACGCAGCTGCTCCTCGCCCGCGGACTCGGCGCTGCCGGAGCCGTCATCGACTCGGCGCCCACGGAGGGCGTCCGCATCACGCCGCTCTCGCAGGCGCGGTCGCTGTTCCCCGCCCTCAAGAACCCCGCCAACTTCCACAGGGCGGTCGGGTTCACGAAGGAGGAGTGGCACTACGCCTTCGCGAACACGCTGTCGCGCGAAGAATCGGATGCCTCGTGGGAACGCTACGCGATCGCCGCGCCCGGCAACTGGGTGTGGGCGTACGGGCTGCTGGCGAACTTCCAGCCCGGACACCAGGAGACGTGGGTCGACTACTCCGTCGAACGCGCTCCGCTGCTGTTCATCGGCGGGAGCGAGGACCACATCATGCCGCCGGCGGTCAACAAGTCGAACGCGAAGCACTGGGCGAAGTCGCCGAGCCTGACGGAGTACCACGAGTTCGAGGGCCGCGACCACTGGACCTGCGGGGCACCCGGGTGGGAGGCTGTCGCCGACTACGCCCTGGAGTGGACCGTCGCCCACGCGCAGCCCGTCACCGACCGAACGAACGCCTAGCACACCGTCGCACCCCCGCCTCAGCCCGCCCCTGGGGATCGAGTTGTCGTAAATGTCGCGTGGACGCCCCGAAAGGGCAACATTTACGCCAACTCGATCCCGGTGGGAGGACCGTCCTCAGGAGAGACCATGCGCGTCACACGAGTCGGGGGTCCGACGGTCTTCATCGCGCTCGACGGATGGCGGGTCCTTGTCGATCCGACCTTCGATCCGCCGGGGCGCCGCTATCGCTTCGCGTTCGGCACATCGAGCGTCAAGACCCTCGGGCCCACGGTCGGAGCGGACGAGCGCGGCCCTTTCGACGTCATCCTGCTGAGCCACGATCACCACTCCGACAATCTCGACGACGCCGGCCGCGCGCTCCTCCCCGGAGCGGAGCATATCGTCACGACGATGAGCGGGGCCGCGCGCCTCGGATTGCCGACGGTTCACGGGCTCGCCGCCGACGACTCGGTCGTACTGGAGAGTGCGGGGCGCGAACCGCTCCGCATCACGGCCACGCCCGCCCGGCACGGCCCGGCCCTCACCACGCGGATCGTGGGCGACGTCATCGGCTTCCGCATCCGCCGACGATGCCACCTGCGCGACGACGTCTGGGTGACAGGCGACACCGTGCTGACGCGTCGCCTCCGTCGCGTCGCGCAGCACCTGAACGTCGACGTCGCGATCGTGAACGCCGGGGGAGTGCGGTTCGGCGCGACGGGTCCGCTCGAGTACACGATGACGGGTGCGGATGCCGTGGCCCTCGTCTCCGAGCTCGAGCCGGTCATCGCGATCCCGGCGCATTACGACGGCTGGTCGCACTTCCGCGACGGCGAGGCAGGGATGCGCGCGGCGATCCGTGACGCACCGGCATCCGTTCAGGCGCGGTTCCGGTGGCTTCCCGACGACGGATCGGCGGTGGATCTCACGCCGGAACTCGAGGCCGCCCGGAGCGGGCGCGAGGGCACCGTCCGCTGAACCAGCCGCGATTTTCGGCTTACGATGCCGACATGGGTGGTGACAAAACGATCGACGGCGTCACGGTGACTGCGCTGCAGACCGCCGCGCCGCACTCACCACGGCGCGACCCGTGAGCACCGGGCCAGCACCGCTCACGCCGTTGCCAGCGGAATCGACGAGGGCAGTACTGCTGAACGCCCTCGCCTGGGCAACGATCATCGCGGCGCCGCTCCTTCCCGGCATGCTCAGCAGCGCCACTGTGTCCGCCGCACGCCTCCCGCTGGAGACGATCGTCCTCCTGCTCCTCACCCTCGCCCTGCCGCACGCCACACCGCAACGCCTCGTCGCCTACGCTTTCGCAACCTTCACCGTCGTCGCCGCGGCGATCGCCCTGCTCGATCTGGCGTTCCTCGCGACGATCGATCGCGGCTTCGCTCCCACTGAGGACTGGCGCGCGCTGATCAACGCCTACCGGGTGGTGGAAGATGTCGCGGGGCCGGTCATCGCCACACTCGTTGCCGCGCTCGTCGTCGCTCTCGCGATCGCTGCGATCGCGGTGATTGCGAGATGCGCGCTCCGATGCGCACGCACGCTCTCCGACGCCGGCCCCCGCGGGCGCGCCGCGGTCGCAGCGGCCGCGATTGCCTGGAGCGTCCTCGCGATCACCGGGGTGCAGCATCCATCCGGCGCGTCTTTCGCCGCGGCCGATATCACCACATCCCTTTCCACGACAGTCGCGCAGACGGCACAGAGCATCCGCGACCGGGATGCCTTCGCCGAGGCTCTGCGAGAAGACCCGCTGGCCGAACGGCCGACCGACCACCTCCTCACCGCGCTCCGTGGCAAGGACGTCGTCATCGCATTTGTCGAGAGCTACGGTGAGGTCGCTGTGTCTGGCACCGGGCCGATGGCGGGCATCAGCCGCGTCATCGACGAGCACGCGGCGCGGTTGACTCGCAGCGGATACCGCGCCGAGAGCGCGTTCCTCACCTCACCGACCTTCGGCGGCGTGAGTTGGCTCGCCCACGGCGCCCTCCAGAGCGGCACGTGGGTCGACTCGCAACAGAAGTACGACACCCTGCTAGCGAGCGACCGCCTGACGATCAGTCGCCTTTTCGGCGACGCGGGCTGGCGCACCGTCGCTGTCAACCCCGCGCACACCGAGCCCTGGCCCGAGGGCGCCGCGTTCTACGGCTACGACCGGTTGCTCGACGAGCGTGCCCTGGCCTTCAACGGGCCCGCCTTCGGCTTCGCGCGCGTACCCGACCAGTTCACGTGGCACCGCTTCTTCGACGAAGAGCTATCGCAGAACGGCGCCCCGATCATGGCCGAGGTCGATCTTGTCTCGTCGCACACGCCATGGACGCCGACTCCGCGGCTCGTCCCGTGGGTCGACGTCGGCGACCACGCGACTTTCGACACCCAGCCGCGCGACACCGGGGAGGGCGTCTGGCCCGATCCCGAGCGCGTGCGCGCCGCGTACGCCGAGTCCATCCAGTACTCCCTCGGCTCGACGCTGTCGTTCCTCGAGACCTACGACCCAACGAACCTCGTGCTGGTGCTCGTCGGCGATCATCAGCCCTCACGCATCGTCAGCGGCGAGACAGCCGACGCCGACGTGCCCATCACGATCGTGTCGAAGGATCCCGAGGTATTCGAGCGCACACGGGAGTGGGAGTGGGATGCCGGATTCCGTCCGTCGCCCGACGCTCCGGTGTGGCGAATGGATGCCTTTCGTGACAGGTTCGTCGCCGCATTCAGCGACGCAGGGTGAGCTGGGCCCGCCGATCCCCGAACACGATCACCGTGGCGACGACCAGGACGACCACCCCGATCGATTCAACGATCACCGTCTCAGGAACGAGTGGGTAGTCCCATCGCGACTGGATGCCGAACAGCCCCACGGTGAGGGCGATCACGAGCGCCCCGAGGCTCGCCACCATGAACAACAACCCGAGTGCCGTGACGCCGAGCAGGAATCGACGCGGGACCACGAGCATCCCGACGCCCAGCACCAGGCCGGCGATGAAGTTGAGCACGAAAGCAACGCCCAGCAGGCCGCCCGTGCCGGTGAAGACCAGGAACAGATGGATGCCGCCTGCCGCCAGCAACGCGAGGGCGCTGACGATCCGCACGATCAAAATGACGCGGTGGTGGGTGTCTGGCGTCGACATGTGCGCTCCGGATCCTCGGCGGCCATCGGTGGGGAGATCGTCACGTTACACCCCGCGCGTCTCGTGTAGCTCGTCGCCGGCGTGCGGTGGGCGTAACCCGGTGTCTTCCACGCCGGCGCCTCGGCAGCCTCCACGGCGCGGATATCTCGAGATGCAGAACCATAAGCCTGTGCGTCAAGCGATGGATCCGCAGCGATCGATCGGCCACTGGACCGAGTTCGTCATGTCGGCGATTCGCGACTCGCCGGCATCCCTCTGGGGGGGGGGGGGCTCAGCTGCGCCGCCAGGCGGGATCGAACTCCCAGCCGGACATCACCGCCGCCGTCGAATCAGTGGCGCTCGGCGAACCTGTCAACAGTGCTCGGCGGGCCGGACAGCGGGTGGCCTCACCGGAGCGGTCCATAACTCAGTCTCAGCGGTGTTCGCACCCGACCTCAGCCGCGGAATTCCGGGCTGAGGCGGCGGTGTCGAGTCCATCGAGGCGGAGTTATGAACCGCGCACCGATGAGAGCGCACACGATTCGGGGGATCTCGCGCTTCGGGTCCGGTTCTCGACGGCGCTGACGCCCGGATCGTCGAACTGGCCGGCGAGTATGGGTATAACCCCGACACGGCGCTCCTCAGTGCCGACCAGCCCAGGTCCTCGCACTGACCGACCGGCACCCACCGCGGAGCCCGACTGTGTGGAACCATGGGGCGCGTGGCTATCACGGTGAATGCTGATAATTTCGTTCGCGCCGAGACAGATCGGATGTTCCACGACCTGCAGCAGACTGCGGGTGGGATCAACCGGTTCTTGCACAACACCGAGCCGGCGGCGATCGACAAGCAGACGGTGATTCGGCTGAATCGAGACACTCTCTACAGCTTCGCCGTGGTCGATGTGGCGAACGGTGCGACCCTGTCGCTCCCCGACGCGGGGGAGCGGTACCTGTCGGCGATGGTCGTTAACGACGACCACTTCGTCGAGGCAATCTTCCACGACGCGGGCGAGCACGAACTCCTCGCCGACGAGCTGGGGAGTCGCTACGTGTTCGTGGCCGTTCGCATCCTCGTCGACCCGACCGACCCCGCAGATGTGGCCGAGGTGACGACGCTTCAGCAGCAGGTCACCCTGGCGAGCAACTCCGCCGAGCCCTTTTCGTACCCCGACTACGACGACGAGACCTTCGACGAGACGCGGGATGCGCTCCTCTCTCTCGCCCGCAACCTCACGGGGTTCGAGCGCATGTTCGGCACGAAGGACGAGGTCGATCCCGTTCGCCACCTCATCGGCACGGCGGCCGGATGGGGCGGCTTGCCGGGCAGCGAAGCCGCCTACATCGGCGTCGACCCGCGCCTCCCGGTCGGGCAGTATGAGCTCACCGTCGGCGATGTTCCCGTCGACGGGTTCTGGTCGATCTCGGTCTACAACGCGCAGGGCTTCTTCGAACCGAACGACCGCGACGCCTACACCGTCAACAACATCACGGCGGTCAAGAACGACGACGGATCGACGACCGTGCGTTTCGGTGACTATCCCGAGGGCACGCCGAACGCGATTCCGGTCACCGATGGGTGGAACTACCTCATCCGTCTGTACCGTCCGCGCCCAGAGATCACCGACGGCAGCTGGGTGTTCCCCTCGATCGCCTCGTGAGCGGTGCGCGCATGCCTGTCTCGTCGCGCAGCCGACGCCTGCCTGCGATCGTCATAGCGCTCGTGCTCGGCGCGACCGCGCTCGCCGGGTGCATGTCGCCCTCAACCCTGCCTCAGATGCCCGGGGAGGAGCAACGCGTCGAGAGCCAGGCTCAGGTTGATGTCGCCGAGCTGGTCAGGGCAATGGACGGGCGCCTCATCGACGACATCAACGGCTGGGCGCGCTCAGCCGTGGCGAAAGCGCAGAGCATGCCCTTCGGTTTCCCGCACATCGACCTGATCCGTATCGCGGCTCTTGAAGCGACCGAGCTCATCGATCCCGTGGGGCAATTGGACTTCCGTGTCAATCCGACCGAGAACCCGTACGGCGAAGCGATCGCGCACTGCTATCGCGTCGCCTTCGACTACTACGGAAAGGTCGGGGAGTGGTCGACGTCTGACGGGGTCGAGCCGATCGACTGCCCCGCGGATGCTGCGCCGGTCACCCCGCCGCCGGACACACGGATCGTCGAGGTGGTCGTCGACAACGCGCAGGACGTCATCCACGCGGTTCTGCTCGAGCGGATCCAGACCGGGTCGCCCGCGAGCGAGAGCGACATCGCCGCGACGATCGTCTCGCGCCTCGACACACCCACCGGGGAGTACGAGGTAGCGGCTGCTCCTCGCGTGCTCATCGACTCGTCTTCCGGCAAAGAGCGAGTCGGCGTCGCGATGGGACAGGGCTACGACTGCACGCTGGTCAAGAGCGAAGACGGCGTCGTGACGGACGTCCACGCGCCCATCGAACTCGTGCAACCCGGCGAGTACGGCTGCAACCCCGACACGGCTCTCCTCAGCGCCGACCAGCTCCGCCCCTCGCACTGAGCGGACTGCGCGTCAGCAAGAGACCGGGACCGACTCTGCCGGGGGCGCTCTGCGAAAGAAGAACCCTCTTCGAGTCAGTCGCCTGCAGCGACAGCGCACGCGCTTTGGAGGTCGATGTGAACCAGTCCATCGATCGTCGTTGAGTCCAGGATGCTCATTCGCTCGACCGGCATCGTCGCGCTGTAGCGGATGTCCTCCTGCATTGCTCGATCGGCTAGGTAGTCGGCGGAATCCCATCGGGCGAGGATGGCTGCAACCGACCGGGGGTTGTCCGACGTGCTCACGTCGATTGCTGCGGTGTAGCGGGTGCCGGAATCGCCGCAAGCCTCCGCCCGCAACATGCTCGGGTCTGTGATGAATGCCAATCCGTCTTGGCCGATGACAGGTGGTGAGGCCGCGGCAAGGCTGCCCTCGATCATCGCGAGCATGTCGGCTCGGGCCTGCTCGATCGTGAGGGCGGGCTCGGCGGACGTGTCGCTCCAACCTCGAATGGCAGCGGGTGTGTTGCCGACCGCATCCGTCCCGCGTTGAGCGAAGGCGTCGAGCTGACCAGCCGCCGACGTCACGACGAGGAGCGCAGCGGTAAGAAGGATGCTGCAGACGATTCCCATGACAGTCGACAAGCTCCGGCGGAGATGCGCGCCACCGATGGCGACGGCGAAAGTGACGAAGACGCAGATGGCGAGGAGTGTCGTCGTGCGAAGGAGTAGCTGCGCCGAGCCGTTCAGCTCTTCGATCCACCCTGCTGCGGTTGACGGATCGTCGTATCCGCCGCCCACGCCGAGGAGGGCGACCAGAGCCGACCATCCGCCCACGAGGACTGTGCCGATGAAGATCGTGGCCGAGACCAACACGTCGAGCGCTCGCGCTTCTTGACGGGTGAGGGGCGCCATCGGCTTGCCGAGATCATCTATCGAGATTCGATCGAAGTGCATCGAATAACGATAGGTCACGCTTTGCTACTGCGGCAGCTCCTCCCGCGGTCGCGCCAGATTGGCGGCATTGATGAGGTAGGAGCACCTGAGAGCGATCGTGTACTTCGTCGCTGGCGAGACGGATCCGGGGTCATTGACGGCCCGCTTGAGATCGTCGAGGTCGACGCGGGTCAACTGTGCGATGTTCTCCAACGTGAGCCGACATTCGGCCGTCAGAGACTCGAGGATGCCGCGAAGCCGTTCATCGTCGTCGATCTCGGCAACGTGCGTCAGCAGCGCTGTGAGAACGGAGACGCGGGTGCTCTCTGCGTCCGTGAGTGGCGGTGCATCCGACGCCACGTTGACAGTGCCGTGGTGCTCCTCATGGAGCAATGCCGTCAGTCTGTCGGAGTCGATTCGGGTGATCGCGGTCAAAGCCTGGAGGGAGATGTGCCCCGACGCGAGGAGTCGGTTCAACTCCTTCGCAACCTTCTGCGACTGCGTCATTGGCACTCCCCACTCTTCCGGATGGCTCCCACTCTGCCCCACGTAAGCGAGCTCAAGTGCAGAAGGACATCGGGATCTCGTCTGCGGTCACGCTGATCTCTGCTACGACGCCGATCTCGATGCGAGAGAACTTGCGTCGTCGCGGCACGTCGAACTGGCGACGTCGTGGACCGTCCGGGAGAGCTCATCAGCTTCAACGCTGACACCCGTGTCAAGACGTGGAATGGGATCGGCGACGAGATCGAGGTGATGCTCGAAGTCGACCGCGCACCGCGAGCGGTTGAGGTGCCGGAGGCGCTCCAGGTCGCGCTGAACCGCGTTCACGTCAGGGTGCGGTGGTCGCCTCCACGCGGAAGCTGTGCTTCTGGAATTCGCCAGAGGGAGGCGTGCGCCAGTGCAGGGTGATCCTGTCGCGTTCACGGGCTTCGTAGCGAACAGTGATCGCATCGCCGCTGCCCACCTTGATGGGCAGGCTGAAGTCGGTGTCGACCGTCGAGTGTGACGACCAGGGCTTGATGAAGCGCAGCTCCGTCGGGAGGCCCGTGTTGGTGAACGTGAGGACCCCCGGCGCGGTGTACTCGCGGTTCCACTGGGTGGTGGGGGCCGTATCGGTGCGGGGCTCCCTCGCCGGTGAGGCCACGAGCGCGCGACGGTCTCGAGACCAGACGGTCAGTCCCGCGACGACGAGCGCTGCGCCTCCGATGATGGTCAGGATGCCGAGCGCGACCACCCAACCGAGCCAAGACTCGCGTGCCCAGAGCGCCGGTGCGCCGAGCGCGATGGCCACGCCGACACCGACGATGCCGATGCCGTAGCCGATCCGGTTCTTTCCGCGCACCCGTGAACTCTAGCGACATGCGCCAGGTCGGTGCTCGCTCAGCGGTGGGTCGGGCGCATCGGGGGGAGGGTCGAGACGAGCACGCTGTCGGGGCTCGTCTCCTTGAGCGCCTGTCGACGGGTCTCGTCGAGATATCCGACGTGGTTCTGGAACGCGGCACGTGCTCCGTCGGGGTCGCTCGCCGCGATCGCGAGGTAGATCGCCTCGTGCTGTTGCGACACGAGGTCGCGGTCGAGCTGGTCGACGAAGACGGAGTTCGTCGCGGGTCGTGCGAGATGCACCGACGTCATCGCGAGCTCGAGGATGGGGTTTCGCGCCGCGCGGGTGATCGCCGTGTGGAACGTGAGGTCGAGATCGAGCCACTCCGGCATGGGCAGCGACGGGTCGGTGCTGGCATCCACCGCCTGCTTGATCGCCGCGAGGTCGTCGTCGTCGCGACGGAGCGCGGCGAGCTCGACGCAGTGCATTTCGAGCACCCAGCGGGCCTCGTCGACGTCGCGCACGGAGACGTTGCCCGCCCGGTACCAGAGTTGGATCGCATCGGCGAGCTGCTCCGCGACCTCTTCCGAGTCGGGGACGGCGACGAACGTGCCGCCGTTGCTGCCGCGCGCCGATACGACGAGCCCCATCGCTGACAGCAGCTTGAGCCCTTCGCGGGCGGTGGCCCGAGACACGTCGAAGGCCTCCGCGAGCTCGACCTCGGAAGGGAGGCGCTCGCCGGGGGACCAGATGCCGTCCGAGATCGCGGTGCGCAGCTGGCGCGCGATCTGGCCCGAGGCATCCCGTCTTCCCAGCGGCTCGGGCGTGAAGATTCCCATCCGTCTCCTTCGTCCACTGCCTATCGAAACACATGGTTTACAAGTCGGCCACGCTGAAGTAATAATTCGAACGTTGAATGTTAGACAATCAACCCGAGAGGCTCGACATGAAACGCTCCCTCCTTCCCGCGGCCGCACTGCTGCTGTCCGCCATCGCCCTTTCCGCCTGCAGCGCCCCGACGCCGGCAACGGATGCCGGTGCGCCGAGCACCAGCGCGACCGCCGTCGCCGACGACTCGGCCATGGCGACGACGATCGAGTACCTCGACGCGGGTCTTCCCGACCTCGAGGGCGCGACGATCGCCTACCTGACCGAGTGCGCCGCGGCCAACGCCTACTGCCAGACGCGCCTCCAAGGTGCGGAGGACATGGCCGCTGAAGCGAACGCCGAGCTCGTCGTGTTCGACGCCAACTTCGACCCCGCCGCACAGCTCGCGCAGGTGCAGGACGCCGTCCAGCGCGGCTTCGACGGATACCTGTTCTCGCCCGTCGCGTCGACCTCGGGATGCTCCGACCTCGACGTCCTCCTCGAAACCGGCAAGCCTGTCGCGACCATCAACAGCCCCATGTGCGGCAACCCCGACTACACCGAGGGCACCGTCGGATTCGTCGGGATGCAGACGGAGTCGTTCTTCACGGAACACGTCAAGAACGCCTTCGCGTCGTGCGAAGGCGAATGCGAGGCCGTCGCCGTCGGCGGCTTCGTGGGAAGCGACCTCTTCACCCGCTGGGAGAGCGCGATCGCCGCGGCATCCGCGGAATACCCCAACGTGACCGTCGTGTCGGACCAGCCCGGCAACTTCGATCCCGCTGCGGCGCTCACTGTCGTGCAGGACGCGATTGCAGCGAACCCCGACGTCTCGATCGTCGTGTCGTCGTGGGATGACATGACGCGCGGCGTCGAGCAGGCCATCACGGCCAGCGGAAAGACGCCCGGCACCGACGTGCGCATCTACAGCGTCGGCGGCACGACCGACGGCGTCGCGAAGGTGGTCGACGGCGCCTGGAGCGGCACCTCGGTGCTCCTTCCCTATGAAGAGTCGGCCTACGGCTTCGTGCAGCTCGCGCGCGCGATCGAGACGGGGGAGTCGACCCCCGGCTTCACGTTCCTCGGCGACGCACCCGTCGTCGTCGATGGTCCGGGCTCGATCTTCATCACGAGCGACAACGCGGACACCTTCACACCGGAGTACTGAGCCATGATCGTCCCCTCGTCCGGAGAGCGCATCGCCCTGTCGATGCGAGACCTGCGCAAGGCATACCCGGGAGTCGTCGCGCTCGACGCCGTGAGCCTCGACGTCTCCGCCGGCCAGGTCCACGGGATCGTCGGAGAGAACGGAGCCGGAAAGTCGACTCTCATGAAGACGATCGCCGGTGCTGTCACTCCGGACGAGGGGACCGTCCTCGTCGACGGTGCCGCCGTTCCCGCCGATGTCCACGCCGCCTCCGCGGCGGGGATCGCCATGATCTACCAAGAGCTCACGATCATCCCCGAGCTCACGGCGTGCGACAACGTCTTCCTCGGAGATCCGCCGCGGAGCGGTGTCATCCTCTCCCGCCGCCGCGCTCGCGCTCGCTTCCGCGAGATCGGTCAGCGCCTCGGGGTCGACATCGCGCCCGGCGCGCGTGCCGGGTCGCTCTCGACGAGCGCGCAGCAGCTCCTCGAGATCATGCGCGCGCTCGCCCGCGACCGGCGCATCGTCGTGATGGATGAGCCCACGGCATCCCTCGGTCCTGCCGACATCGAACGGCTCCATGGCATCATCCGCGACCTCCGCAGCCGCGGCGTCACGGTGCTCTACGTCTCGCACGACCTCGATGCGGTCCTCGACGTGTGCGACACCGTGAGCGTTATGAGGGCGGGACGGATGGTCGCGACCGCCCCCGCGGCGGAGTGGACGCACCACGCTCTCGTGACGGAGATGGTCGGTGCCGTCTCGCCGCCCGAGCCCCGCGCGCCGCGCGACCAGGAGCATCCCGTCGTCCTCGATGTGCGCGGCGTGCGCGGCCCCGGCGTCGACCTGCCCGACCTCACGGTGCGCGCCGGCGAGATCGTCGGTCTCGCGGGACTCGTCGGGTCGGGACGCTCACGCCTCCTCACGGCGCTCGCGGGAGCGGGCACGCTCGAGGCCGGCTCGATGTCGATCGATCGCCGCCCCGTCGCCTGGCCGCGATCACCGCGGGCGGCCGCCCGGATCGGCATCGTGCTGGCTCCCGAAGACCGAAAGGCGCAAGGCCTCGTGCTCGATCGCGCGTCGAGCTGGAACGTCGCGATCGGCGCGTTCGCGCGTGCTGCCGGTGCGATTCGCGTCACGCGACGCCGCATCGCACGCTGGGCGAAACCCTTCGCGACGCGTGCGGCGCTCCCCGAGCATCGGCTGGCGGTTTCCGTCGGAACGCTCTCGGGAGGCAACCAGCAGAAGGTCCTCCTCGCGCGCCAGATCAGCCGCGAGCCTCGCCTCCTTCTGCTCGACGAACCCACGCGGGGAATCGATGTCGGAGCGAAAGCGCAGGTGTTCGGGATGCTGCGCTCCCTCGCCGACGAAGGCCTCGCCATCGTCTGGGCGAGCAGCGAACTCGAAGAGGTCGCGCGCTACTCGGATCGCGTCATCGTGCTTGCGCAGGGTCGCGCCGTCGCCGAACTGCCCGGCGGATGCGACGTGCACGACATCCTCACCCACTCGTTCTCGCAGACCCACCGGAAGGCCGCCGCATGAGCGTCGCCACCAAGACCGCGTCACCCGTCCCGCTCCGCGACGCCCTGACTCGCGTGCGTTCCTTCGGCGTCGTGCTCGCCCTCATCGTGCTCGTCGTCATCGTGACGGTCGCGCAGCCCGCGTTCCTCGCGCCGGGGAACCTCATGAACATCCTGAGTCAGTGGGCTCCCATCGCGATCATGGGCGTCGGCATGACGTACGTCGTCATCACGGGCGGATTCGACCTGTCGGTCGCAGCCGTCTTCGCGCTGGGGGGAGTCGTCGCGGCGGGCCTCGGACAGACGATGGCCCCGATGATCGCGTTCCTCGTCGCTGTCGCCGTGGGCGCTCTCGCGGGCCTCCTCAACGGATTCATCGTGACCGTGCTGCGGGTGAACCCCTTCATCGCGACACTCGGCAGCTCGCTCATCCTCGGCGGTGTCGCGCTCGTCGTGACTGCCAACCGCCCCTTCGTCGTCGCGTTCGCCGACTTCGGAATCCTCGGATCGGGGCGATTCCTCGGTGTTCCGTACTCGGGAATGGTCGCGATCCTCGTGATGGTCGTCGGCGGACTCGTCCTGGCCTACACGGCGTATGGCCAGAACGTCTATGCCGTGGGCGGCAACCTCGAAGCCAGTCACCTCTCCGGCATCCACACGACGCGTGTCGTGAGCCTCGCCTACGTGCTGTCGGGAGCGTGCGCGGGACTCGCGGGCGGCATCAGCGCGTCGCAGCTCAGCTCCGCTCAGGCGAGCATGGGCGCCAATCTCCTCTTCGACGTGCTCACCGTCGTGATCGTCGGAGGAACGTCGCTCGCCGGCGGCAAGGGAGCCGTCTGGCGCACGGCGGTCGGCGTCGGCATCCTCGCGACGTTGCAGAACGGCTTCAACCTTCTCGACGTCGATCCGTACTACCAGAACATCATCAAGGGCCTCATCATCATCGCGGCGCTGGCGAACGTACGGTTCTCGCGTCGCATCCGCCCGGCCGCGTAGGCGCCGGTCTTCAGCATCCACCCCCAGACTCACCCGCCAGACTCGACACAAAGGAGAACGACATGTCCGTACCTCAGATCGAAGAACTCACCATCGCCGCCGCTCACGAGGGATTCCGCTCGGGCGCGTTCACGGCCCGCGACCTCGTCGACGCCTACCTCGACCGCATCGCCGCGGTCGACGCGGCAGGTCCTGCGCTGAACTCGATCATCACGATCGCCTCCGACGCGCGGGATCAGGCCGATCGACTGGACGCGGAGTTCGCCCGCACGGGAGACCTGACGGGTCCGCTCCACGGCGTCCCCGTGGTCGTGAAGGACCAGATCGAGACGGCCGACATGCCGACGTCCTTCGGCAATGTCGCCGCTGCGGAATACCTCCCCGCGCAGGATGCCACGGCGATCGCGAAGCTCCGTGACGCGGGCGCGATCATCCTCGGCAAGACGACGCTTCCCGACTTCGCGACCTCGTGGTTCTCGACGTCGTCCCGCAGCGGTGTGACCAAGAACCCCTACGACCTCGCGCGTGACCCGGGCGGATCGAGCAGCGGTTCGGCGACGGCCGTCGCGGCGAACCTCGCCCTCGTCGGCATCGGTGAGGACACGGGCGGGTCCATCCGGCTTCCCGCGTCCTTCTGTGGACTCGTCGGTGTGCGCGTCACCCCGGGGCTCATCAGCCGCGCGGGCATGTCGTCGCTCGTCGTCCCGCAGGACACAGCAGGCCCCATGACGCGCACGGTCGAAGATGCCGCGCGTCTGCTCGACGTGCTCGTC
Organism: Microbacterium sp. SLBN-146; assembly: GCF_006715145.1. Taxonomy (NCBI): domain Bacteria; kingdom Bacillati; phylum Actinomycetota; class Actinomycetes; order Micrococcales; family Microbacteriaceae; genus Microbacterium; species Microbacterium sp. SLBN-146. Next base: position 2,229,588 of record NZ_VFMR01000001.1, read on the forward strand.
GGATACGACGCACGCGACGAGTTCACGGGTGCCGTCGTCGTGGACGGTGGGGGAGCGACCTACGCCGAGTCGGCGGCGCCGCGCTCCGTCGAGGGGTTGCGTCTCGGTGTGCTGCGCCAGGCCTTCCCCGACGAGACCGACCCCGACGGCGCACAGGCGGCATCCGTTCTCGAGACGGCCCTCGCAACCCTCGCCGACGCCGGAGCCGACCTCGTCGAGATCGAGATCGACCGGCTCGACGAGCAGGTCGGATTCACGTCGCTCTACACGACGCGCTCGCAGCAGGACATGGATGCGTTCGTCGGAGCGCGGCCCGACCTTCCGGTGCAGTCGATGCGGGCGATCGTCGAAGCGGGGGAGTACCACGAGAAGCTCGACCTGCTCGAAGCGATCGTTGCGGGTCCGCTCGACCCCACCGACGACCCCGCGTACCTCGAGCGGGTGCTCGCGCAGACGGCGTTCCAGCGGCAGGTGCTCGGCATCATGGCCGCGCACGACCTCGACGCGATCGTCTTCCCCGACTCGAAGCTCCCGGCCCCGACCCACGCCGACATCTTCGCCGACCGGTGGACGTGCCTCACGTACCCGACCAACACCGTCATCGCGTCGCAGCTGCTCTTCCCGGCCATCACCGTCCCGGCCGGGTTCACGGCGCACGGACTGCCCGTGGGGCTCGAGATGATGTCGGCTCCCTACTCGGAGCGCGCGCTGCTCGGCGTCGCGGCCGCGATCGAAGGTGCGATCGGCGCACGTCGCGCACCCCGCCTCGACACGGTCGAGGCATGAGGCGCGTCACCGTCAACGCTGATCTCGGTGAGGCCATCGGCATCCACTCCTTCGGCAACGACGATGCGCTCCTCGACATCGTCGATTCCGTCAACATCGCGTGCGGCATGCACGCCGGCGACCCGAGCGAGATGCGCCGGGTCGTCGCGAAGGCCGCCGAGCGGGGTGTGACGATCGGAGCTCACCCGGGCCTCCCCGACCTCGTGGGCTTCGGGCGCCGGGCGATGGCGATGGATGCCGGTGAGGTGCGCGACCTCGTGCGGTACCAGGTCGGTGCGCTCGTGGCGTTCCTCGACGACGTTGGTGCAGCGCTTCATCACGTCAAGCCGCACGGCGCGCTCTTCGGCATGGCGATGGCCGACGTCGACATCATGCGGGGGGTCTGCGAGGTCGCGGCGCAGTTCGACGCCGGCGTCTACGGCCTTCAGGGCACGGCGCACGAAGAGGCGGCGCGCGAGGTCGGCGTGCCGTTCTTCTCGGAGCTCTACGTCGACCTCGACTACGACGACGACGGTGTGCTCGTCATCGAGCGGCGTGCGCGGCCGACCGAAGTGGCATCCGCTCGACAGCGGACACGGGATGCCGTCGGCTCCGGCCTGCTGCGCACCGTCTCCGGCCAGAGCCGCACCGTCACGGTCGACACGGTGTGCGTGCACTCCGACCTGCCGAACGCCGTCGAGGTCGCGACAGCCGTGCGAGAGGAGATCGACGCGCTCGCGGCGGAGTGACGCGGATCGGACGGGGGTCGTTGCTCCTCTTCAGTCCCCTGAGAAGGAACGACGACCCCTGCCATTCCTTCGAGGGTCGTCGGCAGTGTCGGAGCTCGGGGCGAGGATAGGTGCATGAAGCGCCTGGATCTCGCGTGGCGGGGGATCGACGACGAGGCTCGAGTTGACCGCGCCCGAGTACGCGTCGATGACGACGGGATGATCGCTCACGGCACCTCGATCACCGACGACTACGCCCTGTCGTGGAGCCTGGACGCGACCGAGGGGTGGATCACACGCACGCTCGGTGTGACGGTGCATGGTGACGGATGGTGGCGCGCGCTCGCCCTCGCCCATTCCCACGAGGGCGTGTGGACGGCACACGTCGAGACGCACGGCGACGTCGATCTGCCGCTCGCGGGCATCGAAGACGACGCGGCACTGGGCGGTGCGCTCGACTGCGACCTCGGACTGTGTCCCGTGACCAACACGATGCCCATCCGCCGACTGGGGCTGCTCGATGCCGATGCCGATGCCGATGCCGACATCTGCACGACGCTCGTCATGGCGTGGGTGGAGGTCCCGTCTCTTCGTGTCCTCCGCAGCGACCAGGTCTACCGGTATGCGGGTCCCGCTCTCATCGGGTTCCGCAGCGGTGACTTCGCTGCCGAGATTTCGGTCGACGGTGATGGGTTCGTCATCGACTACCCCCAGCTTGCGCGGCGTGTCCCGTCGCCGTGATCAGGCGCTTGACAGATCCAATGCCGCGTGGGGTGTCGGCGTCGATCTGGTGATGCGCTGGCACGGATCGCGCAACTCGTGAACCGGCGTGGTGGGATGGACACGTGACCGCACCCCAGAACGCCCTCTCGCTGACGATCGCCGGAACCCCCGACTTCGGAAGTGTTGTGCTGCAGTCGCTCTACCGCATCACTCGCCGATCGACCCCCGAGCTACGCCGCTCCATTCGCTCGGGTGAGCCTGTCTACACCGCGACACTCTTCGGCAACGAACACATCGACGTCGTTCCCCGGCTCGAGAAGACCGCCGCCTACCTCGAAGAGATCGGCGTTCCGTTCGTCATTCACGAATGGGTCGATGGTGAGCGCGAAGAGATCTCGATCGAGCTCATGCGAGAGATCATCGAGTCCGCCGACGGTCAGTTCGCCTGAACGGCGACGACGTGGCCGGCGTGGATGATCTGTTCAGCAATCGGCCGACATGATGGGCACGTGGAGCACCCCGAACGACAACGTCGCTGGATGCCGTTCGTCGTCACACTGCTGATCTGCGCGCCGATTGCGGTGCTGCTCGCCTGGCCACAGCTCTTCGGCGTCCAGACCGCGCTGGTGGTGTCGCAGCTGGTCGCATTCCGGATGCCGATCGCGTTGCTCCTCCTCATCGGAGCCGCAGCCTTCGGCGCGACGGCGCTCCTGCGCCGCCGCTGGGGGATTGCGGCCGGACTCGCGGTGGTGCTCGCCGTCACCTCGATCACCAGTGGGGGTGTGGCTCTGGCGCGCGGGCTCGGCGGGTCGATGCCCGTTGGTGACCTCACGGTCGTGGCCTGGAACACTCTCGGCGGAGCGGCGTCGCCGGAGAGCATCGCCCGGTTCCTCCTCGATTCCCATGCCGACATCGTGAGCCTGCCCGAAATGGACGAGACCGCCGTGGCAGAGGTGGCACGCCTCTTGTCGCTGGCAGGCGTCAAGATGAACGCCCACACCACCTACGGTGAGACGGGCTACTCCGAGATCCCGACGTCGGTGCTGGTCTCCGCCGACCTGGGGGAGTACCGCATCGATGCGTCGGCGGGGTCCACTCCCGACCTGCCGAGCGCTGTCCTTCGCCCCGTGGGAGGCGAAGGGCCGACGATCGTCGCCGCGCACCCGATGCCGCCGCTGCCGTTCTCGATGGGCCAATGGCGTGCGGGACTTCAGTGGGTGGCCGATCAGTGCACGGAGCCTGACACGATCGTCGCGGGCGACCTGAACGCGACCCTCGACCACCTCTCCGGCCTCGGCGTCGACGGCGGCACCGTGGGTGAGTGCCGGGATGCTGGGCTCGAGGCGGGTGCGGCAGGGGTGGGCACATGGCCGATCTCGGCGCCCACGTGGCTCGGGGCACCGATCGACCACGTGCTCGTGGGCTCCGCGTGGAAGGTGCGCGGCTTCGAGGTCATCACATCGGTCGACGACGCCGGCAGCGATCACCGTCCCGTCGTCGCAGTGCTCGACGCCCGCTGACCCGCGGAGAGCTCTTGCTCAGAGCCGCAGAATGCCCACGCGCTCGCCGAAGAGCTCCTCGCCCGTCGGCACGAAACCGAGCGTGAGATAGAACTTCTCGGGGCCGTCGTCACCCGGTTCCCACAGCACGGTGATCGCATCGAAGCCGCGGCGGCGGGCCTCGTCGGCGACCTGCATGACCGCGAAGCGGCCGACGCCCCGGCCCTGCGCCGCGGTGTCGATGTTGAGGCGCCACACGCCGGCGCGGAATGCGGCGATCTCGTTCTCGGCGTCGAAGTTCGCCATGACGAACCCGACGACGTTCTCTCCGTCGAGGATGGCTCTCGGCCACGCGGTGGGGGTGACGTAGGCCTCGGCGAGCGAGTAGACGACGGGCGCGACGTTGGCGGGTTCGCTGGGTCGCGGAGGCAATGCGACGAGCGCATCCAGCAGGTCTGGTGAGGGAGGTTCGAGTCTGAGGTCGGACATGCGCGTCACGATAGCCCGCGCCACCGACACCAGCTGGATGACCTCGTCCCCGTGCAGATGTTTCCGTTTGGTAAAGCCTCGAATTCCTTCTTGCCAGAACGGCGTGGTCCCGTTTACGGTAAACCAAAGCGGTTTGGCAAAGCGCTTTGGAAGGAAGCACCGTGGTATCGATCGCAGACGTCGCATCCCGGGCGGGAGTGAGCCCGACGACGGTCTCGCATGCCCTCAGCGGCAAGCGCAAGGTGAGCGAGAGTGTTCGCGATCGCGTCGAGCGCGCCATGCAGGAACTCGGCTACGTGCCCAGCCGCACGGCCCAGAGTCTCGCGAGCGGACGGACGCGCATCATCGGCCTCATCGTTCCCGACATCAGCAACGAGTTCTTCGCTGAACTGACGCGCGGGGTCGAGATGGCGGCCGTCGACCGCGGCTACAACGTCATCCTCTGCACGACGGGATTCGATCACGCACGCGAAGTGCACTATCTCACGATGATCCGCTCGCGTGCCGTCGACGGCCTCGTCTACGCGGCAGGATCGCCCCCCACGACCTCGGAGCTCGGTGACATCCTCGGCAACCTCCCCCTCGTGCTCGTCGATGAAGAGGTCCCGGGCTCCGAGGCGCCATCGTTCGTCTCCGACAACGAGACGGGAGGACGGATGCTCGCCGAGCATCTGCTCTCCCTCGGTCACCGCCGCGCCGTCGTCCTGGCCGCAGAGGGCGACCTCGTCAGCAGCGACCAACGCGTCCACGGATTCCGCGAAGCGTGGACGGTGGCGGGGGAGGAAGCCCCGCCCGTGTACACCGGCAGCTTCACGGCCGAGGGTGGCCGGTCGGCGATCGCGCCGCACATCCGCTCGCTCATCGACGACGATGTGACGGCCGTCTTCGCCGCGAACGATCTCATGGCGCTCGGTGCCATCGAAGAGCTCGAGCAGCACGGCGTCGCCATCCCCACCGATCTGTCCGTCGTCGGCTTCGACGACATCACCGCGGGCCGCTTCGCCCGCCCGCGTCTCACGACGGTGCGGCAGAACGTCGCCGAGCTCGGTGCCCGCGCCATCGAAGCGCTCGTGGCTCAGCTCGACGACGCCGCGTATGCACCGTCGGGCCCGGCCGAGCGCACGGTCCTTCCCGTCACACTCACCGTCCGCGAATCGTCAGCGCCCGCCCGGCGCGGAAAGGAGCGATGAGATGTCCGACATCGTCATCAATCGCGTCTCGAAGGTGTTCGCCACCGCACGCAAGCGCACCGTCGCGCTCAACGAGACGACCCTCGAGATCTCCACGAATGAGACCGTCTGCATCGTCGGGCCGAGTGGTTGCGGCAAGACGACACTGCTCAACCTGATCGCGGGGTTCATCGCCCCGACAAGCGGCACGATCACGGTCGACGGTCGCAGCGTCAAGGGTCCCGGCTCGGACCGGGCGGTCGTCTTCCAGTCCGATGCGGTCTTCCCGTGGCTGACGGTCGCCGACAACGTGTCTTACGGCATGCGGATGCAGGGCGTCCCGGCGGCCGAGCGTCGGTCGCGCACCGACCACTACCTCGAGCTCGTCGGTCTCGCCGACTTCCGGAAGGCGTACCCCAAGGAGCTCTCCGGCGGAATGCGCAAGCGCGTCGACCTCGCCCGCGCGTACGCGAGCGGCCCGGGAGTCCTGCTCCTGGATGAACCGTTCGGCGCGCTCGACCTCTTCACGAAGGAGGCGATGTGGCTCGCACTCGCGGGTGTCATCGCCGCCGAGCCCAAGACGAGCGTCTTCGTCACCCACGACATCGAGGAAGCCCTCTTCCTCGGCGACCGCGTCGTCGTCATGACCCCGCGACCGGCCCGGGTGCACAGCATCCTCGACATCCCCTTCGGCGCCGATCGCGATCTCGCGCTGCGCGCCACCACCGAATTCCAGTCCCTCCGCAATCAGATCGCGAACACCCTCCGGGAGGTCCACGATGACGCAGCTTGACGTCCCCACCGCCGCAACCGGCGGCATCCCGGCGCCCGAGGACTCACCCGCCTTCGGCGCACGCCCGCGCCGCAACGTCGGTCCGCTGCTGAGCGTCCTGTCCGTCGCCGTCGTGCTCGTGCTCTGGTGGGTGCTGACGACGGGCACCGGCTTCATCCGTCCCCTGTACTTCCCGAGCCCCGAGTCGCTGTGGACCGCGGCGGTCACGCTCAATACCCAACTCGTGAGCGATGCCGCAGCGACGCTCCTTCGCGTCGTCGTCTCATGGGTCGGAGGGTCGATCCTCGGCGTCGTCGTCGGACTCTTCATGGCCCGCAGTCGCTGGTTCTTCTACGTCATCAATCCGATCGTCGAAGCCGTCCGCCCCGTCCCGCCTGTCGCGCTCATCCCGTTCGTGATCCTCTGGTTCGGCATCGGAGACGACGGGAAGATCTTCCTCGGTGCTCTCGCGTGCTTCATGGTGATGGTCGTCAACACGACGGTCGCGTGCGGCAACGTTCCGCCCGTCTACATCCAGGCCGCCGAGTCGCTGGGCGCCAAGCGCAACCAGGTGTATCGCACGGTCGTTCTGCCGGCGATCATCCCCGAAATCCTCTCGGGCTTCCGGATCGGCAGCGCGCTCGCCTTCGCTGTCATCGTCGCCGCCGAGTTCCAAGGAGCCGACGTCGGAATCGGTCGCCTCATCATGCAGGCGAGCCGCACGCTGAACACTCCCGTCGTGCTCCTCGGCACGGTCGTGATCGCGATCATGGCCGTCCTCCTCGATCTCGGCATCTCGCGCCTCAGCAGATACATCACCCGCTGGTCAGCGCAGCGCTGACGTCCCTGAACCACGCCGAAACCCCCTCAGACCCACTCCAGCACCACCCGACACTGCAGATCCGCCCCAGGAGCGGAACGACTGGAAGGAAGAGACATGAACAAGACACGGCTCGCGGTCGCCATCCCGGCGGTCGCCCTCATCACGGCGCTCGCCGGCTGCGCAGGCGGCGGCACGTCCGGCGAGTCCGAAGGCGGGCTCACGAAGCTCACCGTCGGCATCTCGCCGTTCCAAGACACGTATCTCCCGATCATCGGACAGGAAGAGGGCTGGTTCGAAGAAGCGGGTCTCGACGTCGAACTTCGCTCGCTCGCATGGAACGCCGCGATGCCGACGCTGATCTCGGGTGACGTCGACATCGTCGTGAACAACACGACGGGCGTCGTCTCGGTCGCCAACGCCGACCCCGAGGTCGTCTACGCGTACGGCTGGAACCCCTTCACGGAAGGCTCCGCCCTCATGGTGCGGCCCGACGGCGACATCGCGACGATCGACGAGCTCGAGGCCACGGCATCCGACCGTGACGAAGCCCGCACAGAGGTCATCGAGTCGCTGGCAGGCAAGACGATCGTGACGACCCTGTCGACCGACATGGGCAAGCAGATCAACGACGCCCTCGCCTCCGTCGGGATGAGCGAAGACGACGTGACGTTCGTCGACATGGATCCGGATGCCGGTCTCGCGGCCTTCCTCACGGGCACCGGCGACGCCTACCTCGGCGGCGTGCCGCAGCGCGCCAAAGCTCTCGAGGAGGGCATGGTCATCGGGCTCTCCGGCCCCGACCTGGCCGCGCCGCCCATCAACGGCGCCGTCACGACCCGCACCTTCGTCGACGAGAACGAAGAGGCGCTCCTGTCGTTCATCGACGTCATGCATCGCATCATCCGCTACTGCGACGCCGAGACCGAAGCCTGCGGCCAGACGATCACCGATCGCCTGAACGAGGAGACGGCGGCGGGACTCACGGTCGACGGCTTCATGGACTACTGGCAGAACATCGAACTCTACGCGCCCAACGCACAGGCTGCGAGCGACATGATCCTCGCCGATGACGGCGTCGCCTACTGGAAGACCACGTGGGACAGCGACAACGCCTACCTCTTCGGCTCGGGAGACATCCCCGCCGAAGTGCCTGCCGACGAGCACTTCCTCATGCAGCAGGTGTGGGACGCGTATGTCGCCGAGTACGGCGCCGACCAGACCGGCTATTGAACCACGGCCGGCTGCTGAACCACAGACCGGCTCCCGAACCACAGGAAGGAGAGTGTGATGGGCGTCAAGATCCACCACATCGTCACAGGCGAGCTGGAGAGCTCGCTCCCCGTCTCGCTGCTCAACTCGGGTGCGCACCCCGACGTTCCTCACGAGGACCGGTTGCCGTTCGGCTTCCGCGACGACATCGTGCGGCGCGACGGATCCGTCCACGAGGGGGTGATGGTGCCGGTGCCCGTGTGGCTCATCGAAGGGGCGGGCAAGATCATCCTCATCGACACGGGACTCGGAGACATCGATGAGGTCTCGGAGATGCAGAGCCGGTACGGCGTCGACTTCGTCGCGTCGCGGTCTGACGATCAGGACCTCGTCGCGGGCCTCGCTCGCCACGGCGTGAAGCCGGAAGACGTCGACATCGTCGTGCTCACGCACCTGCACTTCGACCACGTGGGGAACAACGAACTCTTCCCCCACGCGACGTTCATCGTGCAGGCGGACGAACTGCCGCAGGCGACCCATCCACCTCACTTCTGCATGTTCTATTACCCGGAGTACTCCTACAAGGTCGAGGCGGTCCGCGACCGCCTCCAAGTGATCGACGGAGACCTGCAGATCGACCCGGCCGTGCGACTCGTGAAGATCGGGGGCCACACCCCCGGCTGCATGGTCGTCATGGTCACGACCGACGTCGGCACCGTCTGCCTGACGAGCGACGTCATGTACAACTACAAGAATCTCGAGCTCAACTGGCCCATGGGCTCGTTCTGGGACCTGCCCGACCTCATGGCGGGATACGACCGCCTGCATCGCGAGGCGGACATCATCATCCCGGAACACGACTGGCAGTTCCTCGAGGAACACCCCAGCGGCACGATCGGCTGAAAGGCACCACATGAAGAAGGCACTCCTGCTCGGCGAGTCGTGGACGACCCACATGATCCACCAGAAGGGATTCGACAGCTTCACCACGACGGAGTACGTCGAGGGTGGACGAGAGTTCGGTGAGGCGCTCGCCGGCGACGGTTGGTCCGTCACGCACATTCCCGCGCACGCCATCGAGACGCAGTTCCCGCAGAGCGATGATGAACTCGCCGCGTTCGACCTCGTCGTCATCAGCGACGTGGGAGCGAACACGTTCCTCCTGAGTCGCGCCGTGTTCACTCGCAGCGCCTCCGAGCCGAACAAGCTCGCACGGATCCGCGCCTACGTCGAGAACGGGGGAGGTCTGCTGATGGTCGGCGGATACCTCTCGTTCTCGGGCATCGACGCGAAAGCGGCGTATGCGCGCAGCGAGATCGGCGACATCCTTCCGGTCGACGTGCTCGAGGTCGACGACCGGTCCGAGCATCCGGAGGGGACCACCATCTCGGTCCTCGCGCCGGATCACGAGGCTCTCGGGGGAGTGGGCTCGGAATGGCCCGCTCTCCTGGGATACAACCGCACCCGCCCGCGCGCGGATGCGGAACTGCTGGCCGAAGTGAACGGCGATCCGCTCGTCGCCGTTCGCCAGGTCGGTGCGGGGCGTACGGGCGTCTTCACGTCCGACATGTCGCCCCACTGGGCTCCACCCCCGTTCATGGAGTGGGCGGGATACGCGCCGCTCTGGCGCGCACTGGCATCCTGGGTCGCCGGTGAATGATGGAGAACGCGCCGTGGCCGGGAGCCCGAATCCCGGCCACGGCCGTGCCCCCAGGGTCGCGGTCGTCGGGTCGCTCAATCTCGATCTGATCGCGCGCGTCGCCCGCGAGCCGAAGCCGGGGGAGACGGTACTCGCCGAGGCGTTCGGAGAAGACCCGGGCGGCAAGGGCCTCAATCAGGCGGTCGCTGCGGCGCGCATCGCATCGACCGCGCTCATTGGTGCCGTCGGACGAGATGATGCCGGGCGCACGCTCCTCGACTTCGCGCGCCGGCACGACGTCGATGTCGATTCCGTCGTGGCATCCGATCAGGCGACGGGGCGCGCGCTCATCACTCTTCTTCCCGACGGCGAGAACACGATCGTCGTCGCCGCGCTCGCCAACGCGGGCGTCACCGCGGCCGACGTGCGCGCGAAGCTCGACGAGACATCGCCGACTGTCGTGCTGGTGCAGTTCGAGATCCCCGCGGATGCCGTCGCGGCAGCTGCGGACTGGGTGGCATCCGCCGATGCGCGGCTCGTCGTCAACCCGAGTCCGATGCGCGACATCGAGCCCGCCGTCCTCGCGGCCGCCGATCCGCTCATCGTCAATGTCGGCGAAGCGAGCGAGATCGCCGGAACGGATGCAGCGCCCACCGGTCTCGCGCAGATACTGGCATCGCGATGCCGCTCGGTCGTCGTGACCGCGGGGGCTGACGGTGCGGTCGTAGGGGTCCGCGAGCAGATCGTCGAGATTCCCGCGCCGGTCGTCGACGAGGTGGCGGACAGCTCGGGCGCGGGTGACGCGTTCGCCGGGACGCTCGGGGCTCGCCTCGCGCTCGGCGATGAGCTCGTACAGGCGGCTCGCGCTGCCGTCGAGGAGGCATCGCGGATCGTCAGCACTCCGCGCGCACGGCGCTGACGCCCTCGGAAGGAGTCAGATCGCGACGAGGTTCACATCGCGGATCTCGCCGCCGTCGACGACGCGGTTGGTCGATTCCCGGGCAAACTCAGAGCCGCTCTCAACGATAATCTGTGCGGATGGTAGCGAATGAGACGCACGCGACTACGTGGACGGTGCTCATCGTCGAACTGCTCGTTGCCGCGCTGATCAGCCCGTTCATTACGAACAGCGTAAGCGCCGCAGTGACTGAGTATGACCTGCCCTGGTGGTGGCATCTCGTCGTCGGCGCTTCGATTCTGGTTCTTCTTCTCGTGATCACCACGTTTGTGCGCCGGACATGGCGAAGGGCCGTTTGGGGCTGGTTTCCTCGCTTGCTCCGCAAGATCCCGTGGTCTCACATCCCCGTGCCGGTGCTCACGACTCGACGCGGACTTCGAGCCAAGATCGAGGGTGCGATCTCGCGCACAAACCCAGCCAGTTCCACCGACCGCAGCCGTCTCGGCCCGGCTCCGCAGAACCCTACGGAGCGCGACGATGTCGGCTCGGCAGTATCGAAACCGGGCCGCACCGCCCCGCCGTCGATCGCGATTGAACTGACCAATGAGCAGAGGATCGCGGCCACGCGCGCAGAGGTCGCACTCCTCGATGCTCATCTCGCGGAACTGGACTACCGCGCACTTGATACTCCCTGGCGGCGCGAGGAGGGACAATACTGGCACGCCGTCAAGCGACTCGAGCAATTCAGAGGCGAGGTTGACTTTCTTCGACGACAGGGGATTGCGCTCAATGCGCGCATGGCAGAGCCTGGCTTTGACGAGGATGAAGAAGCTCAGGAAGAGGTCGCAGGTGCCAGTGTCAACTTCAACGATCGCTATGTGACGGCCGCCGAGCGAGTCGCAGATGCAGAGGAGGAGCTGGCCAAGATCGAAGATCGTGAGGCGCAGGCCTACGTCGCTCCGCTCGCGTCCGAGCGTGCAGAGGTCTCGGAAGCTCGCGATCGTGCCATACAGCTCCTTGATCGCCTGGAACGGGTGAAAGCGACCTGAGCCGTCGAGTCGCGATGAGCTTCTCGTGCCCCGCCCTCGGAAGGAGTCAGATCGCGACGAGGTTCACATCGCGGATCTCGTCGCCATCGACGACGGCCGTCATGAAGGTGCAGTGCGGCTGCCGTCGGCGATCGGTCGGCGATCCGGGGTTGAGAAGCCGCAGTCCTCGGGGAGTCGTCGTGTCCCACGGGATGTGGCTGTGCCCGAAGACGAGAACGTCGACGTCGGTGAATTCGACATCCATCCGCCGTTCGCGCGTCTTGGCATCCCCGGTCTCGTGGATGACCGCGAGGTCGAGACCCTCGATGTGCCGCCGCGCGATCTCGGGAAGTCGCGCCCGCAGGTCGGATCCGTCGTTGTTCCCCCAGACTCCGAGCACGTCACCGTGCTCCAGGAGCAGATCGAGCACGTCGGCCTCGACCCAGTCGCCCGCGTGGACGATGAGATCCGCGTCATCCGCGGCCTTCAGCACGGCATCGGGCAGCACCTTCGCGCGCTTCGGCAGATGCGTGTCGGCGAGGAGCAGCATCCGCGTCGTCATCCTTCGACCGTATCCGGGCGTTCGCTCGACAGGGCCGGCAGCTTGCGCTCGCGCATCGCGAGGAAGAGCGGGAAGGTGAACGCGAAGGCGGTCACGAGCGACAGCACGATGTAGAGCCACGCGCGCTTCATTCCGAGCCGCCGTGCCTCGACGATGATGAAGACGGCCCCGGCGATCGCGACGATCAGGAGGTCCACGCTGAGCGACGACACGACAGGTCCGCTGCCGACGAGATCGCCGAAGAAGTTCCGCCCTGCGACGACCGTCCACGCGTTGAACACGAATGTGCCGACGAGCCCGACGATCGCCAGGACGAGGTAGGTGATCGCGCGGGCGTTCCAGCCGGTCTGCTTCGCATCCATCGTCATAGTTCGGATGCTACCCCTGGGTCGCGATTTCGTTCGTTTGTCGTGAATGGTGGGGTGGTATGCCGCGAAGTCGCCGTTTGTGACAGGTGAGGTGGCTGGCCGGTGCGCGTGGCGGTTCCGTTCACTTGTCTTGAATGGTGGGGTGGGATGCGGCGGGGGCGCCTTTTGCGACAAGTGAGCCGCCAGGGGTGTGCGGGGGGCGACTCTGCTCCGTCGCCGGGGTCGCGGGCTCGTTCATTCGTCGTGAATGGTGGGGTGGGATGCCGCGGTGTCGCCGTTTGTGACAGGTGAAGTTGGGGTGTGGATAGTTTCGGGTGGGTGTCGGTGGGGGTCACTAACCTTGGAACATGCATTCGAAGCGGCTGGTGGTCTTCACCGACGGTGACGCGGCGATCCTCGCCGACGTTGTTGCCGAGGTGCAGAAGACGCAGGCGGTCATCGCCGCCGCGCAGGCCGCGCAAATCCGGGCGCTCGCCCGGGCCGGGGACCTCGCTCGCACCCAGGCGGTACGCAGCCGCCGGAACGTGCGTGATCACGACATGGCGTTACGGGGCATCGCCGCTGAAGTCGCCGGGGTGATGAGACTCGCCGACCGGTCGGTGCAACGGCAGATCGGGGATGCGCTGAACCTCGTCGAAGAGTACCCGCAGACAGTGGACGCATGGGAGGCCGGGGAGATCACCCGCGGGCACGTGCGAGCGATCGTCGACGCGGGAGCACCGTTGCCGCCGGAGGCACGTGCCGGGTTCGAACACGAGGCGCTGCGGCGATGCGAGGGACAGACCCCCGGCCGGGTGCAGGGCGAGCTGCGGTTGCTGGCTGAACGGCTGCACCCTCGCACGCTGGCCGAGCGGCACGTCGAGGCGTGCGAGACGCGTTCGGTGCGTGTGATCCCGGTCGGGGATGGGATGTCCGACCTGTGCGCGACGGTCCCGTCACTGTTGGCGGATGCGATCTACGACCGGCTCACCCAACAAGCGCGGAGCATTGTGGATGTGCGGGGACAGGCTGCCGCCGACGCGCGCGCTGCGAATCAGGCGCCCGGTGGCGGCGGAACGGACGGTGGGGAGGACTCCGAAGCAGTGTCGCGGCTTGAGGTGATCGGATCGGACACGCGCACGATGGACCAGTTGCGGGCGGATCTGCTCACCGACATGCTCCTCACCACCCAACCCGGCGCCGACCCCACCCGCACCGACGACGGACCCGGAGCCCTCGGCGCCATCCGTGCGAAAGTGCAGGTCGTCGTGCCGGTCCTCACCCTCCTCGGCCGTGATGACGCGCCGGCGGATCTCGTCGGGCACGCCCCCATCGACCCCGCCACCGCCCGGCAACTCGCCGGGTCCACCCGGTCCCCCCTGGAGCGGATCCTCACCCACCCCGTCACGGGGGCGGTGCTGCACGTCGACACGTACCAGCGGACCGCGGCGATCGACCGGTACCTCCGCGCCCGGGATCAGCACTGCCGGTTCCCCGGATGCCGACTCCCCGCCATCCGCTGCGAAGTGGACCACACCATCGACGCCGCCCACGGAGGGCCCACACGGGTCGAGAACCTCGCGCACCTGTGTCAACGACACCACAGCATGAAACAGTTCACCGCCTGGAAAGTCACACAACTCCCCGGCGGGGTACTCCAGTGGACCTCCCCCCTCGGACACCACACCCTCGACCACCCACCCTCACTCGGGGTGCACTTCCGACCCACCGACGACCCAGCCACCGACGACCCACCCACCGGCGACCCGGTCGACACCGGCGACCCATCCGGCACCGACGATCCGCCACCGGACACGTCACCCCCTATCCGCGCACCGTTCTGACACTCCGCCCTCCGGAAGTGCCTCTTCGAGGTGTCGCCGTGTCAGCGGGCACGGCCTCAACACTGAAGAACTCGACATCGCCGCTCCAGGTCTCCCTCGCGAAGTCGCACACCTGCTGCCGACCAAAGCTCCACGAATCGAATCGAAAAGCTCACGAGTCGAATCGGAGGGTGTCGCCGCGACACGCGAGGTGGATCAGCGTCCCGGCGTTCGCGCAACCCCCCGGGCGCCGCGGACGGCCGTGCATAGTGTCGAGCCATGGCTGACATGTACACGATTCAAGACCCCACGACTCAGTACCCGCGCCCCCCGTTCCCCCCGCAGCAGCAGAAGGGGCCTGGAGACATCCACAAGATGGATCCCGCCCCCGACCACGGCGAGACCACGTACGTCGGCAAGGGCCGTCTCCCCGGCCGCAAGGCGCTCGTCACCGGTGCAGACTCCGGCATCGGACGCGCTGTCGCGATCGCGTACGCCCGGGAGGGCGCCGATGTCGCGCTGAGCTACCTCCCCGAGGAGCAGGAGCAGGCTGAAGAGGTCGCTGAACTCATCCGCGCCGAAGGGCGCACGGCGGTGCTTCTGCCCGGCGACCTGCAGCAGGAGGAGAACAACAACAAGATCGTCGCCGACGCCGTCTCCGAGATGGGTGGTCTCGACATCCTCGTGATCAACGCGGGAACGATGCCGACCGTCGACAGCATCGACGACTTCGAGACCAAGACGCTCGATCACGTGCTCGAGGCGAACATCTACCCGCTGTTCTGGCTGACGAAGGCGGCATCCCCGCACCTGAAGCCGGGTGCCGCGATCATCACGACGTCGAGCGTGCAGGGCTTCCAGCCATCGCCGTCGCTCGCGGAGTACGCCGTCTCGAAGGCGGGGATCGCCAACTGGACGCGCGCCATGTCGCAGCAGCTCATCGAGCGCGGCATCCGCGTCAATGGAGTCGCCCCCGGTCCTATCTGGACGCCGCTCCAGCCCGCGTTCGTCCCGAACGAGAAGATCGAGGAGTTCGGCTCGCAGACCCCGATGGGTCGCGCAGGGCAGCCCGTCGAGCTGGCTCCCGCGTTCGTCTTCCTCGCGTCGCAGGAATCGAGCTACATCGTCGGTGAGACGATCGCCGTCACCGGTGGCATGCCGGTGCACTGAGCACCTGGAAAGGGGCGAGCCCCGGCTGCGCAGTTCAGCGGCCGGGGCTCGTTCACCTGGTCGGTCGATGCCGACGGGGAGCGTGCAGGCGGAAAAGCCCACGAGGGGCTGCCCGCGCGCGTCGCTGGATCCGACGCGCTCTCCCTCATCAGGTGGATGCCACTATCTTCCGCCCACCGTGTCGCATCGCCGCGGGGGTTGACAAACGCGCGACGTTCCCTCTCAGGCGCGACCCTGCACGATGAGATGCCAGTACACCCAGGGCAGGATGTGCCGGTCGAACACATACGAGATCCGGCTTTCGCGATAGAGCGATGCAAAGCCGGGGATCGACGGCGCGAGGCGCCCGTGGCCGTCGAACTCTGCGAAGACGACGGTGCGGCGGCTGACCGTGATGGGGCATACCGTGTATCCGTCGTAGTGCCGTCTCGGTTCCTGGCCGTCGAGGACAGCGCGGAGGTTCCGGGCGAGTGCCTTCGCCTGCATCCGGATCGCGCCGCCCGAACGGAGCGTGTCGACGGATGCCGCATCGCCGAGCGCCCAGACGCCGTCGAACGTCCGCGAACGAAGCGTCCGCGGGTCGACGTCGACGAACCCGTCGTCGTCAGCGAGGCCGGAGTCCGCGATCCACGCGGGTGGAGCCTGCGGGGGAGCGGCGTGCAGCAGGTCGTACTCGATCGTCTCGGAACGATCCCCGCGGCCGATCGTGATGCTCCCGTCACGCACCTCCCTCACATCGCTGCTGAAGTGCGTCTCGATCCCGTACTCGTCGAGCTTGCGCTGGAGCTCATCGCTGATGGCCGGGACGCTGAAGGCGCTCGGCTCCGGTGAAACGAAGACGACACGGATGCCGTCGAGTCGGCCTTGCGACCGCCACCAGTCGCACGCGAGATACATCGGCTTCTGCGCGACCCCCGCTGCCGACGCAGGCTCCGGCTGCTGTACGAACACGACCGTTCCGCCTCGTACGTCGCGCAACGCCGGCGATGCCTTCTGCGCGAGCTCGAAGGTGTAGCTGGACACACCGGAAGGTCGATTCATCGCCGCGTCGAGACCGGGAACGCCGTCGTATCGCGTCTCGAGTCCTGCCGTGATGATGAGGTGCTCGTACGTGACGACGTCGCCGGACGACAGCGTCACCGCGTGCGCGTGCGGATCGACGTGCGTCGCCCGATCCCGAATCCACCGCACGCCCTTCGGCGTGACATCGCCCTGCGGCCGCACCGCTTCAGACGCGCGGGCGATACCGCCGGCGATGTGCGATTGGAGCGGTGCGAAGACGTGCTGGTCGCGAGGCTCGATCACCGCGACGTCGGAGATGCCTCCGCGGCGCAGTCGGCCGGCGATCGACAGGCCGCCGTTGCCGCCGCCGATGACGAGGATGCGGTGTCGAGTCGTCGCGGTGTTGTCCATGATCTCCACTGCACACCACGTCGCCGGGATCTTCCCGGGGGTTGACAGCAGCGGGAGCGCGTGACGCGTGTCTGTCAAGGGTGGGCGCCGCGACGGCAGCAGTCCGTAGCGTTGACCGCCCACGGCCCTCTCGGCGGCCGGTACACGGACGAAGGGCATGACATGGATCTCGGGATCGCGGGGCGTAGCGCCCTCATCACGGGCGGCGACTCCGGCATCGGATGGCACACCGCTCAACTCCTGCTCGAAGAGGGCGCGACGGTCGTCATCACCGATCGTGACCCCGATGCGCTCGCCGACGCCGCGGCTCGGCTCGACGCGCCCGACGGCACGCTGTTCTCGTTCGCCGCCGACATCACGAGCCTCGACGACGTCGCCCGGCTGCACGATCAGGTGCAGGAGGCCGTCGGCGACATCGACATCCTCGTGCAGTCGGCGGGCATCACCGGAGCGCAGGGTCTGTTTCACGAGATCTCCGACGACGGTTGGACGCAGACGATCGAAACCGACCTGCTCGGGCCCGTGCGGCTCGTCCGTCAGTTCCTCCCGTCGCTGCGAAAGGGCGGGTGGGGGCGACTCGTGTTCCTAGCATCCGAAGATGCCGTGCAGCCCTACGACGACGAGCTCCCGTACTGCGCCGCGAAGGCCGGCATCTTGGCTCTCGCGAAGGGACTCTCACGCTCGTACGCGTCGGAGGGTCTGCTCGTCAATGCGGTGTCGCCTGCCTTCATCCACACGCCCATGACCGACGCGATGATGACGAAGCGGGCGGACGAGCGCGGAACCGACGTGGACGAGGCGATCTCGTCCTTCCTCGACGAGGAGCGGCCGTACATGGAACTCGGGCGACGCGGCGAACCCGAAGAGGTCGCCGCCGTCATCGCGTTCCTCTGCTCGGATCGTGCGTCGTTCGTGAACGGCTCCAACTACCGGGTCGACTCCGGTTCGGTCGCCACGATATGACGCGTGACGATCACGTGCGGCGGAGCGGTCCGCCCATCCCTGGTGAGGACCTGCGTTCGTATGCGCCGATCGGCGACGGGCGGACGGTGGCACTCATCGGGCTGCGAGGACAGGTCGATTGGCTCCCCATCCCCAACCTCGGCTCGCTCCCGGTGTTCGCGCGCCTCCTCGACGACGACACCGGCGGATGCATCGAACTCGAGCCCGTCGGAGAGTACGAGGTCTCTCGGCGCTACGTCTCCGGTACGAATGTCCTCCGCACGACCTTCACGACCGAGAACGGCAGGGCGACCGTGACAGACGCCCTCGTGACGGGTGTCGCCGGTCGACTTCCGTGGGCCGAGCTCGCCCGCCGCATCGACGGGGTGACGGGCGAGGTTGCCTTCACGTGGCGCGTGCGTCCCGGCACGGCGCTCGGCACGGCATCCCCGTGGGTTCAGGAGAGTCGCGAGGGGCCGATCATCCGTTCCGGGGCGACCTCCATCGCCGTGGTGGGAAGCGATCACGGACCACGGTCGACGAAGCGGGAGAGCGAACCGCAGATCACCGGCCGGTTCACCGCGACAGAAGGTTCACGACACCTCCTCGTCGTCGTTGCGACGCACGACGAGCCGATCCATCTCCCGGATCCCGCGATCGTCGATGAGGGAATCGACCGGACGATCGCCAACTGGCGCACGTGGTCGAGGGAATTCTCGTGGGAGGGCAGATGGGGACCGCACGTGCAGCGGAGCGCGCTGGCGTTGAAGCTCCTCATCTTCAGCCCGACCGGGGCGATCGCCGCCGCCGCGACGTCGTCGCTGCCGGAGAACCCGCGGGGCGGCAAGAACTGGGACTACCGGTTCGCGTGGGTGCGTGACCTCGCGTACACCGCGCACGCCCTCGTGCAATTCGGCCTGAGGGAGGAGACGCACGCGGCGATCTCGTGGCTTCTTCGCACCATCCGCCGCAACGGCCCGGATCTGCACATCTTCTATGGACTCGACGGTGACGTTCCGAACGAGGTCCGCGAGTACGACGTCGCTGGATGGCGGGGGATCGGACCGGTTGTCACGGGCAACCCCGCGCAGGGGCAGCTCCAACTCGGCGTGTTCGGCGACCTCTTCGCGATCTGCCGCCTGTATGTCGACGCGGGCAACGTGCTCGACGTGGCGACAGGGCGCATGCTCGCCGAGATCGCCGATCGCACGTGCGATCTCTGGCGCAACCGGGACGCCGGTATGTGGGAGCTGCCGGAGTTGCAGCACTACACCTCGTCGAAGATGGGATGCTGGCAGGCCCTCGGCGACGCCGTCCACCTCGCCGAGGCTGGTCAGGTCGCCGGCAGCGCCGACCGGTGGAGGGCGGAGCAGGAGAACATCCGCGCCTGGGTCGAAGAGAACTGCTGGTCGGAGGATCGCCAGGCGTACGTCATGCACCCCGACACGGAGGACCTCGATGCCTCCGTGCTGCTGCACGCCCCCAGCGGGTTCGATCGGGGCGAGCGCATGTCGCTGACGATCGACGCGCTCGCGGCGGAACTCGGCTCCGGGCCCCACCTCTACCGGTATTCGGGGATGCAGCACGAGGAGTTCGCCTTCGTCGCGTGCGGTTTCTGGCATGCGACGGCTCTCGCGTGCGTCGGCCGCGGCCACGAGGCCATTGCGGCGATGGACGAACTCGTCGCCGCGGGAAACGACGTGTCGATCTACTCGGAGATGATCGACTCCGAGACGGGTGCCTTCTGGGGGAATCTTCCCCAGGCGCTCAGTCATCTGGCGCTTATCACCGCAGCCATGACCATTGACGAACTGACCTGATACACCATTCCCGCGGCATCCGGAATAGTTCGTGGGACGCAGAGATTTCTGCCACTCTGGGCTCACAGCTTTTCCACAGAAGGGGAATTACATGACTCAGGACGCACCCGCCGGGATGGACTATCCGGGCAAGACTCTCGGAATCGTCGGACTCATCGTCGCGATCTTTTTCAACCTGATCGGATTGATCATCTCGGCGATCGCCCTCAATCAGTCCAAGAAGGCGGGATACAAGAACACGCCGGCGCTCGTCGGCGTCATCATCGGCGCCGTGCTGTTCGCCATCGGCATCATCCTTTCCATCGTCTGGGGCGCGGCGATCTTCGCCGCGATCAGCTCCGGCAGTATGAGCTGATCCCGGCGGATCATTTCCGGCTCCCCGGGTCGACCATCCGATTCGGGAAGTTCGTCGAGATGCGCACACCGTGACAAGTCAGGGCCGCGAGTCAGAGTTCCGAACGCACCGAACTCCGACTCGCGGCCCTGACCTGTCCGTCAGAGCGCCGGGCTACGAAGCGGCGTAGGGTCGCTCCGCCCCCTCGCGGGTGTTGTAGAGGCTCCAGTAGTGCTGGGCGATGGCGTCGGGCTGCGTCTCCGGTCCGCCGACGCCGATCCATGCGAAGATCGGCACGTGGGCGACGTAGACGCCGGTCCCCGCAGTGGCCTGGTGCAGCTTGAGAGCGTACGTGCGCAGCGCACCGGAGCCGATGGCTGTCGTCGTGAACTCCGGAGACCCAGCCATCGGGTCCATCGACGACCCGCCGGTGGTGTAGATGATGGTGCCCGAGCCGCGCTCCAGCATGCGGGGGAGGACCTGCTCGCTCGCGGCGATGCCACCGTAGAGGTAGTAGTCGACCTGCGGCTGGATGCTGGAGCGGTCAGCCTGCAGTGCGGTGGGGTTGCTCAGGCCGGGGACGGGGTTGTGCGGAGCGGGCGAGTACTCGAGGACGTCGACGTCTCCGAAGCGTTCCTTGATGCGGTCGAACGCGGCGGCGATGGAGGCAGGATCCATGACGTCAGCGGCAAAGCCCGCGGCCTCGATCCCGGCATCGGAGAGTTCGGACGCGAGGGCGTCGAGCTTTTCCTGCGTGCGGGAGACGAGCGCAACGGTGAAGCCGTTGCTTCCGAAGGCTTTGGCGATGGCAAGTCCGAGTCCTGGGCCGGCTCCGACGATGGCGATTGTGGGCATTTCTGGTTCCTTTCGATCTGATACATACTTCTCGTGCGGCAGCAGGCTTCATGGTCTGCAGAACCGTGGTTCACGGATACGGAGGGCGACGAGATGGCAGCACCGAGGACGGTCGTCGGGCCATGCCGCGCATGGCCGAAGGAGAGCGCGTTCATCCGCGAGGTTCTCGACCGGATCGGCGACAAATGGACCGTCCTCGTCATCAGCACCCTCGGTTCGAAGCCGTTGCGCTACTCCGACCTGCAGGCCAGCGTTCCTGGCATCTCGCAGCGGATGCTCACGGTGACACTGAAGGCACTCGAACGGGACGGACTGCTCACCCGGACGGCCTACGCCGAGGTGCCACCCCGAGTCGAGTACGACCTGACGCCGTTGGGCCGGTCACTGCTCGATGCCGTGATGACGCTGGCGGGCTGGGCTGCCAGTCATCATGAGGACGTTGCCGCCAGCCGACGCGATCATGAACTGACCGGCGTCGGGCGCGAGAAGTCTGCTCGGGCCTGACCGCGTGGATGCTTCGCGGCGTTGCCGTGCTCATTGGTTCCTCGGCGCGGGATTCGCAGACCTCACATGCCATGTCCTCCTCCTCACCTCACGATGTGTTCGTAACCTCATTCTGTGTCCGTAGAGGACGGCGTACAAAAGGCACATTGACGTGCGTCGTGGGCGTCGATGTCGACGACTCCCGCGCGACGACTGCCGGGTGCGCAGCATCTGAGGAGATCCCCTCAGCCCTCGACGTGCGAGCCGTCGTGATGGATCCTCGACTCATGAGCATTCACCTCATCGGGGGAGGCCGCGATGCCGCGCGGTGCGGAGCGGTCCTCTCGCGATTCGTCGACGAAGCGAGGGATGCCGCCGGCTCGAGCGATCCCGTCATCGCTCTGCTCCTCGTGCTCGAGCCCGACGATGACGAGAGCGTCGACCGGTTCCACTCGGTCCTCCTCGCTGCTGGGGCGCCGGCAGGCGGCATCCGGGTCTCGGTGATCGCTGAGGGCGGCCGTTTCGAACCCGGTGTCGTCGACGGAGCGCACGGCATCTTCGTCGGCGGCGGCCTCACACCCGCCTACCACGACGCCATCATGGGGATCGCGAGCGCGATCAGGGCCTTGGTCTCGTCGGGGACTCCGTACGCGGGCTTCTCGGCAGGCGCGGCGATCGCGGCATCCCGTGCCGTCGTCGGGGGATACCTGCGGCGAGGCACGGCCGTGGCCCCCGAAGACGTCGGCGAAGAGCTCGACGAGATCGAGGTGCGTGACGGGCTCGGCCTCGTGCCCGTGAGCGTCGACGTGCACGCCGCCCAGTGGGGAACGCTGACACGGCTGATCGCCGCGGTCACGGACGACCTCACACCGCGCGGCGTCGCGATCGACGAGTACACGGCCGTCATCTTCGACGAAGGCGGGTCGGAAAGCGCAGCGGTTCTCGGCGACGGTCACGTGTGGAGCGTCGAGCGCGCACCGTCGGGCGCCGTGGTGTCGCTTCTCGCGGCGACGACAGCGCGCTGACCGCGGGTGCGCGCTGCCCGGTCGGGTCAGCCGACGGCATCCGTTTCTGACATGGCCACGACCTCCGCGATCACGCGAGGGTCGGCGAGGATCCGGAAGTGCCCGCCCGTCTCGAGGCGCACGTTCTTCGCCCCCGCGAGCTCGCTGCCTTCGGGGATGTGCGGGTCGAATGCGGCGAAGATCGACGTGATCCGCTCGTTGACGTCGAGCTCACGAGCGAGGGCCACGATCGTCGCATCGCGGGGCGAGAAGACTCGCAACGTCGGCGCCACCATGAGCCGTGCGTAGCGGGAACCGCCGAAGGGCGTCGCGACGGCGACCATGCCGCGCACACGTCGGGCGGAGGGCCCGACCATGACTCGCTTGCCCACGAGACCGCCCTTGCTGTGAGCGAGGAGGACGACATCCGCGAGTTCTTCCGCCTCGAGATACGCCTCGACCGCGGATGCCAGCTCGGCCACGGGACGGTCATTGCGGTGGAGGAGCGCGATGACGTGGACGGGATGACCGCGATCGTACATCGCCGTCACGAGAGGCTGCAGGAACTTCCATGTCTCGTAGACGCCCGGCAGGACGACGACCGGTGTGCGCCCGCCGGAGCGGAACGACTCCGCATCCGTACGGTCGAAGAAGGCGCGGACCTGCCACACGGCCGCGTAGGCGTAGTCGCGCGCCCACCATCCGAGCCTGCGCAGGAGCCCGATCATGACATCAGTCTGGCCTGCGCCGGACTAGTCGTCTTGCACGGCATCCTCCGCGGCGGCCTCTGCTGCCGCGCCCTCCTCGGGCGACTCCGACCCGGACTGCGCGGCCGAGTTGTCGTCGTCGTTCTGGATCGGGTCGTTCGCGGCGTCCCGGCCCGATGATTCCGTGTCGTGGTGATCAGCGCTCATGGTTCTCCTCGATGTCGTGGCGGATGGTCGTCGATAGGCTTCAGCCCGACGGGTTGTCGACCGGCATCCCGTCGTCGTCCGTCGTCGCCGAGGTGTCGGGATTGCTCTCGACCGTCTCGTTGCCGCCCGCCGTGTCGTCAGTCTCCCCGTCGCCGGGTGCCCGTGTCTCGTCGCTCATCGCATCTCCTCTCGCATCGTGTGGTGTTGGTGGTCCCCCCAGACTGGCCCCCCGCACGCTCAGCGCGTCAGGGGGTTGTGAACAGCCCGCCGTCGTGTATCGCGTCTCCCGCACCCCACGCCGAGACTCCGGGTTGTCGTCGAGACACCCCGTCGTTTGCGCGTATTGACGGGGTGCCTCGGCGAGAACCCGGAGTCTCGACGAGGAGGTGGGTGCGAGTGAGGAGGTGGGTGCGAGGGAGGAGGTGACAGGATCGAAGGCGTGGTCAGTTCGTTCAGCGTTGTGACGCGGGCGGGTGTGCCCGTGGAGGAGCTGTTCGATGTGTCGCTGAGCATCGGTGAGCACGTGTCGTCGATGGCCCATACGGGTGAAGCGGCCGTCGGGGGAGTCACGAGCGGGACGATCGGGCTCGGCGAGACGGTCACGTGGCGCGCCCGGCACTTCGGCATCCGCTTCACGATGTCGTCGCGGATCACGAGCCTCGACCGACCCCATCGATTCGTGGACGAGCAGGTGCGCGGACCCTTCCGATCGTTCCACCACGAGCACGCCTTCGCGCGTGACGGCGACGCGAGTGTCATGACCGACACGCTGACGATCGGGTCGCCGATCCTCGGTCGCGTTGCAGAGCGTGCCATCCTCGTGCCGTACCTGCGGCGCCTGATCCGTCGCCGCAATCAGCACCTCCTCGCGTCGCTCGGCTTCCTCCCCCGCACGGATCCGCGGCTCGAGGTCTGGCCCGCGGCGGAGAGCGCCCCATTCCGTCGGACCGAGGTGACAACGCGCCTCGGTCGCGGCCAGGACCTCTGGGAGCGGGCGTCGCGGGACGTCGTGCGCTGGAAGGTGAAGACCGAGAGCGGGTTCACCGTCGACGACCCCCGGCGGGTGACTCCCGGGGTCCATGTCACTGTCACGGCACGTGTGGCGGGGATCATGGTTCGCGAACCGGTCGAGGTGGCGGAGGTCGTCGACACCGGCTCGCGCGTCGGCTTCTCGTACCGCACGCTCCCCGGGCATCCTGTCTCGGGCGAAGAGGCGTTCATCGTGCACCGCGACGGGGACGACGTGTTCCTCACGATCCGGTCGCTCACAGCGCCGGCGAGCAGCGGCCCGTGGCGCGTGCTCCATCCCGCGTTGCGAGTCGCACAGGTCGTCGCGCGTCGGCGTTACCTTCGCGCGTTGCGCTGAGCGGCGTACCTAGGCGTCGCGGTGCCGGCCGAAGACGTGCAGATCGAGGTCTTCGCTCAGGATGCCGCTGACTCTGCTCCCTCGGACACTGGTGCCCTGCTCGTCGAGCGGGGGACTGACGACAGCGGCTCCGAGGCGGTGGGGCACGCAGAGGACGATCGCCCCGGACACGCTGGACTTCGCGGGGACGCCGACGCTGCGCATCCAACGCCCCGAACCGTCGTACACACCGCACGTCGCCATGACCGACACGACGTCGCGCGCGACGACGTCGGACACGACGCGCTCGCCCGTCACGGGATTGATCCCGCCGCACGCGAGCGTCGCGCCCATGATGGCGAGAGCTTCGACATCGACGAGCACCGCGCACGCTCGCGCGTACACCTCGACGGCATCGTCAGCGCTGATCTGCAGCGTGTCCTCGGCGCGCATGAGGTGCGCGAGCGCGTGATTGCGGTCGCCGAGGAGGTGCTCGTTACGGGCGATGTCCTCGTCCACTTCGAGGCGTCGGCCCGCGAACGCGGAGAGCCCCCGCAGGATCCGCTCGCTCCGCGCTTCGGGGTCGTCGCCATCGACGAGTGCGGCGGTGAGAAGCGCGCCCGCGTTGACCATGGGGTTCGGCGGGCGTCCGGTGCCGCTCTCGAGCTTGATCGCGTCGAACGCTTCGCCGGTCGGCTCGATGCCGATGCGCCCGAGGGCTTCGCCATCCGTGTCCATGAGCGCAAGCGCGAACAGGAACGGCTTCACGGCGGACTGGATGCTGAACGCGACGTCGGCGCTCGCGCTGGAGCGGATGTCGCCCTCAGGCGTCACGATCGCGATGCCGCACAGGTCGGGGTCGGCGGAGGCGAGTTGCGGGATGCTGTCGTCCACCGTCCCGCCGCCCTCCTCGGCGAGGACGCGGCGCCGCAGCTCATCGAGATCGTAGGAGCGAGGATCGGGGGAGCGGCTCATCCGTCCACGATGTCATGCCAGCGCCACACGGTGGCGTGCTCAGCGCTCGTTCTGGCGCGGGATGAGCACCTGGCGGTAGATGATCAGGATGCTGGCGGCGATGGGGATCGCGACGAGGGCGCCGAGGATGCCGAGGAGCGAGCCTCCCGCGAGCGCCGCGATCACGACGATCGCCCCCGGAACCGAGACGGCGCGGTTCATGATGCGCGGCGAGATGACGTACGCCTCGACCTGCATGTAGACGAGGTAGTAGATCGCGGCGATGATGCCCGTCGTCGGCGATCCGAGTCCCGGCAGGAAGCACGTCAGCACGATGAGCGTCGATCCTGTCAGCGTGCCGACGAGAGGGATGATCGAGAAGAGGAACGCCACGACGGCGAGCACGGCGGGGAAAGGTGCCCCGATGATCGAGAGGAAGATGGCGCTCAGGATGCCGTTGATGACGCCGAGGCTCACCTGACCCATGACGAAGTAGCCGACGGAGTCGGTGATCTGCTCGCTGAGTTCGATGAAGCGGGTTCGCTTGGATGCGGCGACCATCTGGTAGACGGCCTTCTTCAAGGCCGGCACCGCCGCGGTGAAGTAGATCGTGAGGATGATGACGATGAATGTTCCCGCCAATCCGCCGAGGACGGTCGCTCCTACCGCGATCAGCCCACCGCCGATGGAGGCGTAGTCGAGACTCTCGAGCCAGTCCTGCACGAATCCCGTGACCGCGGCGATGTCGAGGCCGGGGAAGACCGATGTCACCCAGTCCTCGACGTCCTGCAGGAAGGTCCCTGACTCGGCCACCTTCGTGATCGCGGCCACGAGCTGCGTGATCTGCTGGACGATGATCGGCACGATGAGGAGCATCACGCCTGCGAGCAGGACGAGCAGGCCGAGGAGGACGATGAGCACCGCCGCCCAGCGCGGAAGCCGCCGCCGCTGGAGCCACGAGATCACGGGATCGAGGCCGAGGGAGAGGAAGAGCGCCGTGCCGACGTAGAGGAGGATCGTCGACAGCGTCTGGACGCCTCCGATCAGCAACAGACCCACACCCACGCCCAGCGTGGCGATCAGCGCGGTGCGAAACGGGTGCTGAAGCTTCATGTCGATCTCCTCTGCGGCCGCCGCACGCGCGCGTCGGACAGACGGACACTACGCCTGTTCGGGGATCGGGCGGAAGGATGGTGTCGGGAGCCCGAGCGGACTATAAGCACCCTCCCGTGAGTTAATCGGTGGGTGGAACCGTGGGAGCTGCGCGAGTGGTACGTCGAATTTCTCGACGCGTGCAATCGACACGACCTCGATGCGATCCGAGCCTTCCTCGATCCGGATGTGCGCCGCGCGCATCTGCCGCGTGGCGCGGATGCCTGGATCGACGACCTCGCCGACCTCTTCGCGGCATTTCCCGATTGGCGGTGGCGCCGTATCCAGCTCGTCGTGGAGGACGATCGTGTCGCCGCGCACGCCCGGGGGAGTGGTGCCCAGTCGGGCGCTTATCGCGGCATCCCACCGACACGGCGTCACGTGAACGTCGCGGAATTCGCGATGTATCGCATCGTGGAGGGGCGGATCGTCGAGGTGTCGGGATCCGATCCGAGCTTCGAGGTGCGGGCGCAGCTCGGGACCACACTCGGCTAGCGCAGACCCCTCGCTGTCGCACTCGTGCTGGGCTAGGCTCCCCCCAACCGCAACGGAGGCACAGCATGGGACTCAGGCGCTTCATGACACGCATCCGGCACGCTGTGTTCGGACGTCCGCTCACGCACGACGAAGCGAAGGCCCGCACTGAGGCCGAGATCGCGAGGGCACGCGCGACCGGCGGGGCTGCGAACGACTCGCGCGCTCGATCCGTGCAGGGGCAGACGTTCGGCGGCCTCTGACGGGACCAACGGCCCCCTCGCGGCTGCTCTGGCGCGTGACGATGATCGTGCACGCATCCGAGCGAAAGGAATGCCGTGAACGACACGCAGAACTCCCGCCCCATCGTCGTCGGAGTCGACGGCTCGTCGTCGTCGATCGCCGCTCTCAAGAAGGCCGCTGAACTCGCGAACTCCACCGACGCCCCCATCGTCGCGGTGACGGCGTGGCAATTCCCGATCACCTACGACGCGACTCTTCCGCCGAGCGTCTGGTCGCCCGAGAACGACGCGCACGAGACCCTCCGCACCGCCGTCGACATCGCGTTCGACGGAGCACCGCCGGCCGGGCTGACCACGCGAGCCATCGCGGGGCCCGCCGCAGCCGTGCTGGTGAAGGCGAGCGAGGATGCCTCCATGCTCGTCGTCGGGAGCCGCGGACGCGGCGGGTTCGTCGGACTGCTCCTCGGCTCCGTCAGCACCGCGTGCGCGCAGCACGCGCACTGCCCCGTCCTCATCATGCATCCCCCACGTCGTGAAGCGGATGCCGCGGACCGGCGCGACACGCAGAGTCACGCCACCGTGTGACCGGCGCTCTCCGTCGAGCCGTCCGCGTGCGGCGTCACCCGCACACCCGCGATGCGGCGGCGGTCGAGTGAGGCGACCTGGATCGTCGCGCCCGGGACGTCGATGATGTCACCGATGACGGCGAGGCGTCCGAGCTGCTCGGTGACGAAGCCCGCGATCGTGTCGGATGATCCGCGCGGCAGCGCGATCCCCGTCGCCTCCTCGAAGTCCTGCAGATTGAGTCGTCCGTCGACGATGCCACCCGTCGAGGTCGGATCCGTCGCCGTATCGTACTCGTCGAAGATCTCGCCGACGACTTCCTCCACGAGGTCCTCGAGTGTCACGATGCCGTCCGTCCCGCCATACTCGTCGACGACGACGGCGATCTGGTGTCCGTCGGCCCGCATCCGCGTCAGCGTCGGCAGCACCCGCGCCGTCGACGGGAAATACGAGATGGGGCGGGACAGGCCCGCGAGCGGTTTCGTCCGGTCCTCGGCAGCGACCTCGAACACATCGCGAACGTGCACGAAGCCCGTGATGTCGTCGATGGACTTGTCTGCAACGGGATAGCGCGAGAACGGCAGTTCGCGCACCTGGACGAGCGCCTCGTCGATCGTGGCGGTCTCATCGAGAGCGATCACCTCGGGGCGGGGGCGCATGACCTCGCTGATCTGCCGGCCGCGCAGGGACAGGACGTCGTCGAGGATGCGGCGCTCGTCTTCGGGGAGGCCCTGGTGAGTCGCCACGATGTCGCGGATCTCCTCCTCCGTCATCTCGTCGGCGGTCTTGTGCGGATCGCCGCCCAAGAGGCGGACGAGCGCGTTCGTCGAGATCGACAGGAGCCAGATGACGGGACGCATGATCGTCGCGAACCCGTCGAGGACGGGCGCCACGGCATACGCGAACTGGGCGTTGCGCTGGATCGCGAGGCGCTTGGGCACGAGTTCGCCGAGCACGAGCGACAGGTACGCGATCACGAGGGTGAGGATGAGCGTCGCGATCGTCATGGCGAGCGGATCCGACGCGCCCCACATGACGAACAGCGGGGCGACGGACGGCGCGATCGAGGTCGCTCCGTAGGCGGCCGAGGCGAATCCGGCGACAGTGACGCCGATCTGGACGGCCGAGAGGAACGTGTTCGGGTTGCGGGCGAGGCCCGCCACCTTCTCGCCGCGCTTGCCGCGCGCCGAGATCGCGTTGATCTGGCTCTCACGGAGCGTGACGAGGGCCATCTCCGTCGCGGCGAAGACGCCGCCGACGAGGACGAAGACGAAGACGAGGGCGATGTTGAGGAGCAGACCGTCCATCAGCGGGCCTGCACCTCGCACGTACTGTCGGGGTCGGCGGACGGTTCACAACCGTGCGCGGTCGTCACGAGTGCTCCTTGGAGTCGGGGGTCGTCGGGGTGGCGTGGGTGGCGGGGGTTCCCTGGGCCGGCGCTGCTGCCTCGGTGTCGGGAGTGGCGTGCCCTGTGAGGGGGCGACTGCGGTCGCCGCGGGTCTTGATGAGGCTCGCGACGGTGGCGACCGCGATGGTCGCGGCGATGAACAGCAGCGAGAACCAGATGGGGATCTCCGGTGCCCAGAGCATGGGTTCACCGCCGTTGATGAACGGCAGCTCGTTGACGTGCATCGCGTGCAGCACGAGCTTCACGCCGATGAACGCGAGGATGACGGCGAGACCCTGCGCGAGGTAGACGAGACGCTCGAGGAGTCCGCCGATGAGGAAGTAGAGCTGACGCAGACCCATCAACGCGAAAGCGTTGGCCGTGAAGACGATGTACGCCTCTTCCGTCAGACCGTAGATCGCGGGGATGGAGTCCAGGGCGAAGACGAGGTCGACGAACCCGATCGCGATGATCGTGAGGAACATCGGCGTCACCCAGCGGCGGCCGTTCTTGCGGACGGTGAGGCGGTCGCCGTGGTACTCGTCCGTGACGGGGAAGATGCGCCGGACGAACTTCATGAAGCGTCCGTTCGCGGGGTTGCTCTCGTGCGTTCCGCGCGCCTGCTGATACGCGAGCAGGAGCAGGAACGCGCCGAAGATGTAGAACACCCACGAGAAATTCTCGATCAGCGCGGCACCGATGGCGATGAAGATCCCGCGGAGGATCAGGGCGATCACGATCCCGATCATCAGCACCTTCTGCTGGTAGATCTTGGGGACCGCGAAGCCCGTCATGATGATGAGGAAGACGAAGAGGTTGTCGATCGACAGTGCCTTCTCGGTGAGGTAGCCCGCGAAGTACTCGCCGCCGTACGTCCAGCCGGAGACGACGCCGATCCCGACGCCGAACAGCAGCGCGAGGCCGATGTAGAAGGCCGACCACCGGGCGGATTCACCGATGGTGGGTTCGTGCGGCTTGCGCACATGCGCGTAGAACTCGTAGACGAAGAAGGCGATCGTCACGGCGATCGTGATGAGCCACACGAGGGGGGTGATGTTCACAGGGGTCTCCAGAAATGGCGTGAGCGGATCAGCGCCAAGGTCTTCCCCATCTCTCTGACGAGAGACCGATGGCCCGGGATGCATCGCGCATCCGTATTGACGAGCCGACCGTGTCGGAGTACTCCCCTTGAGCTTGGAATCATATGCGGCGTGCCCCCTCGGCTTTCTGAGAGACCGCTGAGAGCGCAGGGCGCAGGCCGACGGGCGGCCGCGATCCGAAGATCACGACCGCCCGCCGCGGTGTTCACTTGTCGCCGGTGAACGTGTCCTTGATGTTCTGCCCGGCCTTCTTGGCCGTCGCAGCGGCCTGGTCGGCCTTGCCCTCGGCGACGAGCTTGTCGTTGTCCGTGGCCTTGCCAGCAGCTTCCTTCGCCTTGCCGGCGAGGTCCTGTGCCGTGTTCTTGATGTCGTCGGAGAGTCCCATTTCTCTGTCCTTTCGTTGTGTGAATGGGGTCAGTGGGTCGTCCGCGCGGGGGCGAACGACGTTCGGATGCCCGTCGTGATGTGCACGACGAGGGGAAGCGGGGTGCCGATGGCGGCGTCGAGCGTCTCGATGGCGGATGCCACGGACTGACGCACGGCGGCGAGGTCGGGGTGGCGGCGCGTCCGCACGGCGATGCGCACGAGGTCGGCTCCGCGGCGCCGGTACGAGCCGGCGTCGACGCTCAGGATGTCGGGGCTCGACGTCAGGGCGTCGGAGACGATCGACTCGACGACGCGCGTGTCGATCTGGAGGTGAGCGGTCTTCAGCGCGCTCGTCGTCCGTCCGCGCCCACGGCTCGCGATCCAGGCGATGGCGAACACGAGGAACAGTGCGCAGCCGCCCGCGAGGATCCACAGCACCATGGGGTCTGCCAGATCCGGACGCCACGGCGTGAGGTCTCGCACCGCCGGAACGGCGAGAACAGCGCCGCCCGCGAGGAGCCCGAGGCCGATGAGGACGAGGAACACGCGGTTGAGCGTGCGGGAACTGCGGGTCATGCGAGCACTCCCTCTCGATCGATCACGACGGACGTGCGGGGAGCGGGCGACGGCGACACGGCGGCGACGACACCGGCGGCCGCAGCGTTCGTCGCCTCCAGGTCGGGCCGGAAGCCGGTCGAGGGGCGCACGCGCGTGACGGCGCGGCGACGGCCGACGACCGTGCGCACCTGGTCGGTTCCGACTCCGGCTGCACGTGCCGTGGCGCGGCTGAGACCCGCGGCCAGCACGTCGTCGTCGATCACCCACGTCGTCCGCTCATCCGTGATCTCACGGCGGCGCAGGCGCCCCGGTGTCACGGCGATCGCGAGGCAGGCGAGTCCGAGGAGCCCGACTGCACCGCCGGCTGCGACGGTGAGGTAGCCTCCGCCGGCCGCCAGCGCGACGAGATCGGCGGGCGAGAGCCAGAGCGGCGGCAGCCCGAGGGCGGCGAGCACCGACTCAGTGCCGACCCACGCCGCTGCGATGCCGGAGGCGCCGAGCGCGACGGATACCGCGACGCTCCTCGAGCGGTGGCGGAGGCGTCGGGACGCGGAGCGCAGTGCGCGTTGCCGGTTCATTGCACCCTCCCTGGGATGGTTGTGACATTCGTGATGCGGACGGAGACCTTCGAGATCTCCGCGCCGGTGATCCGTGCGCCGTCGTCGAGAAGGCTACGGCGGGTGGACTCGATGAGCGAGAGGAGCGGCGCCGTGCGCGGTCCCGTCACTGCGGGGGACGTGACGTCCGCCGCAATGCGGCCCGCGTCATCGGCGACTCGCACCTTCGCGGACTTCACCGGGACTCCGAGTTCATCGGCGGCGAGGGCCCGGAAGACACGCTCCTGAGCCCGCGCCGTGATGACGACCCGGCCGGGGACCGGCGCCTCGGCACTCATGCCGCGCGCCGGCCCCGTGCCGCGTCGACGGCAGCTCGCACGTCGATGCGACCCGATGCGATCGCTCCGATACCGGCGCCGGCGGTCGCCAGCACGGCCACGAGGAGGAATCCCCAGAAGCCGAACGCGAGGGCGGCGAACGCCAGGGCGATGCCGGCTGCTGCGCCGAAGATCATGGCGTTCACAGGACTCGCGACTCCTCGGTCTCGTCGTCGTCGCCGGGCACGTAGACGTCCACGACGGTGACGTTGATCTCGGCGACCTTCATGCCGATGAGCTCCGTGATCGCCTGGGCCACGGCGAGGCGAACCTCACCGGCGACGCGCTGCAGAGCCTCGGGGTACTCCACGACGATCGAGATGTCGGCGGCCACTTCGGTCTCGCCGACCTCGACGCGGACGCCCTGTGCGAGGTCCTTCGCGCCGACGGCTTCGCGGATGTTGCCGAGCATGCGCGCCGCGCCCGCTCCGAGCGCGTGGACGCCGGGCACCTCGCGAGCCGCCATGCCGGCGACCTTTGCGACGACCGAGTCCACGATGACGGTCTTTCCGACCGAGGTGTCGCTCGTGACGACGTTGGTGTTGGTGGGCTGTGCCATCTCATTCTCCTTCTGGTCTGGCAGCGTCTGTGGGCTGCCGTAGGGTGGTTCGACAAGTAGACGGACGCCGCAGGGAATTCGTCACGCGTTCTGGCTGGTAAAAGGCTGAGAGGTCGGCGATGGGGCTGAGCGAGGCATCCGACGGGATCCTCGCGCAGCGTGCGGCCGACGGGGATGCGACGGCGTTCGGCGTCCTGGTGCGGCGCCACGCCCCGTTCCTCATCGCGTTCGCGACGCGCCTCACGGGGTCTCGTGCCGATGCCGACGATTGCGTTCAAGAGGCCCTCATCACGGCGTGGGATCGCCTGGACGATCTGTCCGACCCCGATAGCGTGCGGGCGTGGATGACGCGTATCGTGTCGCGAAAAGCCACCGATCGCCTCCGCGCGCGAAGGCCCGCGGTGGACATCGACGATCTCGAGCTCCCGTCGACATCGAGCGGTCCCGACGACGAAGCAGTGGTGTCGTCGCAGATGGAAGCGCTCAAGTCGGCGCTCGCCGAACTGACCGAGGAGCTTCGCACGGTGTGGCTGCTGAAAGAGGTCGGAGGCTACAGCTACGACGAGATCGCTGAGCAGGTCGGCGCGTCGTCGGCGACTGTCCGAGGACGACTTGCCCGAGCGCGTCACGCGCTCCTGGAGCGGATGAAGGAGTGGAGGTGATGACGGTGGACGATGACGGCATCGGCGGTTCCGGCTATTCGATGGAGGATCTCTCGGACTACCTCGATCGAGGCCGGGAGCCGTTCGTCGAGGAGATCGAGACGAACCCCGAGTGCCAGGCGGTCCTCTCTTCGCTCGAGCGGATGGGCCAGTTGTCGCGCGAGATGGTCGACGAGGAGTCGGAGTCGACGCTCGATGAGGGCTGGTTCGACGGGATCATGCGCGAGGTGGCACGCGAGGTGCGGGCGGGCCGCGACATCCCACTCGTGCAACTCGACGACCGCACGACGCTCGTCGTGACGGAAGGTGCTGTGCGCGGGATGCTCCGCGAGCTCGGCGACGCCCTTCCGGGCGTCATCGTGGAACGCACGCGCATTGCGGGAGACATCACGGAGCCCGGCGGTCGGGTGAACCTCGACGTCGCGATCAGCGTGGCGTTCGGGCGTCCCCTGCAGCAAGCGGCAGACGACGTGCGGCGGATCGCGACGGCGGCGCTGACGCGCCACACCGCGCTCAGCGTCGACGAGGTGAATGTCACGGTCGATTCCATTCACGGTCATGACCCGAAGGGCGCACGGTGACGAACGACAAGCAAGAAGTCGCCCGCCGACTCGACACCGTCGTCGCCGAGACCGACGGTGTCGTCGAGCTGTATGCGGCCCGGCCGATGGTGGCGCACCTGCTGCGTCAGGCGCTGGATGCGAACGCTCCGCGCATCGCGGTCGACGGATTCGGCGACGCGGCATCGGTCGCCGTCAGCATCGGAGTGGTCGGTGAGGCGCCTGCGCTCGAGACGGCGCGCCGCGTCGCCGACGAAGTGAGGCGGGAACTGGGCGAACCTGACGTGAGGCTCACGGTGCGAGTGAGTCGTATCGTCGCGACGCGTCCGGATGAGGCCGAAGGAGCGTAGCGCAGGTTCGCGACGGGCGGGAAGGGTGTCGCGGCGTTGGCCGACACCCGGCTAGCGTGACGTGCATGGGTCTCTTCCGCAATGACGAACCGCGCACCATCCGCATCGAGGAACCCTCGATCGAGTTGCGCGGCTCACGAGCACCGTGGAGCCTCTGGGCTGACGGCTTCGGCAAGCTGGCGATCCGCGCCATCCAGATCATCGTCGTGGTCGCCGTCCTCGCCGGGATCATCTACGTCATCCAGACGCTGACCCTCGTGACGATCCCGCTCGTCATCGGTCTCATCCTCGCGAGCGCCTTCTTCCCCGTCATGAACTGGATGCGGCGAAGGGGAGTGCCCGATCTCCTCGCCACCGTCCTGGCGCTCCTCGCCATCGTGGTGATCCTCACGGGGCTCGGATGGGTCATCGTGTGGGCCGTCCGCGACCAGTGGGACGACCTCTACTCGCAGGCCGAGGAAGGCTTCCAGAGCCTGTTGTCGTGGGTCCAGACGCTGCCGTTCGACTTCGTCCAGCCCGAGCAGATCGACGAGTGGGTGCAGACCCTCACCGACTTCGTCACGAGCGCGCAGTTCGGCTCGGGTGCCATCGCGGGCGTGAGCGCTGTTGCGAGTTTCGTGACGGGGTTCGTCCTCCTGGTCGTGATCCTCTTCTTCTTCCTCAAGGACGGACCGCGCCTGTGGGAGTTCCTCCTGCGCCCGTTCCGCGGTGAGAACTACGAGCGCGCACGCCGCATCGGCGACAAGACGGTGGGTGTGCTCGGGGCGTACGTCCGCGGAACAGCCGCCGTCGCCCTCGTCGACGCGATCGGCATTCTGATCGGTCTCCTCATCCTCCAGGTGCCGCTGGCGATCCCGCTGGCCGTGCTGGTCTTCCTCCTCGCGTTCATCCCCATCGTGGGGGCGACGCTCGCCGGCATCCTGGCAGCCCTCGTCGCGCTCGTCGCGAACGGGTGGGTCAACGCCCTTCTCGTGGTCGGAGTCGTCGTACTCGTCAATCAGCTCGAGGGCAACTTCCTCCAGCCGGTCTTGATGGGACGATCGATGAAGCTGCACGCGTTCGTCATCTTGATCGCCCTGACCGTCGGCACTGCCCTCGGAGGCATCGTCGGTGCGATCCTCGCCGTCCCGATCACGGCGGCGGTGTGGGGAGTCGTGCAGGTGTGGGACGGCGAGAACCGACCCGCACGGTGGGCGCGACCGAAGCCGACGCGGACCGAGTAGACCGGGCCGTGTCAGCCGAAGAGGGGACAGACACGCCTTCGCCGGACGCTTATCGTTGACGTTACGGATGTTCCCCAGGCATCCAGCGACGTTCCCCAGACGTCGCACAACAAGCCCGTCAAGCTTTGGTCGTTTCGGGTGCGGCCAGTAGACGGAAGAGCGGTCCCCGGCCTCATAAGGCCGGGGACCGCTTCCGTTCCACGGGACGTCTTCGTGGGCACGCGCCCGCCCCACTCCCGCGAGACTGCACCTCGCGGCCCAGACGGCGGTCGGTGCGTGCACGCTCGGCCGGGAGATGCAGTCTCGCGGAGCCGGAGGCCGACGCACCGGTGTGGTTCCGCGGGGTGCTCGCGTCGCCTAGCGTGGGGGTAGCGGCATGACGGATGCCGCGCGGAAGGACACCACCCCATGAAGGTTGTATCGAGCGCCGATTGGCGCAGATCGATCCCTTTCGAAACACCGATGCTGGTCGCCGACCTCGTGCCGGGCGAACCGACGCGATGCTTCTCGTGCGGTCCGACCTCGGAGGCGCGTGAGCGCAGCGAATTGTGGGCGTTCAAGCACCGGCACCCCAATCACCACGACGGTTTCGTCCGCTTCTATTGCAGCGAGCACGTGCCCGCTGCGAAGGTCGTCGAAGTCGCGCCGCCGCCGCCGCGCGCGCGTGCTCGACGGAGCGCGGCGACGACGGAGGACCGTGTCGCCGCGCCACGTCGGCCCGCGGCGACCGATGCTCCCATTCGGGCGATGTGCCCGAATTGCTTCGTGGAGGTCTCGGCGACGGGGGAGTGCGGAATGTGCGGTGCGAAGGTCGCGTAGACCGCTTTAGTGCGCTGCTTCGTACGCTTCGATCACGGCCGAGGGAACGCGGCCGCGCTCGGAAACGGTGAATCCGTTGTCTTTCGCCCATTCGCGGACGCCGCTGTAATCCTGCTGACCGGCGCGTCGCCGCTTTCGGGCAGCGGATGCGGAGGAACTCGACGACGAGGGGCTTCCCACCCGGCGTGAGGCGGAGATATAGGGAGCGAGTGAATCACGAAGGACAGTGGCATTCTCGCTGCTGACGTCGATCTCATACGCGACGCCGTCCAGCGAGAAAAGCACGGTCTCCCCGGATCCCACATCCAGGACAGTGCCGTCGAGGTCGTCGACGATCTGGTGAACAATTCTTCGGGCCATAGAGGAACAATACGCTGTGCCCGCTGTGACAGGGGCCGCACGCAGGGCTCGAATTGTGTCAAGTATGCGTTGCTTCTGGGCGGTTTCGAAGGAGAAATCCAGTGTCAGGGCAGAATTCCCGCGCGACGCGCTTTTGCGACCGCCGCGTGCCGGGTGGATGCGTCGAGTTTCGCCATCGCGGACTGGAGGTACGACTTCACCGTGACTTCCTTGAGTGACAATGTCGCGGCGATCTCGGCATTGGTGGCACCGAGCGCGGCACATGCCAAGACGTCCACCTCACGTCGTGAGAGCCGCACATCGAGCGTGAGCGGCGTTTCGGTCGTGTCGGCCGACAGTGCCGCCAGTCTCTTCTCCACCGACTCGAGGCGCTCGCGCAGGTCGGGGTCGTCGACGGTGGCCGCGATGCTTCTCAGCTCCGCATAGCTCTCGCGGAGTTCCTCCCTCGTCGCGGAGGCCAGCGTCGCGGGAGCGGATGATGTGTGGGCCAGCGACAGCCGGCGCTGCACCTCGTCACGTACGCGAAGCTCGGTGCCCAGTTCCGACGCGACTTCGAATGCCCCTCCAGCGACGACATCGCCGACGGGTTTCTCGGACCACGACCCGCAGTAGAGAACGGCACGCGGGCGCCCCGTCACCATCACCGGGACGGCGAAGAGCGTGGCGATCCCCTCGCCCAGGATGACGCGATCGTAGTCGTGCGTGATGGAACGGGAAGAGCGATAGTCGAGGGCGAGTCGCGGCCTCTTCTCGACGAGAGCCCGTCCGCCGAGTCCTCGCCCCGGCTGGACGACGAGTCCCTCGAGCTGATGCGTGCGGGCACCCGAGATCGCGGTGACGTGAACAGCGCCATCGGCTTCGTACCCGCCGAACGCGACCGGAAACCTCGTCAGGCGCGTCAATCTGTCGACAGCGCGCGCGACCAGCTGGTCGTCCGTCTCACTGCCGATCGTGATGGATCCGGTCGGTGCTGCGCCCACGCATTACCTACTTCCGGGGGTACGGCGACGTCGCCGCTTTTCGTAGCGTCGACCATACCACCGGCTCGGGCGCAGAAGGCTCGAACCGGATTCGCACGTCGGCGCGATGGTGCGCCGGTCCATGTAGGCAAGGAGGCCACATGTCCGAATCCCAGACGGATACCGCCCCGTCCGGCGGAATCGACTACGTCGCGGTCGAGGAATCCCCTCGTTTCGTCGAACTCAAGCGTCGTCAGCGCAGCTTCGTCTTCCCCCTCTCGATCGCATTTCTTGTCTGGTATTTCACTTTCGTCCTGCTGTCGTCATTCGCGTCGGAGTTCATGTCGCAGCCGGTGTGGGGGAACATCAACGTCGGACTGCTTCTCGGGCTCGGTCAGTTCGTGACGACGTTCGCGATCACGATGGGCTACGTCGCCTATGCCAACCGAAAGCTCGACCCGATCGCGGAAGAACTTCGCTCTGAGTTGGAGAAGAAGGAGGCATCCGCATGAATGACGTCTTCGGTGCCGTTCATGCGGCCGTCCAGACGGTGGAGAACAACCCCGTCCTCAACATCTCGATCTCGGTGCCTTCGTCGCTGTCACTTTGTTCATCGTCATTCGCGCTAGTCGCAACAGCAAGACCGCCGCAGACTATTACGCGGCAGGGCGATCGTTCACGGGGTCGCAGAACGGCTTCGCGATCTCTGGCGACTACCTCTCCGCGGCGTCCTTCCTCGGGATCTGCGGAGCGATCGCGGTCAACGGCTTCGATGGCTTCCTCTACTCGATCGGGTTCCTGGTCGCGTGGCTCGTAGCGCTCCTTCTCGTGGCGGAGCTCATGCGGAACACGGGCAAGTTCACGATGGCCGACGTGCTGTCGTTCCGTCTCACGCAGGGCCCCGTGCGAATGGCGGCGGCGATCACGACCCTCGCCGTCTGCTTCTTCTACCTGCTCGCGCAGATGGCGGGCGCCGGCGGACTCGTCTCTCTGCTCCTCGGCATCGGCGATCAGCTCGGCCAGTCGATCGTCGTCGCAGTCGTCGGCGTGCTCATGATCGTCTACGTGCTCATCGGTGGCATGAAGGGCACGACGTGGGTCCAGATCGTGAAGGCGTTCCTCCTGATCGGCGGCGCGCTCGTCATGACGATCTGGGTGCTCGCGATCAACGGATTCAGCTTCGACGCCCTGCTCGGAAGCGCCGTCGCCGCGTCGGTGACGGACCCGCCGAGCGCCATCCTCGATCCGGGACTGCAGTACGGAAAGAACCCCTGGGACTTCATCTCCCTCGCCATCGCTCTCGTCCTCGGAACGGCCGGACTCCCGCACGTGCTGATGCGCTTCTATACGGTGCCGACCGCGAAGGAAGCACGCCGGTCTGTCGTGTGGGCGATCTGGCTCATCGGGCTGTTCTACCTGCTGACCCTCGTCCTCGGATACGGCGCGGCCGCTCTCGTCGGACCCGCAACGATCCTCGAGGCCCCGGGCGGCGTCAATGCCGCAGCTCCGCTGCTCGCGCTCGAACTCGGCGGTCCCATCCTTCTCGGGTTCATCTCCGCGGTCGCCTTCGCAACGATCCTCGCGGTCGTCGCGGGCCTCACGATCACGGCGGCGGCATCGTTCGCGCACGACATCTACGCGAACGTCGTGAAGAAGGGGAACGTCCCGCCCGACGGCGAGGTCAAGGTGGCACGACGCACGGTGGTCGTCATCGGCGTGCTCGCGATCCTCGGGGGCATCGGCGTGCAGGGTCAGAACGTCGCCTTCCTCGTCGCTCTGGCGTTCGCCGTCGCGGCGTCGGCGAACCTTCCGACGATCCTCTACTCGCTCTTCTGGAGGAAGTTCACGACGCGCGGCGCGGTGTGGAGCATGTACGGCGGGCTCGCTTCGGCGATCATCCTGATCCTGCTGTCGCCCGTCTTCTGGGGAACCGAGACGAGCGTCTTCCAGAACGTCGGAACGGCGATCTGGCCGCTGAACAACCCCGGAATCGTGTCGATCCCCATCGGTTTCCTCCTCGGGTGGCTCGGTTCGGTCACGTCGAGCAAGAAAGAGGACCGCCGCCTCGCGGCCGAGATGGACGTGCGGTCGCTCACCGGCTTCGGTGCCGAGAAGGCGAGCGACCACTAGTCGGCTGATCGAAGGGGAGGCCCCGGGGTGCTGATGCCCCGGGGCCTCT
The DNA here is from genome assembly GCF_006715145.1 of Microbacterium sp. SLBN-146. Lineage (NCBI taxonomy): Bacteria > Bacillati > Actinomycetota > Actinomycetes > Micrococcales > Microbacteriaceae > Microbacterium > Microbacterium sp. SLBN-146. The sequence goes on from NZ_VFMR01000001.1 coordinate 2,269,744, forward strand.
TCGCGGGCGGCCTACTCGCTCGCGGCTGGCTCGGTCAGGTCGTCCGCGACGACGGACTGCTCGAGGTCGATGAGGAATCGCTTGACGTCGGGTCGGCCCCCGTACTCGCCCAGCGACCCGTCGGCGCGGACGACCCGGTGCACGGGCACGACGATCGAGAAGGGCGTCGTCGCGCAGGCGGTCCCCACAGCACGCGCCGCGCGCGGACTCGAGGTCGAGCGGGCGACTTCTCCGTAGCCCGCCACCTCGCCGTAGGGGATGTCCGATACGGCGTGAAGCGCTTCGGTCGTGTATCCGCGGGTGAGTCGCCAGTCGAGTGGCAGATCGAAGATGCGCCGGGAGCCGTCGAAGTACTCGTCGAGTTGCGTCGACGCGAGAGCGGCGGCTACGGGGTCGCCGGGTTCTATCGCCATGCCGAGCGCTCGGCCGATCCGTTCGACCTCGACACCGACGGGGGCGTCGAACGGGTGCAGTGACACGATCCCGTCGTCGACGACGACGATCAGGATGTCACCGATGGGGGAGGGGTGGACGACGAAGCGAGCGGTCATGCGACCATCCTCACGTGCCCGGCCCGGAGGCCGCGCGGACCGAGCAAATCTGTGCGAAGTGCGACCATCTCGGGGGCTGGGGAGGAAACGCTGGTCACGCGGCGTGTCCCAATACCGTGAAACCCGGCGCGGATGCAAGAGTCCCACCGCACGGGCGCTTAGGGTGGCTGTCGTGTGGCGAGCAGATGGCAGCGCCGTGATCGGCGACGAGGAAACCGATCCTTCGGCGACCGTGAATCCCGGCGACCTCGGACTCTCCGAGCCGGGTATCGCGGTGGCGCACATCGCCGACCCCGAGCGCGAACGCCTGCGCCGTGAAGGCGCTGCTCTCGGGGGTCGCTCGACCCTCCTGCACTTCTCGGACCAGGACGACGCGGTCATCGAGATCACGCAGGCGCATCCCGGCAGTCTCCCGCAGTTCCTGACGGGACGCTCGACGCTCCTGTCCAACCTCTTCCGCGACGAAGTCGCCCTCCGCAACGCGAGGCTCGGTGCCGAACGCATCACGGCCAAGAGCGTCGAACTGCGGACGACCCGCGGGCTGGATACCGTCCACCTCGCCGTGGGACTGGCCTCCTGGCGGATCGGGGGGATGGCGTGCACGGCCCCCGTCCTCCTGCGCCCTCTCGCGATTCGTCGGCACCAGTCCGACTTCGAAGTGAAGCTCCACGGGTCGTTCCTGCTCAATCCGGCGCTCGCCTCGGCCCTTCGAACGCACTTCGGCATCCGGCTCGACGCGGCGGGACTCGCGGCTCTCGCGTATGACGACGGCGTCTTCAAGCCGCAGCCCGTCATCGATCACCTGCGCGCCCTGACGGCGCAGGTCCCCTCTTTCACCGTCAAGCCTCGCCTCGTCGTGTCGAGCTTCGGTGACGTCGGCGCAGCGATGTCCGCGGATGCCGCCGACCTCCAGCATCCCGTCCTCAACGCCCTCGCGGGTCACCCGGGCGACCGCGAGCGGCTCGCGCTCCGTCGCGACGTCGTGACGCCCGCTCATCCTGACGAACGCCACCCCGCCGCCGACACGCTGCTCCTCGACGCCGATGCGGAGCAGGAGCGTGTCCTCGCCCGCATCGCGGCGGGCCAGCCGCTCGCCGTGCACACACTCCCCGGTACAGGGGGAACCCAGACCGTCATCAACGCGATCGGGCAGCTCGTGCGCGACGGCAAGCGCGTACTCGTCGTGAGCGCCCGCCGCTCGAGTCTCGAAGGGGTCCGCCACCGTCTCGCAGGGGTGGGGCTTCCCGGGCTCGCCGTGTCGCCCCGCCACGTGCGGCGCGACCTCATCCGCGCCATCGGACGCAACGAGAAAGCCGAGCAGCCCAAAGTCGGCGACATCGACGACGCCCTCGTTCGGCTGCGTGGAGTGCTTCGCGACTACCGTGGCGCGGTCACGGCACCGCATCCCACCCTCAAGGTGTCAGTCCTCGACATCCTCCGCTCGCTGGCGGAATTGTCCCGACGGACGGATGCGCCGTCGACCTCGGCCCGCTTCGACTTCCCGACACTCCAGCGCCTCGCTTCCGCGCGCGCTGAGGCGGCATCCAAGCTCGCCACCGCGGCGCGTCTGGGCGAATTCCGCTTCGGACCGGACGACTCACCCTGGTACGGCGTGACGTTCGCGACGACCCAGGACGCGCGGTCGACGCACGGTCTGGCGGGCAAGCTCCATCGCTACGAAGTGCCTGCTCTCCTCGAGCGCGGATACGAGCTGATCGCGCAGACCCGCATGCGGCCCTTCCGCACGATCTCCGAGCTCGGCATGTATCTGCGCCTGCTCGGGGGTATCCGCGACTCTCTCGACAAGTTCAGCCTCACGGTCTTCGAGCGACCCCTCGGCGAACTCATCCAGGCGCACGCTCCGCGCCGCGATGCCCCCGACCTGTCCGGCCCCAACAGGCGGCGGCTGCGGCGGCTGTCGAAGGAGTACATCCGGCCGGGCGTGCACATCGTCGACATGCACGAAGCGCTCGTGAAGATCCAGCAGCAGCGCACCGAATGGCAGCGTCTCGTCGACGCGGGCGTGGCGCCGGAGGTGCCGCTCGGTCTCAGCGATGTCCACGTCGCGTGGCAGCGGATCGACGCCGAGCTCGGCGAACTCGATCGCGTCCTCGGACGAACGGGCACCGAGCGGCTCGCCTCGCTTCCCGTCGCCGAGCTCGTCAGGACCCTCGCGGGACTCGCCGCCGAGTCGGCGGTCTTCGACAACCTGATCGAGCGCGCGACGATCCGCTCCGAACTCGACTCTCTCGGACTCGAACCGCTCATGACCGAACTGTCGATCCGTCATGTGCCTGAGCCCCTCGTCGGGTCGGAGCTCGAGTACGCGTGGTGGCAGTCGGCGCTCGAGCACATGCTCAGCAGCGATCGCGCGCTCCTCGGTGCCAACACGGCAGTCGTCGATCGACTCGAGCGCGACTTCCGCCTCGTCGACGAAGCTCATGCCGCGGCATCCGGTCCGCTCTTGGCTGCCCAGCTCGCGACCCAGTGGCGGATCGGGATCGTCGACCAGCCGCGTGAGGCCGACGCCCTCAAGCGTGCGCTCAAGGACCCCGCCGTCGCCCCGCGCGCCCTGTTCGACGCCGCCCCCACGCTCCTGCGAACGCTCGCGCCGGTGTGGCTCGCGTCGCCGTACGACGTGCCGGCGATTCCCGACTCGTTCGACTTCGACGTCGTCATCGTGGCGGATGCCGCGGCCATCTGCCTCGCCGAGGCCGCGCCCGCACTCCGCCGCGCCCGACAGGTGGTCGTGTTCGGAGATCCCGTCACGCAGCGTCCGACACCGTTCCACGTCGCGGCAACCTTCGGTCCGCCCACGACCGACGACTCCGACGACGTACCGTTCGACGGCGTGAGCCTCTTCGAGCGGCTGGCCGACATCGTGCCCGTCGAAACGCTGACCCGCAGCTACCGCGCGGGCGGCGAAGACCTCGCGGAACTCGTCAACGGCGCCTTCTACGGCGGCGAGATCGTGTCCTACCCGTGGGCGGGCTCGTACCTCGGGCGCGGGAGCCTCAGTGTCGACTACGTCGAGGGCGGCACGGGCGTTCCCGACCCCGTCAGCGGCGCCGTCGAGAGTCCCGATGCCGAAGTGGCCCGCGTCGTGACGCTCGTCGTCGAGCACGCCGTCAACCGCGGCACCGAGTCGCTCATGGTCGTCACGGCGAGCGCCAAGCATGCCGAGCGGATCCGCGCCGCCGTCGAGCGGGCGTTCGCGGGACGGTCCGACATCGGGGAGTTCGTCACGCGCGACACCGCCGAGCCGTTCGCCGTCCTGACCCTCGAGGAGTCCGTCGCCGAGAGCCGCGATCGCGTCGTCTTCTCCCTGGGATTCGGCCTCACTCGCCACGGCCGCGTCCTCAGCGACTTCGGTGATCTCTCGACCCCCGACGGGGAGCGACTGCTGACGGTCGGAATGACGCGTGCGCGCCGCTCCATGGTGATCGTTTCGTCGATCCGGCCTTCGGCGTTCGATGACGGTCGTCTCGAACACGGAGCGGCGACGCTCATGAGCATCCTCGGCGGGATCGCCGCGCGCGCCCGCGAAGCGCGCCTCGAAGACCTCGCCGATCCGCTCACACTCGCTCTCGCGCGGGAGCTCCGAAGCCTCGGCGTGGCCGTCGACGTGCACTACCGCGGACTGCTCCCGCTTGTCGCGCAGTACGGCGGCAAAGCGGTCGTCGCCGAGAGCGACCCCGAGACGATCGGGGAGTCGCTGCGCGAGTCGCTCCGTCTCCGGCCGCAGATCCTGCGTCGGCTCGGGTGGCACTACGTGCGTGTGCACTCGTTCGACCTCTACAGTGACCCTGCCGCCGTGGCATCCCGGATCGCGTCGCTCCTGGGTGTCGGGCCGGACGTTCCACGCGCCCACGCCCAGACCCAGCCGATCGATGTCGACTGACGACCGCCAGCGCATCGTCCGTGTCGCCGGTTCACGTCGCGTGAAGCTCACTCCCGCCCCGGGAACGGAGCCCGAGCCGACGCTCGATACCGAGGAACGGGATGCCGCGGGTCCGGGCGGGACCGTGAAGGGCCCGAACGATGACCAGCTGCGCGCCGACGTCCCCCCGCACTATTGATGCCGGATCAAGATCGAGTAGCCCCCAAGGGGCGTATCGAGATCTCCCGGCCGCGCGTAGCGGCGTTGACGCGGGCCGTATCGAAATCTCCCCGCTGATACTCCCAGCGGATGCTACCTCTCGCCGGCGGCGGGAGTCGTGGAGACGCTGACTCCGGTCTGCTTCTCGAGGAGGTCGCGGATCTGCACCAGGAGCTCCTGCTCGGTGGGAAGCGCCGGCGACTCGGGCTCGGAGGCGACGCCTGCCTTGGCTGCGGCGCGCTCCTTCCACTTGTTCATGGGGAAGACGAACACGAAGTAGACGACGATCGCGACCGCGAGGAAGCTGATGATCGCGTTGATGAGCCCGCCGATGGGGAACGTCACGTCGCCGTGCAGGCCGGGGATCGTGGGACCGACGGCGCCGGTCGTCTCGTCCGCTGCCCACACGAGCTTGATGAGCGGGTCGATGATGCTCGCGACGACGGCGTTCACGAGCGCCGTGAAGGCTGCTCCGATGACGACCGCGACCGCGAGGTCGATGACATTCCCGCGGAGGATGAACTCCTTGAAGCCCTTGATCATGCTCTGCTCCCTCCGTCGCCGACGAGAGTCGGCTTATGAACCCGATGGTGCGGGCGAAGACTTCGCTTCCGACTTCGATGATGTCGAAGATGTCGAGCCACTTCCACCCGACGTGCTCTTCTCGCCGCCGGAAGACTTCTTCTCTCCGCCCGACTTCTCTCCGCCGGACGCGGCGCGCGAGTCGGTGCGGTAGAAGCCCGAGCCGTTGAACGTCACGCCGATCGAGCCGTATTGCTTGCGTAGCGCGCCGCCGCACTCGGGGCATTCGGTGAGCGACGGGTCGGCGAAGGACTGGACGGCGTCGAAGCGGTGGCCGCACTGCGTGCAGGCATAGGCGTACGTGGGCATCGAGTGGCTTTCGGGATCAGTGCCGCGAGTGCGACAGGGTCAGGGTACGGGTGGGAGTCACGACGCCGGTCACCGGCTGGTCGAGCGCGTCGAAAGGCACCTCGTCGAGCACTTCGGAGTCGAAGACGACCGCGAAGACGGGCGGGCAGCGCTCCATCGACCCGATCGTCTTGTCGAAGTAGCCGCGACCCCACCCCAAGCGCATACCGTCGGCGGCGACCGCCGCGGCGGGGATGACGAGCAGGTCGACATCATTGACGGCGATGGGCCCCAGCACTTCGCCGATCGGCTCCGGCAGACCGAACATCCCCTCGCCGATGTCGGTGTCGGTGCTCGCGACCGCCCAGTCGAGCAGTCCGTCGGCGCGCGTGATGGGAAGAAGGACACGGATGCCGCGCGCCACTGCGCGCTCGACGAAGCCACGCGTTCCGGGCTCGGTCGGCGTGGACAGGAAGCACGAGATGGATGTCGCTTCGGTGTCGAGGAGGAGTCGATCCAGCTGTTGCTCGATTCCGGCCGCCGCTTCTTCGCGGGCGGATTCGGACATCATCTGGCGTCGTTCCCGCAGGTCGGCGCGCAATGCACGCTTTGCACTCTGGACGGGATCGGACATGGCTCGATTGTAGGCGCGTGCCCGCACGCCACTGCCCACCAGACGGGGGACAGCGAGGTGTTATCGAGCGACGATAGAGTTCTGACCATGTCGCTTAAGCCGTTCAAGGCCGTTATCCCTGCCGCCGGACTCGGAACCCGCTTCCTCCCCGCCACGAAGGCCATGCCCAAGGAGATGCTCCCCGTCGTCGACAAGCCCGCGATCCAGTACGTCGTCGAAGAGGCGACGCAGGCCGGGATCCACGACATCCTCATCATCATCGGGCGCAACAAGAACAACCTGTCGAACCACTTCGACTCCGTCCCCGAGCTCGAGTCGACCCTGCGGAAAAAGGGCGACGAGGCGAAGCTTGCGAAGGTGCAGCAGTCGAGCGACCTCGCCGACATTCACTTCGTTCGCCAGGGTGAGCCCAAGGGGCTCGGTCACGCGGTCCTCCGTGCTCGCGCGCACGTCGGCGACCATCCGTTCGCCGTCCTCCTCGGCGATGACCTGATCGATGAGCGCGACCCGCTCTTGACGACGATGCTCGAGGAGCACGAGCGCACGGGGGCAGCGATCGTCGCGCTCCTCGAGGTCGAGCCGTCGCAGATCCACCTCTACGGCGCGGCGGCGGTCGAGACCACCGACAACCCGGACGTCGTCCGCGTCACAGGTCTCGTGGAGAAGCCGTCCGCCGAGGACGCCCCCTCCAACTACGCCGTCATCGGCCGTTACGTGCTCGCGCCGTCGGTGTTCGACATCCTCGAGCGGACCGAGCCGGGCAAGGGTGGCGAGATCCAGCTGACCGACGCGCTCCAGGAACTTGCGGCCGACGCCGACGGACCGGGCGTCCGCGGTGTTGTTTTCCGTGGTCGTCGATACGACACCGGCGATAGAGTGGACTACATCAAGGCCATCGTGCAGCTCGCGGCCGATCGTGAAGATCTCGGCCCCGAACTGCGACCCTGGTTCAAGGACTTCGCGGCGACACTCTGATCGCCGCCAGGCGCAAGGGGGTCGGAGTGGACCTGACGACTCCGCGGAGACACGGCCCGACCTCGATCAGGCTCGTTCGCGCCCGCGATGCGCGTGTTCTCCAGCAGGAGTTGCTGTCGAATCGTTCCTGGCTTCGGCCGTGGGAGGCGACGAACCCCGACGGCGCCGTGTCGTTCGACATGCGCGTCGGAATCAGGCGTCTGCTGCAGCAGTACCGAGACGGCGCCGGCGTCCCGTTCGTCATGGAGTACGACGGCGAGGTCGCAGGGCAGCTCAACGTGTGGGGGATCGCGCGGGGATCCCTCGCCTCGGCGACGATCGGGTACTGGGTGAGCGAGCGATTCGCGGGGCGCGGGATCACACCGGCATCCGTCGCCCTCGCCACCGACGTGTGCTTCACCGAGCTGCGGATCCACCGCATGGAGATCTGCATCCGTCCCGAGAATCAGGCGAGCCTGCGCGTCGTCGAGAAGCTCGGCTTCCGCTACGAGGGACTGCGGCGGCGCTACATCCACATCAACGGTGACTGGCGCGACCACTACGCCTTCGCCCTCGTGCGCGAGGACGTGCCGGAGGGCGTGCTGCAGCGCTGGGTGTCCGGCCGTGCACCGCTTGACGCGGCCACGGTTCCCCCGGCGGATCGGCTGCACGCCTAAGCGGCACGCAGGCTTGCGTGACACGCGAGCGGATGCCGAGTGCTGTGGCATCCGTCGCTTACCGTTGACGCCATGGGTGGGCAGGTATTGGGCGGCGGGGTCATCGTGCTGGTGGCCGCGCTCCTGTGGCTTGTGTATCTGTTGCCGAGCTGGCACAGCCGTCGCCAGTACGACGCGGCAGAGCGTAATGCCGTGCGGCTCAATCAGGCGATCCGCGTGCTCGCCGAGACGAGCGAAACCCCCGACGAGGTCCGGCTCGAACTCAACGCGCGTACGGCGCTTGCGCAGCAGAAGCTCGCGCGCCAGGCGCTCGCCGAGCAGGAGACGCTCGCCCGCCGCGCATCAGCAGAACGGCATCAGGCCGCTCTCGAGCAGGCCCGGCTCGATCTCGAACAAGCCCGTGCGGAGCGCGCCGCCGCCCGTCGTGCGCCCGAGGTGAGGCGCGCTCGCGCCCGCCGCCGCGTGCGGCTTGCCGCGACACTCCTCGGACTCGCGGGTCTCGCGATCGCCGGTGTGGGCGTGTGGCAGGTCATTGCAACGGGCACGCAACTTCTCGTGTGGGTCGGCGCCGGTGTCACGGTGGTGTCGCTTCTCGTCATCGGACGGATGTCGCGCGTCGCCGCTCGCGCCGTGGGCGTCGTGACCGCACAGCCCGTCGAGCACTCGATCACGGCGGTTCAGGATGTCGCGCTCGAGGAGGCTCGTCGCGGGTGGTCGCCGAGGGAGCTTCCGCGGCCGCTCACCGCGTCGGCGGGCTCTCGCGCCGCTGCTCTCCTCGACGCGGAAGAAGCACGCGAGGCCCTTCGCCAGTCCGCGCGGGAAGAGTCGCTCCGTCAGCAGGTGGAGGCGCAGCGTCCGCCGTCGATCGACACGGCACGCGTCGCCAGAGCGAGGCTCACGGACGACGCCGAGATCGAGGCGCACGTGCGGGATCTGCTCGCGCGGCGAGCCGCCGGACAGTAGTCCGGGTTCGGGACGCCACGCTCTCGCGTGATAGTGTTTCTGAGGTTCACGGGCCTGTGGCGCAGTTGGTAGCGCGCCTCGTTCGCATCGAGGAGGTCAGGGGTTCGAATCCCCTCAGGTCCACCAATTTTTTCCCCGCGAGACTGCATTCTCCAGTCGAGACTGGCACGACGCGGTTGCTGTTTCGGCCGGATGCTGCAGTCTCGTTGCGCGTGGCGGGCGGGATGCTCTCGTCGGGTCGGTGCAGACTGGCGGGATGCCGCTGACACGCGTTGACGATCCGGTAGGCGTGACGCGGCGGTGGGTCGCGGCTGTCTGCGCGCTGTGTGTCGTCATCGTTGCGGGTCTGGGTACGCACCTTCTCTTGCCCGACACTGCGGGGTCTGACGTTGCGGGGGATGCGCTGTACGCGGTCGCGGTCTACGCGTTCGTCGTCGCTGTCGCTCCGCGTCTCGTGCCGGTGTGGGTGGGTGTGATCTCGGCGGCGTGGTGCGTCGCGGTCGAGGTCTTCCAGTTGACCGGCATCCCGGTCGCGCTCTCGTCGTCGTTCGGCCCGGTCGTTCTCGTGTTGGGTACGGTCTTCGATTCGCGTGACGTGGTGATCTACGTCAGCGCGATCGTCGTCGCCGCCGGTGTCGATGCTGTGACGGGCCTGATGCTCGCCTCGCGCCGTAGCCGGGGAGCGTCGTCGCGCTAGCCCGGCCGTGCGAGCCGTCCCTGCTCCGCGAGACTGCATCGTGCGGCCGAGAGTGCCCCGTGCGGCCGCTGTCTCGGCCGGAGGGTGCAGTCTCGCGGATCGGGGCGGGGTCCGGACAGCGCCGGACGGCGCGGGGTCCGGAGCGCGGATCGGGGCGGGGTCCGGACAGGGCGGGGTGCGAGGGAGGACGATGCCGGCGGGCCGCCGAGGGAGCAGGCCCGCCGACGCTCGGTCAGCGGTTCGCGGCGTCGTAGGCCTCGAGGATCGGTGCGGGGACGCGTCCTCGATCGCTCAGGGTGTAGCCGTTCGCGCGGGCCCATGTGCGCACCTCGGTGAGGTCGCGTGAGCCGTTGCTCCGTGTGCGCCTCTTCGGCGCGGCGGATTGTGTCTTCTCGGGGGCCCGGGCTGCCTTGACGAAGGGTTCGAGGGCTGCTTCGAGCTTTTGGATGTTCTTACTGGTGAGGTCGATCTCGTATGACTTCTGACGGAGCGCGAAGGTGATGGTTTCTCCATTACCTTCTGCGATCGGGGTTCCGTCCAGATCGTCAATGAGGGTGACAGTTACCTCTCTTGCCATGGGGCAGATCCTCATTCTTTTCGGCTTCACGAGGGATTCCCTCGCACATGCGCAACAGTACGCTCACTTCTGGAGGGCGGCAGAGAGGCCCGCGGAGCGGATGCGCGAATCCACTCGGACGTAATGGCACCCATTGGGCGATCCTGAACTCACACACCACACCCGGGGGTCACTGCCGCGCTCATTGGGCCGCGCACGATGGAGCAGCTCGACGACCTGCTGGTCGCCGTCGACGTCGAGCTCTCCGACGAGCTCATGGACCGGATCGACGCGATCGTGCCGCCGGGGACAGGCGTCGGCCGGGGGCCCAGGAGTACAACACTCCCGCCATCCTCGACGCGGGACTAGGTCGCCGCACGCTCACCGACCGGTCGGCGGCGTAGTCAAAGAGCCTGATTCGGTCGCTGGCGCTGGCGCTGGCGCTGGCGCTGGCGCTGGCGCTGGCGCTGGCGCTGGCGCTGGCGCTGGCGCGGCGGCGCTGCCGCCCGCCGCGCCAGCTCCGCGACGGTCTTTCCTCAACCGGATCTGGCCCAAGTGCACGTCTTGTCGATCTCCACGTTAATCCGAGATGTGATGCCGTCGAACTTCACCCATGCCGCGGACTGACCACGTCGATCTACCCGGTTGATGGTCTTGCCTTTATGAAAATCGCCTTGAACGTATGTCCCACACCACCCCGCAGGCACCTCGAAAGTGTCCCAATCGGTGGATGAGGACGCGCTTCGCCCAGCCGACAGAGAGACCACGTTGCCATTGCTGGCAGGGATGTTGTCTGAAACTCGCACGGCTCGGGAAGATGTCGCGAGATTCGTGATCTGCCCGCAGTTCCAGGTGCTACAAGGTTCCGCCTGAGCAGGTGCGGCTCCGAGAACGAGCGAAGCGGTCAAGAGAGCGGATACCCAACAAATGTTGTCCCGCGACTGCGACGCAGTTTCGATAGTCCCCGTGCTGGCATGAAGTTCTCCAGATGTGGCGTGAGCGGTGGAAACGCCTGTGAGCCAGGCTCGCAATCAGATGCACACCCGGCATTGCAATTCATGGCGATGTCCCGGAGCATCGCGGCTGAGCTGAGACTTTCTTGATCCGTCGTATCACCCGTCGCGGGCGGAGTGGCATCCGAAAAATCACCCCTTAGCCAGGAATAATCTGCTTCCGTCACTGGTACGCTCCTGCCATGGCGATCGTCAGGCCAGTCGGCGCGGGACCATCTGCTCGGTGGCAGAAGACCGCCACTGTCGACATGCTTTTCGGGGCCATGCTCGTCGTGTGGGGTGCAGCAGCCGGGCTCGGTGCTCTCGCCTCTTGGACGCCGTGCCTCGGGGGCGATCCGGACAGGGCTGCCTGCCTAGAACTGATCTCCAGCAGCGAGCAGTTCAATCGCAGCGGCTTGGTCTGGACGATTGCAATCGTGATGCTCATTGTCGGTGTGTGCCTAAGCTCGAATCGACGATGGTTCGCTGTCGGTGCGGTCGTCATCGTGATCTTCAACCCGGTGTTCGATAGAGGCTTCACCTGGGCGTGGTCCACCGCAGACACAAACCCCGGTGTGGGGGTGTTTCCCGGGCTGGCCATCGCTGGGGTCGGGTTCTTCGTACTCACCATGAGTCGGCGCCGCCGCGTCGACGACCGGTCGGCCGCGTAGCCGCTCGCGGGTTGCAGGAGTTTGGCGGCACTCTCTCGCGCGCCGTCTCGCGCGAGAGAATGTCGGAGTGACCGACCACTCCCACACGCTCGCGGAGCTCACCCTCTTCGAGAAGGCAGCGCTCCTGAGCGGTGCGAACGTGTGGGAGACCCGCGGCATACCGCGCCTGGGGATCCCGCGGCTGTGGATGTCGGACGGCCCACACGGCCTGCGGAAGCAGCGCGGCGACGCCGACCATCTGGGACTCGGAGAGAGCGACCCGGCCGTGTGCTTTCCCACGGCCGCGACCGTCGCGAACAGCTGGGACGAAGAGCTCGCGGAAGAGATCGGCACGGCCCTCGGACAGGATGCCGCGTCGCGCGGCGTGCACATGCTTCTCGGCCCCGGACTCAACATCAAGCGGAGCCCCCTCGGCGGACGCAACTTCGAGTACTTCTCGGAAGATCCCGAGCTGTCGGGACGCCTCGCCGCTGCCTACGTTCGCGGCATCCAGTCGACGGGTGTCGCCGCGACGCCCAAGCACTTCGCTGCCAACAGTCAGGAACTCCGCCGTCTCGTCTCCGACTCGATCGTCGATGAGCGAACGCTCCGCGAGGTCTACCTGACGGCGTTCGAGATCGTCGTCCGCGACGCACGGCCGTGGGCGCTCATGACCGCGTACAACCTCGTCAACGGAACGTATTCGCACGAGAACCGTCACCTGCTCATCGACATTCTGCGAGACGAGTGGGGCTTCGACGGGCTGGTGGTGTCGGACTGGGGTGGCGCCGACGATCCCGTGGCATCCGTTGCGTCCGGCGGAACGATCGAGATGCCGTCGCCCGGGTTCGACTCGGCCCATGCCATCGTCGAGGCCGTCCGCGCGGGGCGCCTCGACCCTGCCGACCTCGACGCCCGCGTGGATGAGCTGCTCACCCTCGTCGATCGCGTGACGGCTCCCCGAGACCCCGACCCGTTCGACGAGCCGCGAGCGAACGCGCTCGCCCGACGCGCCGCCGCCGAGGGAGCCGTCCTGCTCCGGAACGAGAACGCGACGCTCCCGCTCGCGGCGGGGACGAGCGTCGCACTCATCGGAGCGTTCGCCGAGCGACCCCGGTACCAGGGCGCGGGCTCGTCGATCGTCAATCCCACGCGTCTTCCGACACTGCGGGATGCCATCGTCCAGACTCAACTGACACTCGCGGGCTTCGCGGAGGGCTTCCGCCTCGACGACCTGCCGGACGACGCGCTCATCACCGAGGCGGTCGCTCTTGCGCGCACGGCCGACGTCGTCGTCCTCGCGCTCGGCCTCCCCGCAGCCGACGAGTCGGAGGGGATCGATCGCCGCCACCTGGCGCTCCCGGCCGTCCAGGTGCAGCTCCTGCGCGCGCTCGCCGAGACGGGCATTCCGATCGTCGTCGTCCTCGCCGGTGGGGGCGCAATCGAGACGCCGTGGATCGAGCTGACGGCATCCGTCCTGCACACCTACCTCGGCGGCCAGGCCGGCGCCCTCGCGACGTGGGACGTCCTCACGGGGGTCGTCAATCCGGGTGGCCGGCTCGCCGAGACACTCCCCGTCGCCCTCGCCGATGACGCGACGGCCCGCCGCTTCCCGTCCGACCATCGCACGGCCGAGTATCGCGAGGGCCCCTTCGTGCGCTACCGCCACCACGCGTCGGCGGGCGTCACGCCGGCGTTCCCCTTCGGGTTCGGCCTCAGCTACACGAGCTTCGCCTACGAAGACCTGTCGGTCACCGAGGAGTTCGCGCGCTTCACCGTCACCAACACCGGCCCCGTCGAGGGTTCCGAGGTGGCCCAGCTCTACGTGCGGCGGTCGTCCCCGAGCGGATTCCTCCGTCCCGCGATCGAGCTCAAGGGGTTCGTGAAGCTGCAGCTCGCGCCGGGGGAGCAGACGACCGTCGAGATCCCCTTCGGTGAGCGGACGTTCCGCGTCTACGACGTCGAGACGTCGGCGTGGCAGGTCGAGACGGGGGAGTATGAGATCCTCGTCGGCCCGCACAGCGGCGACCTTCCGCTCGCGGCGAACCTCGATGTCGAGGGAACCATCGCGCCGCGGCAGATCGATCCCGCGCTCGAACCGTACGTGACGGCGGACGTGCGCGACGTCTCGGATGCCGCGTTCGAGGCGCTCCTCGGACACCCGATCCCCGCACCGGAGTGGCACGTGCCGCCGTACGGCTACAACTCCCCGCTCGACCTCGTCGGGCGGTCGCCCTCCCGTCTCGTTCGATTCGCCTTCGGCTTCCTCGAGCGTGCGAAGCGCGCCGCCGACGGTCTGCCGCATCCCGACATCACGACCCTCTTCATCTACTACGCACCCTTCCGGGCGTTCAACAAGATGACGGGCGGTGCCGTGACGCGAGAGGCGACGGATGCCGTCATCACGATCGCCAACGGTCGGGTCGGCGGCGGCTTCGTCGCGCTCGTCCGGGCGCTCGTCAGCGGACGTCAAAGGGAACGCGCGAGTCGCGAGCGATTCGCGCGCGCCGCCGCCGGGCAGAGGCCGCCCGCCCGATGAGTCCGTGGCGGGGGCTGAAGGCGTAGACGAGGGCGAAGACCGTCCCCTGGACGAGCACGACGAGACCCCCGGATGCCGCATCGAGCCAGTAGCTCAGATAGATGCCGACGACGGCGCTCGACGCCGACAGCACGGGGGCGATCACGAGCATCCGTCCGAAGCGATCCGTGAGAAGGTGAGCGGTCGCACCGGGGATCACGAGCATCGCGACGACGAGAACGACGCCGACGACCTGCAGCGACACGACGGCCGTCAGCGCGATGAGGCCCAGGAGGAGCGCGCTCAGGAGACGCGGACTGAGCCCGATCGCGAACGCCTGCGTCGCATCGAACGCGAAGAGGGTCAGGTCGCGGCGCTTGAGCAGGAGGATCGCGAGTGCCATCGCCGCGAGGATCGCGATCTGCACGAGATCGGCGGGGGAGACCCCCAAGACGTTCCCGAAGACGATGTGCCCGAGGTCGGTCTGGCTCGGAGTGACCGAGATGAGCACGAGTCCGAGGGCGAAGAGCGTCGTGAAGACGATGCCGATCGCGGCATCCTCTTTCACTCTGCTCGTGTTGCGGATGGCCCCGATGAGCGCGACGGCCAGGAACCCGAACACGAGCGCTCCGATCGCGAACGGCGCGCCGACGATGTAGGCGAGCACGACGCCCGGGAGAACGGCGTGCGAGACGGCGTCGCCCATGAGCGACCAGCCGATCAGGACGAGCCAGCACGACAGCAGGGCGCAGACGACCGCAGCGAGGATCGTCGCCGCGAGCGCGCGGAGCATGAAGTCGTACTGCAGCGGTTCGAGGAGCAGATCGATGACGTTCACGATGCACTCCCGTCGAATTCGGGTCCGGCCCCGGGTTCGGCTTCGGGGGCGCCGAAGGCGCGCGCGAGCGTCTCGGGAGCGAGCACATCGGCGACCGGTCCCTGCGCGATGACGCTTCGCTGCAGGAGCACGGCCTCGTCGGCGAGGCGAGGAAGCGCGACGAGGTCGTGCGTCGAGGCGAGGATCGTGCGCCCTTCGCCCGCGAGGTCCCGCAGGAGCCGCACGATCATCGCCTCGGAGGGGCGGTCGACCCCCGCGAACGGTTCGTCCAGCAAGAGGATGCGGGCATCCTGCGCGATGCCCCGCGCGACGAACGCCCGCTTGCGCTGACCGCCCGACAGAGCGCCGATCTGGCGGTCGGCGAGGTCGGTGAGCTCGACGCGTGAGAGCGCCTCGGCGACGGCCGCGTGGTCGGCGGCGTGCGGACGTCGCGTGATACCGAGCCGACCGTAGCGGCCCATCATGACGACATCGCGCACAGAGACGGGGAACGCCCCGTCGATCTCCTCGCTCTGCGGAACGTATCCGACGAGTCCGCGGCGCCGGGCGGAGGCAGGGGAGGCGCCGTCGAGGAGGACCGATCCCCGGTCGGGCCGCAGCATCCCCATGATGGTCTTGAAGAGCGTCGACTTGCCCGATCCGTTGGTACCGATGAGGGCCGTGATGCGTCCGGGGTCGATCCGCACGGTCACGTCGCGGAGTGCCGCGACATCGCCGTAGTGGACCGTGACGTCGCGCACGTCGATCGCGGCGGTCATCGGCTGCTCCCCGCGAGCGCGTCGGCGATGAGTTCGGCGTCGTAGCGCAGGAGATCGAGATAGCTCGGGACGGGGCCGTCGGCTTCGGAGAGGGAATCGACGTACAGGATGCCGCCGAGCTCGGCATCCGTCGCCTCGACGACCTGCTGCATCGGCCTGTCGGAGACGGTCGACTCGCAGAAGACGGCGGGGACGTCGTTGTCGCGGACGAATTCGATGGTCTCCGCGATCTGCTGCGGCGTCGCCTGCTGCTCGGCATTGACGGGCCAGATGTACTGCTCTGTGAGACCCGCGTCGCGGGCGAGATACGAGAACGCGCCCTCGCACGTGACGAGCGCGCGATGGTTGTCGGGAAGCTCCGACACGGCTGCGACGAGCTCGTCTTGAATCGTCCGCAGCTCGTCGATGTAGGCCGCTCCCCGGTCCGCGAATGCCGACGCATGCTCCGGCGCGAGGTCGCTGAGAGCCTCGACGATGTTCTCGACGTAGACGATCGCATTACGCGGACTCATCCACGCGTGCGGGTTCGGAAGACCCGCGTAGGCATCGGCAGCGATGTCGATGATCTCGACCCCGTCGGACACGACCACGTGGGGCACGTCGATCGACGAGACGAACCGCTCGAACCACGCCTCGAGCCCGAGTCCGTTGTCGAGGATGAGGTCGGCTTCGGATGCCCGGGCGATGTCGCGCGGCGTCGGTTCGTAGCCGTGGATCTCGGCGCCGACCTTCGTGATCGACTCGACGCGGACGTCGTCGCCCCCGACGACGCGTGCCATGTCGGCGAGGACCGTGAACGTCGTCAGGACGACAGGTGCGTCGCCCTTGGCGGCGTCATCCTCGCCTGTCTTCGCGCCGCACGCCGTCAGCAGCGTCCCCGCGACGACGAGCGCGGTGACTGCTGCGAGGAGATTTTTCGGCATACCGAAAAATCTACTCCTCTCGTGAGGGGATGCAACGGAGACGCACGGATGCCGCGGCTCGGGTGGGCCGCGGCATCCGTGAGCGGTCAGTGCGAGAGGGCGGGCTCGCGTCCGGCGGTGAGACGCTCGGCTGCGAGCCCCTCTGCCGCTGCGAGAGGCGTGACTCCGCGGGCATCGGCCTCGGCGAATATCCGGCGGAGTGTGTCGCCGATCGCCGCGACACGCTCCATCGTCTCGGCGCGCGTGCCGATGCCCTTCGCTTCGAGGTCGAGGTAGATGACGCCGCCCGCGTTGACGACGAAGTCGGGCGCGTAGAGGATGCCACGACCCGCCAGCCGGTCGGCGCCCTCGTGCGACGCGAGGGGATTGTTCGCGGGGCCGCAGACGGCGGCGGCGTCGAGGGCATCGATGACCTCGTCGGTCAGGATCCCGCCGATCCCGGCCGGCACGAAGACATCGGCGGGAACGAGATGCTCCTCGCCGGGCATCGTCCACCGCGCACCGAGGTCGAGTGCGAGATCGCGCTTGGCCGGATTGACATCGGTCACCGTCAGAACGGCGCCCTCCGCGGCGAGGCGGACGGCGAGTCTGCTGCCGACCTGCCCGAGGCCCGAGATCGTGATGCGACGGCCCGATACGTCGGCCGAGCCCGTGACCTTCTCGAGGGTCGCGCGCAGCGACTCGTAGACACCGTGACTTGTCGGACCGGCCGGTTCACCCGACCCTCCGACCGCGTCGGGGAGACCCACGACGTGCTCCGTGCGCTCGCGCACGACGAGCATGTCCTCCGTCGTCGATCCGACGTCCTCCGCCGTGCGGTACAGGCCGTGGAGCGACTCGACCGCGTCGCCGAGATCGAGGAAGGCCGCACGTCGGCGATCGGCGTCGAGCACCGTCCCCTCGGGGAGCGCGATGACGGCCTTGCCACCGCCCGCGTCGAGTCCCGCGGCGGCGTTCTTGAGGGTCATCGCGGCGGACAGGCGCAGGACGTCGCCGAGGGCGTCGCTCCAGTGCGGGTAGGTCCACAGGCGCGCACCGCCCAGGGCGGAGCCGAGCACGGAGGAGTGCAGGGCGACGGCGATGAAGAGTCCGCTCCGTCGTCCCGTGATCACCTCCACGCGCTCGTGGGTGACATCGGGCAGGGGCAGAGACGGAGTCATCACGGTCTTCCTTCAGCAGGCCTTGTGGGCTGAGCGCTACGGACGCCGCGGCTTTGCGGCATCCGCCACCATTGGATCACCCGGCGAGGCCCAGCGACAACCGTGCCACGCGGGGTTGCGCAGATCGCTCAGGCGGCGACCTCCGCGCGCGGCTGGGCGTGCGCAGTCTGAGGAAGCCTCCCGGTGAGCGCGCGAAGCGCATAGAGGATCGTGGCGAGGTCGACGAGCTCCTGCACGAGCGCGCCGGCGACGGCGGGGATGAGACCCGTCGTCGCGACGAGCATGAGACCGATGCTGAGCGCGATGCCGATCCAGATCGCGGTGTACGCGACGCGGAGGGTGTCGCGCCCGATCGCGACGGCTTCGACCACTTTCGACAGCGAGTCCGCCAGGATCACGGCCGACGCGGCATCCCCCGCGGCGGTCGAGCCCTTCGCGCCCATCGCGATGCCGATGTCCGCCGCCGCGAGGACGGGAGCGTCGTTGACGCCGTCTCCCACCATCAGGACGGGACGCGGACGCATCTCGGCGGCGAGGTGGACTTTGTCGCGGGGGAGGAGCTCTGCGTGGATGTCGGTGATCCCCACCTGCGCCGCGATCGCCTCGGCCGTCGGGCGCGTGTCACCCGTCAGCATCGCGATGCGCTCGATGCCGTTCTCGCGCAGCCACGACACGACGGCGGGTGCTTCGGGGCGCGGGTCGTCGGCGAGGACGAGGACGCCGGCGAAGCGACCGTCGACGGCGACGTAGGCCGCGGCATGCCCCGGTCCGAGGGTCGCACGCTCGGCGTCCGGCGCGATCGACGCCACGTACGCGGGCTTCCCGACCACGACGGTCCGCCCCTCGATGACGGCCGTGACTCCGTTGGTGGCCACTTCGCTCGCCTCGGTCGCGGCATGGCGCGGAAGGCTCCGCTCGTCGGCGGCCCGGCGGATCCCTTCGGCGAGAACGTGACTCGAATACTGCTCTGCGGATGCCGCGAGGGCGAGCACCTCGTCGGCGTCGAAGCCCGTCATGGCCCGGACGTCGATGAGCTCGGGGTGTCCACGCGTGAGGGTCCCGGTCTTGTCGAACGCCGCGGACCTCACGCGGGCCAGCTGCTCGATGACGGCCCCGCCCTTGACGATGACGCCGGCCTTCGCGGCGCGCGACAGACCTCCGAGGAAGGCGACGGGCGCCGCGATGAGAAGGGGACAGGGTGTTGCGAGAACGAGCACTTCGGCGAACCGCGTCGGGTCGCCGGAGAGTCCCCACGCGGCGCCCGCGATGACGAGCGAAACGGCGGTGAAGGGGACTGCGAACCGGTCGGCGAGCCGCACGACGGGAGCGCGGGACTCCTCGGCATCCCGAACGAGAGCGATGATCTGCTGGTACTGGCTGTCGGCACTGCGGCGCGTCGCGCGCATCCGGATGGCGCGCGACCCGTTCACCGCCCCGGAGAGCACCTCGTCGCCGCGCGATCGCGACACCGGGAGGCTCTCGCCCGTGAGCGAGGACTCGTCGAAGGAACCCGATGCGCTCTCGAGCACGCCGTCGACGGGGATCACCTCCGACGGGCGGACGAGGAGCACGTCGCCCACGACGACGTCGTCCGCCGCGGCATCCTGCGTCTCGTCGCTCTCCGGATCCGTCGGGTGCACGATGACATGCGCGATCTGGGGCGCATGATCGAGGAGCGCGGTGAGCTCCCGCCGCGCGCGACGGGCGGCGAAGTCCTCGAGCGCCTCGCCGCCCGAGAGCATGAGCACGATGATGAGGGATGCGACGTACTCACCGACCGCGAGCGTCGCGACCATCGCGACGACCGCCAGCACGTCGAGCCCGATGTGCCCGCGGATGACGTCGCGGATCATGCCGATGAGCGTCCAGACGACGATGGCGCTCACATAGAGGGTGGCCAACCACCGGCTCGCGCCCTCGAGTCCGGTCGCGTCGAGCACGAAGACCGCCACACCGACGGCGACCGTCGCCGTGATGACGGGGTACCGCACGAGACTGCGCAGCAATCGCATGTGCTCAGCATGGCCGCCGGACCGCCCTGTGCCAAGCGGTTCGCGGGCGTGGTGCGTCATAGGCTGGGGATGTGACAGTCCCCCTGCATCCACGGAGTCAGCTCGTTCAGGATTCGCTTCGCGCGGCCGGCATCACGGGAGAGATCGTCGTCCTTCCGGATGCCGCCTCGACTGCCGCGCTCGCGGCGGCGGCGCTCGGCATCGAGGTCGGTGCGATCGCGAACAGCCTCGTCTTCTGGTCCGACGACGAGCCGCTCCTCGTCATGACGAGCGGAGCCCACCGCGTCGACACCGCCGCGCTCGCCGACCGCCTGGGTCGTGGGAGCATCGTGAGGGCCACGGTCGATCAGGTGCGCTCAGCGACTGGTCAGGCGATCGGCGGCGTCGCCCCCACGGGGCATCCGTCACGTCTCACGACGATCGTCGACGAGGACCTCGCGAACTTCGACGAGATCTGGGCGGCGGGCGGCACGCCGCATACGGTGTTTCCGCTGACGTTCGACGAGCTCGTCGCCCTCACAGGTGGCACGGTCGCCAAGGTCGACTGAGGCTCCCACGCGGACGGACGGACGGGCGGATGCGGCGGTCAGCCCCGCCGGTCAGTCGCCGAGGATCGTCAGCGCCGTGACGGCAGCGGCCGCCGACCAGGCTTGCGGCCGGCATGCCGCAGGGTAGGGCGTCGGACGGCTCGTGGCCGACCGCGGATCGCCCGAGTGCAGCTCCGGTAGGCGGTAGGCGAATCCCTCGGCCGCGTCGAGCAGTCCGTCGACGACCCGGCGTGCGGCATCCGTGAGTCCCGCTCGGCGCATGCCGTGCGCGCAGATGGCCGTATCGTGCGTCCAGACGCTGCCGCCGTGATACGAAAGCGGCCAGTATCCTGCGGCATCCGTCGACATGGTCCGGATGCCGTATCCGCTCGACATCGATGACCCCAGCAGCAGGTCGGCGATCGCCCGCTCGTCGTCGGCGTCGAGGATGCCCGTTCCGAGAAGATGGCCGATGTTGCTCGTCAACGTGTCGACGGGCTTTTTGTCCCGATCCAGCGCGACGGCGGGATAGCGGCCTTCGGGCGTCGTGATCCAGAAGGACTTCGCGAAGCGGGCGCGCAGATCCGCCGCCCACGTCCGGAGCGCCTGCGGAGAGAGGTCGGCGCCGGCATCGAAGGACTCCAGGATCTCCGCACCCGCGAGGGCCGCTTCGTAGGCGTACCCCTGCACTTCGCACAGAGCGATCGGTCCCTCGGCGAGAGTGCCGTCACGCCACTGGATCGAATCGCCTGAATCCTTCCACCCCTGGTTGGCAAGGCCTCGGCCCGTGCGGTCGATGTAGTCGAGGAATCCGTCGCCGTCGCTGTCGCCGTGCTCGATGATCCAGCGGAGAGCAGCCATGAGGTTCGGCAGGAGCGCGCGCACCTCGGCGTCGGGCATTCCGGCCCGCCACGCGTCGGCGAGGAGGCACACCCACAGCGGCGTCGAGTCGACGCTCCCGTAGTAGAGCGGCGGGAGGGCGATCCCCTCGCCCGGCATCTCCAGGGCGGTCGCGCGGAGTTCGTGGAGGATCTTGCCGGGCTCCTGCGCCGTGTCGTCGTCGTGCCGGTCTCCCTGCAGGCGCGCGAGCACCCGGAGCGTCGAGGCGGCCATCCGCGTGTCGAGCGGCAGCGCGAGGCGCGCAGCCCAGATCGAGTCCCGGCCGAAGAGGGTCAGGAACCAGGGCACCCCGGCGGCGAAGAACTCGTCGCCGGGATGGTCGGGAAGCGCGAGTCGCAGCGCGTCGAGGTCGCCGAGGGCGACGTCGATCCAGCGCGCGATGCGCGGGTCGGACCCGGATGCCGGGGGCACTTCCGCCGGAACCTCCGCCCAGGGGCGCGCTGTGCCGGCCGCCCGGACGACGAGCGTCGTGTCGCGCAGGTCGAGTTCGAACGCGACCTGAGCGACCCCCCGCGCGGGCACGGAGACCCGCCAACTCGCCACGACGTCGTCGCCGTCGCGCTCGACGCGCCCACCCGGGGCCCGGATCGTGAGGCGCTGATCTCCCGCCGTGGCGGTGACTGTCACCGCGGCATCCGTCACGTCCACGTCGTGGGGGACCGGTTCCGATACACCGGACTTGACGTCGTGGAGCGAGGCGAAATCGAGGCCGAGCCGCACTGAGAGCGTCGTCGTGACCGCGTCCGGGAGGGCCGAGTGCAGCCTCAGCGTCTCGACGACCGACCCGGCGGAGACGACCCGCTCGCGCAGGAGCCGCACCTTGGGGTCGGGAGAGCGATCGTCGATCCCGCGCAGGAGACCCCCGAACACGACGCGCGACGGGCCGTCGGGAGCGACGGAGATCCATTCGATCGGCGAATCGGCGCACGACAGCTCGAGACTCCGCACGTGACGGACGTCACCGTGGAAGACGCCGTCGATGGCGGTACCGCCGAGGTCGCCCGTGTCGCCCGACCACATTTGCGTCGGCGCTCGCAGTACCGTCACGGCGTCGTCGAGCAAGGGCTGGAGGGGCTCGGATCGAGGGGATTCGAGGGTCATTCTTTGACTGCTCCTTCGCTGGCGTTCATGATGCGCCGCTGGAAGATGAAGAAAAGGACGGCGACGGGGATCGTCATGATGAGGGCGGCGGCGAGCTTGAGCGGGTACTGCGTTCCCTGGCTCAATTGACCCGATGCCAAGCGGGCGACGCCCTTCGTGAGCGTCGTCAGCTCGGGGGACTGCGTCGACACGATGAAGTGGGCCAGCTCGTTCCACGAGCCCTGGAACGACAGGATGATGATCGTGATGAGCGCGGGGCGCGCCATCGGCAGCACGACGGACCAGAAGACCCGGAAGCTCCCGGCCCCGTCGATGCGGGCCTGTTCTTCGACCGACACGGGGATCGACTCGAAGAAGTTCTTCATGATGAAGACCCCGGCCGCGTCGACGAGGAGCGGCACGATCATGCCCGCATACGAGTCGTACATGCCGAGCTGATTGATGACGAGGAACTTCGGAATCAGCAGCACGACGGCGGGGACCGCCATGACGGCCACGACACCCGCGAAGATGACGCCGCGACCCCGGAACTGAAGTCGCGCGAGGGCATAGCCCGCGAGTGAGCAGAAGAAGACGCGGCCGAGCGTCACGCAGATCGTCACGACGGCGGAGTTGGCGAACCACAGCGGGAAGTCGCTGCGCAGGAACAGCCGTTCATAGGCGGCGGCCGACCACGTCTGCGGGATGAGCGAGACGGGGTTGGACGCCGCGTCCGCATCCGTCTTGAACGAGGTCGAGATCTGGATGAGGAACGGCGAGATGTAGATGAGGGCGAGCACGATGAGAAGCGCGTAGAGCGCGATCTGCCAGGTCACGGTCCGGCTCCGCCACCGCCTCATCGAGGGCTTCCGCCGCGTCGAGGTCGACGCGAGGATCTCGGCCTCGGTGAGCGTCGTGCCGGTCATCGCATGCTCCTTCCGGTCGGGCGCACTTCGTACTGGCGGGCGCGGCGACGAGACACGGGCCGCTCGCGCAGCACCCAGCGCTGGAAGATCGTGAAGAACACGATGATCGCGAAGAGGATGAAGGCGATCGCGGCGCCCTGGCCCCAGTCCTGACCGAGGAAGGCGGAGGAGTAGGACAGGTAGGCAGGGGTGACCGTCGTCTTGCCGGGCGCGCCCTGCGTGCCCGTGTAGATCTGGTCGAAGACCTGCCAGCATCCGATGAGACCGAGGGTCAGGACGGTGAAGAGCGTCGGCCGGAGCTGCGGGAGGGTCACCTTCCAGAACCGCTTCCACGCGTTCGCGCCGTCCATCATCGCCGCTTCCTCGACATCGCCGCCGAGGTTCTGGAGCGCCGCGATGAACAGCAGCATGAAGGTTCCGCTCGTCGTGAAGACCGCCATGAAGATGAGGGCCGTCATTGCGACGGAGGGCCCCGCGAGCCAGTTCCAGAACGTGACGCCCAGGAACCCGTTCTCGGTGAGCGCGTCCGGTCCGCTCGTGACGCCGAACGCACCGAGAAAGTTGTGCACGATGCCGGTCGGGTCGTTGAACCAGTTCGGCCCGTTGATCCCGACCCACGAGAGGATCTCGTTGACGGCGCCCGTCGCGGAGAAGAGGAAGAGCCACAGCACGGTGATCGCGACCGACGAAGTCACCGAGGGAAAATAGAACGCCGTGCGGAAGACGCCGCGCCCGCGCAGGACCGCCCGATTGACGAGGACGGCGAGGAAGAGCGAGAGCGCCGTCTGCAGCGGAACGACGAGCAGCACGTACCACGCGTTGTTGCGGAGCGAGGTGCCGAAGTCACGGGTCGGAAGGCCGCCGTCGGTCGTGATGGCGGCGTAGTTCTCCAGGCCCACGAAGCCGACACCGGGTGCGAAGGGGCTGCCGCGTCCGGACCAGTCCGAGAAGCTCACCCACAGCGCCATCAGCACGGGCACCAGAAGGAAGACGCCCAGGATGACGAGTACCGGGAGAGTGAAGACCCATCCCGCCAGCGTCTCGCCGCGCCGCAGACCCGAGCGGGGTCTGCGGTCGCGGCGCGGCGCCGTAGCCAGTGCAGTCATGCGTCGACTCAGCCCACGACGGCTTCGGTGTTGGACTGGACGGTGTCGAGGATCTGCTGCGGGTCAGCCGCCTTCAGGTTCTCGAGCGCCGCATTGAAGTCGGAGATGACCGCCGCGATGCCGTCGTTGGTCGGGACTCCCTGCGCGTAGTCCGCTGCCGCGAGGAACGCCGCGAGCTCGGAGTTGTCAGAGGTCCACTGATCGGCGGCGGACTCGACGGGAGGCATGGGGCCGAAGGCATCCGAGAAGGCGAGAACCTGCTCCGTGCTCGTGAGGTACTCCACGAGGTCGAGGGCGGCTTCCTGGTTCGGGCTGTCAGCGGCCATACCCCAGCAGTTCGTGAACTGCAGCGTGCCCTGGCCCGCCGGTCCGGCGGGGAGCTCCGCCACGATGTACTCGACGGCGGGGAAGTCGTTCTCCATGGCGCCCGTGATCCAGTTGCCCTCGATCACCATCGCCGCCTGCTCCTTGCCGAAGGCCTCGCCGCCCCAGCCCGCGCCGAGGTCGATCGTCGCGTAGCCGAACGTTCCCGAGGCGAGCTGCTCCTTGACGAAGGTGAGCGCCTCGAGGTTCTCGGGGCTGTCCGCCGTCGCCTCGGTCCCGTCCTCGCTCACGAGAGAGCCGCCGGCCTGTGCCATGAATGCGCCGACCCTCTGGTATTCCGCGCCGAAGGCGAGACCCGTCACGCCGTCGGCTGTCAGGGTCTGAGCGACGGATGCCAGCTCATCCCAGGTGGTGGGGATGTCCGCATCGGTGAGGCCCGCGGCCTCCCACAGACGCGTGTTGATGATGAGCCCGAGGGTCGAGAAGTCTTTGGGGGCGCAGTAGAACTCGTCCTCGTACGTGAAGTTGGACACGAGCGACGGGTAGAAGTCGTCCTTGTTGGACAGCAGATCGCCGTAGGGAGTGAGCGATCCGTTGGAGGCGTAGCCGGCCAGCGCTTCAGGAGCGAGGTAGAACAGGTCGGGCGGCGACCCTGCGGCGAATCCCTGCGACAGCTCCTGCGACAGGTCGCTCGCCGCAACGACGTCCGCGTCGATTCCCGACTCGGCCGACCATGCCGCGACGGCTTCGGTGACGGCGTCGGTCTCGGCGTCGCCCGATGATCCGATAAGGATGGTCAGCGCGTCATCCGATGAGGTCAGCTCGCCCGAACCCGCCTCACCGCCGCCCGAATCGCTGAAACCCGACCCGCATCCCGTGAGCACCAGAGCGCTCGCCGTCGCGAGCGCACCGATTCCGACGATTGTTCGTGCCGTGCTGCGTGCCATGACAATCTCCTTCGATATCAAGGGGTTGAACGATCAAACTTTGAACGATCAAAATCTCTCGTGGACAAACTAAGCTCGGGATGCGCCGATGTCAAGCGCGTTGCTAGCCTGTCCCTCGTCCGAGTGCAGGTGCCACGTCGAGAGAAGGAGCGGGCATGGCGAAGTCGCCCACCGTCGAAGACGTCGCGCTCGCCGCCGGCGTCTCGCGGCAGACCGTCTCGAACGTCCTGAACACGCCCGCCGTCGTGAAGGCGTCGACCCGCGAGCGCGTCGAGAACGCCATCTCGCAGCTCGGCTACCGACGCTCGGCGGCGGCGCGGCAGCTGCGGACACGGCGGAGCTCCACGATCGGCATCCATCTGGATCCGTACGCCGGCGGAATCTCCGGCGTCGTCCTGGACCGCTTCGTGCACGCGCTCACGGAACGCGCCGGCGACCGCGGCATGCGCATCCAGCTCTACGCCGCGCGCACCCCCACCGACGAGATCGAACGTATGCGCGAGCTCGCCGACGGCGGCGAGATCGATGCCGTCGTCATCACGGGCACCTTCCACGGCGACCCGCGGACGCAGTGGCTTCTCGCGCACGAAGTGCCCTTCGTGTCGTTCGGCCGACCGTGGGGCGAGGATGACGTCGCGTCTCCCGCTCACCTGTGGGTCGACGTCGACGGCGCCTCCGGCACCGCCGCGGCCACGCGCCATGCGCTCGCCCACGCGGGGTCCCACGTCGCCTTCCTCGGTTGGCCCACCGGCTCGGGAACGGGTGACGACCGCGAGCGCGGGTGGCGCGACGCACTCGCTGCGGAGGGCTTGCGGATGCCGCGAGTCGCCGTCGACGAGGGCGTCGGGCGCGCCCGGGCAGCCGTTGCCGACCTGATCGCGTCGGACGATCGGATCGATGCCATCGTGTGCGCGAGCGACTCTCTGGCCATCGGCGCACACCTCGCGACGACGGCGGCCGGGCGGGCCGAGCTCCCCATCTACGGCTTCGACAACACGCCGGCCGTCGAGGCGCTCGGGATCTCCAGCGTCGAGCAGCTTCCCGAGAAGGTCGCATCGGGCGTGCTCGATCTGCTCATGGGGCCGACCGGCCGGGTCGTCGTGCCCCGCGAAGCGAGCGCGAACGCGGCGCACGTGCTCGTCGAGCCTCGGCTCGTCGTGCGCTGAGTCACCCGCCGAGGCGCCGGGCGAGCGTCGTCGCTGCGTGGATCACGAGCGCGCTGAGGGCTTCGGCATCCGCGTCGGAGTCGGCGGTGAACGTCACGGCGATCGCGGCGGCCGGCCACCCGGCATGGTCGCGGACGACCGCTCCGATCGATCGGAGGCCGAGCGTCACCTCGCCGTCTTCGGTGGCGTAGCCGCGGGATCGTGCGTCGCGGAGCACGTCGCGCAGCTCTCCCGGGCGCTGCGGACCCCGGCCCGTGCGATCAGCGAAGGCGCCGGCATCCGGATACAGCGCCCGCACCTGCTCGCGGGGGAGTGCCGCGAGCATCGCACGCCCCGTCGCCGTGAGGTGAGCGGGGAGGCGCACGCCGACGTCGGTCACGAGAGCGGGTCTGCGGGACGCGCGTTCCTCGACGATGTACAGAACATCGCGGCCGTGCATGACGGCGAGATGCGCGCTCTCGTGCGCCCGGTCGACGAGGTCGGCGAGCACGGGGCGACCGAGGCGCGCGAGGGGCTCCTGCCGCGCGTAACCGCCCGCGAGCTCGAACGCGGCGATCCCGACGCCCCACCGTCGCGCTTCGGGAAGGTGCACGACGAACGCGTGCTCCTGCAGCGTCGCGAGCAGGTGGTACACCGTCGAGCGGGGGAGATCGAGCGCCGTCGCGATCGTCCGCGCCGGAACCGGCCCTCGCTGACTCGCGAGATAGGTCAGGATCCGCAGGGTCTGGTCGGCCGCGGGCACTTGCGTCTTGTCTGGCATCTCAGACACAGGATGCCACGGCTGCCTGCCGCCGGGGAACTCCGGCGTGTGGAATCGACGCATGACCTCGCGCCCGCCCGCTCCTCCCGTCGTCGTCGTGGGTGCCGTTCCGCTCGCGCCCGCCGATGTCGTCGCCGTCGCACGCCACGGTGCGCGTATCGAGCTCGACGGGGCCGCGATGGACCGGGTCGCGGCATCCCGTGCCCTCATCGAGGCGCTCGCCGACGACCCGCAGCCGCACTACGGCGTCTCGACGGGATTCGGCGCCCTTGCAACGACGTTCATCGCCCCCGAGCGGCGCCGGCAGCTGCAGCTGAGCCTCATCCGCTCCCACGCGGCCGGCACCGGCGCGGAAGTCGAGGACGAGGTCGTCCGTGCACTTCAGCTCCTGCGACTTCAGACCCTCGCGACGGGACGGACGGGCGTCCGCCCCGTCGTCGTGGAGACCTACGCCGACATGCTCAACGCGGGCATCACTCCGATCGTCCGCGAGTACGGCTCCCTCGGCTGCTCGGGCGATCTCGCACCGCTCTCGCACGTCGCGCTCGCGGCGATCGGCGAGGGCGACGTGCGCGTCGCGGGCCAGACCGTGTCGGCAGTCGACGCGCTCGCCGCCGCCGGGATCCCGCCACTCGTGCTCGAGGAGAAGGAAGGCCTCGCGCTCATCAACGGCACCGACGGGATGCTCGGGATGCTCCTTCTCGCGCTCCATGACATCGAGATGCTCCTCGATACGGCCGATCTCGCCGCCGCGATGTCGGTCGAGGCGCAGCTGGGGACGGACGCCGTCTTCGCCGCCGATCTCATGGCGCTCCGGCCTCAGCTCGGTCAGGCGACGTCAGCGGCCAACATGAGGGCCTCCCTGCGCGATTCGCCCCTCGTCGCGTCGCACAAGGACCCCGCCGAGTGCACGCGCGTGCAGGACGCGTACTCCCTCCGCTGCTCGCCGCAGGTGCACGGTGCCGCGCGGGACACCGCGGCGCACGCGGCCCTCGTGGCATCCCGTGAGCTCGCGTCGGCGGTCGACAACCCCGTCGTGACGCTCGACGGGCGGGTCGAGTCGAACGGGAACTTCCACGGCGCGCCCGTCGCGTACGTGCTCGATTTCCTCGCGATCGCGGTCGCCGACGTGGCATCCATCTCGGAGCGCCGTACCGACCGCGCCCTGGATCCCGCGCGCAGCCACGGGCTCCCGCCCTTCCTCGCGGAAGAGGTCGGTGTCGATTCGGGACTCATGATCGCCCAATATGCCGCTGCCGGCATCGTCTCGGAGCTCAAGCGGCTCGCGGTTCCCGCATCCGTCGACTCGATCCCCTCCTCGGCCATGCAGGAGGATCACGTGTCGATGGGATGGGCGGCGGCTCGCAAGCTTCGCCGGAGCGTCGACGGGCTCTCCCGCGTCCTGGCGATCGAGCTCGTCACGGCGGCGCGCGCGCTCGACCTGCGTGCGCCGCTCCAGGCTGGACCCGTCACGGGTGCCGTCCGGAGCTTCCTCCGCAACGCCGGGATCGGGGGCCCGGGACCCGACAGGTTCCTCTCTCCCGAACTCGAGGCCGCCGCGCAGCTCGTCGGTTCGGGCGAGGTCGCCCGCGTCGCGGCATCCGTCACCCCGCACAACGGAGGGGATCCGCGATCATGAGGACCTCTCTCGCGCTTTCGGCCCTCAGAAACGCCGATCTCCTCAGAAACGACGACCACGAAGGAGCTGCACGATGACCGATCGCCACATCCGCGCCGCGCGCGGACCGCAGCGCACCGCGAAGAGCTGGGGCGCGGAAGCGGCCAAGCGCATGCTCATGAACAACCTCGATCCCGAGGTGGCAGAGCACCCGGAGAATCTCGTGGTCTACGGCGGCACGGGACGCGCAGCGCGCAGTTGGGAGGCCTTCGACGCGATCGTGCGCACGCTCGACGAACTCGAACCCGACGAGACGCTCCTCGTCCAGTCGGGGAAGCCCGTCGGCGTCTTCCGCACGCACGAGTGGGCGCCGCGCGTGCTCATCGCCAACTCGAACCTCGTCGGGGAATGGGCGACGTGGCCCGAATTCCGACGTCTCGAGGAACTCGGCCTCACGATGTACGGCCAGATGACGGCCGGATCCTGGATCTACATCGGCACCCAGGGGATCCTGCAGGGCACGTACGAGACGTTCGCCGCCGTCGCCCGGTCTCTCGCCGCGCGGGACGGCCGTGACGAGGCGACGGCAGACCTCGCCGGCACCCTCACGCTCACGGGCGGATGCGGCGGGATGGGCGGCGCGCAGCCGCTCGCGGTCACCCTCAACGGCGGCGCCGTCCTCATCGTGGACGTCGACGAGTCGCGGCTCGCGCGCCGTGTCGCCCACGGCTACCTCGACGAGTACACGACGGATCTGGATGCCGCGATCGCCAGGGTCGTCGCAGCCCGTGACGCCCGTGAAGCCGTCTCGGTCGGGGTTGTCGGCAACGCCGCCGAGGTCTTCGGCGATCTGCTGCTTCGTGGTACGCCGATCGACATCGTGACCGACCAGACGAGTGCCCACGATCCGCTCGCCTACCTCCCGGTGGGCGTGCCCTTCGAGCGCTGGCGCGAGGAAGCCGACCGGGATCCCGAAGGGTTCACCGCCCGCGCGCGGGGTTCGATGGCGAAGCAGGTCGCCGCGATGGTCGGGTTCCAGCGTGCCGGCGCCGAGGTGTTCGACTACGGCAACTCGATCCGCGCCGAGGCGAAGCTCGGCGGGTTCGACGGCGCCTTCGCGTTCCCCGGTTTCGTGCCCGCCTACATCCGCCCGCAGTTCGCGGAAGGGCGCGGACCGTTCCGCTGGGTCGCGCTGTCGGGAGACCCCGAGGACATCCGCAAGACGGACGAAGCGGTCAAGGCGCTCTTCCCCGACAACGCGGCGCTCGTCCGCTGGCTCGACAAGGCGGGTGATGCCGTGCACTTCGAAGGCCTCCCCGCCCGGATCTGCTGGCTCGGCTATCAGGAGCGGCACCTCGCGGGACTGAAGTTCAACGAGATGGTGGCGTCGGGCGAACTGTCTGCGCCCATCGTGATCGGTCGCGACCACCTCGACGCGGGCTCGGTCGCTTCGCCCTATCGCGAGACGGAGGCGATGGCCGACGGCTCGGACGCGATCGCCGACTGGCCGCTCCTCAACGCGCTTCTCAACACGGCATCCGGTGCCTCGTGGGTCTCGATCCACCACGGCGGGGGCGTCGGCATCGGGCGATCGATCCACGCGGGACAGGTGACCGTCGCCGACGGTTCGCCGCTCGCGGCCGAGAAGCTCGCGCGCGTGCTCGTCAACGATCCCGGCACGGGCGTCATGCGGCACGTCGACGCGGGCTACGACCGCGCGCGCGAGGTCGCCCGCGAACGGGGTCTCACGGTGCCGATGCTCTAGCGGGGTGTCTCCCACGTCCATTCGTCGGGGTCGATGCTCGTCGCGACGTCCCAGTCGGACGCTTCCCATTCGAAGCGGGCGACAGCGCAGGTCGGCATGTGGGCGATCTCGCCGTTCGACAGTTCACCGGCGAGAACGCTCATCCCCGGGTCGTGCGCCACGACGACGACCGCTCGCGCGTCCGTTTCGGCGGCGGCACGCAGGAGCACGGGCGCCGGCGCGCCGTACAGTCGCTCCTGCTGTTCGACGGGAACGCCGAGCGCGCCGCTGAAGAAGTCCGCCGTCGTCGCGGCGCGCAGCGCCGTACTGGAAAGGATCACGTCGGGACGAAAGCCCGTAGCGGCCAGCGCAGACGCCATCCGCGGAGCATCCCGCAGACCCCGGTCGTTGAGGGGCCGGTCGTGATCGTCGAGCGTGAGGTCCGCCCAGTCGGATTTGGCATGGCGGATGAGAACGAGTCGTGTCGTCATGGCGAAGTCCCTCCCGAGCGCGCTGTCACGGCAACGCTAGCCCCGATTCGCCACGTACACCCACGCGTCGCGTCCGCTCGCCAGACGTACCGCCACGCGACGGTAGAGCGACACCTCGTATTCATCCGAGGCCTCGAGCTCGTCCTCCGTCACCCAGAGCACCTTGCCGATGACCTTGTCCCGCGGGCTGTGCGTCACCCGCACGAGCGGGTGGACAGAGGCTCCGGAGAGGTCGACCACGCGACGATCCTCGATCTCGACGTAATCGACCGTGTAGCCGGGGAGGACATCGTCTTCGCTGTCGAGGAGGCGCCCAAACGTGTCGAGCTGCACTTCGGGATACTGAAGCGTCCCGTAGCTGAACAGGAGCTGGTCGGCTGCCACGCGATCAGCGTAACCCCGAGAGTCGCGGGAGCGAAGAGATCGTCACGCGCCGACATCTGCCGGCTGCCGTTAGCCGAGGAACGCGTGCGCGATCGTGTAGATCACGAGGCCCGCAAGGGCGCCGACGATCGTTCCGTTCAGACGGATGTACTGCAGGTCGCGTCCGACCATGAGTTCGATCTTCTCGGTCGTCTCTTCGGCGTCCCAGTTCTCGACGGTGTCGGTGATGATCGACGCGATGTCGTGCCGGTACCGATCGACGAGGAACACTGCGGCATCCGTTACCCACGTGTCGACGCGGCGCTGGAGCGCCTGCTCGGTCTGGAGTCGCTGGCCGATCTCGGCGAGGGCGGATGCCGCGCGGCGACGCAGCGGACTCTCCTGGTCGGCAAGGGAGCGGAGGAGCCCCGCCTTCGCGGTGTTCCACGCCGACGCGGCGAGTTCGCGCACGCGCGGGCTGTCGAAGACGGAGGTCTTGGCGTCTTCGAGGCGTCCGATGGTGGCCGGATCGTGCTGGAGATTGACCGCGAGGCGCGCGAGGTACTGGTCGATCGCGTGCCGAGCAGGATGCTCCGGGTCGGCCTGCACGGCGGCGACGAACTTGACGGCCTCGTTGTAGACCGTGTCGTCGACGAGCCGATGCGCGATCGAGGGCACCCAGCCCGGCAGGCGGCGGGAGACGAGCCCCGCGAACGAACCGCGGTTGGCCGCGAGCCACTGTCCGATCGTGTCGGCGGCGAGATCGACGGCGCCGTGGTGGGCTCCGCTCTCCACGAGCCGCTCGAGCCACTCGCCGACCGGCGGACCCCACTCGGGACTGATGAGGTGCTCGCGGGCGAGATCTTCGATGACGCCCTGCACGTCATCGTCGCTCAGGGCCGTCAGGACGCTCGCTGCCATGAGCGATCCTTCCGCGGCGACGCGCTCGGCGTGCGCGGGTACCGCGAGCCACTCGCCCAGGCGCGACGCGATCGGCGTGCGTTCGAGCTTCGTGCGCACGACATCGCCGCGGAGGAACTCGGTCTCGACGAACTCGCCCAGATTCTGACCGATCTCGTCCTTGCGGCGCGGGATGATCGCGGTGTGCGGGATGGGGATCCCGAGCGGATGCCGGAACAGCGCCGTCACCGCGAACCAATCCGCCAGCGCACCCACCATGCCGCCCTCCGCCGCCGCGCGCACATAGGCGAAGGCGGGGATCTGCTGCTGGAGGGCGAAGCCGATGACGAAGACGATCGCCATGAAGACGAGGGCGCCGAGGGCGACGCCCTTCATCAGGCGGAGTCCGCGGCGTCGCTCCTGGTCTGCGGGGCTCAGAAGGTGCGTGGGAGTGCGTGCCATGAAGGGGATCAGTCCGTGA
Organism: Microbacterium sp. SLBN-146; assembly: GCF_006715145.1. Lineage (NCBI taxonomy): Bacteria > Bacillati > Actinomycetota > Actinomycetes > Micrococcales > Microbacteriaceae > Microbacterium > Microbacterium sp. SLBN-146. The sequence goes on from NZ_VFMR01000001.1 coordinate 2,302,929, forward strand.
GAGGGCCGAGCCAGGCGGCGGCGACCGTGGAGTGGGCCGACTCGGGGTCGGAAGGGTGGAAGAGGCCCGCGAGCACATCGCGGTAGAGGCGACTCAGCTCCGAGCCGGAGAAGTACGCCGACCCGCCCGCGACGAGCACGGCGTCGTCGACGACGGCCTTGGCCATCGTGACGGCGCGGTGCTTGAGGCCGCTCAGGAGCGAGAACCACCGTGCGCCGTGGTCGGCGGCGGTGTCGACGTCGTGCGCCACGGCAGCGATCTGCGGGGGCAGGGCGTCGTAGGCGAGCGCCATGTCGGCCACGCGCCAGCGGATGTCGGGGTCCTGGCTGTAGGCGGAGCCCGTCTTCTTGGACGTCCGGCGGTGTGCGGTCTCGACGGCGAGATCGAGCGCCCGTCGAGCGATCCCGGTGTAGACCGATGCGAGCAGGATCTCGAAGACGCTGAAGATGCCGAAGACGAGAGGGTCGGGCTGGGGGCCCGGGGCCATCCGGGCGACGACGCGGTCCGCGGACGCGGTCGCCCCGTGCAGCTCGGTCGTCCTCGACTGCGTCCCCCGCATGCCGAGGGTGTCCCAATCGTCGCGGGTCACGACGGCGTCCGTCCGCGGAACGAAGGCGTAGACCATCGTCGGCGCGTCGGTGCTCGTCGTGTCGAGGCCGTGCAGCCCGAGCTGCGTCCACACGGGGCCGAGGGACGTGAAGATCTTCGTTCCGCTGAAGGAGTAGCCGCCGTCGTCGAGAGGTGTGGCGACGGTGTCGCTGCCGAACAGCACGAGGTCGTTCCCCGCCTCGCTGATCCCGAACGCGAACACCTCACCGTGCACGGCTCCGTCTTGCACGAAACGGAGCCGGTCATCGCCGCGGTCCTGCAGCACCTTCGCGACGCCCGTCCACACGAGGTGCATGTTGACGGCGAGGGCCGTCGCAGGCGCGGCCGTCGCGAGACGCTGCTGGAGGAGCGCCGTCTCGGCGAGACTGAGCCCCGCACCGCCCTGATCGACCGGCACGAGGGCGGCGAGATATCCGGCATCCTTCAGCTCCGCGAGGTCGGCCTCGGGGAAGGTGTTGTCGCGATCGTGCTGGGGAGCCCGTTCGCGCAAGCGCGCCAGCAGGTCGTCGGGGAGGAGGCCGGCGGGGTCGAAGGCGGTCACGCGAGTGCCGTCCGAAGGTGCCGGACGGTGTCCTCGGGCTTGTCGCGATGCGGAGAATGGCCCGCTCCGGCGACGACCGAGATGCTGATGTACGCGTTGGCCGTCATCTCCTCGATGAGGCGCCGTGTGACGAGGGAGTACACCTTCGGGTCGGAGGCGATGACGTGCGTCGGAACCCGCAACCGGGATGCCGCGACCCGCTCGTCCCACTCGGGGTTCTGCGAACTCGTCTGCTCGACCGCCCAGCGGCTCGCCTGCTGCGCCGACAGTGCTTTGAGCTCGATGTCCTGTTCATGCCACGTGGGGTGCTCGGCCCGGACGGCCGCCGCGGTGGGATCCGCGAACGAACGGGTCTGACTGTCGCGGACGATCTGACGATCGCGCTCGCGCAGATGGATCGCGGGGTCGATGAGGATGAGGCGTCGCGTCCACTCCGCATCCGCCGCAGCGGCCGCCGTCGCCGCCGCGCCGCCGAGCGAGTGTCCGACGACGGCATCCCACGAGCCGCCCCCCGTCGGCCGCGTGATCGCGAGGTCGGCCGCGTACGCGGCGATCGTGTACTCGAGCGCCCGAGGCGCTGTCCCGTGGCCACGGAGGTCGACGGCCTGCGCGTACCATCCGTCGTCGGCGAGGGCCGTGCCGAACCGCCACATGAGCGCCGCGTTCGAGCCGAGTCCGTGGACGAGGAGTGCGCGGCGCGTCGCGGCGGGATCGCCCCATGAGAGGCGGGGGAGAGTGAGGGGTGCCGGCATGACTCCAGGGTAGGCCGGTTGTCCTACCCGAGGCCGATCAGCTCGCCCGCGAAGATCACGACGGCCGACACGAGGACGGCGACGAAGGCGACCGCGACGACGGCGAGGACGACGATGTTGCCGACGAGGGCGAGAAGGAAGGCGGCGAGGGGGAAGCGGGAGGTCGAGTGCGTGGGGATGCTGCTGGTGGTCACGCTTCGACGCTACGAACGCGGCCGGCTCGCGGCATCCGTCTGCGGCACGACCCGCATACCTCTCGAGGATGATCCCGACCGTGCCGAACGGGCCGCACCCCTCGTGGGAAGACGGACAATGGCCTGGTGATCTCCACCGACCTCGCTCTCGCCCTCCGCGCCGCCGGACTCGTCTGGCATCCCTCGTCAGGAGATCGCTTCCAGCTCGACGAACCCGAATTCGAGGCCGATGTCTTCACCGTGAGCGAGATGACGGTCGAGCCGCGCAGCTACCCGACCGGAAGCATCCTGGCCTTCAACGGAACGACCGAATGGGCGCTGGATTCCGTCGCCCTCGAAGACGCGCTCTGGCTTCCGCACGAGCACCAGCTGCGCGAACTCCTGCGCGGCACCTTCCGTGCCCTGAGGCGGGACGCCGACTCGCACGTCGTCGAGATCGTGCTCGGTGGGGAGACCCTCTCGTTCGATCACCCCGAGCCGGCCGACGCCTACGCGCTCGCTGTCCTCGAGCTCATGAGCCGGTCGGACTGACGCCGACACCCCGATTGCCTACACCCCGATTGTCAGCGCAGCGGTGTAGCCCTGCGAGACGCTCCCCGACATGGTCGCGATCTGGTGGATGCCGCCGTCGTCGCCGAAGACGTTGTCGTTCTGCAGCGACACTCGCGAGGCGTTGCTGATGCTGCGCTCGTACCCGCTCGTGGCGTAGACGGCCGTGTTCGTCTCGGCGGGGAGGGCGATCTGACTCGTCTTGACGATGGGGCCCGACGCGACGGCGGTCGCCGTGTCCTCGTAGACCTCGAAGTGGATGTGCGGCCAGCGCCCCGAGTAGCAGGCGGGATAGATCGAGGTGAACGTCACGGTGCCGTTGGCATCCGTCTCCTGCACGCCGCGGAGGTAGTTCTCGTTCTCGACGCCGTTGCTGTACAGCGAATAGTTCCCGTCGCGGTCGCAGTGCCAGAGGTAGACGCCCCGCCCCGAGAGCGCTTCGCCGGTCGTCGCGTCTCGGACGGTGAGTGCGATGGTGAGAGGGATCCCTTCGGCGACCGTCGTCGATGAGCCGAAGCTCGAGCGGATGTCGCTGCGCACGATGCCCGAGTCGTCCAGAACGTTCACCCCGTTCGATCCGTCGGCGGGGTACGGTCCGCCCGTTTCGTCGGGGACTTCCGTGAGGGATGCCGTCCCCTCGGCGCTCGCCGACGCGGTCGCGCCTCCCGTGGCCGAGGGGGTCGCGGTCGGGCTCGATCCGCTCTCGGCACCGCTCGACTGCGTCGTCGCACCGCACGCCGCGAGGAGGGACGTGAGGGCGGCACCGCCGAAGATGCCGAGCATGCGGCGCCGGTCGATGAGCGTGCGGATGTCGTAGACGAGTCCGCGGTGGTCTTCGTCGATGGGGTCGCCGTTCTCGTCGAGCCATCGGTTGTCGTCGTCTGTCATGAGAACGAGAGAACCCCACCGCCCTATGCCGTTTCTATGGCACGGCTATGACGAGCCACTGCGTGTGCGGCTCAGGGGTCAGGAGGGGCTCGGACCGGACAGCGTCGAGATCGGCTCGGTGTCGGGAAGGGGACTCGCATCACGGTGGCGGAGGTCGGGGAATCCGCGCACGAAGACGACCGCGACGAGGAGGCCGACCGCGGCGAAGGCGGCCGCCGCGACGTAGGCGCCCGTCGCGCCGATGCCGTCGATGAGGAAGCCCGCTGTGGCGGATCCCGCGGCCGCGCCGATGAGCTGTCCCGTGCCGACCCATCCGTAGGCCTCGGCGGTCTCGCTGAACTTCACGCTCGCCGATGTCATCGCGAAGATGACGGCGAGGGCGGGTGCGATGCCGATGCCGGCGAGGATGAGCGTCCCGCTGAGCCACCAGACGTCGAGCGAGACGATCGTGAGGGAAAGCCCGACCGTCACGATGAGGAGGCGGCGTGCCATCGCCCAACGGCCGATCGGGATGTGTCCGAACGACAGGCCGCCCGCGAGGCTTCCCACGGAGAAGAGGGCCAGCACGATGCCGGCTTCGAGGCCGCCGTGATCGAAGGTCGCCACGACACCCGCCTCGACGGCCGAGCATGCGCCGATGAGAAGGAACCCGACGATGGTGGCGAGGAGGACGGGAGGCTTTCCGAGCACGCGTCCGATGCCGCGACGGCTGCGGGGGATCCGCACGCGCCCGACTTCGGGGGAGAGGATGAACCACGCGCCGCCGCCCAGGAGGATCGCGACGATCAGGAGGAGCGCGGGAACCGTCCCCACCTGGGTGCCGACGAACGTGACGACGACGGGAGCGATGATCCAGATGATCTCCTGCAGCGACGCGTCGAGGGAGAACAGCGGCGTGAGCTGTCTGGCCGTGACCATCTTGGGGTAGATGGTGCGCACGGCTGACTGCACGGGCGGAGTCGACAGCCCGCCGATGAGTCCCAGCACCATGTAGAGAGGGACCGGGAGGGTCAGCAGCGCGATCGCGGCGATCGACGCGGCGCAGATGAGGAGCGTCACCGTCAGGACGCGGCGCATACCCCAGCGCCCCATCCAGCGGCTCGTGACGGGTCCGGAGATGGCCTGACCGATCGATGTCGCCGCCAGGACGAGGCCCGCAGACCCGTACGATCCGGTGACGTGCTCGATGTGGAGCAGGATCGCGAGGCTCGTCATCCCGTTGGGGAATCGGGCCGTCAACTGTGCGGCGATGATACGCCCGACACCCGGCGTGCGCAGAAGATCACGGTACCCCGACACCCGATTACGTTAGCGCGGCGCGGGGCCGTTTCGGATCGGACGGGCGCGGAGGGGCATCGCGTGGGATCGGATGCCGCGACACGCCGCGACACGCCAGGGACGTTGTCCACAGGCGAATCCGATGTCGGAACCCCCGCCTACCGTGAACCTGTGTGAAACCGGCCGCCCGCGGGGGGCCGAAACCGTTCGGATTCAGGCCTTTTTCAGCTTTCGAGAAGATGGCGCACCTGTGGATGAATCGGTGGAGAACCTGTGTTGTACCGAGAGGGACCGGTGGAAAACTACACGGATGTAACTACTAGCCCTTGTGGTGCTATCTAACGTCCGTACCCATATGTAGTATTGGACTCCCGGTGGGGGGAACCGCCGGGAATCATCGAATGTGAGGGGAGAGACCGATCACCATGGCGATCACCGTCTACACGAAGCCCGCGTGCGTGCAATGCACCGCGACCTACCGCGCGCTCGACTCGAAGGGCATCGAGTATGAGATCCACGACCTGTCGGAAGACCCCGCGGCCCTCGAGCAGGTCAAGGCTCTGGGATACCTCCAGGCCCCCGTCGTCATCACCGATGAAGACCACTGGTCGGGCTTCCGGCCCGACAAGATCGACGAGCTCGCCTCGCGTCTGTGATCCCCGATGAGCACGGTCGCGACGAGCGCACCGCTGCTCGTCTTCTTCTCCAGCGTCTCCGGCAACACCGCTCGCTTCATCGAGAAGCTCGGACTGCCGGCGGTACGCATCCCGCTCCACTCCTCTGACGCACCCCTCATCGTCGACGAGCCCTTCGTCCTGGTCACTCCCACCTACGGGGGAGGCCAGGGCCGGGGCGAGGAGAAGGGGGCGGTGCCCAAGCAGGTCGTTCGATTCCTCAACGACGAGCGAAATCGCAGCAACCTGCGCGGCGTCATCGCCGCAGGCAACACCAACTTCGGCGAGGCCTTCTGCCTCGCCGGCGACATCATCAGCCGCAAGTGCCGCGTGCCCCACTTGTATCGGCTCGAACTGTTCGGCACGCCGGAAGACGTTGATCGCGTGAGCGACGGATTGGAACGATGGTGGCATCTGCAGTGACCGATACTCAGGCGGATTTCAAGCACGAGGCGCGGTTCGAGGGCATGGACTATCACGCCCTCAACGCGATGCTCAATCTGTACGACGAGAACGGGATGATCCAGTTCGACGCCGACAAGCGCGCCGCGCGGGAGTACTTCCTCCAGCACGTCAATCAGAACACGGTGTTCTTCCACTCCCTCAAGGAGCGCCTCGACTACCTCGTCGAGAAGGAGTACTACGAGCCCGCCGTGCTCGAGAAGTACTCCTTCGACTTCATCCAGCAGCTCAACGACTTCGCCTACGGCAAGAAGTTCCGCTTCGAGACGTTCCTCGGGGCGTTCAAGTACTACACGAGCTACACGCTCAAGACGTTCGACGGCAAGCGCTACCTCGAGCGCTTCGAGGACCGCGTCGTCATGACAGCCCTCGCGCTCGCCGATGGCGACGAGAAGCTCGCGACGAACCTCGTCGACGAGATTCTCTCGGGTCGCTTCCAGCCGGCCACTCCGACGTTCCTCAACGCCGGCAAGGCGCAGCGCGGTGAGCTCGTGTCGTGCTTCCTTCTGCGCATCGAAGACAACATGGAGTCGATCTCGCGCGGCATCAACTCCTCGCTGCAGCTGTCCAAGCGCGGCGGCGGCGTGGCTCTGCTGCTGTCGAACATCCGCGAGTCGGGTGCGCCGATCAAGCAGATCGAGAACCAGTCGTCGGGCATCATCCCCGTCATGAAGCTGCTCGAAGACAGCTTCAGCTACGCCAACCAGCTCGGTGCGCGCCAGGGCGCCGGCGCCGTGTATCTCAGCGCCCACCACCCCGACATCCTGCGCTTCCTCGACACCAAGCGCGAGAACGCCGACGAGAAGATCCGCATCAAGACGCTCTCCCTCGGCGTCGTCGTGCCCGACATCACGTTCGAGCTGGCCAAGAACGGCGAAGACATGTACCTCTTCTCGCCGTACGACGTCGAGCGCGTCTACGGTGTGCCGTTCGGCGACATCTCGGTGACCGAGAAGTACCGCGAGATGGTCGACGACCCGCGCATCAAGAAGACGAAGATCAACGCGCGCGAGTTCTTCCAGACTCTCGCCGAGATCCAGTTCGAGTCGGGCTATCCGTACATCATGTTCGAGGACACGGTGAACAAGGCCAACCCGATCAAGGGCCGGATCAACATGTCGAACCTCTGCAGCGAGATCCTGCAGGTCAACACCCCGACGACGTACAACGAGGACCTCTCGTACAACCAGGTGGGCAAGGACATCTCCTGCAACCTGGGCTCGCTCAACATCGCCCTCGCGATGGACGGCGGTGACCTCGCCAAGACGGTGGACACGAGCATCCGTGCCCTCACCGCCGTCAGCCAGCAGAGCCACATCGCCTCGGTGCGCTCGATCGAGTCGGGCAACGACCGCTCTCACGCGATCGGCCTCGGTCAGATGAATCTGCACGGCTACCTCGCCCGTGAGCACGTCTACTACGGCTCGGAAGAGGGTGTCGACTTCACGAACATCTACTTCTACTCCGTGCTCTTCCACGCGCTCACGGCGTCGAACAAGATCGCGATCGAGCGGGGCGAGACCTTCGACGGGTTCGAGGACTCCACGTACGCGTCAGGGGAGTTCTTCGACAAGTACATCGACCAGGCGTGGGTTCCCACGACCGACAAGGTCAAGGAGATGTTCGCGGGTCACCACATCCCGACGCAGGAGGACTGGCGCGAGCTCAAGGCCTCGATCCAGCAGTACGGCATCTACAACCAGAACCTCCAGGCGGTCCCGCCGACGGGTTCGATCTCGTACATCAACAACTCCACGTCGTCGATCCACCCGATCGCGGCGAAGGTCGAGATCCGCAAGGAAGGCAAGCTCGGCCGCGTCTACTACCCGGCGGCGTTCATGACGAACGACAACCTGGAGTACTACCAGGACGCGTACGAGATCGGCTACGAGAAGGTCATCGACACGTACGCCGCCGCGACGCAGCACGTCGACCAGGGTCTGTCGCTCACGCTGTTCTTCAAGGACACCGCGACGACGCGTGACATCAACAAGGCGCAGATCTACGCGTGGCGCAAGGGCATCAAGACGATCTACTACATCCGTCTGCGTCAGATGGCGCTCGAGGGCACTGACATGACCGAGTGCGTCTCCTGCACGCTCTGACGGTCTGACCTGGGATTTTGGAGAAGAAGGAACGATGAGCGAGAAGCTCCAGCTCCTGGACCACGTCCAGGCCATCAACTGGAACCGCATCCAGGACGACAAAGACCTCGAGGTGTGGAACCGCCTGGTCAACAACTTCTGGCTGCCCGAGAAGGTGCCGCTGTCGAACGACATCCAGTCGTGGAACACGCTGACACCCGAAGAGCAGACGCTGACGATGCGCGTGTTCACGGGGCTCACGCTCCTCGACACGATCCAGGGCACCGTCGGTGCCGTGTCGCTCATCCCCGATGCGATCACGCCGCACGAAGAAGCGGTCTACACGAACATCGCTTTCATGGAGTCGGTGCACGCCAAGAGCTACTCGTCGATCTTCTCGACGCTGTGCTCGACGAAGGAGATCGACGAGGCGTTCCGCTGGTCGGTCGAGAACCCGAACCTTCAGAAGAAGGCGCGGATCGTCATGGACTACTACCGCGGTGACGAGCCCCTCAAGCGCAAGGTGGCCTCGACGCTCCTGGAGTCGTTCCTCTTCTACTCGGGCTTCTACCTGCCGATGCACTGGTCGTCGAGGGCGAAGCTCACCAACACGGCCGACCTCATCCGCCTCATCATCCGCGACGAGGCCGTGCACGGGTACTACATCGGCTACAAGTTCCAGAAGGGGCTCGAGAAGGCGTCCGAGGCCGAGCGTCAGGACATCAAGGACTACACGTTCTCGCTGATGTACGAGCTCTACGACAACGAGGTGCAGTACACGCAGGACCTGTACGACTCGGTCGGCCTGACCGAGGATGTCAAGAAGTTCCTCCATTACAACGCCAACAAGGCCCTCATGAACCTGGGCTACGAGGCGATGTTCCCCGCGAGCGTCACGAACGTCAGTCCCGCTATCCTCTCCGCGCTCTCACCGAACGCCGACGAGAACCACGACTTCTTCTCCGGGTCGGGCTCGTCGTACGTCATCGGCAAGGCCGAGGCGACGGAAGACGAGGACTGGGACTTCTAGAAACCCCTGGCAAACGCCCCGTTCTGCCAGTCGGCGCAGTGAGCAGAGGCCCCCGGCCGATTACCGTGAGTGGTGATCGGCCGGGGGCATTCTTGCGCGTACGCCCACACTTGCCCGAGCGTGGCCTCCCGGGCGGGGCGTGTTTCGGACCGGCGGGGCGCGAATTCTGCGCCCCGCGATGGCACACCGCGCCCCGAGCTGCGGGGCAGCCCTCGCCGCCCGCGTGAGGGAGGGCCCTAGTGTGGAAGGCATGGGCTGGCTCCAGTACGACCACATCAGCGACCCGATCGCCATCGACGATCGTGCGCTGTCGCACTTGAAGACGGTCATCACGACGAAGCTTCGCCGAGGTGAGAGCTTCACCGTCACGTGGATCCACTCCACGGAGCAGGCACCGGGTCGTACGACGATCTGGGTCGACCCGGCGATTCCTCTGCGCTTCACGTTCGAGTCGCCCGATCCCGTCGAGCTGAACCCCGAGTGGCTCGTCCGACTGGCCGACACGGCCTCGATGACAGGAGAGATCGTGCTCATTCCCGAAGAGGAATCCGGTCCGCTGACGATTCCGCCGGCGTCATGATGAGGACGATCGCCCGATGGGCTCTCGCAGGAGCCATGGTCTTCGCGGGAATCAGCCACTTGTTCTGGGCGCGCAAAGAGTTCCAGGCTCAGGTACCCGACTTCACGACGAAGGTCATGGACAAGGATGCCGTCGTCGTGGCATCCGGTGTCGTCGAAGTGATGCTCGGCGCATCGCTCGTGGCGCTGCCCCGGTCGCGCCGTACGATCGGCACGATCCTCAGCGCGTTCTTCATCGCCGTCTTCCCCGGGAACATCGAGCAGTACACGAAGAAGCGCGACGGGTTCGGCCTCGACACCGACCGCAAGCGGCTCGTACGGTTGTTCTTCCAGCCCGTTCTCGTCGCCTGGGCCTTCTGGTCGACGCGACGCTGATCCTCGCCCGAGATTCGACACCGTAGGCGGACACCGATGCCCTTCCTCTTCTCGCTCCTCGTCCTCGGGCTCATGGTGTTCGCGCTCGTCGACATCATCCGGCGAGACGACTCCGAAGTGCGGCATCTGCCGCGGGTCGTGTGGGTCGTCATCGTCGTCCTCCTGCCGCTCATCGGCTCGGCGCTCTGGTTCGCGCTGGGACGGACGTACCCCGAAGGCGGACCACGGATGCCGCGCCCGGCACCGCGCGCTGCGACACGGACCGCGCCCGCGCCGCCCGCGCCGCCGGCGCCGCCGCGCGACACGCGGACGACGGAGCAGCAGTTGGCAGACCTCGAGCGGGAGATCGAGGCCGAGCGTCTGCGCGAGGAGATCGCACGTCGCCGCCGCGATCAGGGCGGCGCGACGGCGTGACGCTCAGCGCCGCGTCGAGCGCGTCACGGTGAATTTGGCGTTGCGCGCGACCTGCTGAGTCGGACCGACCACGCGCTCGAGCGCTGATCGGTGCGGCAGGCCCGAGTTCCAGACGGTCCATAGCTCTCCGCCGGGCACGAGAACCCGTGCGGCGTCGCGGAAGAACCTCGAACCCACGTCTTCCGTCACCGCCGCGCCGGAGTGGAACGGGGGATTGAGTGCGATGAATCGGGTCGATGCGTCGGGCTGCATGCCCAGGAGATCGTCTCGCACGACGCGGACCCGATCGCCCACGCCGTTCGCCTCCGCCGTCGCGCGCGCCGACGCGACGGCAGCCGCCGAGCGGTCGGTCGCGAGGACCTGGATCGTCGGATGCCGGAGCACGAGGCTCGTCGCGATGACACCGGATCCGCACGCATAGTCGATTGCGCCGTCGGGAATGTCGGCGGGCAGGTGTGCGAGCAGCAGGCGCGTCCCGATGTCGATCGACGTTCCGGCGAACACTCCGCCGTAGGCGAGCACGACGAGGCCGTCGTGCTCGGTGCGGTCCGCGATCGGTTCGCGTCCGCCGACCGGCCCGCGGGCGATCAGCACGCGAGACTTCTGGCGCGCGTGCGTGACATCGAGCACGCCGAAGAACTCGCGAAGAACGTCGTTCATCCCGAGCGACATGTGCTTGACGCGTCCACCGGCATAGACGACGACGTCCTCAGAGGCGTACAGCGCGATGAGTCCCGCGACGTCGCGGAGTTCGGCGAGCGAGCGGGGGAGTCGCAGCAGCACGACGCGCGCGCCCGCGACGACCTCGCGCGTGAGGGGAAGCGACCGGTAGGTGTCGGTGAGCCCGAACGCCGCCGCGTTGGCGGCGAGAGCGCGCTCGCCCGTCAGGGGATCCTGATGCACCCGGATGCCGCGCGCGCCGGCGTCTGCGGACCCGAGCGTGAGCGCCCCGAAGTCGTCGCCGATGACGACGAGGTCGCCGTCGTCGATGCCCGCGCGTGCGTCCGCTGATTCGTCGAGCAGCAGGCGGTCCGCGGCATCCGTCGCCACGAGCTCGGGAGCCTCGTGATCGGGCCAGCGTCGCAGGCCATCGAGCGAGAACGTCACCGCTCCACGTTAGCCGCCCGGCGCGACGATCTAGGCTGGAGGGGCACCGACCCGAGGAGCGATGTGTTCCGCACACCCCTGTCCCTTTTCCGCACGCTCGCGATCGCGGAGGCGATCTCGTGGACGCTGTTGATCACCGGTCTCATCCTGCGCGCGACGTCCGACCTGGCGATCGCCGTGACGATCGGCGGAGGCATCCACGGCTTCGTCTTCCTTTCCTACGGCGCGACGGCGATCCTCGTCGCGAAGAACCAGCGATGGGGCGCAGGTCCGACGATCGTCGCGATCGGCAGCGCCGTCATCCCCTACGCGACGATCCCCACCGAGATCTGGCTGCACCGCACGGGCCGCCTGCGGGGTGCCTGGCGTCTCGAGCCGACGGAGGATCGACGGGATGCCGCTTGGCACGACCGCCTCATGCGCTGGTTCCTTCGCCGCCCGTGGGTGCTCGGGCTCCTCATCGCGCTCGCCGTCGTGCTGCTCTTCGTCGTCCTCCTCGTGATCGGCCCGCCCGGCGGCAAGGACTAGCGTTCGCCCGCGTCGACGCGTTCGCCGAGGGCGATCGGCGAGACGGGGAATAGACGTCATCGCATCCCGTTGAACTTGATACGGTTTCACTCAAGTTTGTGACTTGATAGACCTTGACTCAGGTTTCAGGAGACACGGAATGCCCGAAGACTTCCCCACCCCCATCGGTGACAACGGCTCGTTCGACGAGTTCCTCGCCCGCTATCTCGCGGGCGAACGCTCCCGGGCGGAGCGCTCGATCGACCTCAGCCGCTTCCTCGGCGCCCGCACGCAGGAGCTTCTCCAGCAGGCCGGCCGTTTCGCCCTCGAGCGCGGTCAGCGAGAGCTCGACGCTCTCCACCTGCTGCGCGTCCTCGTCGAGCAGGCGCCCGCGAGCGAGGCCGTGAGCCGGATCGGTGCCGACCCCGCAGCGATCGTCGCCGCGACCGACGAGCGTCTCCCCGCGGCATCCGCGCCCGCCGACGTCGACGGAGCCGTCATCACGCCCTCTGTGCAGCGCGCGCTCTTCCACGCTTTCCAGGTCGCACGTTCGTCGGGCTCGACGTACGTCGACCCGGAGCACCTCTTCTTCGCTCTCGTCCTCGCGCAGGACACCCCGGCCGGCCAGATCCTCGCCCGCGCCGGTGTGACGGCGGAGGCTCTCACGCAGGGTCTCCGCGAGACGGTGACCTCGTCGGGCGCGGAGACGGACACACGGACGGATGCCGCGGCATCCGGCACCCCCATGCTCGACACCTACGGCGACGACCTCACGGCGCGCGCGGAGCAGGGGCGCCTCGACCCCGTCATCGGTCGGACCGACGAGATCGAGCAGACCATCGAGATCCTCAGCCGCCGCACGAAGAACAACCCCGTTCTCGTCGGTGAGGCGGGAGTCGGCAAGACGGCGATCGTCGAGGGCCTCGCGCAGGCGATCGTCGAGGGCGTCGTCCCCGAGCAGCTCCGCGGCAAGCGCGTCATCGCGCTCGACCTCCCGGCCATGCTGGCGGGAACGCGGTACCGCGGAGACTTCGAGGAGCGCCTCACCAAGACGATGGACGAGATCGCGTCTCTCGAGGGCGAGCTCATCGTCTTCATCGACGAGGTGCACACGGTCGTCGGAGCCGGCGGTGGCGGAGACGGCGCGATGGATGCCGGCAACATCCTCAAGCCCCGTCTGGCGCGCGGAGACCTCCACCTCGTCGGAGCGACGACGCTCAAGGAATACCGGATCATCGAGAAGGATCCTGCTCTCGAGCGCCGCTTCCAGCCGGTCCGCGTCGGCGAGCCGTCGGTCGAGGACGCCGTCCTCATCCTTCGGGGGCTCAAGGCCGCTTACGAGCAGCACCACGCGATCGTCTACACCGACGAGGCGCTCCGTGCAGCCGTCGAGCTGAGCGACCGCTACCTGACGGAGCGCGTCCTGCCCGACAAGGCCATCGACCTCATCGATCAGGCCGGCGCGCGTCTGCGTCTGCGGCTCGGCGCGAAGGTCGACGTGAGCGTGCTCGTCGAGAAGCTCGCGACGCTCGAGGCCGATAAGAACGCGGCGGTCTCGGCGGAGCACTACGAGGAGGCCTCACGCATCCGCGACGAGATCGCCGATGTCCAGCAGCGCCTCGACGAGGCGACCGCGTCGGGTGCCGCGACGCGCGGCGAAGCGATCGTCGGCGAGCCCGAGATCGCCGCGGTCATCAGCCGCGCGACCGGCATCCCCGTGAACCGGCTCACCGAGACGGAGCGCGAGCGGCTCGCCGACCTCGAGGGCGAACTGCACGCGCGGGTCGTCGGACAGGACGATGCGGTCGCGGCCGTCGCCAAGGCCGTGCGCCGCAGCCGCACCGGAATGAGCGACGCCCACCGCCCCGTGGGATCGTTCCTCTTCCTCGGCCCGACGGGGGTCGGAAAGACGGAACTCGCGAAGGCGCTCGCCGCGTCGCTGTTCGACGACGAGACCGCGGTCATCCGGTTCGACATGAGTGAGTTCGGCGAACGCCACACGGTGTCGCGTCTCGTCGGGGCCCCTCCCGGATACGTCGGGTATGACGAGGCGGGACAGCTGACCGAGCGTGTGCGGCGCAACCCCTACTCGATCGTGCTCTTCGACGAGATCGAGAAGGCCCACCCCGACGTCTTCAATCTGCTGCTGCAGGTGCTCGACGACGGACGCCTCACCGATGGACAAGGACGCACGATCGACTTCCGCAACACGGTCATCGTCATGACGTCGAACCTCGGCTCGGAGTTCCTGGCGTCACGTGGCGGAGCCATCGGCTTCCTCGCCGACGGCGGCGGCGCGACGGGATTCGGTTCGGAGAAGGACTTGCGCGACCGTGTGTTCGCCAAGCTCCGCGAGGCCATGCGTCCCGAGTTCCTCAACCGCATCGACGAGATCGTCCTGTTCCGCAAGCTCGATAAGGCGCAGCTGAACGACATCGTGCGGCTGCTCCTCGGCGCGACCGAGGCGCGACTGTCGAAGCGCGACGTGCGACTCGTCGTGACGGACGCCGCGGTGGCCTGGCTGTCGGACGCGGGATACGAGCCCGAGTACGGCGCGCGACCTCTCCGCCGAGTCATCCAGCGTGAGGTCGAGGACCGCGTCGCCGAGCTCTTCGTCAGCGGTGTGCTCGTCGACGGTGGCGATGTCACGGTGGATGCCGGCGAGGACGGCCTCATCGTCGCATCCGGAGCGCCGCTCGCCGTCGCCGCCTAGTCGGTCGTGTCCGCGGGCCATGCCACAGTAGAGGCATGGCCCGCATCGGCGCGATCTTCAGCCCTTATCCCCACCCTCCCGAGGTCTTCCGCGACGCCGTGACGGCCGCCGAAGACGCGGGACTTCCCGAGCTGTGGCTGTGGGAGGACTGCTTCCGGCAGTCGGGCTTCGCCGCGGCATCCATGGCTCTCGCCTGGACCGAGCGCCTCCGGGTCGGGATCGGGATCTCTCCTATGCCGCTGCGCAACGTCGCCATCTCGGCGATGGAGGTCGCGACGATCGCACGCACCTTCCCCGGACGCTTCCTGCCCGGCTTCGGCCACGGCGTGCAGTCCTGGATGGCGCAGGCGGGGGAGCGGGTCGCGTCGCCGCTGACACTCATGCGCGAGTACGTGCCCACGCTCCGCGGACTCATGGCGGGGGAGCGGGTGTCGATCGAGGGGCGATACGTCACGCTGGACGACGTCGCGCTCGACTGGCCGCCGCCCGTGCCACCCCGCGTCTACGCCGCGGCCGAAGGACCCAAGACGCTGCGGCTGAGCGGAGAGGTCGCCGACGGCACCGTGCTCGACAGCCGCCGCTCGCCGGACGAACTGGCCGCCCAGGTCGCGGCGGTGCGGGAGGGGCGCGCGGGTCGCGACGGCGAGCACGACGTCGTGGCCTACGTCGTCGCCGCCTTCGGATCAGGCGCCGAAGAACGGGTGCGGGCGGACTTCGCGGGGCAGGCGTCGCCCCGCGACCACATCGGGCGCGCGCTCTGGGGAGCACCCGACGCCGTCGCGCGCGGCGCGCAGGCGTTCTTCGCCGCCGGCGTCGATGCCGTCATCCTCCTCCCCGCCGTCGGGGAGGGCGATCTCGCGAGCTTCTACG
The DNA here is from genome assembly GCF_006715145.1 of Microbacterium sp. SLBN-146. Lineage (NCBI taxonomy): Bacteria > Bacillati > Actinomycetota > Actinomycetes > Micrococcales > Microbacteriaceae > Microbacterium > Microbacterium sp. SLBN-146. The sequence goes on from NZ_VFMR01000001.1 coordinate 2,318,555, forward strand.
CCGACGCGGCCGAGGTCGCACGAGCGGTCGTGTCGTGACGGTCGCGCGCACCGTTGCACGGTGGGTGCTCGCCGCCCTCCTCGTGGCGGCGGGTCTCTCACACCTCCTCTGGGGTCGGCGCGGCTACCGCATCGTCGTGCCCGATTGGGCCACGCGCGTCCTCCGCACCGATAAGGACATGATCGTCGTCGCATCAGGCGCCGCCGAGGTCCTGCTCGGCGGCGCGCTCGTGGCGCTTCCGAAAGACCGCGGGCGCGTCGGCGCCCTCGTCGCCGCCTTCTTCGTGGCGGTGTTCCCCGGCAATGTGCACCAGTGGCAGACGGGCCGCGACGCTCCTCTCATGCGTACCGACCGCGCTCGGTTCGTGCGTCTCCTCCTCCAACCCGTGCTCGTGGCCTGGGCGCTCTGGTCGACGCGCGGTCGCTGACACCACCTCCGTGTCGGGGGCGGCTGGCAGGATGGCGTCATGCTCCTCTCGCGACTCGTTCAGGCGACGGATGCCGTGACGGCGACGTCCTCGCGACTCGCCAAGGTCGCGGCTCTCGCCGACGTCCTCGGTGCCCTCGACGTCGACGAGATCGCCCCCGCGATCGGCATCCTCGTCGCGAAACCCCGGCAGGGGCGGATCGGCGTGGGCTGGCGTTCGCTCATGACGCTCGACGTCGATCATCCCGAGACGGGGTCGCTCGGGGTGCTCGACATCGATCGCGCGTTCACGGCGCTCGCCGCCGCCGAGGGGCAGGGATCGAACACGGTGCGCCGCACGCAGCTGCTTTCGCTCGCCGCCGCGGCGACCGCCGGCGAGTGGGACTTCCTCGCGCGCGTCATCCGCGGCGAGCTGCGCACGGGCGCCCTCGAAGGCGTGCTCGTCGACGCGATCGCGCGCGCATCCGATCGCCCGGCGACGTCGGTCAGGCGTGCCGCGATGCTCTCGGGCGATCTCGGAGAGACAGCACGCATCGCGCTCACGCAGCCCGCGGAGGCGCTCGACGAGGTCGGCCTCGAGGTCGGGCGCGCTGTTCTGCCGATGCTCGCGGCGACGGCCCCGACGGCGGGCGAGGCGGTGCAGTCGCTGGGGACCGCGGCATCCGTCGAGTACAAGCTCGACGGTGCGCGCATCCAGGTCCATCGTGACGGCGACGCCGTGCGGGTCTTCACGCGCAGCCTCGCCGACATCACACATCGCGTGCCCGAGATCGTCGAGGTGGTCCGTGCGCTGCCTGTCGAACGCGTCATCCTCGACGGCGAAACGCTCTCGCTCGACGAAGACGGCGACCCGCGACCCTTTCAGGACACGATGGCCCGATTCGGAGCAGACGGTGCCTCGACCGTCGCTCTGCGCCCGTGGTTCTTCGACGTCCTCCACCTCGACGGCACCGACCTGCTCGACGAGCCGCTCTCCGAGCGCCTCGCGGCCCTCGAACGCATCGCCGCTCCGTGGCGCATCCCCGCGATCGTCACGGACGACCCCGAGGCAGCCGATCTCTTCTCGAAGGACGCCCTCGCGGCATCCCACGAGGGGGTCATGGTCAAGGCGATCGACTCGACGTACACGGCAGGACGGCGAGGGAAGTCGTGGCTCAAGGTCAAGCCCGTCCTGACGTATGACCTCGTCGTGCTGGCGGTCGAGTGGGGGTCGGGGCGCCGCGCGGGGCAATTGTCGAACCTCCACCTCGGCGCCCTCGATCCCGCAGGCGAGTTCGGCGATCGCGGCAGCTACGTCATGGTCGGCAAGACGTTCAAGGGGCTCACCGACGAGTTGCTCCGATGGCAGACGGCCCACTTCCCGACGATTGAGACGCACCGCACAGGGGGAGCGGTCCACGTTCGACCCGAAACGGTCGTCGAGATCGCGATCGACGGTGTCCAGCGTTCGACGCGGTACCCCGGCGGTGTCGCCCTGAGGTTCGCACGGGTCAAGGGATACCGCCCCGACAAGTCCCCGGCCGACGCGGACACGATCCAGGCGCTGCGCACGCTCCTCAAGTGATGCGCATCGTCGTCCTGACCGGCGCCGGAATCTCGGCCGAAAGCGGTCTGCGCACCTTCCGCGACTCCGGAGGCCTATGGGAGGGGCACGATGTCGACGCCGTCGCGACCCCCGAGGGCTTCGAGCGCGACCCCGACCTCGTGCTCCGGTTCTATGACGACCGCCGCCGCGCGGCAGCGACGGCGGACCCCAATCCAGCGCATCGCGCCTTGGCTCGCCTCGAGCGCGCGCTCGGCGATGACTTTCTCGTCGTGACGCAGAACGTCGATGATCTCCACGAACGCGCGGGCAGTGTCCGCCTCATGCACATGCACGGCGAGCTGAACCGAGCGCTGTGTCGTGCGTGCGCGGCCCGACCCGAGTGGCACGCCGACCTGCTCGATCGACCCGCGTGCCCCGCGTGTGGGGAGCGGACGCTGCGCCCCGACGTCGTGTGGTTCGGCGAGATGCCCTACGGGCTCGACGTCATCGGAGACGCCGTGGTGTCGTGCGACATCTTCGTCTCGATCGGCACCTCCGGGGCGGTGTACCCGGCAGCCGGTTACGTCGCGCTCGCCGCCGCATATGGCGCGCGAACCGTCGAGCTGAACCTCGAACCGAGCGACGCCGACGTTCCCTTCGACGAGGTCTGGTCGGGCCTCGCCAGCGTCGTCGTGCCGCGCTGGGTCGACCGATTTATCGTCCGCGACACACGCTGAAACGGGCAGGAAATACGGGGCTGGAAGAGTCGCGGCATCCGACCCTCCCGGGCGCGCTGATGCGACGGCATCAGCCCGTCGCGCCAGCAGCCCTCTTTCCCGAAGGACCTGCTTCCGCATGCCTGAAAACTCCTCCCGACGGCGGATGACCCACGCTCTCGCGCGTGTCACCGCCGCATTCGCCACAGCGTTCGCGCTCGCCGGCGCCTCGATCGCGCTCGCGCCGGCAGCGCTCGCCGCACCGCCCGAGATCGACGAACTGTCCGTCTCCGCTCCGGAATCCGTCGACGTGGGCGACGACGTCGAGGTGGCCATCGCGGTGACCGACGCGACGGACCTCTACGCCTACACCGTCACGGTGGCGATCGACCCCACCCTCTTCGCGTTCAGCGAAGGAAGCGCCGTCTTCCCCGCCGGGGGATTCGACGCCGTCGATGAGGGAGACGGCACGATCACATTCACGCACACGCGCCTGGGCACGTCTCCCGGGCTCGAGGGTTCGCAGGAGCTCGTCGTCTTCACGCTGCGTGCGATCGGCGCCGGTGCGACCCCCATCACGGTGGGTCCCGCCACGTTCTCCAGTTCGACCAGTGAGACGATCTCGCTCGAGGGCACGATCGATGTCACGACGACTGTCGTCGAGGCACCGAGCCCGACTCCGACTCCGACGGCATCCGCCACGGCGGCACCCGTCGACGGATCGGCCGCAGGAAGCGGATCCCAGCCCCTCGCCGTGACAGGTCAGGATGCCGGCGTCTGGACCGTCGTCGGTGTGTTCGCGGCCGCGCTCATCGCTGCCGGTGCCGTGCTCGTCCTTCGCCGACGGGCGGTCAACCGATGACTCTGCAGCGCTCCGCCCCGTCGTCCCTTTCCTCTACCAACCGCCTCCCCTCCACAAACCGCCTCCCCTCCACAAACCAAAGGATTTCTGCGGTGAGAACTCCCATCACGCGAGCGTTGGCGATCGCCTCCGCCGCGGCCGCCGTCTCGGCGTTCGCCGTGTCGACTCCGGCCGTCGCGGTCGAGGAGGCTGCATCTGCGCCCTTCCTCATGCCCTTCTACACCGAGCTCGACCTCACCGGCGACGAGCTGGTCGACACGGACGATCTCGCGGTCGCGGTCGCGGCTCTCGGGACCACGAGTACGGATGCCGCGTGGCCCGGCCTCCAGGCGATCGATGTCGACGACGACGGTGTCCTCACGGTCGCCGACATCGCGGGGCTTTCGCAGCGCATCATCTACGACGACGGTCCCTTCGAGCTCGTCGAGGCCAGCGTCATCGACATGCAGGCCGCCATGAACGCCGGCGTCACGACGTCGGTCGAGATCACGCAGGCCTACATCAACCGGATCTCCGCGTACGACCGCGTCGTGCGGGAGGGAGGGGAGCGTCCGCTCAACTCGATCGTGACGGTCGGGGCGACGACGGCGCTCGCCGCCGCTGCCGCGGCTGACGCCGAGCGGGCGGAGAGCGGCCTTACGAGCATGCTGCTCGGCATCCCCGTCGCGCTCAAGGACAACTACAACACCCTCGACATGCCGACGACCGCCGGCTGCGGATGCTGGGACGCCAACCAGACGACGACCGACGCGACGATGGTCGAAGGCCTGCGGGCAGAGGGTGCAGTCATCCTCGCGAAGGCGAGCATGGACGAGTTCGCTGTCAACCTCTCGTCGACCTTCAGCGCGGGCCAGCCGGCCGGATCGACCCTCGATGTCTCGAGCCCGTACAACACGGGGCGGAACGCGGGTGGTTCGAGCGGTGGCACGGGCGCGTCCATCGCGGCGAACTTCGCCGCGCTCGGATTCGGCACCGACACGGGCGGGTCGATCCGTATCCCGTCGAACTACAACCAGCTCGTGGGTGTGCGTCCGACGGTCGGTCTCGCGAGCCGTGACGGCATCGTTCCACTCGCTCTCTCGCAGGACACGGGTGGGCCCATGGCTCGGTCCGTGCTCGACGCGGCGGTCGCGCTCGATGCCGTCGTCGGTGTCGACGAGGCAGACCCCATCACGGCGCGTCAGGCAGGACTCGTCCCCGAGTCGTACACGGCCTCGCTCGACGCCTCGGCGCTCGAGGGCACAACGATCGGTTACGTCCCCGCCATGATCGGCAGTAACGCCAGCACTGTGCGCCTCTTCAACGCCGCCCTCGAGGACCTCCGCGCCCAGGGCGCGACGGTCGTCGAACTGACGGCGCCCGAGGGGTGGGCCGCGATCCTTGCTGAGGGCAGCGGCTCAGGTCCGGAGTTCAACCACGATCTGCAGAACTACATCGATTCGTACCTGAACCCCTCTGTCGCGGCCCGCAGCCTCGCGCAGATCAGCCAGTCGCCGAACATCATCCCGAGTCGGGGTGTCACGGCGTCGAATCCGGCGAACGCGACGTATGTCGCACGCTCCCTCGTCACCCCCGAGGCCTACGAGGCGTGGGCGGGCCCCGAGGGCACGCACACGACGCAGCTCGCGCGCGGAAAGCAGATCGTGACGGACCTCATGAACGCACAGGGTCTCGACGCGATCGTCTACCCGACGGGTAACCCCTACGGGACGATCGGCACGAACATGCGCCTGAGCCCCAACACGGGTATGCCCGCCGTGACCGTGCCGATGGGTCAGGCGAACGCCACCGAGCCGATCCCCGGGGGAGGCGCGAACATCGAGTTCCTCGGGCGCGACTTCGCCGAAGGCGATCTGCTCGGCCTCGCGTACTCGTACGAGCAGGCGACGCACCACCGCACGACGCCGGCGCTGTACCCCGCGCTCGGCTAAAGCAAAGCGAACGGAAGGCGCCGGGATCCCCTCCCCCCGGCGCCTTTCGTCGTGCGTGGTGTGCCTATAGTCGGACCGCGCCACCCGACCTCAATCGCGAGAGCGCATCGACGCTCGCCGCGAGGATGAGGACTCCGCCCGTGACGAGCAGGCTGATGCCCGCCGGCAGGTTAAGGAGTCCGAGACCGTTCGTGATGACGGCGATGACGAGTGCGCCGATCGCGGCGTGCACGAGCCGGCCCTTGCCGCCGAAGAGGCTCACTCCGCCGACGACCGCCGCGGCGACGCCGGAGAGCACGATGTCGCGCCCGACCGTCGCGTCGACGGACCCGACGCGCGACACGCTGAGGAGAGCGGATGCCACGGCGAGCGACGAGCAGATGACGAACGCCCACCACTTGACCCAGCGGACCTTGACGCCCGATCGCCGCGCGGCTTCGGCGTTGCCGCCGATGGCGTAGATGTAGCGACCGAACTTCGTGCGGTCGAGCACGAACGTCCCGGCCCAGAGGATCACCAGCACGATCGGCACGATGAGCGGGACGCCGGCGACTTCGACGACCGACTGTCCACGGTTCTGGTTCAGGATGTACACGATTCCGCCGCCGATGACGGCGATGACGGCGAGCTTGATCCACACGAGCGAGATCGCGCGGTTCGGAACACCGGCGCGCGTGCGCCGCGCACGATCCCAGAAGGACGTGCCGGCCGAGACGGCGAGCATGATCGCCAGCATGACCCATCCGCCCCATACGGGGAGGTTCCCGTTCTGGATGGCGATGAGCTCGGGCACCTGGAGGCGGTAGAGGCCTCCGGGGCCGATGATGACGAGAGCGAGACCCTGGAACCCGAGGAAGAGACCCAGTGTCACGACGAACGAGGGTATGCCGACACGGGCGACGAAGAAGCCTATGAGCGCACCCGTGAGGAAGCCGAACGCGAAGCCGATGAGGAGGGCCAGCGGCCAGGGGATCCCGTAGACGGCGTTCAGCACGACGAACAGCGCCATGCCGACACCGCCCGTGACACCCGCCGAGAGGTCAATCTCTCCGAGGAGCAGGACGAAGACGAGCGCCATACCGAGGACGACGAGGGTCGCCGCCTGGTTGAGGAGGTTGGCGAAGTTCCGTTCCGTGAGGAAGAACGGGCTCAGGACGCTGAAGAGGATGCCGAGGACGACGAGGCCGCCGACGGCGGGGAGGGCGCCCATGTCGCCACCGCGCACGCGCTGCCACCAGCCGCGGACCTGGTCGGCGAGGCCGCCTTCGACGCCGCTTCCGATCAGGTCGCTCGCGACCGGGTCGGGCGAGGCCTCGGTGCGCGTCGCGTTGCTGCTCATTCCGCTCCTCCCGTGGGGATGTTGCTCGTACCGATCAATTCGACGCCCAGCGTCTTGGTGCCCGTGATGTACCCGACGACGTCGTCGCGCGTCGTCTCGGAGGTGGGGATCTGCGCGACCATCTGGCCGAGGTAGAGCACCGCGATGTCGTCGGCCACGGCGAAGACATCCGCCAGGTTGTGGCTGATGAGGACGACGGCGACCCCCTGGGCGGAGAGCCGCGTGACGAGGTTCAGCACCTGCTCCGTCTGCGCGACGCCGAGCGCGGCGGTCGGTTCGTCGAGGATGACGACGCGTGCCTTCTTCAGAACGGCTCGGGCGATCGCGACCGTCTGCCGCTGCCCGCCCGACAGTGATGAGACCTTCTGACGCACCGACTTGACGGTGCGCACCGAGAGCGAGCGGAGCGTGTCGGATGCTTCGCGCTCCATGCGCCCCTCGTCGAACGTGCCGGCCGACAGCTCCTCGCGACCGAGGAACATGTTCTGCACGATGTCGAGGTTGTCGCAGAGCGCGAGATCCTGGTACACGACCTCGATGCCCAGGGCTGCGGCATCCCTCGGGGCGTGGAGATCACGATGAGCGCCGTCGATGAGGACCTCGCCCTCGTCGTAGGGCTGAACACCTGCGAGCCCCTTGATGAGCGTCGACTTGCCGGCCCCGTTGTCGCCGACGAGGGCGGTCACCTTGCCCGGACGCACCTTCAGGTCGACGCCCTTGAGGACGCTGACGGGTCCGAATGATTTCTTGACGCCGACCAGTTCGATGATCGGCTGCGACTGTGCGGTCGCCTCTGACATGCTCGCCTCCTCGCGAGTCGTGGGAAGGGGCGCCGTCCCGTATCCGAGACGGCGCCCCTCCTCAAGGGGATGTTCAGCTCGCGACGACGCCGAACTCTTCGCAGGCGGCCATCACGTCGGGCGTGCAGACATCGTCGTAGGCGGCGTCACCGGCGGCGACGACATCCTTGACCTCATCCGGACCGACGAGGATCGGGGTGACCTGGATGTACGGCGTGCCGTCTTCCAGTTCCGCATCCGTGCTCACGGTGTCTCCGCTCAGGAGCGCGACCGCGACCTCGACGGCGGCAGCCGCCTCATCCGCGACGGGCTTGTAGACCGTGGCGGTCTGCCATCCGAGGAGGATGTTCTGGAGCCCCGCGACGTTGGCATCCTGACCCGAGACGGCGACCCCCTGGAGGTTGTTGTCCTGCAGGACCTTGATGACGCCGGCCGCGTTGGTGTCGTTCGCGGCCCAGACGCCGTCGACAGCACCGTTGAGCGACGTCAGAGCCTGCTCGAAGTTGGTCTGCGACTTCGCCTGGTCCCAGGCTCCCGGCGGCTCGGCCGCGGCGGTGATGCCCGCGGCTTCCATGACCTCGGCAGCGCCCTCGTGGAACATCGCCGCGTTGCCGTCGGTGGGGTCACCGCCGATGTACACCACGACGGCATCCGCCGGAGCGACGCCCTTGGCCTCGAGCCCGTCGAGGACCGTCTGTCCCTGGAGGCGGCCCACCTCGACGTTGTCGAAGGAGACGTAGTAGTCGGCGCCCGCGAACGGACGGTCGTAGGCGATGACGGGAATGCCCTCGGCCTTGGCCTTCGCCGCGACGGCTTCGGCCGCGCCCTGGTAGTCCACCAGGAGCATGACGCCACAGCCCTGCGTGAGCTGCTGGTCGGCGATCGTCGAGTACTTGTTGACGTCGCCCTGCGCGTTCTGGATGTCGACGTCGAAGCCTGCGCCTTCCAGGCCTTCCTGCAGGTACTTGCGGTCGAAGTTCTCCCAGCGCGGCGACGACGCCGCGTCGGGGAGGATGACGCACGCGCGGCCCGCGGCGTCGCCGCCGCCTCCGTCGCCGCCGTCGGACGGCGTCCCGCCGCCACCGCCGGCACAACCGGCAAGGATCATCGCGGCAGCACCGGAGAGTGCAGCAGCCGCGAGCAGGGATGACTTCTTCATCGTTCGCCTTTCGTCTTTGAAGGTGCGGGCACCGGGACTCGCCCGGCACCGTTGCGCTACGGACGATCATCTCCACGGGAGACCTTGGCGTCAAGTGTTGAACGTAACGACTTCGCAACGGGCCTGAGTGATCGACGGATGTCGCCAAGGGGAGTTCTTCGGTTCCGGGGGACGCACGCATTTTGCATGACAAACAGGAGTCGATACGTGACGAACTGCTCACCCGAATCGTTTCGGAGGTGGAAACACGGCTCTCCGAGTTTTCGACGTGAACTCAGTGTTCAGTGGAGCGTCAGGCTCTTCCCGTCGCAGCGCGCTGTCTGCGTGACACCGAATCGACGATCACCGCGAGGACGAGGACGACTCCCGTGACGACGAACTGCACGGCGGAGTCGAGATTGAGGAGGGTCAGACCCGACGAGATCGACTGGATCACGACGATGCCGAGGAGAGCGGCGTACGCCGTGCCGCGCCCGCCGAAAAGGCTCGCGCCGCCGATGACGGCCGCGGCGATCGCGTTGAGGTTCGTGTCGCCGCCACCCGAGCTCTGGTTGGCCGCGCCGAGACGTGCGGCAGCCAGGAGGCCGCCCACGGCGGCGAGAGTCGAGCAGAGGACGAACGCCGAGAGGTAGATCCGCTCGACACGAATCCCCGCTCGCCGTGCTGCCTCCACCGAACCCCCGACGGCGTAGACGGCCCGACCCCATCGTGTGCGGGTCAGCGCGAAGTTCGCGACGACGACGAGCGCGAGGAAGAACAGGAACATCACGCCCACGCCGCGCGCGAGGTTGAGATACCAGGTCGCCGCCAGCAGCACGAGGAGAAGCGCGAGGGAGCGTACGCCGATGTCGAGATAGCTCTGGCTCACGAGATTCGCAGACGCCCGGCGGCGCGCGTGTCGCACGCGCGACCACGCGTACGCGGCCGCCCCGAGCACCGCCACCGCATAGGCGGCCCACGCGGGGAGGAAGAGCTGCTGCGCGAAGACGACGATCCACGACTCCGGCGGAAGATTGATCGAGCCGCTGGGACCGAGCACCCAGAGCTGAACCCCGAGGAAGCCGAGGAGCCCCGCAAGCGTGATGACGAAGCTCGGTACCCCGAATCGGGTGTACAGGAACCCGTAGACGACGCCGACGGCGCATCCCGCCACGACAGCCGCCGCGAGCGCCAGCACCGGGTCCCACCCGAGCTGCACGACCGTCACCGCGAGGATCGCGGCGGACAGACCCGAGACGGAACCGACCGACAGATCGATCTCTCCCACGAGGAGCACGATGACGACGCCGAGCGCGATCGTCCCGATCGCCGCGCACTGCATCGCGAGGTTGACGAGGTTCGTCGGGGAGAGGAACACGGGGTTGAGCGCCTGGAAGACGGCCCAGATGACGATGAGGCCCCCCACGACGGGGACGGCTCCGAGGTCTCCGCCCCTGATGCGCGACACGAGCTGCGCACCCGCTGCGCGCAGTCCCGCCGGACTGAAGAGCTTGTCGTCGTCGTCGGTCTCGACGGCACCCGTCTCCGCAGCGTTCATGCCTCGCCCTTTCCCGTGCGGGGTCGTCGTGAGCCGGCATCCGGCAGGCGGATGATGCTGCCGCCGGACGCGGCGTCCTCGACGGCAGTCTCCTCCGGCGTGCGACGTTCGCTCGCCGCAGAGCGGCCGGTGGACACGCTGACGGCGCCCGTGATGGCGGCGATGAGTGTCTCGCTCGTGAGGTCGGCGGCGTTGTAGACGCCGTTGTTGCGGCCCAAGCGGAGGACCACGACGCGATCCGCCACGGCGAGCACGTCGGCCATGTTGTGGCTGATCAGCACGACGCCGTGCCCGCGCTCGCGCAGGCGTTCGATGAGGTTCAGCACCTCCGCCGTCTGGGCGACGCCCAGCGCCGCTGTGGGCTCGTCGAGGATGATGACGCGGGGTTCTCCGATGAGGGATCTCGCGATCGCGACGGTCTGCCGCTGCCCGCCGGACAGCGACGCGACGGGCGTCCGCACCGACGGGATCTTCGCCGAGAGTTCGCGCAAAAGCGTCCACGTGCGCTCCTCCATGGCGACCTCGTCGAGCGTGCCCTCCGACAGGAGCTCGCGGCCGAGCCACAGGTTCGCGACGACGTCGAGGTTGTCGCACAGCGCCAGGTCCTGGAAGACCGTCGCGATCCCGAGATCCTTCGCGTCGGCGGGAGTGTGGATGTCGACGAACGCGCCGTCGAACTCGATCGTGCCGGAGTCCTGCGCGTGAACCCCCGCGAGCACCTTCACGAGAGTGGACTTGCCCGCGCCGTTGTCGCCGACGAGCGCGACGACCTCGCCCTCGTTGACCCAGAAGTCGACATCGGTGAGCGCGCGGACCGCGCCGAACCGCTTGCCGATGCCGTGCATCGTGAGAACACGCTCGCGCGTGCGACCGGTGCGGCCAGGTGCCATCGTCATCCTCACCCTCGGCGGACGTCCGCAACGACCATACCCGCCACCGTGCCCTCGGGAGTCACTCGGCGAGCAGTCCCGCCGCAACGCAGTCGGCGCGATAGTCGGCCGTGCAGATGTCCTCGACGGTCCAGAAGTCATCCGCGACGATCGTGTCGGCGATGTCGTCGACGGTCACGGCGACGGGGTCGAGCAACGTCGTCGGAGTTCCGGCGATCTCCATCGGCGCCTCGATGTCCTCTCCGCGCAAGAGTGCGACGGCGACCTCGGCGGCCAGCTCCGCCTGCGGCTTCATCGCCTTGTAGACCGTCATGTACTGATCGCCGCGGACGATCCGCTGGAGCGCCGAGAGCTCGGCATCCTGACCCGTCACGACCGGCAGCGGAGAGACTCCCGCCGCGCGGAGCGCCGCGACGGCGCCGCTCGCAACCCCGTCGTTGGCGGCGTAGATGCCGACGATCTCGCCGTCGAATTGGGCGATCTGTCCCGCGACCCAGTCCTGCGCCTTGTCAGGGCTCCAGTCGGGCGTGTCGTACTCCGCGAGGATCCGGAGCCCCGTCTCGTCGATGACGTCGTGCGCGCCCTCGCGGAAGAGGATCGCGTTCCCGTCGGTCGGAGACCCGTTGACGATCAGGATGCCGCCGGTGCCCTGCCCGCGGCGCTCGAGCTCCTCGACGAACGCCTCGGCCTGCAGTCGCCCGACCTTCTCGTTGTCGAAGGAGACGTAGTAGGCGAGGTCGCCGCCCGCCACGAGCCGATCGTAGGAGACGACGGGGACCCCTTGCGCGTTCGCGGACGCGACGATGCTGACGGCGGCGCGCCCGTCGACGGGATCGAGGACGAGGACGTCGGCCCCGGAGGCAAGGGCGGACTCCGCCTGCTGCTGCTGCTTCGCGGCATCCTGATCGGCATTCGCGTACAGCACGTCGATGTCGCCGAGCTCCGCGACCCGGGCCTCGAAGTACGGACGGTCGAAGGTCTCGTAGCGTGCGGTCTTGGCATCGGGGAGGAGGAGGGCGATGGATCCCTCGGAGGAGGACGCGTCCCCACCACACGCTCCGAGCGTGAGTGTCGCGGCTGTCAGTGCGGCGACGACGAGACCACGAAAGAGCGGGCGCCGCCGTGGCGCGGTGTTCGTCATGGGAGGACTTTACGCGGTGATCTGCACGACGTCCGATTCGACGGTCACGTGATCGAGGGCGATCGCGATCGCGCCGCGCGTCTCGGACCATTCGCCGAATGAGGCGCCGACGATCTCCGGAAGACCACGGGTCGAGGGGAGTGCCGACCGTTCGAGGGCGTGGCGCATGGGGGCCATCAAGATCTCCCCGGCGAGACCCAGTTCACCGCCGACGACGATCACTTCGGGATCGAAGAGGTTCGACAGGCTCGCTGCGGCGACCCCGATGTGGCGTCCGGCGTCGGCGATGACGCGGCGCGAGCTCCCGTCGCCGTCTTCGGCGGCCTGGAGAAGGTCGCCGAGGCGCTGCATCCCCTCGCTCGGCGGGAAGAGCGACAGCAGGGCCGGGCCGCCCGCGTAGGTCTCGAGACAGCCCCGGTTGCTGCATCGGCAGATCGGGCCGTTCTCGTCGAGCGTGACGTGCCCGATCTGTCCGGCCTTGCCGTTGACGCCGCGGAAGAGGTCTCCTCCCACGACGAGTCCCGCACTGATCGAGTGTCCGACGCGGATGAAGACCGACGACGCCAGTCCCCGGGCGCTGCCTTCTCGCGCCTCGGCGAGTCCGCCGAGGTTGGCCTCGCTGTCGACGTAGACGGGGCGGCCGATGCGCGAGCGGAGGCTCGCGGCGACGTCGACGCCCTCCCAGCCGCGCAGGAGTCCGGGAGTGGACACCATCCCCGTCGACGGATCGATGGGAGCGGGAAGGGCGAGACCGACGGCGAGGAGGTCGGAGAGGCTCCCGCCGAGCGACTCCATCATGTCGCCGAGGAGGATCGCGACGCGGTCCAGTTCTGCATCGTGGCGATGATCGAGGGCGAGGGGGAGCGAGGACTGCGTCACGATGGTTCGCATCGCGTCGGCGATCGCGATGTGCAGCTGGCGGGAGCTGAAGTGCACGCCGGCGACGAGCCCGAGCTGGCGCGCGAGCGACACGAGGGTCGCTCGTCGGCCGCTCCGCGACGTGAACGACGTGTGCAGGATGCCGGAGGCGGTGAGCTCCTTGACGATGTTGGAGACTGTCGCGGGACTGAGCCCCGTGCTGCCGGCGAGCTCGACCTGGGTCAAGCGTCCGTGGCGCTTCAGGGAGTCGATGACGCGCGCGCGATTGGCCTCGCGGAGCGAGGATTGCGAGCCCGGCTGGGCGCTGCGGCGTGCCACAGTCCCACACTGTACCCGACGGTCCCCCTGGCGTCCCGGAGATTCCGCGTGCGGACGGCGGTTGTCAGCGGCGGTCGGAGGCGAGACGGATCAGCACGATGTTGCTCGACTCGTCGACGTCGGCGACCGTCGGATGGGCCTTCACGAACTCCGTGAAGCTCTTGTGGCCGAGCGCCTTCTCGCTGAATGCGGGATCCAGACGCTTGATGAGGCTCTTGACCTCCGAAGCATGTTGCCACTGCGCATCGTCGGCCTTGTCGCCCTCGAGGCGCAGCGCCCGTTCGAGCAGATCAGCGCCCGGATCCTTGGAGCGCTTGCGGGCGCGGGGAGCCGCGGCATCCGTCTTGCCCGGTGCGGGGCGCGTGATGCCGGGGAGGGCATCGTATGCGTCGAACTGGTCGCACGCCGCCGCGAGCGACTTCGCCGTCGATCCGGCCACGCCGACGCCGACGACGAACCGGCCCAGACGCTTGCACCGCTGCGCGAGCGGGACGTAGTCGGAGTCGCCCGCGACGATCACGACATGCGTGAGATCGGGGAGACGGAACATGTCCTCGACCGTGTCGACGGCGAGCCGGATGTCGGCGCCGTTCTTGGCATACGCCGCGGCGGGGAAGAGCTGAACGAGGTCGACGGCGCGCGCGACGAGCTGCGAGCGGTAATCGGCGTTGACGGGGGAGGACCAGTCGGCGTAGGCCCGCGTCAGGACGAGTGTCCCGAAGGATGCCGCGTAGTCGATGATCGCGCCGACGTCGATCCGCGCCGCGGCGAGGCGCTCGGCGACGTCGGGAGCCGACGAATCCTCGGCGATCCGCTGGCGGTCGCGCGAATAGGCGTTGCGGCCGTGCACCCGGTCGTACCAGGACATCACGATGTTGTCGAAGTCGAGGTAGACCGCGACGCGCTGATTCTGAAGGTCGGCCATGTCACTCCTCCCCGGGGTATCCGACGCCGATGATCTGGCGCACGGCGTCGAGACTCGCCATGATGTCGACGACCTCGTCGAGGGGCAGGATGTCGCTGTCGGTGCGGCCCTCGGCGACGAAGCGCTCGGCGGCGAGAGCCTGGTACTGCATCCCGCGCCCCTCGATCCGCGACTCGTACGTCTCGAGCACGGTGCCGTCTGCTGCGACGACGCGGAAGGACGAGGCGTTGTACCACGTCGCGTCGATGTCGATGCGGGCATCCGTCCCGATCACGTGCGCGGTGTTCGGTCCTGCCGAGCGCGACGCGGAGAACGTCGTCGCGACGGCACCGGAGGCGTACGTGAAGATCGTCGCGACCTCGGTGTCGGCACCCGTCTCGGCGAGCGTCGCGGAGGCGTTGATCGTGTCGGGTGCGCCGAGGACGTCCCACGTGAAGGACACGGGGTAGATACCCAGATCGAGGAGGGCTCCGCCGCCGAGCTCGAGGTCGTTGAGTCGGTGGTGCGGGTCGTCGGAGATCTTCTGCGTGTGATCGGCGAGGACGGCGCGGATGTCTCCAAGCGTGCGTTCCGCGAGGATCTCCCGAATGCGGACCATGTGCGGGAGATACCTCGTCCACATCGCCTCCATCGCGAGGAGGCCGCGCTCGCGCGCGACGTCGCGGACGGCGGCGGCCTCATCGGCGTTGATCGTGAAGGGTTTCTCGACGAGGACGTGCTTACCCGCTTCGAGGGCGAGGACGGCCTGGTCGGCGTGGAACGGATGCGGCGTCGCGATGTAGACGATGTCGACGTCGGGGTCGGCGACGAGATCCTCGTACGAGCCGTGCGCGCGGGCGATCCCGAACTCCTCGGCGAAGGCGCGTGCGGCTTCTTCTCGACGCGATCCGACCGCCGTCACGGTCAGTCCCGCCGTCTGCAGATCGCGTGTGAAGGCCTGGGCGATGCCGCCCGGACCGAGGATTCCCCACCGCAGTGCACTCATATGTCGAGCGTAGCGAGCGCGCGAGGGCGGGAGGGCCCGTTTAGGCTCGGATGCGTGCCATCCTCGGTCGAACGCTTCCGCGAGCTCCTGCGCATCCCGACGGTCTCGCACGCCGACGAGTCCGCGATCGAGTGGAGCCGGTTCGAGGAGTTCCGCGCGGCGCTGACGCGGCTGTATCCCGAGACCCACCGAGTGCTCGAGCACGAACTCGTCGCGGGGCACTCGCTCCTCTACCGCTGGCAGGGGAGGGCCGCCGGTTCACCCCTCGTGCTGATGGCGCACCAGGACGTCGTCCCCGTCGTCGAGAGCGAATGGACCCACCCGCCCTTCGACGCGCAGATCATCGGCGACGGCGCGAATGCCGCCATCCACGCGCGCGGCGCGATCGATGACAAGGGCGCGCTCGTCGCGATCCTCGAGGCGGTCGAACAGCTCGTGGCGGAGGGGTTCCGGCCGCAGAACGACGTCTACCTCGCGTTCGGCCACAACGAGGAGACGGCGGGCGACGGCGCGCGAGCCATCGTGGAGGTGCTCCGGGGTCGCGGAGTGCGTCTCGGACTCGTTCTCGACGAAGGCGGCGCGGTCGTCGACGGCGTCATCCCGGGTGTCCGCATTCCCACCGCGATGGTGGGCGTGGCCGAACGGGGCGTCATGACGCTCTCCCTCGTCGCCCGCGAGGCCGGCGGGCACGCGTCGACGCCGCCCACGCGCCCCGCGACGGCGAGACTCGCGCGCGCGATCGATCGGCTGCAGCGGCATCCGTTCCCCGTCCGGCTCGTCGCTCCCGTCCGCGCGATGCTCGCAACGGTCGCGCCCCACGCCCCCCAGCCCCTCCGCGCGCTCCTCGGCAGTCTCGCGATCTCGGGGCCGCTCGTCGCCCGCGTCTTCTCGAGGCTCGGCCCCGAGATGAACGCGATCGTCCGCACGACGGCCGTCGCGACGGAGCTGGAGGGCGCACCCGGCGAGAACGTCCTGGCGACGTCGGCGCGCGCCTCGATCAACATCCGCCTCCTCACAGGCGACACGGTCGCGAGCGCCACGGAGCGCGTCCGCCGTATCGTCGCGGATCCGAGCATCGAGATCGACGTGCGCCACGGCTCCGACCCCTCGCCCGTCTCACCGTGGCGCGGAGAGTCATGGCGTCGGATCGCGACCGCCGTCGGGGAGTCGCTCGGGCACGACGTCCTGACGACGCCCTATATCCAGCTGGGGGCGAGCGACAGCCGCTGGTTCACCGCGATCGCCGACGACGTCTATCGCTTCACGCCGTTCCACCTCACCCGCTCGGAGCGCGACGCCCTCCACTCGCACGACGAGCGCATCCGTATCGACGTGTGGCTCCGGGGGATCGGCTTCTACCGCGCGCTCATCGCCGCGGGCTGAGCGTCCGCCTCGTCGACGAGCGGAGCGAGCGCCTCCGCGAGATCGGCGATGATGTCGGCGGGGTCCTCCAGGCCGATCGACAGTCGCAGCGTCGTGGGCGAGATCCGCGCCTGCGCGAGCTGCGCCGGCGACAGATGGCTGTGGGTCATGGATGCCGGGTGGTTGACGAGGCTCCGCGCATCGCCGATGTTGGCGACGAGTCGCACCGTGCGCAGCCGCGCGATGACGTCGGCGACGCGTCGGAAGTCGGTGTCGGAGTGCCCTGTCCCCACGACGTCGAAGGCGAAGACCGAGTTGGTGCCCCGCGGCAGGTAGCGACGAGCGTTGTCATGCCACGGGCTGTCGGGGAGGCCGGGATGATGCACGCGTGTCACGGCGGGATGCGACGCGAGGAAGCGCGCGACCGCGAGCGCGCTGTCGGTGTGCCGCTGGACGCGCAGATCGAGCGTCTCGAGTCCTTGCAGCAACTGGAAGGCGTTGAAGGCCGACAGCGAGGGGCCGAGGTCGTGGACGTACTTCGTCTTCACGAGTGCGATGTAGGGGGAGCCGGTCGCTCCGAAGCGCTCGACGAGGCTCCCGTCGCCCACCCGTCGATACGTCTCCGTCAGCTGCGGCCACCTGCCGGGCGACGCCGTCCAATCGAACGTCCCGAGGTCGACGATGACGCCGCCGAGCGACGTGCCGTGTCCGCCGAGGTACTTCGTGGCCGAATGCACGACGATCGCCGCGCCGAACTCCTTCGCGCGCTGGAGGTAAGGCGTCGCGATCGTGTTGTCGATCACGAGCGGGAGGCCCGCCTCGCGCGCGACTCGCGCGACGGCATCCAGATCCAGGACCTGTGCGATCGGATTCGAGATCGACTCGGCGAAGAGCGCGCGCGTCGTCGGGCGGATGGCAGACTCCCACGCCGCGATGTCGTCCTGGTCGACGAACGTGACGTCGATTCCCCAGTCGGGGAACGTGTCGTCGAGCAGATCGACGGTGCCGCCGTACAGCTGTCGCGCGGCGACGATGTGCTCGCCCTGTTTCACGAGCGCCAGCAGCGCGAGCGCGACGGCGGCTTGCCCGGACGCGACGGCTGCTGCGGCAACGCCGCCCTCGAGTTCGGCGACGCGCTTCTCCAGGACGAGCACCGTGGGGTTGGCCGCGCGACTGTAGATGTTGCCCTCGCGCCGCAGCGCGAACAGGTCGCGTGCGTCGTCGAGCGACGCGAACTCGAACGCGTTGGACTGATGGATGGGCGGGACGGCGGTGTTCTCGACGACGCCATGGAGGTGGCCGGCGTGGACCTGGGCCGTGGCGAAGGCGCGCGGAGAGGCGGACATGGCGTCCATTGTGGAAGGGGACCCCGCTTCGCGGTGCGCCTGTGTCCAACTGTTGCGCTGTGTCCAACTGTGGCGCTGTGTCCAACTGTTGCGCTGTGTCGAACTATTGCGGCGCGGGCACCGCGTCTCAGGGGACGAGCGTGATCTTGCCGTCCGTGCCGGCTTCGACAGCGCGATGCGCTTCCGGAGCGTCGTCGAGCGCGAACGACGGGCCCTGCTCGAGGGAGAAGCGCCCGGCGGCGAGAAGGCTCATCGCGACGGGGATCGCTTCGTCGCGCCACGCGTTCTGCTGCGCCGTGAGAGGCCAGGGCGCGCCGCCGCTGAACGCGCGGATCCCCAGCCGCTCGGCATGCGCTCCGCGCACGAGGGTCGCGATGCGCGTCGTGTCGGCAACCAGCTCGAGGGACGTCGAGAGGGCTTCGTCGGTTCCTGCGGCGTCGATCGCGACCGTGATGCCGCCGGGGGCGATGCCGCGGACACGGTCGGCGAGTCCGTCGCCGTAGACGACCGGCTCGCCGCCCAACTCGCGCACACGGGCGGAGCGCCGCTCGGAAGAGGTCGCGATGACGCGCGCGCCCCACAGCACGGCGAACTGCACGATGGCCTGGCCGACGGATCCCGACCCGCCGTGAACGAGGAGAGCGTCTCCCGGGCCGACGCCGAGCGAGCGGAGCGCCTGGTAGGCCGTTCCGATCGGGATGCCGAGTGCCGCCGCATCGGCCGCGCTCACGGTCGCGGGGCGAGGGACGACGCGCCGGGCGGCGACGACGACGTCGGTCGCGTACGCGCCGGAGGCGCCCCAGAATCCGATGGCGTCTCCGACACGGAACCCGTCGACGCCTTCCCCTACGGCCGTGACGACGCCCGCGCCATCCGACCCCACGCGACGGGGTTCGTCGATCGGGGGTGACGGACGGATGCCGGCGCGGAGCTTCGCGTCGATCGGGTTGACGCCGACCGCCTCGACCCGCACCGCCAGCTGCCCGTCTGCGGGCAGGGGAGCGGGGGTGTCGATCCGGTGCAGGACCTCGGGCCCGCCGAGCTCGGTGTAGACGATCGCGGATGCCATGGCGTCAACGCTACTCGCGGAGCGCCTTCAGGATGCGCTGCAGCGAAACGGGTTCGGCGGTTCCCAGCGACTGCGCGAAGAGGCTCACGCGGTACTCCTCGAGCAGCCAGCGCGCATGGACGAGCGACGGCCTCGCGTCGGGGTGCGGGGGGATCGTTCCGTCCGCGTCGGTATACGCCGACGCAGCGCGCTCGAATTCCGTCATGCGCTGCCGGTCGCGTCCCGGGTTGTCGCTGAGGCTCGCCGTCCGGTCGAGAGCCGCCCGCAGGTAGCGGGGGTAGTGGACGATGCGCGCCAGTCCCGTCTGCGAGAGGAAGCCGGGGAAGACGAGTCCCGCCAACTGGCCCTTGATGTCGTTCAGGGCGCCGAGGAGTGTCAGCGAGTTCTGAGTTCGGAGGGTCCGCTCGACGTCCCTCGCGGCGGTCAGGATCTTCGCGGCGAGCGAGACGGTCGTGAACAGCTCGTCGACGACGACGGCCGACAAGGCCGTCCGCACGGCTTCGAACGCGGTCTTCGTCCGAACAGGCGAGCCGCCCGTCGTTCGGGCGATGACAGCGTCCGCGACGGCCACACGGGCGTCTTCGATGAGTGCCTTGGCCGACGAGTAGGGGGATGCCGCGAGGGCGAGCTTCTCGGCCGACGTCAGGTGGTCGAGGACGTAGGCGGCGGGAGACGGCACTCCGAGGAGAGCGAGTCGCCGGATGCCCGCCCTGGTCTCGCGGGCGGCGGCTTCGGGGGTCGCCTCGATCCGCAGCGCGACACTCGTCCCGTCGTCGATGATCGCGGGGTAGCCGCGCACGATCCCGCCCGCGACCGCCGTGTCGACGATCTCGGGGAGGTCGTCGAAGGACCAGTCGGTGAGGCCTGACCGCGCCGGGAACCGCACGGCGGCGCCGGGGGTCGCCGGTGCCGCGGCCGGTCGGGCGCCCGGTCGCTTCGGCGATTCGAGCGAGCGCGATACGGCGGCTCTCGTACGGTCGGCGAGCGACGCCTGCAAAGCCCGGAGATCGAGGTCGGATCCGACGGGCCGACCGCGCTCGTCGACCGCGCGGAACGTGATCCGAAGGTGGCCCGGCACCCGCTCCATGTCGAAGTCCGCCGCGGTGACGGGCTGGTTCGCGACACGCTGGATGCGCGCCGCGAGGGCATCCAGCAGGGGCACCGGCGGAAGGCCCGCGTGCGACTCGGGTCCCTGTCCGGCCAGGTCGCCCGCGAAGGTCGCCGCCCAGTCGGCGGCGGGGACGACATGACGCCGGATGGGTTTGGGGAGCGCGCGCAGGAGGGCCGTCACGAGCTCGTCGCGCATGCCGGGGACCTGCCAGTCGAATCCCTCCGGGCGGAGCTGCGCGAGGAGAGCGAGGGGCACGACGACGGTCACACCGTCATCCGCGGCCCCCGGTTCGAACCGATACGCGAGCGACAGCACTTGGTCACCCTGCTGCCAGCGGGCGGGGAAATCGTGTTCGTCGCCGCGCGTCGCTTCGTCGACGAGGTCGGCCTCGCTCATGTCGAGGAGGCGCGGCGTGCGGGACGCGGCATCCTTCCACCACGCCTCGAAGGAACGCACGTCCAGCACGTCGGAGGGGAGGCGCGCGTCGTAGAAGCGATAGACCGCTTCGTCGCCCACGAGGATGTCGCGGCGACGCTCGCGCTCCTCGACCTTCTCGAGGCGTCGCCTCAGTTCCAGATTGCGTCGCTCGAAGGCCGTGAGTCTCTTGTCGAGGTGCGAGGAGTCCCAGTCGCCCTCGACGAGAGCGTGCCGGAGGAACATCTCCCGCGCGAGCGGGCGATCGAAGCGAGCGAGCTGCACACGGCGACGCGGCACGATGTCGACGCCGAAGAGCGTCACCCGCTCGTACGCGGAGGCTGCCCCCGTCGACTTCGACCAGTGCGGTTCGCTCACGCGGCGCTTCGCGAGGTCGCCCGCGAGAGGCTCGGCCCACTCGGGGTCGATCTCGGCGACCATCCTCGCGAAGAGTCTGCTCGTCTCGACGAGCTCGGCTGCCATGACGGCCGATGGCCGCTTCTTGCGGAGTCCCGAGCCGGGGAAGATCGCGAAACGCGTGCCCCGCGCCCCGAGGTACTCCGCGGGGGGTGTGCGCTTGTCGGGGCGTCCGCCGGTCGAGGGTCTCGTGCGTTCGTCGAGGATCCCGATGTGGGAAAGGAGCCCCGACAGGATCGCCTTGTGGACGAGGTCGGGATCCGCGGTCTCCCCACCGGGCCCCGGCCGGCCGACGAGCGTCGAGAGCTGCCGGTGCACGTCGGACCACTCCCGCACGCGCACGTAGTTGAGGTGCTCCGCACGGCAGAGCCGGCGGAAGGCGCTCGACCCGAGTTCGCGCTGCTTCTCCTGCAGGTGGTTCCACAGATTCAGGAGCGTCAGGAAGTCGCTCGTGGGGTCGGCGAAGCGCGCGTGCAGGCGGTCGGCCTCTTCGCGACGCTCCTCGGGGCGCTCTCGCACGTCGGGGATCGACAGGCCCGCGACGATCGCGAGGACATCGCGGATCACGCCGGTGCGGCGTGCCTCGACGAGCATGCGTGCGAACCGCGGGTCGGTGGGCATCCGCGAGATCTCGCGGCCGAGGTCCGTCAGGCGCCCGCGATCGACCGCTCCCAGTTCGGTGAGAAGGTCGAGTGCCGCGCGGACGCCGCGCGAATCGGGCTTCGTGAGGAACGGGAAGTCCTCGATCTCGCCGAAGCCGAGCGACAGCATCTGGAGGATGACGGACGCGAGGCTCGTCCGGAGGATCTCGGGTTCGGTGAACTCGTCTCGACCCGCGAAGTCCTCTTCGCCGTAGAGGCGGATCGCGACTCCCGGGCTCGTCCGTCCCGCGCGGCCCGACCGCTGCTGCGCGGATGCCTGCGACACGGGCTCGATCGGGAGCTGCTGGATCTTCGTGCGCGTGCTGTAGCGCGAGATGCGCGCCGTCCCGGTGTCGATGACGTAGCGGATGCCGGGAACCGTGAGGCTCGTCTCGGCGACGTTGGTCGCGAGGATCACACGGCGGCGCACTCCTGCGACCGACGAGCGTTCGAAGACGCGGTGCTGTTCGGCCGCGGAGAGACGGCCGTAGAGGGGGAGGACCTCCGTCGGGGCGGCGTCTTTCGCGTACATTCCCCGAACGGCATCCATCGCGTCGCGGATCTCCGCTTCGCCGGGAAGGAACACCAGCACGTCGCCCGTGGGCTCGCGGTCGAGTTCCCGCAGCGCCGCCGTGATCCCGTCGACGTCGTCCGTCGCCGTTTCAGGACGCTTCCCGGACTCGGCGCGCTCGTCCACCGCCGGGCGGTAGCGGATCTCGACGGGGTATGTGCGTCCCGAGACTTCGATGATGGGGGCGGGGCGACCCGCGGCATCCGCGAAGTGCTTCGCGAAGCTCTCGGGATCGATCGTCGCGCTCGTGATGACGACCTTGAGGTCGGGCCGCTTTGGGAGGATGCGCGTGAGGTACCCGAGGAGGAAGTCGACGTTGAGAGAGCGCTCGTGCGCTTCGTCGATGATGATCGTGTCGTAGCGGCGCAGCAGACGGTCGCGGTGGATCTCGTTGAGGAGGATGCCGTCGGTCATGAGCGCGATGCGGGTGTCTTCGGACACCTTGTCGGTGAAGCGCACCTTGTAGCCGACGGTCGAGCCGAGCGGCACCTGCAGTTCCTCGGCGATCCGCTCCGCGATGGTGCGCGCAGCGATCCGGCGGGGTTGCGTGTGGGCGATCCGCGTGCGCCCGAGCTCGAGCGCCATCTTGGGCAACTGCGTCGTCTTTCCCGACCCCGTCGCGCCGGCGACGATGACGACCTGGTGATCGCGCAACGCGCGCAGGATCTCCTCCCGCGCGGCGCTGACGGGCAGCTCCGGCGGGTAGGTGATGGTCGGTTCGTTCGCAGACACAGCCTTCGATCGTATCGTCCGCGGCGAACAACGGCGCGCCCGACATCGCGGAGTCGTAGGCTCGGACCATGGCAGACCAGCACGACGTTCCCCGTATCGCTCTCAACTCCGGCTACGACATCCCACAGCTCGGCTACGGCGTCTTCAAGGTGCCGCCGGCCGAGACCGAGAAGGTCGTGCTCGAAGCACTCGAACTCGGATACCGGCACATCGACACGGCCGCGATCTACGGCAACGAGGAGGGTGTCGGTGCCGCGATCGCCAAGAGCGGCATCCCGCGCGACGAGATCTTCCTCACGACGAAGCTGTGGAACGACCGGCAGGGCGGCGACGAGCCGCGCGCCGCGCTCGAGGAGAGCCTCACGAAGCTCGGCGTCGACTACGTCGACCTCTACCTCATCCACTGGCCAGCCCCTGCGAACGGCACCTTCGTCAACGCGTGGAAGCAGCTCGCGGCGCTCAACGAAGGCGAGGCGATCCGCTCGATCGGCGTCTCCAACTTCCTCGTCGAGCATCTCGAGGCGATCCACGGCGAGACGGGGGTCCTCCCCGCCGTCAACCAGATCGAGCTCCACCCCGCCTACCAGCAGCGCGATGTCGTCGCCTGGTGCGCCGATCACGGCGTGCACATCGAGGCATGGGGCCCGCTCGGTCAGGGCAAGTACGACCTGTTCGGCGTGCCGGCCGTCCACGACGCGGCGTCCGCCCACGATCGCACGCCCGCCCAGGTCGTCCTCCGCTGGCACATCCAGAAGGGCAACATCGTCTTCCCGAAGTCGGTGAAGGCCGACCGCCTCCGCGAGAACTTCCGCATCTTCGACTTCGCGCTGTCGGATGCCGAGATGTCGGCCATCGACGCGATCGATCCGGGCGACGGCTCGGGCCGCGTGGGTGCGCACCCCACCGAGCTCCACTGACCGAGCTGCACTGATCGCACCGCAGTGAACGAACGGCAGTGAACGAACGGCAGTGAACGAACGGCAGTGAACGAGCGCCTCTCCTCCTCCGCGAGCCCGTACCTGCGGGCACACGCCGACAATCCCGTCGCGTGGTATCCGTGGGGGAGGGAGGCGTTCGACGAGGCGCGCCGTCGCGACGTGCCCGTCTTCGTGTCGATCGGATATTCCACCTGCCACTGGTGCCACGTCATGGCACGGGAGTTGTTCGCCGACCGCGAGACGGCCGCCGACCTCGACGCGGGCTTCGTCTCGATCAAGGTCGACCGCGAGGAGCATCCCGAGGTCGACGCCGCGTACATGGCAGCCGCGGCGGCCTTCACGCTTCACCTCGGATGGCCGCTGTCGGTGTTCGTGACCCCCGACGGCCACCCGTTCTTCGCCGGAACCTACTTCCCGCCGTCGGCGCGCGGCGGAGTTCCCGCCTTCCGTGACGTTCTGGGCGCCGTCCGGGAGGCGTGGACGGAACGTCGCGAGCAGGTCGCCGAAACGGCGGATGCTCTCGTGCAGGCGCTGGCGTCCGCCCGTGCGCACGGGACGCACGGCGGCGGGGGTCTCCCCGACGTCGCGGCGCTCGCATCCGCCGCGCAGATGCTCGCGGCGCGCGAGGATCCCGAGTACGGCGGACTCTGGGGCGGCGACCCCGTGGCGCCGAAGTTCCCCGTCGCGACCGCGCTCCGCTTCCTCCAGCACCCCGTCATCCGCGAGGCCGCACCGGGGGCGGCCGCTGTCGCGGAGCGTGCGCTCGCCGCGATGTCCTCGTCGCCCCTCCGCGACGTCATCGAGGGCGGGTTCTTCCGCTACGCCACGCGGCGGGACTGGTCGATTCCGCACTACGAACGGATGCTGACCGACAACGCCCTGCTGCTCGACGTCGCCGCCGCGGCGGACGACGGGGCGACGGCGCGGGGCATCGCCTCCTTCCTCACTCTCGTGCTGCAGCAGCCCGCCGGCGGGTTCGGTGCCGCGCAGGACTCCGAGTCGTGGATCGACGGCAGGCGCAGCGAAGGCGGCTACTACCTCGTGAACGACCGTGCGGGGCTGCAACCACCCGCTGTCGACGGCAAGGTCGTCACGGGGTGGAACGGCCTCGCGATCGGGGCGCTCGCACGAGCCGGCGCGCGTCTCGGGACCGCCGAATGGATCGAGGCCGCGCGCTGGGCGGCCGATGCCGTCCTCACGATCAACACCACCGCGGATGGCAGGCTCGTCCGCGCATCGCTCGACGAGATCCCTTCGCGCGCGGCGGCATCGCTCGCCGACTACGGGCAGCTCGCGTCGGGGCTCACGGCGCTCGCGATCGCGACGGGGGAGCCGGCCTACGTCGAGCGCGCGCGAGCACTCCTCGACGCGTGCATGCGCCCGAACGGCGAACCGACCGTGCCGGGCGGCGGCGACGGCGTCCTCTCGGCGCAGGGGATGGGAGCGCCCGACGCGGCGTCCGATGCGGACGAACCCTCAGGTCTTGCCGCGCTCGCCGAGACGGCACTCGCTCTGTGGCAGCTCGGCGCGGGCGAGTCGTACCGGGTCTTCGCGGAGGAGTGCGTCGCACGACACCGCGACGCGGCGCTGGCTCAGCCGCTCGCGCACGGAACGCTCTTGCGCGTTGGCGCGGGTCTCGCCGTCGCTCCCCGCCAGATCGTCGTGGTGGCGGACTCCGCGGACGACCCGCTCGTCCGGACGGCGCGCGCCGTCGAGGCCGACGTCGTCATCGCCGTGACATCCGAGCAGGCGGCCGCGTGGGCGGCATCCGGATTCGACCTCTTCGCGGGGAAATCGACCCAGGACGGGCGGGCGACGGCGTACGACTGCCGTAACTTCTCCTGCCGGCTTCCCGTGACGGAACCCGCCGACCTCGACGAGGCCGGCGCGCGCTGACGGGACTCAGCCGGCGGAAAGGCCCCGGAGGGTGTTCCCCTGACTGCGGGGCACCTCGATGCCGAAAAGCGTCTCGAGGGCGTCTTCGAACTCGTGCAGGCGTCCTTCGGCGGCGAACTCACGCGCGCGGACGGTCGGGGCGTGCGAGATGACTCCCGCGAGGTGGCGGAGCGCCGCCTCGGTCGCCGCATCGCCGCCGCGATCGCGCACGCGCTGGATCTCGGCGTCGAGTGCCGTCTGGATGTGGCCGCGGAGCGCCACGATCGCCGGGGCCGCCGCTTGCTCGGCGTTGAAGACGCTCGCCGCTGTGCCGACGATCTCGAAAGCGCCGGGACCGAGTTCGGGAAGCGCCGCGTGGCGGCCGATGAGCTCGAGGTCGAGCAGCTCGACCCCTTCGACGGATGCCACGGACGGGTCGACGTTGCGGGGGAGACCCAGGTCGATGATGAGGCGACGCCGCCCGACGGGGATGTGCTCCTCCGTCACGACGTAGCGGGCCGTGCAGGTCAGGACGATGTCGGCCTCGCCGATCGCGTCACGGAGATCGCTCTCGGCGCGGATGCCGTACTTCGCGGCGAACTGCTCGGCTCGCCCCGTCGCGGAGTAGACCCGGATGTCCTCGGCGCCGCGTGCGCGGAGGGCCGCGATCGTCGTGGCGGCGTACTGACCCGTCCCGACGAGCAGGACCGGGACGGTCGCCCAGTTGGTGACACGCGTGTCGGCGAGGTCGAGGGCGATGCGGGCGAGGGAGCGGCCCGCGGCGGCGACGTCGGCCGTCGCGCGCATTTCGCGCGTCGCGTGTGTTGCGCGCTGGAATGCGCGCTCGAGGGCCGCGCTCGTGGTGCCGGCTCGGCGCGCGGCGCCGAGCGCGCGCTGCACTTGACCGCTGATCTCCTCTTCGCCGACGACCATCGACTCCAGGCCCGAACTCACGGCGAAGAGGTGGTGGACGACGTCGCTTCCCGCGATGCTGACGGCGGAGGCGCGAAGAGCCTCGGCGTCGGCTCCCGCGGGACCCTCGAGCATGTCGAGGACGGCTTCACGGGCGACGACGGCTCCGCCCGTGAGCGGTTCATCCAGCTCCAGGTACGCCTCGAACCGGTTGCACGTGGCCAGGACGACGGCCCCGCGAACGAACGAGTGCGTCTGCGTGAGGTCGTCGGCGAGCGAGTCCGCGACGCGAGAAATGCGATCGAGGACATCGAAGTCGGTGTTGCGATGATTCGCCGTCAGACAGAACAGCACCCGCCGATTCTAGCCCGCCCCTCGTCCGAAGGCGCCGAGCGGCGACGTAGCCTTGACGTCGTGTCCTCCACCGTGATCGCCCTGCCCGAGACCCACCCGCTGCGCGATGGGCGCACGTCGGACTCCCGTCTCGTCCGCGCCGCCCGCGGCGACCGCCCCGAGATCCTGCCGGTGTGGTTCATGCGCCAGGCGGGGCGTTCTCTGCCGGAGTACCGCGAGACGCGGGCCGGCACCGAGATGCTCGATGCGTGTCTCACCCCCGCGCTCGCCGCCGAGATCACGCTCCAGCCCGTCCGCCGCCACGGTGTCGACGCCGCCGTCTTCTTCAGCGACATCGTCATCCCCGTTCTCCTCGCCGGCGTCGCCGTGTCGATCGTTCCGGGACGGGGGCCCGTCCTCGAGACCCCCGTGCGTTCCGCATCCGATGTGCTGGCGCTTCGCCCCATCGAACCCGACGCTCTCGACCCGATCTCGGAGGCTGTGCGGCTCGTCGTGGCGGAGCTCGGCGACACGCCCCTCGTCGGATTCGGTGGCGCTCCGTACACTCTCGCGAGCTATCTCGTCGAAGGCGGGCCCTCGAAGGAGCAGTTGCGCACGCGCGCTCTCATGCGGAGCGATCCGCGCACGTGGGCGACGCTCCTCAACTGGTGCGCGGACGTGACGGGTGCGTTCCTCGAGGCCCAGGTGCGCGCGGGTGCGAGCGTCGTGCAGCTCTTCGACTCGTGGGCGGGCTCCCTCTCCCGCGACGACTACGTCAAGCGCGCTCTCCCGCACTCGAAGCGCGCCCTCGACGCCCTGCGGGGCCTCGACGTGCCGCGCATCCACTTCGGGCTCGGACTCTCGGAATCCCTCGACGCGACACCCGCCGTCGGTGCCGACGTCATCGGCGTCGACTGGCGGCTGCCGCTCGACGAGGCGAACCGCCGACTGGGCGGGCGTTTCCCGCTCCAGGGGAACATCGACCCGGCTCTCCTGACCGCGCCCTGGAGTCTCATCGACCGTCACGTCCGCGACGTCGTCGAGCGCGGCGCTGCGGCACCCGCGCACATCGTGAACCTCGGACACGGCGTCCCGCCCGAGACGGACCCGACGGTGCTCACACGCATCGTCGAACTCGTGCATGAACTCTGACGTCATCGTCGTCGGTGGCGGCGTCGGCGGTCTCGTCGTCGCCCGTCGCCTCGCGCTGAATGGCACGCGCGTCATCCTCCTCGAGCGCAGCGATGCGTTCGGTGGACAGGTCGCACCCCTGCCGGTCGCGGGAGTCGCTCTGGATGCCGCGGCCGAGTCGTTCGCGACGAGAGGAGGCGTCGTCGCGGCGCTCGCCGAGGAGCTGGAGCTCGCGGCGGACATCGTGCTCCCCGCGCCGACGCCCGCGTGGCTCCATCGCGCTGACGGGACGGCGGTGCCGCTTCCCGCGGCGGGAGTTCTCGGCATCCCGGGCGAACCGCTCGCCCCCGATGTCGTCCGCGCGGTGGGGCGAACGGGGGCATGGCGGGCAGCGCTCGACCGGCTTCTTCCCGCGCGTATCGGTCGCGACGCGGTATCCCTCGACGAACTCGTGCGGGTCCGCATGGGCGCCGCCGTCGCCGACGCGCTCGTGGCACCCGTCGTCCGTGGAGTGCATTCGATCGAGCCGTCCGCGCTCTCCGTCGACGCCGCGTCTCCGCGGCTTCGAGCGGAGATCGCCGTGCGGGGTTCGCTCGCAGCGGCCGTGAGCGCCCTGCGGGCGCAGGCGCCGGCGGGGTCGCAAGTGGCGAGCATCCGGGGAGGGATGCACCGCCTCGTCGCGGCGCTCGTCGCGGAGAACGAGCGGCTCGGGGTCGAGCTGCGGACCGACGTCGAGGTCACGCGGTTCGACGCGACCGGCGCGACGCTCGACGGGGCGCGCCTTGCAGGCCGTGTCGTCAGGGCATACTCCGAGCCCGCGGCGTCGCCCCGCCGCCTGACCCTCGTGACGCTCGTCGTCGAAGCCCCCGCGTGGGACGATGCACCGCGCGGGACGGGCCTCCTCGTCGACGCGGCTGCTCCCGATGTGACAGCCCGCGCGCTGACGCACACCACGGCGAAGTGGCAGTGGGTGCGCGATGCCCTCCCCGGCCGCCACGTCGTGCGCCTTTCCTACGACGGCGATCCCGTGGACCCGATCGCGGAGGCGACCCGCGATGCGCCGCTCCTCCTCGGCGCCGATCTCTCCCAGGTCACGGATGCCGCGGTGACGACGTGGCAGCGGGGGGTCGCCCCCTCGGACGGAGCGGTCCCCGCCGTCGGCGAAGGAGCAGCGGGGACAGGACTCGCGTCCGTCGTCGCGCACGCCGAACGTGTCGCAGCCGAGATTCTCACGATCCCCTGAGGTCGCCGGCGTCGCCTGTCCGGGTGGATTCGGGGGAGGATAGAGGAGTGAGTTCCGCGATCGACACCCCCGTTCCGTCCGCAGCCGAGACCACTCATTACGCCCTGTGGGCCGTCTTCCGCCGCGATCCGCACGCCGCCGCGGGCGATTCGTCCGCGCCGAGCCTCGCCGACGCCGCAGCCGGCGTCTCGAGCCTTCGTGGCGTCTACGACGTCTCGGGTCTCCGCGCTGATGCCGACATCCTGCTGTGGCTCACGGGGACGACGGCGGACGGCCTCCAGGCCGATCTCCGGACGCTCCGGCGTTCGGCGGAACTCGCCCCGCTCCTCCCGACGTGGAACGCTTTGGGCGTTCACCGCGACGCCGAGTTCAGCCGCGATCACTCGCCCGCCTATGCGCGAGGACTGCCGCCGCTCGGGTGGGTGACGGTCTACCCCTTCGTGCGCAGTTACGAGTGGTACGTGCTCCCCGCCGCCGAGCGCGGCGAGATGCTCGCCGAGCACGGGCTCAAGGGCCGCGAGTACCCGCAGGTGCAGTCCAACACGGTCGCGAGCTTCGCGCTCGGAGACTACGAGTGGCTCCTGGCGCTCGAAGCCGACGACCCCATCGACCTCGTCGACCTCATGCGGCATCTGCGGGCGACCGAGGCCCGGCGCCACGTCCGCGAGGAGGTGCCGTTCTTCACGGGACGCCTTCTCGCTCTGGACGAGGTCGCCGAGGTCGTGCGGTGAGCGCACTGCGGATCGGCACGCGCGCCAGCGCACTCGCGATGGCGCAGTCGTCGAAGGTCGCTGAGGCGCTCGGCGGCGAGCTCGTTCCGATCGTGTCAGAGGGGGATCGATCGACCGAGTCGCTGTCCTCGCTCGGCGGAACGGGGGTCTTCGCCGCCGCGCTCCGGGAGGCGCTTCTCGCGGGAGAAGTCGACGCTGTCGTGCACTCGTACAAGGACCTCCCGACCGCACCGCTGGCGGGTCTCGTCATCGCCGCTGTGCCGAAGCGCGAGGACGCGCGCGACGCGCTGTGCGCGCGCGACGGTCTGACGCTCGAGACGCTTCCCGAGGGCGCGCGCGTCGGCACGGGTTCGCCGCGACGGCGTGCGCAGCTCGCTCGACGCCGCCCCGACCTGGTGCTGGCGGACATCCGTGGCAACGTTGACACGCGTCTCTCACGCGTCGGCGCCGACGATCCCGAGCGGTCGCTCGACGCCGTGGTGCTCGCCGCGGCAGGACTCGCGCGGCTCGGACGCCTCGACGTCGTGACGGAGTACTTCGAGCTCGGACCGTGGCCGACGGCCCCCGCTCAGGGCGCGCTCGCGGTCGAGACGCGGGCGGGCGACGAGAAGCTCGCGGCCCGCATCAACCACACGGCGTCCCGTGTCGCAGCCGAGGCCGAGCGCGGAGTGCTGGCGCGACTCGAGGCCGGGTGCGCCGCGCCGATCGGCGCGCACGCGTTCGTCGACGACGGCATGATCTTCCTCGCCGCGCGGATCTATCGTCCCGACGGCAGCGAGATGCTCACGAGCGCGCACGCGGGGTACGTCGGCGACGTCACGGCGGCCGAACTGTCCGACCGCGTCGCCAGCGAGCTCCTGGCATCCGGAGCAGCCGACCTCGCTCCGCTCGGCGGAGCCTCCCGAGAGGACCTCTCATGACGGGCTTCCCCGCCGTCCGCGCTCGTCGCCTCCGTGCGACGTCGGCGTGGCGCCGTCTCGTCAGCGAAACGCGACTGAGCCCCGCGCAGCTCGTCCTGCCGCTCTTCGTCCGCGAGGGCGCTGTCGAGGCTCTTCCCATCGGATCGATGCCGGGAGTCGTGCAGCACTCGCTCGACTCGCTCAAGAGGGAGCTGCAGCGCGCAACGGATGCCGGGATCGGCGGCGTCATGCTCTTCGGCGTACCTGAGCACAAGGACGCCACGGGGACCGGGGCGACGGATCCCGACGGCATCCTCAACGTCGCGACGCGCGTCGCCGTCGCCGAGGTCGGGGATGCGCTCGTCGTGCAGACCGACTTGTGCCTCGACGAGTTCACCGACCACGGCCACTGCGGCGTGCTCGACTCCCGCGGACGCGTCGACAACGACGCGACTCTCGAGCGCTACCGCGACATGGCTCTCGCGCAGGCCGCGGCTGGCTCCCACCTCCTGGGACTCTCGGGGATGATGGACGGCCAGGTGGCGGTCCTCCGCGACGCGCTCGATGCCGAGGACCGCTCCGACGTCGCGCTCCTGGCGTACGCGGCGAAGTACGCCTCGGCGTTCTACGGTCCATTCCGCGAGGCGGTGCAGTCCTCGCTCCAGGGGGACCGTCGCACGTATCAGCTCGACCCCTCGAACCGCCGCGAGGGAGCGCGCGAAGTCGAGCTCGACATCGCCGAGGGAGCCGACATCGTGATGGTGAAGCCCGCCATGAGCTACCTCGACGTCCTCGCCGACACCGCTGCGGTCTCGCCCGTTCCCGTGTGGGCCTACCAGGTGAGCGGTGAGTACGCCATGGTCGAGGCCGCCGCGGCGCAGGGGTGGATCGACCGCGAGCGCGCCATCGACGAGTCGCTCACGAGCATCCTCCGGGCGGGAGCCGACGCCATCCTGACGTACTGGGCCATCGAGGCCGCCGAGAGGGCGAACGCATGACGACGAATGACGAAGCCGCCGCCCGCGCACGCGCCGTGATCCCCGGCGGAGTAAATTCGCCCGTTCGCGCCTTCGGGTCGGTCGGCGGCACGCCGCGGTCGATCGTGTCCGCCCGCGGGGCGACCGTGCAGGACATCGCAGGTCGCGAGTACATCGACCTCGTCGCGTCGTGGGGGCCGGCCCTCCTCGGCCACGCGCACCCCGAGGTCGTGGCGACCGTGCAGGATGCCGCGACCCGCGGCCTCTCGTTCGGCGCCTCCACGCTCGCCGAGACCGAGCTCGCGGAGCTCGTCATCGACCGGCTCGACGTCGACGGCATCCGTGGCATCGACCGTCTCCGGCTCGTCTCGACGGGCACGGAGGCCACCATGACGGCCATCCGCATCGCGCGCGGCGCGACGGGCCGTGACGTCATCATCAAGTTCGCGGGCCACTATCACGGCCACTCCGACGGCCTGCTGGCCGAGTCCGGGTCGGGCGTGGCGACCCTCGGGCTGCCGGGCTCCGCGGGTGTCCCCGCCGACATCGCCGCGCTGACGCTCGTCCTGCCCTACAACGACCGCGATGCCGTGCGCACGGCGTTCGCCGCGCACCCGGGCCGCATCGCCGCGATCATCACGGAGGCCGCGGGCGCGAATGCCGGCGTGCTCGCCCCCGAAGACGGATTCAACCGCTTCCTCGTCGAAACGGCGCACGCGAACGGGGCCCTCGTGATCGTCGACGAGGTGCTCACGGGGTTCCGCGTCGGCGCCGCCGGCTGGTGGGGACTCGAGCGCGCAGCGGGCGAAACGTGGACGCCCGATCTCGTGACCTTCGGCAAGGTCATCGGCGGAGGCATGCCCCTCGCCGCCATCGGCGGACGCACGGAGCTCATGGAGCTTCTCGCCCCGCTCGGCCCGGTCTACCAGGCCGGAACGCTCAGCGGCAATCCGCTCGCCGTCGCGGCCGGGCACGCGACCCTCCGCCTCGCCGACGCCGACGTGTACGCCCGCATCGATCGTGCGTCGGCGGCCGTCTCGGCCGCGCTGCACGACGCCCTCGACGCCGAGGGCGTGGCGCACACGATCTCGCACGCGGGAAGCCTCTTCTCGGTCGCGTTCCGCGATGCGCCCGTCCGTGACTACGACGACGCGCGCGCGCAGGACTCGTGGCGCTATCCGCCGTTCTTCCACGCGATGCTGGACGCCGGCATCTCCCTGCCGCCGAGCGTCTTCGAAGCCTGGTTCCTCACGGCAGCCCACGACGACGACATCATCGACAGGATCGTCACGGCCCTCCCGGATGCGGCCAGAGCCGCGGCGGCAGCGCAGCACTGATCGGATCCCGCCTGATCGGATCCCGCCTACTCATCAGATCCACCTACTGATCAGATCCACCTACTCATCAGATCCAGGTGGGTAGCCAGTTGTGGAGTCGCCAGAAGTCGTAGGGGACGCTCGTCGCCGTGAGGATCGGGTACCAGAAGGCCGACAGCACGAGCGCGACGATGAGGAAGATCCACACGAGTCGCTGACCCGAGAGTCGCCGGTACCCGTCGGTGCTCGCGGCCCCCGCGACGCTCTGCAATCCGAAGGTCAGACCCAGGATCAGGAACGGCAGGATCGCGATCGTATAGAACTGGAAGATCGTCCGCTCGGGGTACAGCAGCCACGGCACGTACGTCACGCCGATGCCGACGAGCACGAGCGCGAGTCGCCAGTCGCGCGTCATGACGAAGCGCCAGATGAGCCACAGTGCCGCCGCGACCCCCGCGTACCAGATGAGCGGATTGGGCATGCTGTAGATGTTCTGGATGCCGGCATCCGTCGACTGGTAGTACATCGACGTCGGGCGAAGCAGCAGCGGCCACTGCACGGCGGGGCTCGCATACCCGTGCGCGCTCGTGAGCCCGACGTGGAAGCCGTAGATCTGCTCGTGGTATCCCCACAGGTTCTGGAGGGGGAGCGGCACCCACGACCAGAATCCCGCGACGGGCTCCGTGAGGGTGTTGCGTCCGTACCCGCCGTCGGTGACGAGCCAGCTCGTCCACGACGCCAGATACACGACGAGCGCCACCGGGATGAAGAGCAGGAAGGTCACGGGACCCTGACGGAACGCCGCGTCGCCGGGCCACAGGGCGACTCCTGCGCGGCGCCGAGCGAGAGCATCCGACACGACGAGGTAGATCCCGAGACCCGCCGCCGCGTAGAGGCCCGACCACTTGACGGCCGTGGCGGCGCCCACGGCGGCGCCCGCCGCGAGGAGCCACGGACGATTCCACAGGACGGGTCCCCATGAGGGCGGGGTCTCGTCGGTGCGCGCCGCGATCGCCGCGGCGAAGAGCCGCGACGTGCGTCGGTGATCGAGAATGACGAACCAGAACGTCAGCAGAACGAAGAAGGACAGGAAGACGTCGAGGAGCGCGACCCGGCTCATGACGATCCCGAGCCCGTCGATCGCGAGGAGTCCCGCGGCGACGGTCGC
The DNA here is from genome assembly GCF_006715145.1 of Microbacterium sp. SLBN-146. Classification (NCBI taxonomy): domain Bacteria; kingdom Bacillati; phylum Actinomycetota; class Actinomycetes; order Micrococcales; family Microbacteriaceae; genus Microbacterium; species Microbacterium sp. SLBN-146. The sequence goes on from NZ_VFMR01000001.1 coordinate 2,353,174, forward strand.
GAACGGCATCGATCCCGTGAGGGACTTCGCCACGAAGTACAGCAGCAGGACGAGCGCCGTGCCGAAGAGGGCGACTGCGATGCGCCAGCCGACGGACGAATCCGCGCCGAAGAGCGCCATCCCCATGCCGATGAAGAGCTTCCCGAGCGGAGGATGGACGACGAAGCTCCCGGATGTCTCGAAGACACCGGTGTCGCCGGCGACGAAACTCTCGTCGGCACCGTCGGGCCACGTCGCCGAGTACCCGAGGACCCACTGCGTCCACGCATCCTTGACGTAGTACGTCTCGTCGAAGATGAGCGCGTGCGGGTGTCCCAGGTTCCACAGGCGCAGGACGCCCGCGACGAGGGTCACGAGGGTGGGGGCGAGCCACCGCCACAGCCGGGCGACGCGCGGATCGGTGCGCGTACGTGCAGCCCAACGGTCGTAGAGGCTCGTCTTGGCCGGCGGCAGGAGCGGCGCAGGGTTATCCGGTGCAGCGGATTCCGGCGCAGAGCTCTCCGGCGCAGTGTTCTCCGGCGCAGGGGTCGACGTCACGGCGTCCAGCCTATGCTGGGGCGCGTGATCATCCTCGCCGCGACGCCGATCGGCAACCTCGGCGACGCGTCCCGCCGCCTCATCGAGGTCCTCGAGGGTGCCACCGTCATCGCCGCGGAGGACACGCGTACGACGCAGCGGCTCCTCGCAGGCCTCGGGATCGGCAATCGGCCCCGGCTCATCGCGCTGCACGACCACAACGAGAAGGACCGCGCCCCCGAGATCGTCGAGCTCGCCCGCGATCACGACGTCCTCGTCCTCTCGGATGCCGGCATGCCCACCGTCTCGGATCCCGGGTACGGCGTCGTCGCCGCGGCCGCGGCGGCCGGCGTCGAGGTGACGGCGATCCCCGGTCCGAGCGCCGTCGTCACAGCGCTCGCCGTCGCGGGGCTCCCGACGGACCGCTTCACCTTCGAGGGGTTCGTTCCCCGCAAAGCCGGCGACCGGGCGCGCGTCTTCCGCGAGCTGTCTGCCGAGCCGCGCACGATGGTGTTCTTCGAAGCCCCGTCACGTGTCGCGGCGACGCTCGCGGACATGGCGACGGCCTTCGGCGCCGATCGCCGCGCCGCCGTCTGCCGCGAACTCACGAAGCTCCACGAGGAGGTCGCGCGCGGATCGCTCGCCGCGCTCGTCGACTGGGCGGCCGCGGGGGTCCGCGGCGAGGTCGTCGTCGTCGTCGCGGGAGCGTCGGCGCGCGAAGTCGCCTTCCCGGATGCCGTGACGCACGTTCTCGAACAGGTGCGCTCCGGCATCCGTCTCAAGGATGCCGCCGCCGACGTCTCCGCTCACACGGGCCACTCGTCGCGCGAGCTGTACCAGGCGGCGCTTGCCGTCAAGGGCTGAGGCCGTCAAGGGCTGAGCCACGTCACACGCCGAGCCGCGGCATCCTGCCGAACTAGAATCGTCTAGTGACTTCCGGCCGCAGCTTCTACATCACGACGCCGATCTACTATCCGAGCGACGTGCCCCACATCGGCCACGGCTACACGACCGTGGCGGTCGACACCCTCGCGCGGTGGCACCGCCAGGCAGGCGATGACACCTGGATGCTGACGGGCACCGACGAGCACGGTCAGAAGATGATGCGTGCCGCTGCCGCGAACGGCGCGACCCCCCAGGAGTGGGTGGACCGCCTCGTGAGCGAGGAGTGGTTCCCGCTTCTGGAGACCCTCGACGTCGCCAACGACGACTTCATCCGCACGACCCAGGCCCGTCACGAAGAGCGCGTCAAGCAGTTCGTGCAGGCGATCCGCGACCGCGGCTACATCTATGCCGGTGAGTTCGAGGCGCTCTACTGCGTCGGCTGCGAGGAGTTCAAGACCGAGTCCGAGATCGTCGACGGCACGGGCGCTTTCGAGGGACTCAAGGTCTGTGCCATCCACTCGAAGCCCCTCGAGCTGCTGCAGGAGAAGAACTACTTCTTCAAGCTGAGCGAGTTCCAGGACCGTCTCCTCGAGCTCTACCGCTCGACGCCCGATTTCGTGCGCCCCGAGTCTGCGCGCAACGAAGTCGTGTCGTTCGTGTCGCAGGGCCTCAAGGACCTCTCGATCTCGCGTTCGACGTTCGACTGGGGCATCACGGTGCCGTGGGACGAATCGCACGTCATCTACGTGTGGGTCGACGCGCTCCTCAACTACGCGACGGCCGTCGGCTACGGCAGCGACCCCGAGGAGTTCGCCCGCCGTTGGCCCGCGTACCACGTCGTGGGCAAGGACATCCTGCGCTTCCACGCCGTCATCTGGCCCGCCATGCTCATGGCCGCGGGAGTCGACGTGCCGAAGGGCGTGTTCGCGCACGGCTGGCTGCTCGTCGGCGGCGAGAAGATGTCGAAGTCCAAGCTCACCGGTATCGCTCCGACCGAGATCACCGACGTCTTCGGGTCGGACGCGTACCGCTACTACTTCCTCTCGGCGATCGCGTTCGGACAGGACGGCTCGTTCTCGTGGGAGGACCTCTCGGCGCGCTACCAGTCCGAGCTCGCCAACGGCTTCGGCAACCTCGCGTCGCGCACGACCGCCATGATCGACCGCTACTTCGAAGGCATCGTGCCGCCGCCCGCGGCCTACACCGACCGTGACGTCCGCGTACAGAAGATCGTGGCGGATGCCGCGTCCGCCGCTGACGACGCGATCGAACGGTTCCGCATCGACGAGGCGATCGCCGCGATCTGGACGATCGTCGACGACCTCAACCTCTACATCACCGAGAACGAACCGTGGGCGCTCGCGAAGGACGAGGCGAAGCGCGAACGACTCGGGACGGTGCTGTACACGGCGGCGGAGGGACTCCGGGCCCTCGCGGTGCTGCTGTCGCCCGTCATGCCGGTTGCGACCGAGAAGCTCTGGGTGGCACTCGGCGCCGACGTCGCGCTCGGGATGATCGCCGACCAGCCGCTGCGCGAAGCGGGCCGATGGGGCATCCTCGCACCGGGTACATCGGTCAATGCGCTCGCGCCGCTCTTCCCGCGCGTCGAGCAGAGCGTATGACCGACGATCCCTCCGGCTACGTCCGCACGCGTTCGCAGGAGGGGCGCGGCGACGTGCGCTGGCCGCAGGCGCCCGAGCCCCTGGCCGTCGCGGTCTACGACAACCACGCGCACCTGGAGATCGAGGACGGCGATGCTCCGCTGAGCCTCACGGAGCAGCTCGACCGCGCTGCCGCGGTCGGTGTCGTCGGTGTCGTGCAGGCGGGAGGAGACATCGACTCCAGCCGCTGGTCGGCGTGGGCTGCGGCATCCGATCCGCGCGTTCTCGCGGCCGTCGCGATCCACCCGAACGAAGCGCCCGCCTACCGCGCGGCAGGCCGCCTCGATGAGGCGCTCGGGGTCATCGACGAGCTCGCGGCGCAGCCCCGCGTGCGGGCGATCGGCGAGACGGGTCTCGACTTCTTCCGCACCGACGAAGAGGGTCTCCCTGCTCAGTTCGGCAGCTTCGAGGCGCACATCGCGATGGCGAAGAAGCACGGCATCGCGATGCAGATCCACGATCGCGACGCCCACGACGCCGTCCTGGAGACGCTGACGCGCGTGGGAGCACCCGAGGCCACCGTCTTCCACTGCTTCTCGGGAGACGCCGCCATGGCGCGTGTCTGTGCAGAGGCGGGCTACTACCTCTCCTTCGCGGGAAACCTCACGTTCAAGAACGCGCAGAACCTCCGCGATGCTCTCGCCGTCACGCCGCGCGAGCGGATCCTCGTCGAGACGGACGCGCCGTTCCTGACGCCGACGCCGCATCGCGGACGCCCGAACGCGCCGTACCTCATCCCCGTCACAGTGCGTTTCATGGCCGAGGAACTCGGCGTCGACCTCGACGAGCTGTGCGCGCAGTTGGCCGCCAACACCCTCGAGGTCTACGGCTCGTTCGACTCCTGATCCGGCGACTCCTGATCCTCGTCGCTCAGCATGGGCCGAGCGGCGGCGATGTGCGAGATGGAGCGCCACACGAGCAGGAGCGCCAGGGCAGACCCCACGAACGCGAACCACCACGGCGCCGTGAGCCCCCACGTCTGCGCGAGCAGGCCGCCGATGAGCTGCCCGATGACGAGACCGCCGAAGACGCCCACCATGTTCACCGAGGCGATGCGTCCCTGCAATGAGAGCGGGACGAGCCTCTGACGGACCGTCGTCGAGATCGTGCCCCAGACGAAGGCGTAGGCACCGAACCCGAACATCAGCGCGAACGCGACGACGGGTGACGTCGTCAGTGCGAACGCGAGATGCATCAGCACCTCGAGGGTCAGGCAGACGCGCATGAGGGTCGCGAACGACACGTGCCGCTCGAGCCAGCCGAAGCAGAGGGTGGCGAGGATCCCACCGAGTGCCGACGCCGTCGTCAGAGCGCCGTATCCGACCGGACCCATGTCGAGATAGTCGGTCGCGTACAGAACGAGGATGCCCCATGGGGCTGCCCACGTGACATTGAAGACGAGGATGATGACGACGAGCGTCCGCACGGGAGCATTGCCCGCAAGCCAGGCGAGGCCCTCACGAATCGGACGAGGCGGCCTTCCGTCGCGTGACGCCTCCTTCTCGGGGACGGGCGTCCGGGCGATCCGCGAGATCAGGACGACCGCGAGGCTCACGCAGAGGATCTGCACGAGGAACGGCCAGAACGAGCCCGCTGCGAAGAGGAAGGCACCCAGGGGAGGACCCGCCAACTGATTGCCGACGAGGAAGCCGGCCTGCAGCCGGGCATTGCCCGTCCCGAGATCGCTGGGCCGCACGAGCATCGGCAGCAGCGTGCTCCCCGCCGTGTCGGCGAAGACCTCGGCCGTGCCGTAGAGGAACGCCGCCGCGAGGACGATCCACACCGTGACCTGTCCCGTCACGAGGAACGCGACGAGAGCGAGCACGAGCACGGCGCGCGATCCGTTCGCGATCATGACGAGCCTGCGGCGGTCGTGATGGTCGGCGACGGACCCCGCGAAGAGACCGAAGAGCAGCCACGGGAGGAACTGCATCATGGCGCCCGCTGCGACGAGAAGCGGCGAGGAAGTGAGGGATGCCAGCAGGAGCGGTGCCGCCGACAGGGCGATGCCGTCTCCCAGGTTGCTCGTCCAGGACGAACTGAGAAGCCACCGGAAATCCCGTCCCAGGCGGCGGGGTGCGATCAGCTCGCCGAGGGAAGGCATCCCGCCATCCTAAGAGCGCCGTCAGGTGCGGGCGGTACCACGCGGCTTCTGGACGAACAGGGTCTCGGTCTGCTCGATGTCCATGCCCTTCGTTTCGGGGATCTTCCACGCGACGTAGACGAACGACAGAGCCGCGAACGCCGCGTACATGCCGTAGGTGAGCGGCAGCGACCACGCCGACATTGCGGGGAACGAGACGGTGATGAGGAAGTTGGCGATCCACTGCGCACCGGCGGCGACGCCGAGGGCCTTCGCGCGGATGCGGCTCGGGAAGATCTCGCCCAGGAGAACCCAGACGAGCGGACCCCACGACGCTCCGAACCCGATGACGAAGAGATTCGCCGCGACGAGAGCGATCGGTCCCCACGGGGCGGGGAGCGACACGTCCTGACCCGCGCCCTCCGCGAACAGGAAGCAGACGGCCATCGTCGCGAGCGAGATCGTCATGATGATCGAGCCCGTGAGCAGGATGGGTTTGCGACCGACCCGGTCGACGAGGAAGATCGCGACGAGGGTCACCAGAACGTTCGTCACGGAGGTTACGACGCTGATGCCGAGCGAGGCCGATTCGGGGAAGCCGACGGACTGCCAGAGGCTCGTCGAGTAGTAGAAGATCACGTTGATGCCGACGAACTGCTGGAACACCGACAGGATGATGCCGGCCCACACGATCGGCTGAAGCCCCAGGGCCGGTCCGCGCAGCGACACGCCCGCGTTCTTCCGATCTTCGAGGATCGCCGTGGAGAGCTCGTTGATGTGCTTCTCGAGATCGACGGGCGGGACGAGCTGCGCGTAGATCTTTCGTGCTTCGTCGTCGCGGCCCTTCGCGATGAGGTAGCGGGGCGACTCGGGGAGAGTGAAGGCGAGGATCCCGTAGACGGCGGCGGGGATGACGCCGACGAGGAACATCCATCTCCAGGCCTCGAGGCCGAACCACAGCGGCTCGGACGCGCCGCCGGCGCCCCACGCCAGGACGGCGTCGCTCAAGAGCGCGGCGAAGATGCCGAGGGTGATCGCGAGCTGCTGCAGTGAAGCGAGCGCGCCACGCACCTGCTTCGGGGCGATCTCGGCGATGTACGCCGGCGCGACGACGGAGGCGATGCCGATGCCGAGCCCGCCCAGAACGCGCCACAGGATGAGATCGGGGACGCTGAAGGTGAGGCCCGCGCCGATCGAGCTCACGAGGAAGAGCGCTCCGCCGAGCATCATGACGCGAAGGCGTCCCCACCGATCGGAGAGGTTCCCCGCCAGGATGGCTCCCACCGCGCAGCCGAGCAGCGCGACGGCGACGACGAACCCCGTCAGGACGCTCCCGAGCTCGAAGTTCTGGTCGATCGAGTCGACGGCGCCGTTGATGACGGAGGAGTCGAAACCGAAGAGGAAACCGCCGACGGCGGCGGCGACGGACAGGCCGAGCGCACGCCGCCCGTAGGGGCTCTTCAGCGTGAAGGCATCGGCGGGGATCGAGTCGGACGAGCTCATGGACGCAAACCTAGCGCTCGCGGTCATCCACGGCGAGAGGCGACACGGTGCTGTCTGACTACAGTTGAGACATGCCCGTAACTCTCCTCGGAGCCTCCGAGATCCGCTCACTCGCCGCGGACCTCGACGTGACACCGACGAAGAAGCTCGGCCAGAACTTCGTCGTGGACGCCAACACCGTCCGCAAGATCGTCCAGGTCGCTCGGGTCGTGGAGGGCGATCGAGTCGTCGAGGTCGGTCCCGGCCTCGGGTCCCTCACCCTTGCGATCCTCGAGCGCGGAGCATCCGTCACGGCTGTCGAGATCGATCACCGCCTCGCCGAGAGACTTCCCGCGACGGCGCGCGCCCACGGCGTTCCCGACGGTGCGCTCACGGTCGTCGATGCCGACGCACTGCGGGTGACCGCGCTTCCCGGCGATCCGACGGTGCTGGTCGCCAACCTTCCGTACAACGTCAGCGTCCCCGTCCTGCTGCACTTCCTCGAGACCTTCCCGCAGCTTCAGCGCGGGGTCGTCATGGTGCAGGCGGAGGTCGGCGAGCGGCTCGCGGCGCCGCCGGGCTCGAAGGTGTACGGCGCGCCGAGTGTCAAGGCGGCCTGGTACGGACGCTGGCGCCTCGCGGGAACCGTCTCCCGTCAGGTCTTCTGGCCCGTCCCCAATGTCGACAGCGTCCTCGTGGCGTTCGAGCGCAACGCTGACGCGCGGGGGACCGAGGAGGAGCGGCGGAGCACCTTCCGGATCGTCGATGCGGCCTTCCAGCAGCGGCGGAAGATGCTCCGACAGGCGCTCTCGGCATCGCTCGGCGATTCCGCCTCGGCATCCGCCGTTCTGGAAGCGGCGGGGGTCGCCCCGACGGCTCGCGGCGAGGAGCTCTCCGTCGAGGACTTCCTGCGCATCGCCCGCGTTCTCTGACCTGCATTCCGCTTCTCGTTCCCAGGGTGTTCATCGCGCCTTCAGGGAAAAGTACGAAACATGCCTGTAACATTTGCGGCACTGCAGCACGACGACCAGGGGAGAAGACGTCATGCGCACCGCCGAACACCCCGCACCCGAGCGGGCCCTGATCCACCTGAGCGACACGCACCTGCGCGCTGGAGGCGTTCGGCTCTTCGAGAGCGTCGATGCCTCTGCCCGACTCGAGCGCACCCTCGCCGTCATCGAGTCATCCGGCATCCGTCCGGACGGGATCGTCATCACGGGTGACCTCGCCGACCTCGGGGAGCCGGGCGCCTATGCGCAGCTCCGCGCCCTCGTCGAGCCTTTCGCCGCACACCTCGGCACCCGCGTGTTCTGGGTCATGGGCAACCACGACGATCGTCCCGCCTTCCGTGCGGGGCTCTACGACGACGTGTCAGCGGACATGCGACCCGTCGACCGCGTCGACGAGCTCGACGGCCTTCGCCTCGTGACGCTCGACACGAGCGTCCCCGGTGCGCACCACGGAGAGCTGGACGACGCGCAACTGGAGTGGCTCGCCGAGATCCTCGCCGTCCCGGCGCCGCTCGGAACCATCCTCGCGATGCACCACCCTCCGGTGCCGAGCGTCCTTCCCCTCGCCTCGAGCGTCGAGCTGCGCGACCAGCGCCGCCTCGCGCCCATCCTCCGCGGGAGCGACGTGCGGGCCATCATCGCGGGGCACCTGCACTACTCGACGTTCGCGTCGTTCGCGGGGATCCCCGTCTCGGTCGCGTCGTCGACGTGCTACGCACAGGACCTCACGGTCCCCACGGGCGGGACGCGTCCTCAAGACGGGGCGCAGTCGTTCAACCTCGTCCACTTGTACGCCGACACCGTCGTCCACTCGGTCGTGCCCGTCGACGCCCCGAGGGTGCTCGAGTACATCGACCCCGAGGAGGCTCAGCGGCGACTGCGCCTCGCCGGGATCGCGCCCGTCATCGACGCGCGGCAGGATGCTCGGATCGCGCCGATCGCTGCGATGCACTGACCTCGGCTTTCTCCCACGGAGCCCGCACGGGGAACATGCGCTCGAGCGTCGCGCGGAGCGTGCTGACGCGGACGTCCTCGGGGATCTCCGCATTCCCTCCGTCGTTGAGGCAGAACATGTCGACATCGGTGCTGCGCGCGGCGATCCGCGCCATGCGTCGAAGGCCCGCGACCATCGTGGTCTGCACGTAGCGGACGCGCGGCTCCCGTGTCGAGACCGCACGACCCGTCATGAGCGCGTAGTAGTGGTACAGGCTGTTCGTGACCGAGATGTCCGTCGCGGCGCGGAAGCGGGATGCCGCCGTGCGGGCGAAGTCCTCTGCGAAGGTCTCCTCGAGCTCGGCCATGACGCTCTTCCGCAAGGGTGTTGCACAGTGCTCGAGATCGCGGACGATCGTGCGACCGAAACGTTCGCGCAGGAGCGCGCGGTTGACGCGCAGGCCGTTGTCGTGTCCGCTCCGGGCGGGCGCGGGGTCGCCCGCACCGATCCGGATGCCGCACTCGACGAACTTCGTGACGCCGGCGGGCGTGAAGAACATCTCGGGCCGGACCGTCCGCCCGAAGAACATGTCGTCGTTGGAGTAGAGGAAGTGCTCCGCGAGTCCCGGAACCCGATGCAGCTGCGCCTCGACGGCGTGCGAATTGTGCGTGGGAAGCGTCGACGTGTCGGCGAAGAACTCCTCGCTCCGCACGATCGTGACCTTCGGGTGGTCGGCGAGCCAGGCGGGAGCGGGGGAGTCGGTCGCGATGAAGATCCTGCGAACCCACGGGGCGTACATGTGGACGCTCCGCAACGCGTACCGCAGCTCGTCGACGTGTCGGTAGCGGGCGGGACCGTCATCCCCTTCGCCGACGACGTACTGCGCGAGCTGGGCGGCCCGCTGCCGCTGGAAGTCGCTCGACGAGCCGTCCACCCAGGAGAAGACCAGGTCGACGTCTTCCGTGAACTCCTGCGGCTGCGGGTCGAACATGCCCGCGATCGTCCGCCACACGCGGCCGTGACGTTCGACGGTGTCCCCGTCGATGTCCTCCGTCGCCGTCTCGCGGCGGAGGTAGGCGTTGTCGTTGGGAGCCGAGACCGTCGTGTCGCCGAAGCGCCAGAACTCCAGGCGTGCCCCGAGCGATGCCCCGTAGCGCAGCGTCCGTCCGGGCGTGATGCGGGGGCGGAAGACGCGGAGTGCGGAGGGATCGGGGCCGGGATCCGTCCATTCGGATGCCGGGACGGCGGGGCGGCGCTTCGACTTGATGTACAGCGGTTCGGTGTCGCACAGCGAGCCCAGGGCCGCGAGTGCCTCCGCGCGAGCATCCACATCGACGACGATCGCGTCGACGAGACGGTCCATGCGCACGAGCAAGAACTCGACCCCGGCGCGCTCGAGAGCATCTGCGACGAGAAGCAGGTCCGCGACGCGCGCCGCCGAGGGGCTCACGGTGTCATGGACCAGATGGACGACGCCGTCCTCGAGTGAGACATCGTCGCGCGTGAGCAGTCCGGTCCACCGCTGCGAACGGTTCGGCAGCGCGGAAAGCGGCGATGCTGCGGGGCTTGCGATCACATTGTCCTCCTCATCCGGCAGCGGATCCGCAGAGGGCTCGCGGGACTGACGGGATGGCCACCCTACGCACTGTCCGTTACGGAGACGTTTCCTCACCCACCCTTGACAGGGCATTCGCCTCTATGCTCTCGCCTTGCGCCATCGGGTCGCCGTGCGCAAGGGGCCTGCGCGCATCCGCCGACGTCGCTAGCCTGGAGCGGTGACCGAAGAGCATCGCTACCGCTCCCGCGGGGGAGACCTGCACCGTCCGTACGCCGCGGCCGACGAACGCTACGAGCGCGTGGAGTATCGGCGCGTTGGAACCTCCGGCCTCACCCTTCCCCCCATCTCCCTGGGACTGTGGTGGAACTTCGGCGACAACATCCCCTTCGACAACCAGCGTTCGCTCCTTCGTCACGCGTTCGACGCGGGGATCACGCACTTCGATCTCGCCAACAACTACGGCCCGCCGTACGGCTCTGCCGAGACGAACTTCGGCCGGATGATGCGCAAAGACTTCGCGCCCTATCGCGACGAGCTCATCATCTCGTCGAAGGCCGGCTACGACATGTGGGACGGTCCGTATGCGAACGGCGGCTCGCGCAAGTACGTCATCGCGAGCGCGGAGCAGTCGCTTCGGCGGATAGGACTGGACTACGTCGACGTCTTCTACTCCCACCGCTTCGATCCCGACGTGCCCCTCGAGGAGACGATCGGAGCCCTCGACACACTCGTCCGCGACGGCAAGGCGCTGTACGTCGGCATCTCGTCGTACAGCGAGCGGCAGACCGTCGAGGCGGCCGCCATCGCCCGCTCTCTCGGGACGCCCCTCGTCATCCACCAGCCCTCGTACTCGATCCTCAATCGCTGGATCGAGGACGGCCTGACCGACGCCCTCCGTCAGGAGGGGATGGGTGCCATCGCCTTCGTGCCGCTGGCCCAGGGACTCCTCACCGACAAGTACCTCGGCGACGGTCCCGCGGATCGTGCGCAGAAGCGGTCGTCGATCCCCGATCGTCCGCTCTCGGACGAGGGGAGGGCGCGCCTGCGAGGACTCGACGTCATCGCGAAGGAACGTGGTCAGTCCCTCGCACAGCTCGCGCTTCAGTGGGTGCTGCGGGATTCCGTCGTCGCGTCGGCGCTCATCGGTGCGTCGCGCCCGGCCCAGATCGATGAGAACATCGCGGCTCTCGATGGGCCGGCGTTCACGACCGAGGAGCTGGAGCAGATCGACGCTCTCGCCGAAGGCGGCGAGGACGGCCTCTGGACGGACCCGGCCGACGCGTGAGTCAGGCCTTCATCGCCGACCGCGTCCGGGTGAGGGCGCCGGGAAAGCTCAACGTCTTCTTCGAGGTCGGTGGGGTGCAGGACGACGGCTATCACGACGTCGCATCCGCCTATCAGGCCGTATCGCTCTACGAGGAGGTGTGGGCCTCTCACTCGGACGACTTCACCGTGTCGGTGTCGGGATCGATCGACTCGACCGACGTCCCCCTCGATGATCGCAACCTCGCGGTGCGCGCCGCGCGGCTCGTCGCGCGCACGGCCGGCTACGAGGGCGGCGTCCATCTCGACATCGTCAAGGGAGTGCCGGTCGCGGGAGGCATGGGAGGTGGATCGGCGGATGCCGCTGCCGCTCTCGTCGCGTGCGACGCCCTGTGGGGAACGGATCTCGGCGGGCAACGCCTGCAGCGGCTCGCGGCGCGCCTCGGCGCCGACGTTCCGTTCGCGATGCTCGGAGGAACGGCGATCGGGACGGGTCGCGGCGACCAGCTGAGTCCCGCCCTCGCGAAGGGGCGATTCGACTGGGTCATCGTGCCCTCGAGCGAGGGGCTGTCGACCCCCGAGGTCTATTCGCACCTCGACCGCATGCGCGGGGCGAGCGACATCCGCCCGACATCGTCGCCCGACGTCGACCCCGCCGTGCTCCAGGCTCTTCGTGCGGGGGATGCTGTTGCGCTCGCGGCGGCGCTTCGAAACGACCTGCAGACGGCCGCGCTGTCGCTCCGGCCGAGCCTGCGCGACCTTCTGGAACTCGGAGAGTCGATCGACTCGTCGCTCGGCGGAATCGTGTCGGGTTCGGGGCCCACTGTCGCGTTTCTCGCCGAGGGCCCCGAGGCGGCCCTCGAACTGCAGGTGACGCTGTCGGCCGCCGGATATGAGGCGCTCCACGTCCACGGACCCGTTTCGGGCGCTCGTATCCTCCCCGCGTGAGGACGATGTGACACGTCCCGAATAGGCTCGGAGGTATGAGTACCGAGCTATCCGTCGACGTCACCGCCTACCGCGAGGGAACCCCCGATCCGGTGTCGGCCGAGAGGCTCTCGGCGCAGGGCTTGGAGATGCGCACGATCCCCGCCGCAGGCGACGACTTCGAGGGCTTCCTCCAGGCTGTCGTGCGGGGGTTCCTCGGGCCTGAGCATTCCGCCGTCCAGGTCACCGCGACGAGCGAGCGCAGCGCCTACCGTCGCGCGACGGGCGTGTACGACCCGCAGTCTCCCGTCCGGGACCGCCCGGTCGGAACGATCGCGTCGTGGATGGGCCGGCTGAGTATGCCGGGTGATCGCGACATCCCTGCGTGCGCCATCTCCGCCGTCACGGTGGCGCCTACTCACCGCAGACGCGGCATCGCGCGCGCCCTGCTCGAGGGAGAGCTTCGTGCCGCTCACGCGGCGCGCGCGCCGATCGCGATGCTCACGGTGAGCGAGTCGACACTCTACGGTCGCTACGGCTTCGCTCCCGCGGCGGCGAGCGCCGAGTGGGTCATCGACATCAAGCGTGCGGCGTGGACCGGGCCGACGCCCGCCGGGCGCGTCGACTTCATCGCGAAGGAGCGGGCGCGCGAACTCCTCTCCGTCGTGCACGAGCGAGTGCGCCGGTCCGTGCCGGGTGAGATCGACATCCCCGCCGGCCACTGGGACACCATTGCGGGCACGCGCCCCGATGCCGTCAAGCCGGAAGCCAAGCGCGCCGTCCAGTACGCGGACGCCTCGGGTGAGGTGCGCGGTATCGCCGTCTACAGCGTCACCGAGAACGAGGCCGACTACACGAAGTCGACCGTCACGCTCACGTACCTTCTCGCGGAGACCGATGAAGCGTACGCCGCGCTGTGGCGCTTCTTCATCGAGATGGACCTCATCGGCGAACTGCGGGCGAGCGAGCTTTCGGTCGACGAGCCTCTCCTGTGGATGCTCTCGGACCAGCGCGCCGCCGTCGTGACCGTCCGCGACCACCAGTACGTGCGTGTCCTCGATGTCCCTGCGACGCTCGAGGCACGGACGTTCGGCGCGCCCGGCTCGCTCGTCCTCGACGTGAGCGACCCGCTCGACCTCGCGGGTGGGCGATTCCGGCTCGACGTCGGTGACGACTTGACGGCACGCGTCGAACGCATCGACTCGGACGACGCGACAGAGGGCGCCGTCGTAGCTCTCGGCATCCAGGAACTCTCCGCCATCTCGCTCGGCGGCGTCTCGGTGGCGACCCTGGCGGCAGCCGGCCGGATCTCGACGACGGATGCCGCGCTCGCCACGCGGATGTTCGCGGGCACCCGCGCACCGCGACTGAGCATCTGGTACTGACATGGCGCATCTTCTCGGAGCCGAGGCCCTGCACCTCGAGTTCCCCACGAAAGTCGTCTTCGACGGGGTGTCGCTCGGCATCGACGAGGGTGATCGCATCGGCGTCGTCGGCCGGAACGGCGACGGCAAGTCGAGTCTGCTCGCGATGCTCGCGGGCCGGCTCGAACCCGACGGGGGACGCGTCACGGTGCGCGGTGGCGTGCGGGTCGGAGTTCTCGACCAGGCCGACACGATCGGAGACGAGGGCACTGTCGGGGAGGCGGTCGTCGGCGATACCCCCGAGCACGAATGGGCAGGGTCTGCGCGCGTGCGCGAGATCGTCTCGGGCCTCCTCGGTGACATCGCGTGGGACGCGCCCATCGACGCGCTGTCCGGCGGGCAGCGCCGTCGTGTCGCGCTCGCGCACCTCCTCGTCGAGGACTGGGACGTCGTCTTCCTCGACGAGCCCACCAACCACCTCGACGTCGAGGCGATCGCGTGGCTCGCCGAGCACCTGAAGCGCCGGTGGCCGGCGAACCAGGGCGGACTTCTCGTCGTGACCCACGACCGGTGGTTCCTCGACGAGGTGTGCACGACGACGTGGGAGGTGCACGACCGCATCGTCGAGCCGTTCGACGGCGGGTACGCGGCCTACATCCTGCAACGTGTCGAACGGGACCGGCAGTCGGCGGCGATCGAAGCGAGGCGGCAGAACCTCGCCCGCAAGGAACTCGCGTGGCTGCGCCGCGGTGCGCCGGCGCGGACGTCGAAGCCCAAGTTCCGTATCGATGCCGCGACGGCACTCATCGAGGACGTCCCGGAGATCCGAAACGCGACGGAGCTGACGTCACTCGCGGTGTCGCGGCTGGGCAAGGACGTCGTGGACCTGCTGGATGCCGCGGTCTCCTTCGACGACCGTGTCGTGCTGCATCCCGTCGAGTGGCGCATCGCGCCGGGGGAGCGGACGGGGATCCTCGGTGTCAACGGCGCCGGCAAGTCGACGCTTCTGAGCCTCGTCTCCGGCACCCTGGAGCCGACGGCGGGTCGCGTCAAACGCGGGAAGACCGTCAAGGTCGCGACCCTCACGCAGCGGCTCGACGAACTCGAGGATCACCTCGACGATCCCGTGCGCATCGTCATCGCGGGACTTCGGACGACCTACACGTTCGGGATGGGTTCGAAGGCGCAGGAGCTCACGCCGGGGCAGTTGCTGGAGCGCATGGGGTTCTCGAGCGCGCAGCTCTCGACGCCCGTGAAGGACCTCTCGGGAGGTCAGAAGCGGCGCCTGCAGCTGCTGCTCATCCTGCTCGAACAGCCCAACGTGCTGATCCTCGACGAGCCGACCAACGATCTCGACACGGACATGCTCGCTGCGATCGAGGACCTCCTGGACACGTGGCCGGGGACCCTCCTCGTCGTCTCGCACGACCGGTACTTTCTCGAGCGGGTGACGGATCAGCAGTACGCGATCCTCGGCGGGCATCTGCGGCATCTGCCGGGAGGGGTCGACGAGTATCTGCGCCTGCGCACGCGCGAGCGCGAAGCGCCCGCTGCGGCGTCCAGTTCGCCGACGGCGGGTTCTTCGTCTGCGCTGTCGGGGGCCGATCTGCGGGCTGCGCAGAAGGAGGTCTCCTCCCTCGAGCGTCGTCTGGAGAAGCTCGAGTCGCAGATCACGAAGGCGCGCACGGCGCTCGCCGATCACGACCAGGCCGACTACGTCGGGCTCGGTGCGGAGATGGCGCGGATCGGCGATCTCGAATCCGAGCGCGACGGTGTGGAGGAACGCTGGTTCGAGCTCACGGAGCAGCTCGACGGGAGCTGACGAGGTCGAAAAGCCTCGTCGGCGACGTCGTCGCAGGCCGCCAGCGGGGTCGGGCTTCGATCCATGGCGGCGCGAGGACTTCGGGCACGCCGTGGTTCATCCTCACCTGCCATCCGTGGTGATCCAGGTGGCGATGATGGAACCAGCAGAGGAGAACACCGTTGTCGGTGTGCGTCGGGCCGCCCTTCGCGTGCTCGACGACGTGGTGGATCTCGCACCAGCCCGCGGGAACTCCGCAGCCGGGGATGAGGCAGCCGCCGTCGCGGAGTGCGATGGCGCGCCTCTGGTGGCGGTTGAAGACTCGATCTTCCGTGCCGATACGGAGGATCCGCCCATCGTCGCTCTGGACGATGCGTTGCACGACGCCGCTGCAGCCGACGTGGGTGGCGGCCGTGAGCGATACGGGCTCCCCGTCGTCGAGGTGTGCCCACCCGCGCCCTTGGACGAGATCCTGCTCGCGCACCGAAACGACGAGCGTCGGCGCCGCGCCTCCGATCGTGGGCAGAAGTTCGCTGGATGCCGCCGTGAACAGCGCCGTCGCGAAGGCGTCGTGCCGCTTCTGCGCCGACGTGCGGCGGTCAGCGACGGTGTCCTCATCGCGGACCTCGTCTGACGGACGGAACATGACAGGCCCGTCGGTACTCACACGCGGAGACCCGATGGCGTGGCAGATGCGCGCGAACTGGGCGGCGACCTCGGCGAGCAGCGTGCCGGAGAGGGGGACGACGCCATCACGCGCGCGCCCGAGCGTGATGCCGCGGAGGCGCAGTGCCTTCTCTTCGCGAGGTTCGGCGCCATCCTGGTCGAGGTAGGCCGCCCACGCGCGCGCTTGCACACGCAGGAGTTCCGCGCACGCGGCCGGCGAGCCGTCGGGTCCTTCTCCGCGCGCTTCGGCCGCGAGCAGCGCATCGGCGGCCCGAAGGTCGTCGACGCTGACCCGGGGACTCATCTCCTGGAGGGGCCCCGCGACCGCGATGAGTCCGTCGATCCCCACTTCTCCGTCGGCGAGCGCTTCTCGCATTGCGGGGAGGAGTCCCGGCATGGCATCGCCGTTGAGCGCCACGCGTACCATCGTGACTTTCGCGCCGCGCTGGAGCCGTGCCGCCGACGACACTCCGAGGCGCGTGACACGTTGGACGAGCTCTCCGACGTCGTGGCATCCTCGTCGAGACGTGAGTCGCTGCTCGCGGTCGCGCTCCTGTGAACGACGGGAGATCTCGCCGACCGCCTCGATCATGACGGCGTCGGTGAGGCGCTGCAGCTCAGCCGCAACGCCCAGCGCATCGATGATCTGCTCGTCGGAAGTCCATCGGATCCCACCCTCGGCGAACACCTCGCGCACCCGGTCGCGGGTCGGCGTGATCGCCGTCCGCAGCGTCTCGAGAAGTGCTTCCATACCCCTATTCTGACGAGGGCCACCGACATTCGAAGACCGGTTTTCCCCAGGTAGGAGAGAAGAAAATGATTCTCCGAGAACCGGGCTCAGTCGCGGAGCGGCGAGCCTGCGACCTCGAAGCGGAAGCCCCCGAACTCGCCGGACAGCAGCGGGCGCGCGGCCGCGATCGACTCCTGCACCTCGGGCAGCTGAAGCGATGCCCTGTGCGCGTCTTCACTCGTCCACAGCTCCACGACGAACACCGTGTCGGGCTCGGCCGGGTCGGTGCCCACTTCGTAGGCGAGGCATCCGATCTCGCTGAGTGCGGGACTGCGGCGGGTGAGGTGCGCGACGAGCTCGTCACGCTTTCCGGGGAGGGTTCCGAGTGTTCCGACGTTCGCGAAGGTCATGGCGCGACAGTACCGGGCCGCACCGACACCCGATTCACCAGCCCATCGACCCCGGCTCACCCTTGAACGGGCCCACGACGTCGGGTGTGATCCAGCCGCCGTAGAAACCGCCGGCCTGGGGCGTCACCTCGACGCCGCCGACCGTGCAGAGGTCCATCGCGGCGGGGTAGAGAGCGACACGGTTCGCAAGCGCTTCGTAGCCGGGCGCGGGATTCGGATAGTTCCAGGCCGCCCTCGGCCGGATTTCACCGCCGCCGTGCACGTCGAGGTAGCGAGCGCCGCCCTTGAACTCGCAGAACGACGAACCTTCACCGGGAGTCAGGGCCCCGCTCACGAAAGCGGCGATCGGAAGGTAGTAGACCGGTGGGTGACTCGTCTCGAGGACGCGGACCACGTCGCCCGTGTCGACGATGGTCTCGCCGCCGAGAACGACGCGCACACGGCGGTCGACGTGCTCGACGCGGGGCGGGCGCGGGTAGTCCCACACGGACTCCTGTCCCGGCCGGATCGGATCGGGTGTCGGACGTCGCATGGCGGCTCCCTCTGTCGTGGTTCACCGCCAGCGTATGTCAGGACGCGCCGGCCGGGACCCCCACCCGGTAGCGCGCTCCCCGGTGCTCCGGCGGGAGACGGTCACCGCGACCGTGGAGCTTCTCGCGGAGAGTGCCCGGACGGTAGGTATCCGGATACACCCCGCGCGCCCGGAGGACGGGGATGACGTGCTCGACGATGTCCTCGAAGGTGCCGGGGGTGATCGCGTAGGCGAGGTTGAAGCCGTCGACATCCGTGTCTTCGACCCACTCCTGCAGAGTGTCGGCGATCTCCTCACCCGACCCGACGATGAGCGGCCCGAGTCCGCCGATGGCTCCGCGCGTCGCGATGTCGCGCACGGTGAACTCCTCTCCGTGCCGAGCCGACTCCTCGAGATTCGCGATGACGGAGCGGATGGCGTTCGATTCGACGTTGCCGACCGGCTCGTCCAGGTCGTAGCGGGACAGGTCGACGCCCATCCAGCCGCTCATGAACACGAGCGCCCCCTCGGCGCTCGCGTACTGCAGGTAGTCGCGATGCTTCGCGTGCGCCTTCTCGCTCGTCTCGTCGGTGATGATCGTGAGCAGCGTGTAGATGCGGGCCGCTGACCGCGGACGACCTGCCGCTTCCAGGGCGTCCCGGATGCGGGCCACGGTGGAGCGCAGCACCTCTTTCGTGGGCGCGGCGATGAAGATGGACTCGGCGTTCTCGGCCGCGAACGCGACGCCACGCGGCGATGCACCGGCCTGGTAGATGACGGGGGAGCGCTGCGGGCTCGGCTCGGAGATGTGGATGCCGGGAACCGTGAAGTGCCGACCCTCGTGGCCGATCTCGTGCACCTTCGTCGGGTCGGTGAAGACACCCGACTCGCGGTCGCGCACGACGGCATCGTCTTCCCACGACCCTTCCCACAGCTTGTAGAGCACTTCGAGGTACTCGTCGGCATGGTCGTAGCGATCGTCGTGCTCTCGCTGGTCGTCATGGCCCATGTTGCGGGCCGCGCTCGGCAGATAGCCCGTGACGACGTTCCAGCCGACCCGTCCGTTCGTGAGGTGGTCGAGCGTCGACATGCGGCGCGCGAAGGGGTAGGGATGCTCGTAGGCGGTACCCGCCGTGATCCCGAAGCCGAGGTGCTCGGTGACGAGCGCCATGGCGCTCACGAGCAGGAGCGGATCGGAGACGGGAACCTGAGCACCGTGGCGGATGGCAGCTTCGTTCGTCCCGCCGTACACGTCGTAGGTGCCGAGGACGTCGGCGATGAAGATGCCGTCGAACGTTCCGCGTTCGAGGAGCTGCGCGAGCTCCGTCCAGTACGACAACTCCTTGTACCGGTGCGACTGATCGTCCGGGTGCCGCCAGAGCCCGGAGGACTGGTGAGCGACGCAGTTCATGTCGAACGCGTTGAAACGGATCTGACGCTTCGCGGGAGACGCGGAATCCTCTGCCCCGGGAACGGTGTCGTGACTGCTCATCTGGACATCGTGCCCGCCGGACTCCCTGCCGGCACGCTGGACGTCACGTCATGACGCGCGGCGTCACGCAGCGTCACACGGTCGGGGAACGCGCGGCCTAAGAGTCGAAGCCGAGACTCAGCTTTCGCAGAAGTCCCGCGAGCCGGTCGCGGTCGGAGCGCGAGAGCGAGCCGAGCAGGAGCGATTCGGCGTCGACGAGACGCGTGATGGCGGCATCCACGCGGATCCGTCCGTCATCGGTCAGCGTCACGAGGATGCTCCGGCCGTCTCCCGGGTCGGCTTCGCGCCGCACGAGTCGTCGTGCGACGAGGCGATCGATCCGATTCGTCATCGTCCCGCTCGAGACGAGGGTCTGCTGCAGCAGTTGCTTGGGGCTCAACTGGAACGGTTCGCCGGCGCGTCGGAGCGCGGACAGCACGTCCCACTCCCACGACTCGAGCTCGCTGCGGCGGAAGGCGTCGCGGCGGGCGCGGTCGAGATGGCGCGAGAGGCGGTCGACGCGAGAGAGGACTTCCAGCGGGGAGAAGTCGAGGTCGGGTCGCTGCGCGATCCACGCCTCGACGATCCGGTCGACCTCGTCCGTCTCATGTGCCACGCCACCATCATCCCATCGGGCTCGTGCATGGCAGACTTGACGGGGCCGCACGTGCGGCCGGTCCGCCGTGGTGTAACGGCAGCACGACAGCCTTTGGAGCTGTTAGGCCCAGGTTCGAATCCTGGCGGCGGAGCATGTCGAACAGCACTGCGCCCCTCGCCGTCGTCGTTCTCGCCGCGGGGCAGGGGACGCGGATGAAGTCGTCGCTGCCGAAGGTGCTGCATCCCATCGGCGGAGTGCCGCTCGTCGGACACGTCCTGCATCATGCTCGGCGACTCGCGCCCCAATCGGTGCTCGTCGTCGTCCGCCACGAGCGCGATCGTGTGGCCGAAGCCGTCGCCGCGACCGACCCCGACGCGGTCATCGTGGATCAGGACGACGTGCCCGGCACGGGCCGCGCCGTCGAGATCGCGCTCGAAGCATTGCCGGATTTCGACGGCGATGTCCTCGTGCTGAGCGGTGACGTCCCGCTGCTGGAGGCCTCGACCCTCGCTCGGCTCATCGAGGCACATCGTGCGCGGACGGCCGCTGCGACGATCCTGAGCGCCGTCCTCGACGACGCGACGGGGTACGGCCGCATCATCCGCGATGCCGACGGCACGGTCGTCAAGATCGTCGAGCAGAAGGACGCCTCGCCCGACGAGGTGCGCGTCACCGAGATCAACGCAGGGGTGTACGTCTTCCGGGCTTCGTCGCTGCGGACGCAGATCGCGCGCGTGGGGACGACCAACGCGCAGGGCGAGAAGTACCTCACCGACGTCGTCGGTCTCCTGAGGGATGCCGCGGAGCCCGTGGCCGCCGAAGCGGCTCCCGATGCCGCAGCAGCGCTCGGCGTGAACGATCGCGTCCAGCTCGCCGAAGCCGCGCGCCTCCTCAACGCCCGCACCGTTCGCCGCTGGCAGCTCGAGGGTGCCAGCATCCTCGACCCCGCGACGACGTGGATCGATGTCGATGCGACGATCGCCCCCGACGTCACGATCCTTCCGAACTCCTACATCCTGGGCGCGACGACGATCGCGACGGGCGCGGTCATCGGTCCCGACTCGACGCTCCGCGACTGCGAAGTGGGGGAGGACGCCACCGTCACGCGCACTGACGCGACGCTCGCGGTCATCGGCGCGCGTGCGACCGTCGGGCCGTTCTCGTACCTCCGCGCGGGGACGCGGCTCGGCGACGGCGGCAAGATCGGAACGTTCGTCGAGACGAAGAATTCGACGATCGGCGAGGGCAGCAAGGTGCCCCACCTGTCCTACATCGGCGATACGACGATCGGTGCGCGCGTCAATCTCGGCGCCGGCGCCATCACCGCGAACTACGACGATCTGACGAAGCACCGGACCGAGATCGGCGACGAGGTGCACACAGGGTCGCACAACGTGTTCGTGGCGCCCGTTAGGATCGGAGACGGCGCGAAAACCGGCGCCGGCGCCGTCGTCCGCAAGGATGTTCCCGCGGGCGCCCTGGCCTTGAGCGTTGCCCCTCAGCGCAACGTCGAGGGGTGGGTCGAGAAGAACCGACCGGGAACGGGTGCCGCAGAAGCGGTCGCTCGGTCCCGGGCAGCACAGAAGGCGGACGATGGGTCGCAAGAAGAAGACGGTTGAGCTCGACAGGGAGCACGACATCGCGCCGGGACTGGTCGCCAAGACCAAGAAGCGGCTCGTCGTGGCATCCGGACGCTCGCATCCCGCACTGGCCGACGACGTCGCAGAGGCTCTCGGCACGCAGCTCGTCCCCACGGAATACCGCACGTTCGCGTCGGGGGAGATCCTGACGCGATTCGAGGTGTCGATCCGCGGGTGCGACTTCTTCCTCATCCAGACGTTCGGGCCTCCCGTCAACGAGTGGCTCATGGAGACGCTCATCATGCTGGATGCCGCCAAGCGCGCGTCCGCGAAGCGGATCACGGTCGTTGCGCCGTACTACCCCTACTCGCGCCAAGACAAGAAGGGCCGCGGTCGCGAGCCGATCAGCGCACGCCTCGTCGCAGATCTGCTGCGCACGGCCGGCGCGGACCGGGTCATGAGCGTCGACCTGCACGCCGCGCAGATCCAGGGATTCTTCGACGGACCCGTGGATCACCTCTTCGCCAAGCCCGTTCTGCTGGAGTACTTCCAGCGCACGCTCACACCCGATGACCGGGCCAAGCTGACGGTCGTCTCGCCCGACACGGGTCGAGTCCGCGTCGCCGACACGTGGTCGGACAGCCTCGGTGCGCCGCTCGCGATCATCCACAAGCGTCGCGATCCCAATGTCGCCAACCAGGTGACCGTCAACGAGATCGTCGGTGACGTCTCGGGGCGGGTCTGCCTCCTCGTCGACGACATGATCGACACGGGCGGAACGATCGTCAAGGCGGCCGAAGCGCTCAAGAAGAACGGGGCCGAGCGGGTCATCGTCGCCGCCACCCACCCGATCTTCAGCGACCCCGCCGTCCAGCGACTCCAGAGCGAAGCGATCGACGAGGTCGTGGTGACCGACACGATCCCGCTCCCCGAAGAGAAGCGCTTCCCGACCCTTACGGTGCTCCCGATCGCTCCGCTCCTCGCGCGTGCGATCCACGAGGTCTTCGAGGACGGCTCCGTCACGAGCATGTTCGACGGCGCCGCCTGATCTCGCGCTCTCGGGCTGGCAGGCTCCCAACGCTCAGAGGAGTCTCATAGTCGCATCCGAGAGGATGCCGAAAGAGCCCGCCTAGCGTGGGACGACCCTCGAGCGAGGCGACGAAGAAAGAGGACCGACATGATCCCCACCGCACCCCGCATTTCAGACCCCCGCATTTCAGGCCACCGCACCACCGCAGCCCGCACCACCGCCACGCGTCTTTCGGCGGCTGCCGCGCTCACCGTCATGGGAGCCTTCGCGCTCGCCGGCTGCGCTCAGACCGCGACGTCGACCGACTCCAACGGCGCCACCAGCGGGTCCGACACGTCGACCGAGTCCGGCACGACAACAGACTCCGACACGTCGACGGATGCCGGCGGCTCGTCCGGCTCCGGCACGTACGCCGACGGCACGTACACGGCGGAGGGCTCGTACGCGACACCCGAGACCGTCGAGACCATCAGTGTGACGGTGACCCTCGAGGACAGCATCATCACGGCCGTCGAGGTGACGGGCGAGCCGCAGCGTGCCGAGTCGGAGCGCTACCAGGGTGCGTTCATCGGAGGAATCGCCGATGAGGTGGTCGGTCAGTCGATCGACGACATCGCGGTGAGTCGCGTCGCGGGATCGTCGCTCACGAGCGGCGGATTCAACGACGCCATCGAGGTCATCAAGTCCGAGGCCGCGGCCTGACGACCATGACCGATCGGGCGCGCTGGCGCTTCGAGGCGATCGGCACGACGTGGGAGATCGAGACCTCCGAGCCGCTCGACGAAACGGCGCGACGTGACGTGGCATCCGTCATCGCGGACTTCGATGCGAGCTGGTCGCGCTTCCGCGACGACTCGCTGGTCTCCGGGCTCGCATCGCAGGGAGGGACCGTTCCGGCTCCGCGCGATGCCGCGGCGATGCTGGGTCTCTACAGCGAGCTCTCGGCGGCGACCGACGGCGCCGTCAATCCCCTCGTGGGGGAGTCGCTCGCCCGCCGAGGCTATGACGCGACACTCTCCCTCATCGATCGGGGTGCCGTCGGAGCACCCGCCGACTGGGAGGCGATCGTCCAGATCCGCGACGGGCAGCTCACGGTGCGGGATCCCGCGCTCATCGATGTCGGGGCGCTCGGCAAGGGACGCCTCGTCGACCTCGTGCTGGCGGCCGTGACCCCCCACACGGCCGGCACGATCGTCGTGGACGCCAGCGGCGACCTGGCCGTGCGCGGTGCCTCGCAGCGCATCGGGCTCGAGCATCCCTATGATCCGTCGCGTGCCGTCGGCGTCTGGGAAGTGACGGATGCCGCGCTGTGCGCCTCCGCGATCAACAGGCGCGCATGGGGCGAGGGGTTGCACCACGTCCTCGACGCGCGTACAGGACAGCCGGTCCGCACGATCGCGGCGACCTGGGCTGTCGCTCCGACCGCGATGCACGCCGATGCGATCGCGACGGGGCTGTTCTTCGACGGGGGCCCGCGCCTCGCCCACGAGTGGGGTGCGTCGTGGGTGCGGATGACGACCGACGGACGTCTCGAGTGGTCGCCGGGCTGCTCGGCGGAGCTTTTCGTCGCGGGTAGCGTGGGAGCGTGACCTCCGCCCCCTCCGTCATCGCGGTCGCCCGCGACGACGCGCACCGGTTCGCCAAGCCGACCCGCGGAAGCATCACGCTCGTCGCGGGCTACGGCATCGACGGCGACGCCCACGCCGGCGCGACGGTGCAGCACCGGTCGCGCGTCGCGCGTGACGCGACCGCTCCCAATCTCCGGCAGGTTCACCTCATCCACGCGGAACTCTTCGACGAGCTTGCAGAGGCCGGGTACGACGTCGCCCCGGGCGATCTCGGCGAGAACGTCACGACGGTCGGCATCGACCTCCTCGCACTTCCTCGCGGGGCACGCCTGCGGCTCGGCGACGACGCCGTCGTCGAGGTGACGGGACTCCGCAACCCCTGCGTGCAGATCGAGGGCCGCGCCCGAGGTCTCATGAAGCAGCTCGTCCGCGTCGCAGACGATGGCACGACCGCGCGATTGGCGGGCGTCATGTCCGTCGTCCTCGTCGGCGGCATCGTGCGGCCCGGCGATCCGATCGACGTCGTCCTCCCCGACGGCGTCCACGACCCCCTTGGACCGGTGTGATGTGCTGGGAACCTTGACCTCCACGTGGAACCGCGTCTTCGCGGTCCTCGGCCGTATCTCGATGTACCGTCTCGTCCTCGTCGCGCTCGCGGTGCTGGCACTCGTCGCACTGGGCCTGTCGTTCTTCGGTCTCGTCGGCCCCACCCCGCTCGAACTCATCGTCTCCCTCGTCGTGCTGTCGCTCGTGTCTTCGGGCGTGGATGCCGCAGCTCGGCGTGTGCTCCGGCTGCCCTGGCGCATCGAGTCGTCGCTGATCACGGCGCACATCCTGCTCTTCGTCCTCCGCCCGACCCTGGAGCTCGCCGGGATCGCCGGCCTCGCGATCGCGGCGGCCGCGGCAGCCCTGTCGAAGTACGTCATCGCCTGGCGCGGCCGCCACATCCTCAATCCCGCGGCGGTCGGCGCGACCGTCCTCACCTTCCTGAGCCTCGCCGTCCCCGCACTCGGATCGTCCGCATGGTGGGTCGGCACCCCCGCGATGGCCGCCCCCGTGATCCTCTTGGGGCTCGCCGTGCTGTGGCGCACCGAGAAGATCCGCGTGGTCGCGGTGTTCCTCGTCACTGCCGTCGCCGTCGCGATCGTCCGGACGTCGTCGCAGTACCAGGCCGCGGGTCTCGACGTCGAACTCGATGCCATCCTGTGGCCGATCCTCTGGTCGTCGCCGTTCCTCTTCCTGGGCGCCTTCATGCTGTCGGAGCCGCTCACACTGCCTCCTCGACGCTGGCAGCAGTTCACCGTTGCCGGCGTCGTCGGCGTCCTCGCCGGATGGCCGATCGATCTCGGGTCGGTGACTCTCGGTCAGGAGCGCGCTCTCATCGTCGGCAACCTCGTCGCCTTCGCGTTCGCGGCCCGCTCGGCGCTGGGGCTCGTGCTGGAGCGGCGCGCCCAGATCACGCCGACCGTGCGGGAGCTCACCTTCCGCGCGAAGCGGCCGCTGCGTTTCGTGCCGGGACAGTACCTCGAGCTGGAGGTGCCCCACCGGCGTCCTGATGCGCGAGGAACGCGCCGGGAGTTCAGCATCGCGTCCGCCCCCGAAGAACTGCCCGTCGTGCGGGTCGCGTTCAAGGACGCACCCGCCGCAGGAGCGAAGCCGCAGAGCTCGTTCAAGCGTGCGCTCGCCGAGGTGACCCCCGGCGACCCGCTCGCCGTGACGGGCGTCTGGGGCGACTTCGTGCTCCCCAAGCGGACGACGGCACCGCTCCTCCTCGTCGCCGCGGGGATCGGCGTCACCCCCTTCGTGTCGCAGTTGCGCCACGCGCAGCTCGCGGGGGAAGAGCGCGACGTCGTTCTCGTCTACGTCGCATCCGACGCGTCGGAGCTGGCGTATCGCGACATGCTCGAGGAGACACGCGTCCCGGTCGTCGTGTTCACCCGCGATCAGCCGGAGGGCATGGCGTCGCACTGGCTCTGGGCCCGCGGCGTCCGCCTCGACGCGGACGGACTTCTGCGCGTCGTTCCCGACATCGCTTCGCGACACGCCTACATCTCGGGCCCCGCGGGGCTCATCGCCGACCTCGCACCCGCGCTCGAGAAGGCCCGTTCTCTCACGACGGATGCCTTCAGCGGCTACTGAGCCCTTCAGCTACTGAGGATCTGCGGGGCGAGCCGCGGGGAGCGTCAGCTCGAAGGTCGTGTCGCCCGGAGTGCTCTGCACCGTGAGCGTTCCGCCGTGCGCCTGCGCGATGGCGCGGGCGATCGACAGACCGAGTCCCGTGCCGCCGGTCTTGCGCGCGCGGGATCGATCGGCGCGCGAGAAGCGCTCGAAGAGCTCGTCCGACAGTGCGGGGTCGATGCCGGGGCCGTTGTCGTGCACACGGACGACGGCGGACTCGCCCGACCGCTCGACCGAGACCGAGACGGTCGTGCCGGCGGGCGTGTGCACGCGCGCGTTCGCGAGCAGGTTTCCGACGACCTGGTTGAGGCGACCGGCGTCTCCCGCCACGACGACGGGATCCTCGTCGAGGTCGAGCTCCCAGACGTGATCGCGGCCGGCGGCCTGCGCGTCGCCGACGGCGTCGATGGCCAGGCGCGTCAGGTCGACGGAGCCGTAGACGAGCTCTTGGCCCTCGTCGAGACGCGCGAGCAGAAGCAGGTCCTCCACGAGCGTCGTCATCCGGAGCGATTGCGCCTGGATCCGGTCCAGCGACGAGTGCGTCGTCTCGCTGAGCGTGGGATCCCGCAGAGAGAGCTCGGAGTATCCGCGGATGGACGCCAGGGGTGTGCGCAGCTCGTGGCTCGCATCGGCGACGAAGGCGCGCATCCGCTCTTCGTTGCGCTGGCGCACCGCGAGCGATGTCGAGACGTGATCGAGCAGTTCGTTGAGTGCTTCGCCGACGCGGCCCACTTCCGTGCGCGGGTCGGCTTCGCTCGCCGGAACACGGTCTGCGATCGTGACCTGGCCTTGATCGAGGGGGAGCTTCGCGACGCGTTCGGCGGTGTCGGCGACGGCGCGGAGCGGGGCAAGACCTGCACGGATGGACCATGCTGTGCCCACGCCCAGCAGAAGGAGTCCTCCGAGGGTCAGAAGCGCGATGGTCGTGAGTGTCTGTCCGATCGTCTGCGACACGTCGCTGCGGGAGAGGCCCACGACGAAAGCGCTCGACGGGCCGAACGACCTTCCCTCCAGCCGATAGGTGCCCACGCCCTCGATCGAGACGACGAGAGGGCCTTCCGCACCGACCGCGTCGACGATCTGCGTGATCTGATCCTCGTCGAGCTCGACGACATCGAAGTCATCGTCGGTGACGGCAGCCGTGATGCCTCCCGAGATCGTCTGGACGACCAGCAAGGACCCCGCAGGCTGTGGCTGCTCCTCGAGGATCTGCGCGGCGGTCCGGCCGGCGTTGAGGCTCGGGAAGATGCGGGTGGCCGTCCGTTCGACCGTCGCGCTCAGCTGACTGTTGAGACTCTGTTCCAGGACGCTCCCGAGGATCGTGCTCATCGCGACGGCGACGAGCACGAGGATCATCGAGACGATCGAGATGACGGTCACGATGAGGCGTCGCTGCAGCGTCCAGGGGTGTCGAGTGCGCCTGACGGGTTCCGCGGCCGCGGTGGTCGTCACTGCGGCGCCTTGATCATGTAACCGACGCCGCGCACCGTGTGGATGAGCGGATCGCGACCGGCGTCGATCTTCTTGCGCAGGTAGGAGATGTACAGCTCGACGACGGACGAGCGTCCTCCGAAGTCGTAGTTCCAGACGCGGTCCAGGATCTGGGACTTCGACACGACGCGGCGCTGATTGCGCATGAGGTAGCGGAGGAGCTCGAACTCCGTCGCGGTCAGCTCGATCTCGGTACCGGAGCGGTCGACCTCGTGGCTGTCCTCGTTGAGGGTGAGGTCGGCGACGCGGAGGATCGGCTCGGCCCCGCTGGCGTGGGCTGTGCCCGCCCGCCGCATGAGGCCGCGAAGGCGCGCGACGACCTCTTCGAGGCTGAACGGCTTCGTGACGTAGTCGTCGCCACCGGCCGTGAGACCCGCGACGCGGTCGGAGACACCGTCCTTCGCCGTGAGGAAGAGGACGGGAACATTGTCGCCCGACTGGCGGAGGCGCTGCAGAACGGCCATCCCGTCGAGGTCCGGCATCATGATGTCGAGCACCATCGCGTCGGGTTCGAACTCGCGCGCAGCCTGAAGTGCCTGGAAACCGGACGCCGCGGTCTTCACCTCCCACCCCTCCATGCGCAGCGCCATCGACAGGAGGTCGGTGAGCATCTGCTCGTCGTCGACGACGAGGACTCGGAGGGCGGTTCCGTCGGGACGGAGGAGAGCGGTGGCAGGCGTCGTCATGAGGCCATTGTGACCCCGTCGCTATGCGATTCCTATGGACTGGCCTATGCGCGCGCTGTGAGTCGCGTACATAACTGCCGCATAGCGGACTCTTCTCGCGCGCATGAGCCGCCTCCCTACCGTGAGGGACGACCAGGCCACAGGGGCCGATCAGGAGGACAGGACATGTACATCACGTATCTGCGGCGGGAGCTGGCGGGCCGCAAAAAGCAGACGATCATCGTCGCGGCGGGTCTCGCGATCGCGATCGCGCTTGTCATGATCGTCAATTCCCTCGCCGCGGGTGTCAGTGACGCGCAGGCGAAGGCGCTCGAGTCGGTCTACGGTGTCGGCACGGATCTGACGGTGACGGGCGCCGCAGCAGAGCCCGGTGAAGGACGCGGGCAGATGTTCGAGTTCGACGAAGAGGGGGGATCGACGACGGAAGACGGGACGACGGAGCTCGCCCAGTCGCGGCTCATGACCGCGCCCATGCGTTCGACCCTCGACGCAGCGACGGTCGACACGGTGGCCGGAGTCGACGGCGTCGCCGCGGCATCCGGAGCACTCAGCCTCACGAACACGACCTTCTCGGGCGAGCTTCCCCAGCGTCCGACCGACAGCGAGTCAGGAGAAGCCGGTCCCGGTGCACCCCCGAGCGGTGAAGAAGGCGGCTTCGGTGGCGGATCGTTCGACGTCGACGCGTTCTCAGTGCTCGGCATCGATCCCGCCGTCTCCGAGGTCGGACCGCTCTCGGCGGCCTCCGTCGACGATGGTCGTGTGCTGGAGACGGCGGATGCCGGGACGAACGTCGCCGTCCTCGACGCCTCCTACGCGGCATCGGCAGGGCTCGCCGTCGGCGACACGATCGATGTGGGCGGCGCATCGTTCGAGGTGGTCGGGATCGTCGCATCCACGTCGAGCGACGCCGACACGGCGGCCAACGTGTACATCCCCCTCGACGTCGCACAGGAGCTCTCCGGTGCGGGCGACGTCGTGTCGACCGTCTACGTGCAGGCGGCGTCCTCCGACACCATCGCGACGGTGCAGACGGCGCTGCAGGACGAGCTTCCGGATGCGACCGTGAGCTCGCAGTCCGATCTCGCCGCAACGGTGTCGGGTTCGCTCTCCAGCGCCTCTTCGCTCATCACGAACCTCGGCACGTGGCTCTCCATCATCGTGCTCGTCGTCGCGCTCGCCCTCGCCGTCCTGTTCACGATCTCGGGCGTCTCGCGCCGCACACGCGAGTTCGGAACTCTCAAGGCGATCGGCTGGTCCAACAGCCGGGTCGTCGGGCAGGTCGCGGGTGAATCCGTCGTCCAGGGACTCATCGGTGGTGCCGTCGGACTCGTCATCGGACTCGTCAGCATCGCCGTGATCAACCTCGTGGGTCCCACGATCTCCTCCGCACCCGCTGCCGACACTCTCACTCAGGGCGGTCCCGGCGGAGGCGGCATGCCCGGCGGCGGAGGTTTCGCGGACATGCTCGCGTCGCAGACCACCACCGAGATCGTCCTCAACGCACCTGTTACGGGCTGGGTCATCGCCGCGGCGATCGGACTCGCGGTCCTCGGCGGACTCGTCGCCGGCGCATTCGGCGGGTGGCGCGCCGCTCGCCTGAGCCCCGCTGAAGCCCTCCGCTCGGTCGGGTGAGGGCATGACCGAAGCGACGATCCCCGATACAGAAGCATCCCCCCACCAGAAAGGCGACCCGCTCATGACCATGACCGCTCACGACACCGCAGTGCCCGATGCCGCGCCATCCGCTCTCTATCGACTCACCGGCGTCACCCGCACGTATCGGCAGAAGGACCGCGTCGTGAAGGCGCTCGCGGGTGTCGATCTGGAGATCACCGCGGGAGACTTCGTGACGATCCAGGGACCGACGGGCGGGGGCAAGTCGACGCTGCTCCAGATCCTCGGCGCACTCGACCGGCCGACGGCGGGTTCGGTCGAGCTCGGCGGATCCGATCTCGCTCGCGCCTCTCACGCGCGGCTCGGCCAGGTCAGGGCTCAAGAGATCGGCTTCGTCTTCCAGGGCTTCAACCTGATTCCGACTCTGACCGCCGCCGAGAACGTCGACATGGCGCTCGAACCGCTCGGACTGTCGAAGCAGGAGCGTGCGACGCGCGTCGCGGAGGCTCTCGCCCACGTGGGTCTCGCCGATCGAGGGGCGCACAGACCGGGGGAACTCTCGGGAGGTCAGCAGCAGCGCGTCGCGATCGCACGCGCCATCGTCAAGCGCCCGCGGGTTCTCCTGGCGGACGAGCCGACCGGAAACCTCGACGAGGCGATGCGCGATGAGATCCTGGCGGTTCTCGAGGCGCTGTGCGCAGAGGGTCTGACGCTCGTCGTCGTGACACACGACTCCGCCGTCGCGAAGCGCGCACATCGCCGGCTGCGGCTGGACCGGGGGACGGTGCGCGACATCACGCGCTGACGTTCACCCCGCCGTACGGGCGTGGGCCGCGATGCGATCGAAGAGCGCGTCGAGGTCCGCGTCCGTGCGCTGTGCGTCGGGGTGTGCGTCGTAGTGCTCGACGATCCGGCGGGCGCCCTCGTCGAAGGTCACGGTCGTCGTGAACTCGGGGACGAGAGCTGTCACCTTGGCGTTGTCGAAGAGCATCGAGTGGGCCTTGTCTCCCAGGAGGGTGGGGCCGAAGTGCGGCACGAACGCGGCGATCGTCTCGGACGCCACGTGCACGAGGTCCGGCTCGTCGACTCCTGCCGCATCGGCGATCCAGCCGTAGATCTGATTCCACGTCGGGGCATGGTCGCCCGTCACCGTGAAGTCCTCGCCGAGCGCGCGGGGGTTCGCGAGCAGTCCCGTGATGGCCACCGCGACGTCGTCGGCGTGCGTGATGGTCCACAGGCTCGTGCCGTCGCCGTGCACGATGACGGGGCGGCCGTCCCGCAGGCGGGAGATGTCCGTCCACTTCCCGAGGGTCGGGATCATCCGCTCGTCGTACGTGTGCGAGGGTCGCACGATCGTGAAGGGAACGCCCGACG
The DNA here is from genome assembly GCF_006715145.1 of Microbacterium sp. SLBN-146. Classification (NCBI taxonomy): domain Bacteria; kingdom Bacillati; phylum Actinomycetota; class Actinomycetes; order Micrococcales; family Microbacteriaceae; genus Microbacterium; species Microbacterium sp. SLBN-146. Next base: position 2,384,565 of record NZ_VFMR01000001.1, read on the forward strand.
CGGCGAGGAACTCTTCCGACGCGATCTTGTCGCGGGAGTACTGCCAGAACGGGTTGTCCAGCGGCGTCCGCTCTGTGACGGGAACGTGTGCGGGCGGCTTCTGGTACGCCGACGCCGAGCTCACGAAGAGATACTGGCCTGTGCGGGCGCCGAGCAGCTCGAGGTGGGGAGCCAGATCGTCCGGGACGAACGAGAGGAAGTCGGCGACGGCGTCGAACTCGGCATAGCCGAGCGCCTCACGCACGGCGCCGGCGTCGCGGACGTCGGCGAAATACTCGCGGACGCCATCGGGGACGGCTCGCCCCGTCGTCCCGCGATGCAGGATCGCGACGTCGTCTCCGCGTTCGAGAGAGTGTCGTACGCACGCGGTGCTGATCGTCCCGGTGCCGCCGATGTAGAGAATGCTGGCCACGAGAGAGAGCCTAGGCCTGTGCTGTGTCGGCAGGGGGCGCTATCGTGACGGCCGTGACCTTGTCAGAGCTCCGCGCCGCGGTGAGCGGCGCCGTCATCACTCCCGACGACAGCGAGTGGGATGCTGCTCGGCTGTTCCATTCGGGTATCGGACTCCCCACGGCCATCGTGCGTCCGGCGTCGCTCGCCGACGTGCGGGCGGCGGTCATGTGGGCTGCGGCATCCGGATCGCCCGTTGTCGTGCGCGGCGGCGGGCACGGCCCATGGGGGAGTGTGCCCGGCGGTCTCACGGTCGATCTCGGCGCGTTCACGTCGGTGGATGTCGACATCGACGCGGACGGGGCTCTCGTGCGCGTCGGCGGAGGCGCGACGTGGGGCGACGTCGCCCGCACGCTCGCGCCGCGCGGCCTCGGCATCAGTTCGGGTGACACGGCCTCCGTCGGCGTCGGGGGACTCACCCTCGGCGGGGGTATTGGCTGGATGACGCGGGCGTGGGGGCTCACGATCGATCAGCTCGTCGGGGCTGAGGTCGTCACGGCGGCGGGAGACCTGGTCGAGGTGTCGTCCGACGTCGAACCCGACCTCTTCTGGGCCCTCCGCGGCGGGGGCGGGAACTTCGGCGTCGTGACGAGGTTCGACTTCCGTGCCCACGAGCTGCCGGCCGTCGTGTTCGCGACCATGACGATCGAGGGTGACGCGCGCCCCGTGATCACAGCTCTCGCGGAGGCCCTCGTCGACGCGCCCCGCGACGTGACCGTCACGTACATGGATGTTCCGCCGATGGATCCGAGCGCCCCGGCGGGCGCGACGATCACGGCATGCTGGGCGAACGACGACGCGGGCGCGGCCCGCGCGGTGCTCGGACCGATCGCCGAGTCGCCGGGCGTGAGCTCGTTCGATATCGCGGTGCAGGCGTATCCCGACATCCTGCTCGACATGCCGGCGTACGATCCTGCCGCGCCCATGCCGGGTTTCGTCGGCGGGAACACTCTCCTTCCCGTGCTCGACGAGATCGCGATCGATCGGCTCGTCGCATTCCGCGAAGATCACCCGGCATCCGTCGTCCTTCTCCGCTCGCTCGGCGGGGCCTTCGGCGACGTCCCGCCCGAGACGACGGCTTTCGCCGCCCGCGATGCCACCTGGTTCGCCATGGCAGGTGCGTTCGACCTGCCGGGGCTTCTGAGTGACGACGAGCGCGCAGCCATCGTGGCGGAGTGGAGCGCGATCGAGTCGCTCGGCGTGGGTGTCTACGGCAACTTCACGACGTCGACGACAGAGGACTGGGTCCCCCGGATGTATCCGCCCGCGACCCTCGCGCGCCTGTCGGCGGTCAAGCGGAGCTGGGATCCGGGCAACGTCTTCTCACGCACGCACAACGTCGCTCCCGCGTGACCGGCGTCGCACGGCGCGCACGATGAGGATCGTGAGCGCAGCGCCCACGGCCGCTCCCGTCGTGTTCGCGACGAGGTCGCGGATGTCCGGCACCCTCTCCGCGAGGAGCGACAGCTGCACGAGCTCGATGATGCCGCTTGCGGCGAGCCCGCACACGACGGCGATCCACCAGCGCGCTCCCCACAGCACGGCGAGTGCGCCGAAGGGCACGAACAAGCCGACGTTCGACAAGAACTCGACCCGGTCGAGCGTCAGCCAGGCCGTCACGTCGTAGCGCGCGAACCACGCGACGACGAGGTCGACGATCCCTTGCACCTCGGGCTCGTAGGGCACCGGACGCAGAGTGAGGTACCAGAGCACGACGGCGTACGCCGCCGACGCGACGACGAGCGCCCACCTCCGCGGACGCATCGCCGTCGCGTCCGCCGTCAGTGGGTGTCTTCCGCTTCAACCTCGGTGCGGTCGCCGGACCAGAGCGTGTGGAAGGTCCCGGGCTTGTCGATGCGCTTGTAGGTGTGGGCGCCGAAGAAGTCGCGCTGGCCCTGGATGAGGGCAGCGGGAAGCCGCTCGGCGCGGAGGCCGTCGTAGTAGGCGAGGGAGGAGGAGAAGGCCGGGGAGGGGATGCCGGCCTCGGCCGAGACGCCCACGATGTGGCGCCAGGCATCCTGTGCACGGCCGAGGGCATCCACGAAGTACGGCGCCGTGAGGAGGACCGGAAGGTCGGGAGCGGCGGCGTAGGCCTCGGTGATGCGGTTCAGGAACTGCGCGCGGATGATGCAGCCGCCGCGCCAGATCGAGGCGATGGCGCCGAGGTCGATGGTCCAGTCGTACTCTGCGGCACCGGCGCGGATCTCGTCGAAGCCCTGCGAATAGGCGACGATCTTCGATGCGTAGAGCGCGAGGCGGACTTCTTCGATGAACGCGTCGGCGTCTTCGACATGGAACCCTTCGCGGGGTCCGGGGAGGTCGCGGGACACGCTCCGCTGTTCGGGGTGGCTCGAGAGCGACCGTGCGAAGGTCGCCTCGGCGATACCCGAGACGGGCACTCCGAGCGAAAGGGCGGTCTGCACCGTCCAGGCGCCCGTGCCCTTCGCGCCGGCCTGGTCGAGGATCACGTCGACGAGCGGGGCGCCCGTCTCGGCGTCGACCTGGCGGAGGACTTCAGCGGTGATCTCGATGAGGTACGACTCCAGCTCGCCGCGGTTCCACTCGGCGAAGACGTCGGCGATCTCGGCGGGGGTCTTGCCCGTTCCGCGGCGGATGAGGTCGTAGGCCTCCGCGATGAGCTGCATGTCGGCGTACTCGATGCCGTTGTGCACCATCTTCACGAAGTGTCCCGCACCGTCGTGCCCGACGTGCGTCACGCACGGCTCACCTTCCGCGATCGCGGCGATCGAGCGGAGGATGGGGCCGAGAGTGACCCACGACTCGTCGGATCCTCCCGGCATGAGCGACGGGCCGAGCAGGGCACCCTCTTCGCCGCCGGAGACGCCCATGCCCACGTAGTTGATGCCCGTTTCGCGGACGGCCTTCTCGCGGCGGATGGTGTCGGTGAAGAGACTGTTGCCGCCGTCGACGATGATGTCGCCCGGCTCGAAGACGCGCACGAGCTCGTCGATGACGGCGTCGGTGGGGCCGCCGGCCTTCACCATGATGAGAGCGGTCCGCGGACGAATGAGCGAGGCGGCGAACTCTTCGTAGGAACCCGTCGCGACGAAGCCCGCTTCGGGGTGCCCCGTGACGAGTTCGTCGGTCTTGCTGTAGGTGCGGTTGAACACCGCGACCGTGTTGCCCTCACGCGATGCGAGGTTGCGAGCCAGGTTCGACCCCATGACGGCGAGACCCACGACGCCGATGTTCGCTCGCGCCGCGTTGTCGGCAGACGGACCCGTGGGCTCCGGCACGGGGCGGTTCACCTCATGGGGCTGCGGTGCACCTTCGTGCTCGGGCGCGGAAGCGGGGTGATCCTCGCGATCCGTCGAGATGTCGTTCTGCGTCGAAGGGTCGCTCTGTGACACGCGTGCTCCTGAGGTATCGGTGACGGGCTCAGGACCAGCCTAGAGCTTCGGGCGTCCGGCCCTGCTCCTCGGCCGTCGTCCTCAGTCCTTGTAGTAGGCCTGCCGCCCCAGCGACCAGATCGCCAGCACGACGCCGACGAGGCCGATACCGCTGATGACGGCGATGACGCCGAGAAGGAGGTCGCTGGCGAGCTGGCTGTCGATCGTCATGGTTCCTCCGAGTCAGGCGAAAAGCGGTGTTCCTCATGCTAGCGGGGTCGCTGGTAGACTCTGTCAAGACTTCGGCGAGGGAGTCGCGCCCGGCGTCCTGCCGGGAGCGGATTCCGTTATCGACGAGGGTGTGCAGGCCTCCTGGTTTCCTCACGCGCTCGCGTTCGAGTCGAAACCCCTCAACTCGAGACCGCTCGATTCAAGATCCCTCGACTCGAGACCCCAGAACGTGGGACCGCGGCATGCGCGGGCCCGGAAACGAACGGGCGCTGCGCCCGCAAGGAGAACACCATGACCAACGAACCCGACCACAAGGTCCACGCCGAGCTGCGCGAGAACTTCGGCAAGGGCTTCGCCCGTCGCCTGCGCGCTGCCGGCAAGATCCCCGCCGTCATCTACGGCCACGGCACGGCGCCCGTGCACGTCGCGCTCCCGGGCCACCAGATGTCGCTGCTGATCCGTCGCGCCAACGCCGTCCTCGAACTCGACGTCAACGGCACCGACCAGCTCACGCTCGTCAAGGACGTCCAGAAGGATCCTGTGCACCAGATCATCGAGCACATCGACCTCCTCGTGGTGAAGAAGGGCGAGAAGATCGAGGTCGACATTCCGATCACGGTCGTCGGAGAGTCCTACCCCGGCACCATCGCGAACCTCGACGCCGTGAGCGTCCTGCTCGAGGTCGAGGCGACCAACATCCCCGAGAACGTCGAGGTCAACATCGAGGGTCTCGAGGAGGGCGCGCACATCACCGCCGCCGACCTCACTCTGCCGAGCGGCGCCACGCTCATCGCCGACCCGGAGATGCTCATCGTCGCCGTCTCCGTGCCGTCGTCGACGCTCGCCGCCGAGGACGAGATCGCTGAAGCCGATGCAGAGGTCGCCGCTGAGCAGTCGGCCGCGTCGGAGGAGTCCGAGTAAGACCTCGCCGAGAGGCACCAGGCACGAAGGGCGCGCGGAATTCCGCGCGCCCTTCGTCGTCGGGCAGGATGGAGATCATGGCAGACGTGTGGCTCGTCGTGGGACTGGGCAATCCCGGACCCCGGTACGAGACGACGCGACACAACGTCGGTCAGCTCGTCGTCGACGAACTCGCCGCTCGTCGCGGTGAGACCTTCAAGGCCCACAAGGCGCATGCGCGCGTCGTGGAGACGTGGCTCCGCCCCGGCGGGCCCAAGCTCGTCCTGGCCAAGCCGAACTCCTTCATGAACGTCTCCGGGGGTCCCGTAGCGGGACTGGCGAAGTTCTACGGTGTCGACCCGGACCACATCGTCGTCGTCCACGACGAACTCGACATCCCGTTCGACACGATCAAGCTCAAGTCGGGCGGCGGCCACGGCGGCCACAACGGCGTGCGCGATGTCGCGAAGGCTCTCGCGACCCCCGACTTCCCGCGGGTGCGTGTAGGCATCGGTCGTCCTGTCGGACGCCAGGATCCCTCCGACTGGGTCCTCGAACCCTTCGGCGCGACGGAGCGCAAGACGCTCGGCATCCTGGTGGCGGATGCCGCGGATGCTGTCGAGCAGCTCGTCGACGAAGGACTACTCGCGGCACAGCAGAAGCACCACGCGCCTCGCGCGTGACGCGCTACAACCCGTAGCCGAGGGTAAGCGAGACCTGCACAGCGATCGCGAAGACGACGGGGCCGATGGCAGCCAGGACGACGGCGATGATGCCCTGCACACGACCCGCACGGCGGGTGATCGCGACGATGCCCTGGACGAGCGCCCAGACGCCGAGGAGCGTCCCGGCCCAGAAGGCGACCTCGCCGAGAAGGACCCAATCGCGAACGGGTGAGAGAACGCTCAGATCGCCGCCGGTCCATTCATCGAGTGAGAGGTTCTGGCGCCCGAGACCCGCGCCGATGCCGACCGCCGCGACGGTGGCGATGATCGGACTGAGGACCGTCGCGGCGACGGATGCGAGAAGGGCGACGACGCCGAGCATCGAGGATCGTGGCGGCGCCGGTGCGGCGAACGGACTCGCCGCGGGGGAGGGGACGCCGGGAGTGGCATACGGCGCGGGGAACCCTGTCGGCGCGACGTACCCTGCCGGCGGTGCGTACGACGGCCGAGGAGTGGAGGGATCGCTCACGCGCCCATCCTACGAGTGCCCTGTTCTTGAGAGTGCCCTGTTCCTACGAGTGCTCTGTCCACAACCCGGCGCATCGAGACTCGCCGCCCGCCTAGACTCTTCGAGTGACAGTTCCCGGGATCGTACGCGCCCTCGAACGGGCTGATTCCTTCCAGGATGCCGTGGTCGCAGCATCCGTCGATGCGGACTTCTCGCTCGTCGACGGGCTCGATGCCCCGATGCTCGCGGCCCTGCTCGACCGACGGCGCGCCGGCGGGAAGCCGGCCACTCTTCTCGTGATCACGCCGACGGGCCGGCGATCGGATGCCCTGGGGCCCGCGCTGGAAGCGCTCCTCCCCGGCGCGGAGGTCGTCCATTTCCCCGCGTGGGAGACGCTGCCACACGAGCGCTTGAGTCCCTCGGCAGAGATCGTCGGGCAGCGGCTGGAGGTGTTGGGCCGGATCGCGCGATGGAACGGCGAGACCCCCTTGGTCGTGACGGCTTCGGTGCGCGGCGCCATCCAGCCTCTCGCAGCCGGCCTCACGGCGATCGAGCCGCTCCGCCTCGATGTGGGTGGCCGCGGGCACGACCTCTCCGATATCGCCGGCCGACTCGTCGCGCTGGCCTACCAGCGGGTCGACATGGTCTCCCGGCGCGGCGAATTCGCGGTCCGCGGTGGCATCCTCGACGTCTTCCCGCCGACCGCACCACACCCGTACCGTGTCGAGCTGTTCGGCGACGAAGTCGACCAGATCCGGGCGTTCTCGGTCGCCGACCAGCGGTCTCTCCCCGGCGATGTCCCGCGTGTCGAGCTCGTCGCGAGTCGGGAGCTCCTGCTCACCGATTCCGTCCGCGAGCGTGCCCGCGCCCTTGCATCCGACTTCCCGGGACTCCGGGGGATGCTCGAGAAGATGTCGGAGGGCATCCCCGTCGAGGGCATGGAATCGCTCCTCCCCGCGGTGGTCGATCGCCTCGTGACGCTCGTGGACTACCTGCCCGAGCGGTCGGCGATCGCTCTCGTCGATCCGGAGCGGTCCGTTGCGCGGGCGATCACGCTCGGAGAGACCAACCGCGAGTTCCTCGAAGCCGCGTGGAGTGCTGCCACGGCGGGAGCGGAGACGCCGATCGATCTCGGGGCAGGCGACTTCGTCACCCTTCCCGCACTCCGGGCTGCCGCGCATTCCCGCGGCGACGTCTGGTGGACGTTCAGCGGGTTCGATTCGGGCGCATCGGATGCCGCAGCCGAAGGCCTCCTCGCCGAGGACATCGACGTCGCCCTCGAGGCCGCCGCGGTCATCCGGGTACCGGGATCGCCCGTGCCGTCGTTCCAGGGCAATGTCGACGGCGCAACGGCGCACGTGGCGCAGCTCCTCGCCGAGGGATGGCATGTCATCGTCACGGCGACGGGACAGGGCCTCGTCGAGCGCGCGCGAGACGTCCTCGCCGAGCGGGGGATCGCTGCACGTCGGGTCGAGGGAATCGATGCCGTCCCCGAGCCGGGGGTCGTCCACGTCGTGATGGCCCCGCTCGAGCGCGGCTTCGAGGCGGCGGATGCCCGGCTCGCCGTCCTGACCGAGACGGAGTTCTACGGGCGCACGATCGGCGGCGATCAGCGCGTCGTCAAGAAACTGGCCTCTCGCCGGAAGAACGTCGTCGATCCGCTGCAGCTCAAGACCGGCGACTACGTCGTCCACGCGACGCACGGCATCGGCAAGTTCGTCGAGATGACGCAGCGCGAGGTCTCGAGCGGCGGGCGGAACGCCGTCAAGAGCGTGCGCGAGTACCTCGTGCTGGAGTACGCGCCGTCCAAACGCGGATATCCCGGCGATAAGCTCTTCGTCCCGACGGATCAGCTCGACCTGCTGTCGCGCTACGTCGGGGGCGAAGCGCCGACGCTCTCGAAGATGGGCGGAAGCGATTGGGCCCAGGCGAAGGGCAAGGCCCGCAGGGCCGTCCGTGACATCGCCGTCGAACTCGTGAAGCTGTACTCGGCGCGCATGGCAGCCAAAGGGCACGCTTTCGGGCCCGACACTCCGTGGCAGCGCGAGCTCGAGGAGGCGTTCCCCTTCGCCGAGACCCCCGACCAGCTCCAGACGATCGACGAGATCAAGGCCGACATGGAGAAGCCCATCCCGATGGACCGGCTCCTGTCGGGTGACGTCGGCTTCGGCAAGACGGAGGTCGCGGTGCGCGCGGCGTTCAAGGCGATCCAGGACGGTAAACAGGTCGCGATGCTCGTTCCGACCACCCTCCTGGTGAAGCAGCATCTCGAGACGTTCGCCGAGCGGTTCGCGGGATTCCCCGTGCAGGTTCGGGCGCTTTCGCGGTTCCAGACCGACAAGCAGGCGCGGGAGGTGCTCGCGGGGCTCACCGACGGCACGGTCGACATGGTCATCGGAACGCACCGCATCCTCACCGAGAAGGTCATCTTCAAAGATCTCGGGCTCATGATCATCGACGAGGAGCAGCGGTTCGGCGTCGAGCACAAGGACGCCCTGAAGAAGCTCAAGACGAACGTCGACATCCTCGCGATGAGCGCCACGCCGATTCCTCGGACGCTCGAGATGGCGGTGACGGGCATCCGTGAGATGTCGACGCTGCAGACGCCGCCCGAGGATCGGCATCCCATCCTGTCGTTCGTGGGACCCCGCAACGACAAGCAGATCGGTGCCGCGATCCGGCGCGAGCTGCTGCGCGAGGGTCAGGTGTTCTTCGTCCACAACCGCGTGCAGTCGATCCAGCGGGTCGCCGCCGAGCTGGCGGAGCTCGTGCCGGAGGCGCGGATCGCCGTCGCGCACGGTCAGATGGGCGAGCACGCGCTCGAAGAGGTCGTCGACGCCTTCTGGGAGCGCCGCTTCGACGTCCTCGTGTCGACGACGATCGTCGAGACGGGTCTGGACATCTCCAACGCGAACACGATCATCATCGACCGCGCTGACAAGTACGGCTTGTCCCAGCTCCACCAGTTGCGCGGCCGGGTCGGACGTGCGCGCGAGCGCGCCTATGCGTACTTCCTCTACGACGAGAACAAGCCGCTCTCCGAGACGGCCGCTGACCGACTCGAGACGATCGCCGTCAACAACGATCTCGGGTCGGGGATGCAGGTCGCGCTGAAGGACCTCGAGATCCGAGGCGCGGGGAATCTCCTCGGCGCCGAGCAGGCCGGCCACATCGCCGGCGTCGGGTTCGATCTGTACCTCCGGATGATCGGCGAGGCGGTCGCCGCCTTCCGCGGCGACGACGTCGAGGGCCCGACGGAGCTGCGGCTCGAGCTTCCCGTCCAGGCGCGTATCCCGGAGTCGTACATCGACAGCGAGCGCCTCCGCCTCGAGGCCTACCAGAAGCTCTCGGCGGCGGCATCCGTCACGGCGAAGGACGAGGCGATCGGCCTCGTCATCGACGAGCTGACGGACCGCTACGGCGAGATGCCGGAAGATGTCGAGGGGCTCATCGCGATCGCGCGCTTGCGCAGACGGGCCGCGCAGGCAGGGCTCGCGGACGTCGTGGCGATGGGGCCGAACCTCCGTATCGCGCCGGCGAACCTGCCCGACTCGATGAAGGTCCGCCTCCAGCGGCTCCACCCCAAGGCGAAGCTCGTCGCGAGCGGCGAGGCCCTCGTCGTGCCGCTGCCGTCCGCCGGGGGAGAGCCGCTCACCGATGCGCAGCTCATTGCGTGGGTGGGTCAGCTCCTCGATCAGCTGTGGCCCGCCAAGACCGTCGAGGAGCCCGCGGTCGCGCCGTGAGGACCCGGCACGGTGCAGGCATCGTCAGCGGCCGTCGACCTCGTCGAAGAACGCGCGGATGTCCCCGCTGAGGAGCTCCGGCTCTTCGTGCGGCGCGAAGTGTCCGCCGCGCGGCATCACGGTGTACCTCGTCAGGTTGTAGGTCCGTTCAATCCACTCGCGGGGTGGACGCGCGATGTCGTGGGGGAAGACCGCGACGGCGGTGGGAGTGGCGACGCTGCGGACCGCGGGAGTCAGGCCGTGGGCGTGCTCGTAGTAGGGGCGGAAGGAAGTCGAGATCGAGTTGGTGAACCAGTAGAGCGACGCCTGGGTCAGGAGGAAGTCGTCGGTGAACCGGCGTCCGATGTCTCCGTCGCAATCGCTCCAGGCGCGGTACTTCTCGACGATCCAGGCCAGGAGGCCGACCGGTGAGTCGGAGAGCGCGGGAGCGAGCGTCAAGGGCTGCCGCTGCTGCTGGTGCTCGTAGCTTCCCGCGAGCTCCGTCCACTCCGCCATCTCCTTCCGGTACCGCCGTTCGGCGTCCGTGAGGGTGCTCTCGTCGAGTTCGATCGGGGGGACGACCGACATCACGTGGATGCCCGTCACCGCCTCCGGGTGAGCCTGTGCCAGACGAGACGTGATCCCCGATCCCAGGTCGCCTCCGTGCGCTCCGTACCGCGAGAACCCGAGCGACGTCATCAGTTCGTGCCACAGCTCGTGCGTTTCCGTGCGCACGCCGGGTCGTTGAGGCGAGAACGGAAAGCCGGGCAACGACGGCACGACCACGGTGAAGGACGTGCGAGAGGTCTCTCCGAAGGAGGAGGGGGACGAGAGTCTCCGAGCGACGTCGACCATCTCGTAGCTCGTGCTCGGCCAGCCGTTCGTGAGGATGAGGGCCTGCGCGTCGGCCGTCTCGCCCTCGAACACGAAGGCGTGAATCGGTGTGCCGCGGACCTCCGTCATGACCGAAGGGAGGGCGAGGATCTCCGCCTCCATGGCGCGCCAGTCGAAGCCCGACACCCATCGCTCGGCGAGGCGGCGCAACGTCGCCGAGTCTGTTCCGGCGTCCCAGGGGCTCATGGGCCATTCCGGCCCCCACCGAGTCGCTTCAATGCGACGACGCAGATCGTCGATCAGGGCATCGCTCACGGGAAGCGGGAAAGGTGCCGTCACGGGAGCACACACTACCCGCCGGGGACGTGTCAGAAGGGTGCGCGAGGAGTTCCCGGAGGTCGTGGCGCCGTTGCAACCGCGAGCCAGTCCGTCGGGACGAACCTCACCTTTCGCGCGGGCCGATCGGAGTAGCGCTGCCCCGTCGGGCTCGACCATTCCAGGATTCCACCGGGGCGTTGCCGGACGGTCCAGTCCGTGTGGTGCTTCAGCGTGTGGTGGCGTCGGCACAGGTGGCTGAGGTTGCTCGCCGTCGTCGCGCCGCCGGCAGCCGCATCGATCGTGTGGTCGACATCGCACCGGAGAACAGATGTTCGACAACCGGGGAAGCGGCAGTGCTCGTCGCGTGCCCGCAGGTGACGGATCAGATCCTTGTTCGGGCGATAGCGATCGACGGCCAGGACGCCACCGGAAACAGGATCGGTGAGAACCCGGGTCCAGCTCGAGGCGCTCCCAGCGAGACGGAGGGCCGTCGCGGGATCGATCGGCCCATGCCCGACGAGGACGCACGGTTCATCCCCGACACCCGCCTCGATGAGCACGGGCACTGTCACTTGCACGTCGGCCGTGATGGATCCCAAGCCACCGTCGTGTGCCACGGGATCGCCGGCGAGCAGCAGGTCGGCGAAGATATCCGCGCGAAGCTGCCCGATCGTCCGGCGCTCACTTTCCCGACTGGGGCCGCTGACGAAGGCCGGATCGCCGTCCCCGTGGCTCTCACCCCCGTGCGCCTCGGGGTCGCTCCCGCGGTCAGCAGATCCCCTGTCGGCTTCGCGTTCTCCGTCGTGCTGAGCTTCCTCAGCCTCGATGTGAGCGGCTTCTCTCGCCATCTGCGTGACGCGATCGTAGATCCCGTGCGCGATGACGGCCGGCTGGTCTGCGATGATCCGCGCGATGCCGTCGTCGAGGTCCACGAGGCGAACTCCCCGCGCGTCGACTGCCCGCTGCCGCCGCTCTCCAACCGCTTCGGGTGCGAGCTGCGCCGCGAGCGTTCGCGCGATGGAGCGGAGACGACCCGAGGTCTCGGACTCCGCGATCGGGACGATGATCGCCTCGTACCGCGCGACGAGCTCGTCGGGCACGACGACGCCGGCATCGACGACGACGCCGGCGTGTGCGGCGTCGATGCGCCCCTCACGCCAGGCTGTGAGGGTGCGGGGATAGCGCGACGTCAGGGTCGATGCGTCGCTCATCCGCAGCTGCACGCTCCGGTCGCTCACGCGCATGGCGGTGGCCAGCTCGGCACAGACCTCCCGCATGCCCAGATCAGCATTCCGACGCCGGGACGACTCCGACCGCGTCGTGTCGCGCTCGACCGCCAGCGCAACGGCATCCGAGAGCAGACCGGCCTGCTGCGCTTGGAGTGTCGCGATCCGTCGGTTGACCGCTGCGACGTCCGCGACGAGAGCGCCCAGGGATGTCGCCCAGTCGTCGTACTGCGGATCGGAGGTCACTGCCCGGTGCTCCCTTCGGTGTTGATTCACCAGTGTGCGGACAGCTCCCAGGATAGAACAAAGCTCCGACACTCCCACGTGCCCTGTGGACAACTTCCGGCATAATCAGCCGCGCTTCGGCTCGGTCGCAACTCCTCGCCCTTGCCGCCCGCGGGCGTACTCTGGCTGCAATCGACAAGCGACGCTGCGACGGAGGAAGCACCATGCAGTTCGAGCATCTGGGAGTGAGCCCACGGATCCATCCCGATGCCGTAGTCGCGCCGACCGCCGTCATCAGCGGCGACGTCGAGATCGGCCCCGAGTGCCGCGTCCTGCACGGTGCCGTCATCACGTCGGAGGGGGGACCGGTCACGCTCGGCGCCCACGTCATCGTCATGGAGAACGCGCTGATCCGAGCGACTGCGACGAACGCCGTGCACATCGGCGACCACGTTCTCGTGGGTCCCATGGCGAGCGTCTCCGGAGCGACCATCGCCGACGAGGTGTTCCTCGCAACCGGTACCCGCATCTTCAATGGTGCGAGGATCGGCGCGCGCAGCGAAGTGCGCATCAACGCCGTCGTTCACCTTCGCACGACCCTGCCCGCCGACACCGTCGTTCCGATCGGGTGGATCGCCGTCGGTGATCCCCTCCAACTGCTCTCTCCCGATCGCCACGAGGAGATCTGGGAGGCCCAGCGGGAGCTGGACTTCCCCGGCTACGTCTTCGGGCTCGATCGCGAGACGCCGGATCTCATGGTGCAGCTCACCGAGCGCTACGGGCGGAGCCTCGCGCGACACGTCGACGACCGCCGCATCGATTGAGTCGATGCGGCGACATCGATCGGGGCCGCGCGCCCGGCGTCACCCGGTGTTCTGAAGACCGGCCGCAACGCCCGACACCGACAGCAGGAGCAGGCGCTGCTGCTCGGCATCCGTTGCGCCCGTCCTGAGCGCGCGCAGTGCCCGCAGCTGCAGGAGCGAGAGTGCGTCGACGTAGGGGCTGCGCATCTTGACGGCGCGTTGCAGGACGGGCTTGTTGCCCAGCAGTTCCGCGCCTCCCGTCAGACGCACGACCCACGCGCGCGTCAGCGCCATCTCGTCCGTGACGAGCGCGGCGAGGTCGTCGCGGTCGCCGAGCGCGAGATAGTGCCGGGCGATGCGATCGTCCGCCTTCGCGAGGCTCATCGCGACGTTGTCGATCATGGTGTGGAAGAGCGGCCACTGGTCGTAGGCCTCGATGAGGCGGTCCGCGTCGCCGACGGCCTCGAGCGCCGTGCCGAGGCCGAACCAGCCCGCGAGGTTGATGCGGGCCTGCGTCCAGGCGAACACCCACGGGATCGCCCGGAGATCGGCGAGCGACTCCACCGAGAGTCCGCGGCGCGCAGGGCGGGATCCGAGGGCCAGAAGGCCCAGTTCCTCCATCGGTGTCACTTGTGCGAACCAGGGCGCGAACCCGGGCGCCTTCACGAGTGAGAAGAACCGCTCGCGCGAGGCGGCATCCATCGTCGCGGCGATGTCGGCGTAGCGCTCCGCCGTCTCGCGATTGTGCTGCTCGTTGGACGGGGCGGATGCCAGGAGCACAGCCGCAGCGACCTGATCGATGTGCCGCATCGCGATCGCGGGGTCGCCGTAGCGGGCGAAGATGACCTCGCCCTGCTCGGTCAGTTTGAAGCGCCCGTCGACGGAGTGGGGCGGCTGCGCGAGGATCGCCGAGTTCGCGGGGCCGCCACCGCGTCCGAGCGCGCCTCCGCGTCCGTGGAAGAGGGTGAGCTCGATTTCCTGCTCCGTGGCCCACGCGCCGATCGCGGCCTGCGCTTCGTAGAGGGCGAGGTTGGCGGCGACGGGGCCGACGTCCTTGGAGGAGTCGGAGTAGCCGAGCATGACTTCCAGGCGCCTGTCCGTGGCGTCCAGCCGGGCGGCGAACTCGGGGTGCTCGACGATCTCGGCGAGGATCCCCGGAGCCGCCTGCAGGTCGGCGAACGTCTCGAAGAGCGGGATGACATCGAGGACGGGTGTCGCTTCGCCCGGGCCCATGGCGTAGCGGGCGAGGCGGTGCACGTTGGCGAGATCCTGTGCCGACTGCGTGAACGACACGATGTAGCGGCCCGCGGCGCGAGAACCGTAGCGTTCCTGCAAGAAGGCGATGGAACGGAAGACGTCGAGCACTTCGTCGGTCAGCTCGGAGCGCTCGCCACCGGCATCGAGCTCGGCGAGCACCTTCGCATGGACGGCCGAGTGCTGTCTGACCTCGAGTTCCGTCAGGTGGAATCCGAACGTCTCGACCTGCCAGATTAATTGCTGGAGATGCCCGAACGCCTGCCGAGGTGCCCGCGCCGCGACGAGCGACTCCTGCACGACCCGCAGATCCGCGAGAAGCTGCTCGGGCTCGTGGTACGCCAGATCGGCGTTGCGCGTCCGCGTCGCGGCGATCTTGCGGGCCACGAGGAGCAGGATGCGGCGGTGCGGTTCACCGGGCGACCGCTTCGCGATCTCTGCGGCCTCGTCCTCGTCGGCCGCGCGCAGTCGCTGCCACAGGGCTTCGAGCGCCGCGCTCGGCGGGGTCGTCGCGGCATCCAAGGTGAGCGTGCGACCGATTCTCAGCGCCGTGCGCTCGAGGCCCAGCAGGACATGCTCGCTCGCGATCGCTGCGGCCTTGCGCGTGACGGATGCCGTGACGAACGGGTTCCCGTCACGGTCGCCGCCCACCCAGGAGCCGACGCGGACGAACGGCTTCACGATGGGAGCACGGCTTCCGGCAGCGGGTCCCTGGAGCGCGTCATCGACGCGCCGGTAGACATGCGGGACGGCGGTGTAGAGCGTCTCGTCGAAGACGGCCATGACGGCACGCACTTCGTCCGTGGGTGACGGCTTCTCGGGACGAAGAGGGGCGGTCCGCCACAGCGTGTCGATCTCTTCGAGCATGCGCCGCTCTGCGCGCCGCTCGTCGGCGCCGTTGCGCACGGCGGTGTCCCGCTCCTCCAAGAGCGTCGCGAGTCTGCGGATGCTGGTCGACACGGCCCTGCGGCGTGCCTCGGTCGGATGCGCCGTGAACACCGGGTGGAAGCGGAGCGCCTGCAGCCGCGCGAGCGCCGTGTCATCGCCGACCTCTTCCGCGAGGCGGACGAAGGCGGCAGCCACCGAATCGCCCGCGCGCTCCTTGTCGGGCCGTCCGTCGCGCTCGCGCAGGATCCGCACGCGCTGGTGCTCTTCGCACAGGTTCACGAGGTGGAAGTAGGCCGTGAAGGCGCGGGCGACCTCGTCGGCCCGGGCGACGGAGAATCCGTCGGCGATCGCCGCGGCGCGCGCGAACGCTTCGTCGGACTCGTCGGTGTATGCCTGGATGGTCGCGACGCGGAGGCGCTCGACGTCGTCGTACAGTCCCGGCGATCCGCTCTCACGCAGGACCCGGCCGAGCAGGGCCCCGAGGAGCCGGACGTCGGCGCGCATCTTTTCGGGGATGGACTGCTCGGCTTCGTAGCGTCCGACGAGATCGATCGCCTCGGTGGGGGTGGGTTCACGCATCCCTCCACGCTATCGGCGCTGTGTTTCCTCGACGTCACGTGTGACATCAGCAACGCCCGGTAAGCTGGAGGGAGGAGAGCCGGGAAGTCTGGTCGGCACGTCGTCTGACGAACCCAGAATCCCCTCCGAAAGGACGCTTATGTCTTTGCTGCGCTCTGCGCGCTTCCCCGCCATCATCCTGTTGTCGGCGGCGATCCTCGCCCTCATCCTCGCCAATTCTCCCGCCGGCCCCGCGGTCGTCGCGCTCAAGGAGACGTATCTCGGCATCCCGGGAGTCTTCGAGATGTCGATCGGGCACTGGATCCAGGACGGCCTGCTCGCCGTCTTCTTCTTCGTCGTCGCGGTCGAGCTGCAGTTCGAGCTCACGAGCGGCGAGCTCAACTCCGCCCGGAAGGCCCTGCAGCCGGCCATCGCCGCGGCCGGTGGCGTCATCGTCCCCATCGCCGTGTTCCTGCTCTTCGCGGGCACGTCGGATGCCTCGGGCGGATGGCCCATCCCGACGGCCACCGACATCGCGTTCGCGCTGGGAGTCCTCGCGGTGTTCGGCAAGGGTCTGCCCAGCGGCATCCGCATCTTCCTTCTCGCCCTCGCGATCCTCGACGACATCGTCGGCATCGTCTTCATCGCCGTGCTGTTCACGGACGGCGTCAATGTCGCGCTCCTCGCGTTCGCGGCGGTCGCCGTCGTCGCCTTCGGCATCCTCAGTCGCATGACGGGCGGACGCGGGCACGTCGCCGTCGTCGTGCTCCTCGTCGTCATCGGCATCGTCACGTGGGTGCTCGTGTACCTCTCGGGCGTCCACGCCACGATCGCGGGCGTCGCCCTCGGCCTCGCGATGGCGCAGCAGCCGGCGCTCCGCACGCGGCACGCGATGGAGCCCTGGGTCAACGCCGTCGTGCTTCCCCTGTTCGCCTTCTCCGCGGCCCTCGTCGTCATTCCGCAGGTGTCGCCGACCGAGCTGTCGCCGGCGTTCTGGGGCGTGCTGGTGGCCCTTCCCGTCGGCAAGATCATCGGCATCACGGTCTTCGGCTGGATCTCCTTGCGGGTGGGGAACCGGGGTGCGACACCGCACCTGTCGTTCCTCGACCTCCTGGCGGCGGGAAGCCTCGGCGGCATCGGATTCACCGTGTCGCTGCTGCTGTCCGAGCTCGCGTTCGCAGGCCGTCCCCTCATCCGCGACGAGGCCACGCTCGGCGTCCTCGCGGGGTCGGCGATCTCGCTCATCCTCGCGGCTCTCCTCGTCGCGCAGCGCGCCCGCAGCTACCGCCGCCGCGGCGCGGTCGCAGCCGAGCACGACCCGATCCACGAGACCGCCGAGGAGCCTCGGATCACATGAGCCTGGATCCGCGCGACGCTCACCCCGACGATGCCCTGCGCGCTGCAGCAGAGACGATGCGTGCCGTCCGCGATCGCTGCGTGTGGTCGCAACAGATCGATCACGACGCGCTCGTGCCCTACCTCGTGGAGGAGAGCGCCGAGCTCATCGACGCGGTCGAGGACGGCGACAGGGCCGACCTTCGCGAAGAGCTCGGCGACCTCCTCTGGCAAGTGCTGTTCCATGCCGAGATCGCATCGCGCGACCCCGACGACCCGTTCGACATCGATGATGTGGCGCGGGGCCTGACCGACAAGATGGTGAGGCGGCATCCCCACGTGTTCGCGGATGCCGTCGCCACGACGCCCGAAGAGGTGCTCGTGCACTGGAACGCCGCGAAGGCGGCAGAGAAGCGCGACCGCCGCAGCGTCTTGGACGGAGTGAGCGAGCGCATGCCGTCGCTCGCCCTCGCCCAGAAGCTTCTCGGCAGAACGTCGCGACTGCCGTCCGACGTCCTTCACGTGGCACCCGCCGAGAGCGCACTCGACTCCGAAGAGCAGCTCGGGGAGGCGCTTCTCGCGCTCGTCGAGACCGCGCGCACTCACGGGTGGGATGCCGAGCGGGCCCTTCGAGCGCGCCTGCGCGTCCTGCAGACCGACGTGCGCACGGCGGAGGGTGCCGCAGGCACGGTCGGCGGTGCGGAAAGATAGAGGCGTGGCTTCCGTCAATCCGCCGCGCGGCATGCGCGACTTCCTCCCCGCAGACAAGGCTCGGCGCGAGCGTGTCCTCGCCGTCATCCGCGAGCGCTACCGTGCCCACGGGTTCGATGAGATCGAGACTCCCGTCGTCGAGGAGTATGCGCGCCTCCACTCCGGCATGGGCGGCGACAACGAGAAGCTGGCCTACAACGTCCTCAAACGCGGACTCGACGCCGACGCCATCCGCGCCGCGGCAGATGACCCCGCGTCCCTGACGGACCTCGGCCTCCGCTACGACCTCACGGTCCCGCTCGCCCGGTTCTACGCCTCGAATCGGGGTCAGCTGCCGACGGTCTTCCGCTCGATCCAGATCGCTCCCGTGTGGCGTGCCGAGCGCCCGCAGAAGGGACGCTACCGGCAGTTCGTGCAGTGCGACATCGACATCATCGGTGATGGTTCGGCGCGCGCCGAAGCGGAGCTGGCGATCGCGACCCTCGACACGCTCGATGCGCTCGGACTCAGGGGCGGCAGCATCCGGATCAACGACCGGCGGGTCCTGGACGCGATGCTCGAGGGATTCGGCTTCGCGGCGGAGGAGCGCCCGGGTGTCCTCATCACGATCGACAAGCTCGACAAGGTCGGCCCGGACGGCGTCGTCGCCGAGCTGACGTCGCGCGGCGCGGATGCGGCGGCGGTGGCGGCGTTCCACACCTTCCTCACGCGCCCTCGGACGCTGGAGTATCTCCCCTACGGAGAGGGGCAGATCCGCAAGGCGCTCCCGGACGGAATCGCGGACGAGATCATCGATCACCTCGCCGGCATCGGTGCAGCGGTCGCGGCCGCCCGCGGGTCGGACGTCGACATCCCGCTCGTCTTCGACCCGTTCCTCGTCCGCGGCATGGGCTACTACACCGGCACGATCCTGGAGCTCGCGCACCCGTCGGTCGAGTACTCACTCGGCGGCGGTGGCCGCTATGACGGGATGATCGGCCGGTTCCTCGGTCAGGACGTTCCCGCCGTCGGGTTCTCGATCGGCTTCGAGCGCATCGTCGACCTCGTCGATGATTCCGCGGATGCCGCGCAACCCGCCGTCGTCCTGGTCCACGATCGCGACATGCCCGTCGGCGATCTGCTGGCGCTCAAGGCGGCGCTCGTGAGCGAGGGCTCGCGCGTGCGGCTGGAGCAGCGGACGAAGAACATCAAGGCGCTCCTGGAGCGTGCGGCATCCGACGACTACACCTCCTTCGCGACGGTGTCCGCCGGGGCGACGCGCGAGAGCATCGAGATCAAGCCCCTCGCCTGAGCCGCGCTCGACGGCACCCGGTCGTCATCGGGCGTTCACCTCGACGTGTTCGGCTGGCATCATGAGTCCGACCCGTCGGGTGAGCGTCGTCTTCGCCAGCACAGCGCTCATCGCGGCGGCAGGTGTCGCGGCATCCCGCGCCGTCCTGGCCCGGCAGGCCGCCATCGCGCGACGGCGGATCGGCAAGCCCCTCGGCGAGGTCGCCGTCGACGCCGACCGGGTTTGGCGAAAGCGCCTCGCAGGCGACCCCGTCGAACTCCTCCTGCTGGGCGATTCGATCGCGGCGGGACTCGGGGCCGAGCGGCGCAAGGACACCCTGGGGGCGAGGCTCGCGAAGGGGGTGGCCCGCGCCGTCGGGCGGCCCGTGCGGCTGACGACAGCGGCCGTCGTCGGATCTGAGTCCTCCGCCCTCGCGGGGCAGCTCGACACGATCGCCGCGGATGCTCGTCACGATGTCGCCGTCATCATCGTGGGCGGCAATGACATCACGCACCGGATCCCCATCGCCACCTCCGTCAGGCAGCTCCACGAGACGATCGAACGGCTTCGCGGGCGGGGGACGGAGGTCGTCGTGGGGACATGCCCCGATCTCGGCGCGCTCCGTCCCGTCCCGCAGCCGCTGCGGGCTCTGAGCTCGCGGCTCTCACGTCAGCTCGCGTCCGCGCAGGCGGAAGCGGCGCGCGCCGCGGGGGCCCGTCCCGTCTCGCTCCGGCGGGCGGTGGGGCCCTTCTTCATCTCGCAGCCCGACGAGATGTTCAGCCTCGATCGATTCCACCCGTCCGCCCTCGGCTACCGCCGGACGGCGGACGCCCTCGTTCCCGCGATCGTCGACGCCCTCGAGGCGAGGTCGGCGGACGCCCGTGTGTGACGCGACGCGCGCCGGGGCCGACTGGTAGCGTTCCGGAATCGCGGACGATCGTCGCGCACCTTGACGAGGAGGACTGCATGGCCCGGACTGACAGCGCGCCCGCTGCGAAATCGCACGCCGCACCGCGAGAGGAGTGGACAGGGCAGATCGGGTTCATCCTCTCGGCCATCGGCTCGGCGGTCGGGCTCGGCAACATCTGGAGGTTCCCCGGCGTCGCGTACGAGAACGGCGGCGGAGCCTTCCTGATCCCGTATCTCGTCGCACTCCTCACTGCCGGCATCCCGATCCTCTTCCTCGACTACGCCATCGGCCACCGCTTCCGTGGTGCGGCCCCCACGGCCTTCCGCCGGCTGGGCGGTCGCCTCGGGCGCTGGATGGAATCGCTCGGATGGTTCCAGGCGATGATCGCCTTCGTCATCGGCCTGTACTACACCGTCGTCATCGCGTGGGCGCTGAGCTTCTTCGTCTTCTCCTTCGATCTGCGGTGGGGAGACGACCCGGCAGCGTTCTTCACGGGCGACTACCTGCAGGTGGGAGAACCCGGATTCTCTCTCGACTTCGTTCCCGGCGTCCTCATTCCGCTTGCCATCGTCTGGGTGCTCGCGATCGTCGTGCTCGCGGCGGGCGTCGCGAAGGGACTGCAGCGCACGAACGTCATCGCGCTGCCCGTGCTCCTCGTCGCCTTCACGGTCCTCGTCGTCCGGGCCCTCTTCCTGGACGGCGCCGGCGAAGGACTGACGGCACTGTTCACGCCCGAATGGTCGGCGCTCGCCGATCCGAACGTGTGGATCGCGGCGTACGGCCAGATCTTCTTCTCCCTGTCGATCGCCTTCGGCATCATGATCACGTACGCGTCGTACCGGCGCCGCCGCTCGAATCTCACGACGCCCGGCCTCGTCGTGGCGTTCTCCAACTCGTCGTTCGAGATCCTCGCGGGCATCGGTGTCTTCGCGACGCTCGGCTTCTTCGCGTTCCAGCAGGGTGTCGCGGTGGACGAGCTCGAGGGGCTGACGGGCGTCGGGCTGTCGTTCATGACGTTCCCGGCGATCGTGTCGCAGATGCCGGGAGGCCCCATCTTCGGATGTCTCTTCTTCGGCTCCCTCGCCCTCGCCGGCTTCACGTCGCTCGTCTCGGTCCTCCAGGTCGTCTCGGCCGCCGTGCAGGAGAAGTTCGGGATCACGCGGCGCGCCGCGGCGATCGGCGTCGGGGGCGTCTCGGCCGTCCTCTCC